>JBJEMX010000057.1:0-1573 GCA_051879895.1 Lachnospiraceae bacterium
CGCGTTGTGTATGACATTACTTCTAAGCCACCTGCTACTATTGAGTGGGAATAATTTTTAAGGTGCTGAAAAGCCCATGGTTACCGGATTCCTGAAGGTAAAAGGGCTTAAATGATAGCAGATAATTAGTGCTTGATTAGTAGTATACCAGTTAAAGGTAGCCCTCAGAAGGAAACTTCTGGGGGCTAATTAATTGCCGATATAATTTGACGTAATATTCTGATATAATTTAGCCATCAAAAGAGTGTGATATATTTGAATTCGTATATGTAGAAGAACGGAAACTTGACAGAGGACCAGATATAGAACCAACATATCGGCATATTGAAGATGGAAAATGGCTGAACAATAGTGCATATGGCGTAGTACATCGTCTCGCCGGGGGTGGGAAAATTATTCCTGGATTAGATATATCAGCAGTGCGGACATCTTCGCATAGATACGCACGGAGATAATATTTTTTACATAATTTTCTAAATAAAATAAGATTTACGCATTGTGGGACTATTTACGTTGAAGAAGATAACTATCCGAGACTTGCAATATGAAAAGTTTTAGTTTGTAATACCGATTTGCGGATTGTAGAAAGCAAGGCGAGGGATGGTAAAGATGTCCTGGCATTATTTGATGAGTGAAATGGCGCCCAATGTTGTTAATGTGGCGCTATATTTCTGATATCCTTTAGGCATAATATGAATATTAATTGGAGGTAGCGAAATGAAAAATACAGCACTCATCACAGGATCTTATGGCGGACTTGGAACATGCTTTGTAAATATTCATGCAGGAAAAGGCGGCGACCTGATTCTTGTAGGAAGAAGTCAGGAGAAGCTGGATGCACAGGCAGAGGAAGTGTCTGATAAATACCATGTAACCGTATACACAATTGCAGCTGATCTTTCCCGGGCTGACGCTGCACAGACAATCTATGACACCTGCAGGCAGAACGGATGGCTTCCTGATATAATCATCAACAACGCCGGATTCGGCGGTCAAGGAGATTTTGCAAGAGAGCGCACTATGGAGCAGGATATGTCAATGATTGCAGTCAATATCGAGACACCTACCAGAATTCTGAAACTGTTTCTTCCCGAGATGGTCAGAAGGGGCAGCGGAAAGGTCCTGAATGTAAGCTCTACGGCAGCAACTATGCCGGGACCGCTGCAGGCGGTATATTATGCATCAAAAGCATATGTTACAAGCTGGTCAAATGCACTCTGGAGGGAACTGAAAGGGACAGGTGTTACAGTCACTGCTCTTATGCCTGGTGCTATGGAAACCGGTTTTGCTGATGCAAGCGGAATGGCAGGAACAAAGCTGTTTGCACATCCGGTAGATCCTTTGCAGGTCGCAAAGGATGGTTATGATGGGATGATACGAGGAAAACTGAATGTTACCAGTGGGCTTCCAGGATGGCAGAAACCTATGATGACACTGGCACCACTGTTCCCAAAGAAATTCATGATGGACTTTGTCTACAGCCAGCAGATTTCAGGCGGTGCAAAAAAGTGATGGTGAGAGAATGAGACATTTCATTGTGGATGGCAGATATAAAGATCTGCTGAAATATTAT
>JBJEMX010000058.1:0-7246 GCA_051879895.1 Lachnospiraceae bacterium
GGACGTAAGAAAGGACAGCCTTTCGCTCCCGGTGCTAACCCTATGCACGGACGTGATACTCACGGTGCTGTAGCTTCCCTGTCTTCCGTAGCTAAATTACCTTTTGAAGATGCACAGGATGGTATTTCCAATACCTTCACCATTATCCCCGGTGCTCTTGGTAAAGAAGACAAGGTATTCTCCGGCGATATCGAGTTAGATTTAAACAAATAAGTAATTATTTAACAGGTCGGGCGGCCAAGCCGCCCGGTCATAAAAGGAGGAACACCATGGACGAGAAAACAATGATTGACGATTTGGTTCATTTGTTAGATTCCGGTATGGCAAGTGGCGTAGGTCATGTCAATGTCAATTTCGATGAAAACAATACCAGCCAGAAAAACATTCAGACAATGGGGTGTACGGATTGTTCCAGAACACCTTTGGCATGCAGTGTTCCCACTCTTCATCAGGGACTTGATGATTACAGTGGTCGCAAAGACAGCGACGCAGATTAATATAATAGGAGGATTAAAACAATGGCAGTAGCAAACGCACAAGTTGATAACTTAGTTTCTTTACTTGATGGCTATGTTGCAAAGGGCGGTCATCACTTAAACGTAAATGTACTTAACAGAGATACCTTATTAGATGCTCAGCAGCATCCTGAGAAATATCCTCAGCTGACTATCCGTGTATCCGGATATGCAGTTAACTTCATTAAGTTAACTCCCGAACAGCAGGCAGACGTTATTTCCCGTACTTTCCATGAGGCTATCTAATCTGACCTTAAGTAAAAGTCTTAAAAGACTGCCACATTTTTGTGGCAGTCTTTTTACCTATAGCAGACTGTATATCGGTCTTTCAATATTATTTGGTTTATAGAAAGAAGGAATTAGCATGCAAGGAAGAATTCATTCACTGGAAAGTTTTGGTACCGTCGATGGTCCCGGTGTCCGTTTTGTCGTATTTGTACAGGGCTGTCCCATGCGATGTGCATATTGCCACAATCCCGACACATGGGCAATGACCGGTGGTACAGAGATGTCTCCTTCCGATATTATAGAACAATACGAGAGGAATAAAGGCTTCTATAAAGGCGGCGGTATTACCGTTACCGGGGGAGAACCTTTGATGCAGGTAGATTTCTTAATTGACTTATTTACTCTCGCCAAGGAAAAAGAAATTCATACCTGTATTGACAGCTCCGGCATCGCTTTTAACCGCAGTAATGCAGCATTGCTGGAAAAAATGGATAAATTAATGACTTTAACAGATCTGGTTATGTTGGACATTAAACATATTGACCCAGAAAAACACAAAGAGCTTACCGGGCAGCCCAACGATAACATTCTGGACTTCTGCAGATATTTAGACGAAAAAGGTGTTGATATGTGGATTCGCCACGTAGTCGTTCCCGGTATTACAGATGACGATAAATACCTGGAGCAGCTTGGCTACTTTATTGGACAATTCAACAATTTGAAGGCTCTTGATGTTCTCCCCTACCATACCATGGGAGAAAAGAAATATGAATCATTGGGAATGGAATACAAATTAAAGGGTGTCCCTGCCATGGATAAGAACAAGGTAGTAGATAAGAAAGCGGTTATTTTACAGGGCATCAAAAAACGTCGTGCCGAGATGGCATAACCTTACTTCAAATCCGGAAACTTAAGGAAAGGTCTTGTATTTGCACGCAAATTGTATTAAAATACAAATAATGATAAATTTATATCAATATGGATTCACTTTAAAGGAGGATATTTATTATGGCATTTGTTATTAACGATACTTGCGTTTCTTGTGGTGCTTGTGAAGCTCAGTGTCCCGTTGGTGCTATCAGCATGGGAGATGGCAAGATGGAAATCGATCCTAACACCTGCATCAGCTGCGGTTCTTGTGCCGGTTGCTGCCCCGTTGGTGCTATTAGCGAAGAATAATTTTAGCAGTTAAAGTCCCGGAGTCACTTGACTTCGGGACTTTTTGTTTGTCCACTGCTATGTTTTTGAAATCAACATTTATACCCTTTACCTGGCAGACTCCCTTCTCCATTGGACTTATTGCAGCTTATTTTTTAAACAATCTCCTCTTTTTTCTAAGCAGCTCATCTATTTTCTTAAAATGCTCTTCATCACGCTTAATTTTCTCTGCGTTACGCACCTCTTCCTTTTCGTCCTGCATTCTAAACTGATAATCCAATTCTTTTAATACGCTCTCCTTCATCTCCTTACAAAGAGTTGCATTATTTTCCTGTACAACATCCTTGAACATTTGCTGCAACAGCCACTGAAGACGTTTCATTTTATCCTCATTGTTTTCCATGCGGAGAGCTTGTTCACCCGAAGAAATTACCTGTAAGCTGTCAGCTTGTCCACTGTCGCTCTCCCCGTTAGGACTCTCAATATGTATTTCTTCCTTTCCTGCTTCTTCCTTTCCTGCTTCTTCCTTTCGTATTTCCCCCTTTAATATCTCTGTTCTGATACCATCAGCACCAGCCCGGTCGGCATCCTCTTCCGCTGTTACGGGTGTAATTCTATCCAACTTACCATCCTTCAATACCATTCTGATTGCCTTCAATTGCAGTCCCCTTTCTTTTAAATCCTTTATTTCCAAGAATCTTTTTATATCTTCTTCTGTATAGTAGCGATGTCCCAGTTCATTACGTTTAATGGGAAGCTTTAATTCCTCCTCCCAATAACGAAGCACATGAGCCTCCACGCTCACTTGCTTAGCTGCGTCTGAAATCAAAAATGTACTACTCATATTCATCCTTCCTTTCTTATTATGTGCTGTCGGGCTTATGCCTTCCACAAATAAAAAGAGAACAAACTACAGGCTGTTCCTGTAACTGTTCTCTTTTGTATTCACTATATATTATTCTATATTTAGCTGCTGCGTTTGCCGCAGTGATAATACCTGCCGCATATTGCAATCACAAAGCTTCTACTTTTCCAGATTTGCAAATTTAGTGTAATTGGGCAGCCATGCCAGTTCTACCGTACCGATAGGACCATTTCTCTGCTTTGCAATAATAATTTCAGCAATGTCCTTGCGTTCTGTATCATGGTTATAGTAGTCATCACGATAAATAAACATAACCACATCCGCATCCTGCTCAATTGCTCCGGATTCACGCAAATCAGAAAGCATAGGGCGGTGATCCGGTCTTTGTTCCACCGCACGGGAGAGCTGTGACAATGCCAGAACCGGTACGGAAAGCTCCCTTGCCACTGCTTTTAAGGAACGGGAAATATCTGAAATCTCCTGTTGTCTGGAATCACTTCTGCCACTGCCTGACATCAATTGTAAATAGTCGATGATAATCATGGATAAATTATGTTCCAGCTTGTATTTTCTGCATTTGCTTCTAAGCTCTGCAATACTGATACCCGGCGTATCATCAATAATCAGATTGGAACGTCCGATAACACCGGCACTTTCAATCAGCTTTTCCCATTCCTGATCAGATAACTGCCCGGTTCTGATATGCTGGGAATCTACCTTGGACTCCAGCGAAAACAAACGGTTTACCAGCTGTTCCTTTGACATTTCCAAGCTGAAAATAGCTACAGTTTTATTTTGTCTGAAAGCTACATGCTCCGCAATATTCAATACAAATGCAGTCTTTCCCATAGAAGGACGTGCTGCAATCAGAACCAGATCAGAGGGCTGCATACCTGCAGTACGATAATCCAAATCCACAAATCCGGTAGGAATACCCGTTACGGCACCCTTATTTTTAGATGCCTTCTCGATCTTGTCCATAGCGTTCATAACAACCTGACGAATGGGTACAAATTCACCGGTATTGCGTTTCTGCACTACTTCAAATATTTTCTTCTCCGTTTCTTCTAAAATAACCTCCAGATTTTCCTTCCCTGCATAACAGGTATTGGCTATTTCCTCATTTAAACGAATGAGCTTACGCAAGGTAGCCTTTTCCGCTACGATATTGGCATAATACTTAATATTAGCGGAGGTAGGCACTGCAGTAATCAAATCTCTTACAAATTCCAGACTGCTGACCTCGGGGGGCACGTCCTTCTCTTTCAGACGGTCCTGCAAGGTAACCAGATCTACCGGTCTGCCCTCCTCGTTTAATTCCACCATAGTCTCAAATAAAATACCATACTGCTTATTGTAAAAGTCCTCACCGGTAATAATCTCAGAAGCTACTACAATAGCTTCTCTGTCCATAATCATGGAACCGATAACCGACTGCTCCGCTTCTACACTATGGGGCAATATTCTTTTTAAGACTGTTTCTTCCATTGTCGGCATGACAGTTTCCTTTCCGTCTTAGCTTTCAGATACATGTACCTTTAACTTAGCTGCTACCTTGGGGTGCAATTTTACGTTTACTTCATATACGCCAAAGCTCTTGATAGCATCTGCCATTACGATTTTCTTCTTGTCCAACTCAATTCCATGCTGTTCCTTACATGCAGCCGCAATTTCTTTGGTAGAAATAGAGCCAAAGGTTTTGCCGCCTTCGCCAGCCTTCATCTTTACTTCCACAGTCTTGGCTTCCAAGGCTTCTGCCAGTGCCTTTGCCGCATCCAGTTGCTCCTTTGCGACCTTATCTGCATTGGCCTTCTGCAGCTTCAAATCATTCAAATTTTTAGGAGTTGCCTCCACGCCGATTTTCTTGGGCAGGATAAAGTTTCTTGCGTAGCCTTCGCTTGCTTCAATAATATCGCCCTTCTTACCCAGTTTTTTCTCGTCCTGTAATAAAATAATCTTCATAATTCCTCTCATTCCGCCGCTGTACGGCTTTCACATCTTATACCGGAAATGCTCTGTTTTTCCCGGTTCCTGTTATTTTATATAGCACCCTCTTCAATCATAATATCGATGGTTGACTTCAGGCTGCCGATGGCTTCTGCCATACTTACTCCTTCTAACTGGCAGCCGGCAATACTCATGTGGCCGCCACCCCCTAATCTTTCCATAATAATCTGTACATTGACCTCATCAATAGAGCGTGCAGACACAAATATTTTTCCCTGATACTCCGTCAAAACAAAGCTTGCCTTTACACCGCGGATATTCAACAGCTCATTTGCCGCCTGTGCTCCTACTACGGTAGGGCTCTGGATATCCTCACTGGTACAAATAGAAATGGCATAGGACTGCCTGTAAATTTCAGCCTGGCTGACTGCATCTGCTTTTGCCTTATATTCATTAGCGCCCTCTCTGAACATCTTTCTGACGCGGATTACATCCGCACCGCTTCTACGCAGGAATGCTGCCGCTTCAAAAGTTCTGACACCGGTTTTACTCATAAAGTTATTGGTATCAATCATAATACCTGAATACATACAATCTGCTTCTTCCGTGCGAATCTTTATACCGTCACTTGTATACTGCAAAATCTCAGATACCATTTCACAGGTCGAAGATGCATAAGGCTCTACATAGGACAGTGTTGCATTTTCAATTGTCTCTGCACCCTGTCTGTGGTGATCCAATACTACGATGGACTTACATGCCTTTAACAAATCAGGACACTCTGTAATAGCAGGCTTGTTCACATCCACCACTACCAGAACCGCATTGTTACCTGCCAGTTCGATTGCCTGTGTACTTCCTACAATCATGTCTGCATCATACTCCGGATTGTTCTTAAACAAATCCACAAGCGGCTGTAAGGTATTGGAAATATCATTTAACACGATATGAGCCTTTCTGTCTAAGGTCTGGGCAATTCGGTAAATACCTACCGCCGCACCAAAGCTGTCCACATCTGCCAGACGATGTCCCATAACAATAACTTTGTCCTTGCCGGCAATAATTTCTTTTAAAGCATGTGCCTTCACTCGTGCCTTTACACGGGTATTCTTCTCTACTTGCTGGCTCTTACCGCCGTAATAAGTAATACTGTCAGGGGTCTTGATAACTGCCTGATCGCCGCCACGCCCCAGTGCCAGGTCAATCGCATTGCGGGAAAACTCATAGTTCTGGGCGTAGGTAAGTCCGTCCAGACCCACGCCGATACTGATGGTTACCGCCATCTCATTTCCAATATTGACGGTCTTAACATCTTCCAACAATTCAAACCGCGACTCCTGTAGCTGTGATACTGATTTCTTACGCATAATAACCAGATATTTGTCCTTTTCCAGCTTTTTGACAATCCCATCCAGAGCCGAAATATATTTGTTGACCTTTCGGTCAATCAGTGCAATCAACAAGGAACGTCTGACCTCTTCCACACTTTCTAAAGCTTCCTCATAATTGTCCAGATACAGCAGTCCCACTGCCAGACTCTGATCGTCTACTTCCTGCAATGCAATATGCAATGCAGTCTCATCAAACAGATATACCGCAATCAGATAGCCGTCATATCCTTCAGCCTCAATCATATCACTGTTCTCTGCCATTTCCTTCAGTGATATCTTCTTAAACTTGGCTATGTACTCTTTTCCATCATAGGTTAAATCATACTGGGTTTCCTCCACACCTGCATCGTCCGGAAGACGATCTCTGGTAATAGAAGGAAACAGTGCCATAATAGACTTATTAAATACCTTCGGCTGCTTAATTACTTCTTCAAATGCCTGGTTTGTCCAGATTACCTTACCCGCATCATCCAATAAGGCATGAGGCAGCTCCAACTCCCTGAGCAGGCGTTTCTGAATCTGTCCATACTGGGTTGCAAAGCTGACCAGCTCATTGATAATCACCGGCTTATTGTAAAAATACAAAGACAGGGTTACCGCAAAATAGAAAAGGGTAAAAAAGCCCAGTAGTAAGCCTGCCCGCAAATCCAATGCCAGCATACCGGCATTAATCACCAGCAACAGCACTCCCAGATATATGGAGAACTGCAAATATGTCTTTATGCGTCCTTTAAGTTTAATTCTTTTCTTCATGTATGCCCCCATTTAATAAATGATGCATTACTCAATTATGTAGTTTATCCGAGGCACCCCATAGCCCTAAACAAACTTATACGGATATAGTATATCATTTTTTATCTCATCTTTCCACAGTATAATTTGTCGAATATGGAAGATTGCAAAAAAATTTACTATTTTTTCTATTTTATGGTTGCAATAACTGTGAAAAGGAATATGCCAAATGAAAGAAGACCAATCACCCGAAAGGTAATTGGTCTTTTCTTTTACTAAGAATTAGTCGCAAGTATAGGGCATAAGTGCAACGTGACGTGCTCTCTTGATAGCAACAGTAAGTGCTCTCTGGTGTTTTGCACAGTTGCCGGTGATTCTTCTGGGAAGAATCTTACCTCTTTCAGATACGT
>JBJEMX010000059.1:0-34715 GCA_051879895.1 Lachnospiraceae bacterium
AGTATCCCTGCTTTCTAAATATTCAGTTGTAACACATGTATTGTAATCCTACAAATCCGAAGTGCATATAAAAGAAAAGGTTATGGACATTTGCAATTGCAAGAGGCAATTCATAGAATCAGTTCTTATGCCGGTTTGAAGAAAATTATAGTATGTACTAACAGTAATTTAGTTGCTCCCAGAAATTACGAAAGTGTTGGCTTCAAATTATTTGACAAGAAAAAGAACGACTCCGAAAGTGCCTATACAGGAGATTACTTGTATTATGAAATAATATTGAAGATTTATATGAAATCATCAACCCCCAGGTTGTCGAGCCGGGGAAACTTGAATTGACCGAGCTCCTTGAGCGAGACAATTTGCAAAAGGTCAATTGTATGGGTGCAGAGATAAAGAAAAATATGAATTTTGCGAGGTATGTTATGAAGAAACTTTTACTGGTTATGGGAGATTTAGCAACAGGAAAATCTACTTTTGCAAATATTCTTTCAAAAAGATATGATACAAATGTATTTTTTAAGGATTCAATCAAAGAAGTGCTAGGAGATACGATTGGATTCTCAAATAGAGAGGAAAATAAGAAATTATCAAGAGCAACAATGGAATTAATGTTCTTTATCTTTTCAGAGTTTGAAAAACTAAATAAGAATCTCATTTTGGAATCAAACTTTCATACTATAGAATTGGAAACATTACACAAAATGGCATATGAAAATAACTATGAGGTGCTTACCCTTGTTCTTCGTGGAGATGTTGAGATTTTACATAAGCGATATTTAAATCGAATGCATAATGAGAACAGGCATCCCGCACATTTAAGTACAACATTAGATGTTTTTGATGATTTTAGAAGATGTACTGAATATTTAAGAAGTGAAAAAATTCTTGGTAATACAATAGATATTAATGCGAATGATTTTTCGTATCAAACAGACATAGATATTTTAGAAAAAATAGACGAATTTATGAGAGATTGCTAACTCCCGATTTGGTAAATGTTGCAGATAGGTTAAAGGGTCAGCATATTCGTATAAAGTACAACAGGTGTAAGCCATTTATAGTTGAGATTGTGGAGGAATAAGATTGTTATGAAAAAATGGATTATAAGTATGACTGTTATATTAATGGCAGCTATGGTGTCAGGATGTAGTAAGGATAACCTGGCTGATAATGATATGGAAAATACTATTGTGAAAGATACAGATGAGTATGAAATGGATCCGGATTATTATGAGTATCCGAAAGTTGATAAAAATGAGCAATTGAAGAATAATTTTGAAAGAGTAGAGGGTATCTGGAGAGCAGATGACAAAACGGTAGAATTCTATATCGAAGATGAACTTTATAGATTTAATGATTATGAATATAATCAGAATTCTCCGATAGGAGAGCTGACAATCAGCGAGGACGGAAAACTTACTATGATAGTTGGTGGTGGAGATATGCAAGTCAGAATTGAGGGCTCGATAAGTGAAGATAATTCTAAGCTTATCCTTGAAGATACGGAGTATACATTTGTAGGTGCAGAAACGGATTAGGGGGGCTGATAAATTGTATGAGAGTCTGGGATTTACAATTGTTGAGGAAGACGAAAACGATTACATTAGAAAACTTAATTTGAAATAAACGAATTTAAAAAAACGACTACAGGAAAATCGGAGCATTGACATAACTCTACTTTTCGCAGGTTGCTTTATTTTATATGAGGATTTAGTATTATCTCATCAAGATAAAGAGAGGTGTACGTTATGGGATATGTGACCGGAAAAACCATAAAAGATTTAAGAGAAAAGCAAAAAATTACACAGAAGGAGCTTGCACAAAGAATTTGTGTCAGCGATAAAACAATATCAAAATGGGAAACAGAAAAAGGACTTCCGGATATAGCTATTATTGAAGAATTAGCAAATGCATTAGGAATATCAGTAACAGAATTGCTCACCGGTGACTTAAGAGAGAATGAAAACCGGTCAGGTAATATGAGAAAAATGCATTTTTTTGTATGTCCGATTTGCGGAAACATTATCAGCTCCGTAGGACAAGGAGTTTTTTCCTGCTGTGGAGTTACCCTGATGCAGCCGGAACCGGAGCAGTGTGATGAAAGCCATTTGATTTGTATCGAGGATACGGATAATGAGTATCATGTAACGATAAAGCATCCTATGAGCAAGGAACATTCTATATCGTTCATTGCCTATGTGACATCGAATGGTTATGAAGTCATTAAATTGTATCCGGAACAGGATATATCGGTGAGGTTTAAGAAAAAAGGGCATGGGATGTTCTATGCTTATTGTAACAGGCATGGCATGTTTCAGAAAAAAGTATAAAATATGCAGGCTCACGAAAAGCATCCACGCACAGTTATGACTGGCGTGGAATCAGCTTGTCTATTTTTAAAATATGATTTATCAGCCAGTTCTGCAAAAAGGCAAGGAAATCATAAAGGTAGGATTCCTGATTATCATCCACGTCGTTTAAGTCCAATTCGTTCAGTCTGTCAATAAATTTTTGATGCAGAATTTCCTGTTGTGCAAGACCGTCATAACCGATTTGACGCATGTAATTTTCTTCATCTGCAAAATGTACACGGGTGTATTCTTTTAATTCATCGAGGATGTTGATAATGGCATCGAATTTATCGTGAACCAGTTCGTTTTGAATTGTGATATGAACTTGGCCAATAATATCAAAAAGCGTTTTGTGCTCTTCGTCAATAAGAGGGATTCCTGTTTTGAAGGTGCTGTCAAATACTAAAACTGCCGGCTTTTCTGACTGGCGGAATTGACCAATTAAAATATCACTGCCTAAAATATGTCCCATTAACCATTTGGAGAGATATTCCAACAACTCCAAAATAATAGCTTTTGCAGATTCATCTGTAATATCTGCAAAGCTATATGAGTTTACTTTTTCAAGAAATGCAGCATGCTCCTTTTGCTGGCGTTCCAATTCAGGATCGTTAATACGTTTCATATAGGCTTCTTCATGTGCAAAATGGGAAACGGCATAGTGCTTTAATTCATTGATGAAAAGCAGGGCATTGGCAATTGCATTATCGCCACTTTTTAATGCAGTATCTGTATTTGCAATTAGTTCAAAAAGTCTTTTGTGTTCCTCGTCAATTTCAGATATGCCAATCAAACAATCCTCTGTAAATGTAAACATCATTTTTCCTCCATAGCAGATATAGCTGTATTTTACCATAAAATGATAATTAATCCTAGATGATTTACTATAAATTTTAGGAGAGTTGGCAAAATGCAGAAAAAGTATTATAATAAAAAATCAGTATGTATACTCTGGCAATTTTATAGGGTAAAGGAGTAAGAAAATGAATGTCTTTATATCGCATTCGTCAGCAGATGCTGAAATAGCGGAAAAGATTTGTGCATTGATTGAGAGTAAAGGGAAAAAGTGCTTTATTGCTCCCAGAGATATCCGCTCGGGCAAAGAATATGCAGAAGAGCTTATGAACGGCATTGATAATTCAGAGGCAATGGTGTTGTTGATGTCAAACAGTGCAAATCAGTCTCCGCATGTTTTGCGTGAAGTGGAAAGAGCTGTCAGTAAATCAGTACCGATTCTGGTGTATAAGCTGGAAGAAGTGGAACCGACTAAATCCATGGAATATTTTTTGATGACGCATCAGTGGGTAAACGCTAAGCAAAAGGGTGACTATTCCGAAATAATGAATTTTGTTTACAACCGGGAGATGCCGCTTCCTGCTTCAAATGATGGAAAGAAGGCTGCTCAGACTGAGGCTAAAAAGAAACCCCGGAAAACCTTTCTGGCAGCAGGTGTGGCAATACTTTTCGTGATACTGTTAGTTGGCGGTTTTATTGCCATTTTTAACAGAGATAAGGAGAAGCAGATAGTAGCAGAAAATACCGTCGAGCTTGGAGAAACGATAATTTTTGGCAGTTATAATGGGGAAGCTGTCAGTTGGCGGGTGCTTCACATATCGGAGGATGGAAGCGAAGCGGTGCTGATTGCCGAAAACATTCTGACAATGAAGGCTTATGATGCCGCTGAGGGCGGTACCTATAACAGTGATGGTACAACTGATTATTGGGCAAAGGAGTCTGCAGCGGATACCGATTTGGAATTGCAGATACAGGTACGTGGTAACAACGACTGGAGTACCTCCAACATCAGAACATGGCTCAATTCTGCTGATGAAGTGGTGCATTATAATGACCAGCCGCCCATGCCGCTTACAATGTCTGAACACAAAAACGGCTACCATAATGAAGCCGGATTTTTAAACGGCTTCACAGAGGAGGAACTGGCAGCCATTGTAGAAACCGAATTGACAACCAACGGTAATGCATTGGCCGAGGGGGAAAAGGTTACAACCACTGATAAGGTATTTCTGCTGTCAAAAGAAGAACTGAAGTGGTTTGAAGAAGCTGGAATGAGTATGATGGCAGTGCCTACACAGGCGGCTATAGACAATGATGGCAGCAACTGGTATACAATTGATGCACAGGAATATGGTGTTGATGAGTATTACTGGTGGTTAAGAGAGCCGGTAGAAGGTACTGCCAGTAAGTGCTATATGGTAACTAACGGTTATACGGAAAAAATGTTCACAGAGTCCAATGTAGGTGCAGAGGGCTTCGGAATCCGTCCCGCTATTACTGTCAGCCTGGAATCGGATATATTTGCAGAATAATCTATATGGGCTGTCCTAAATCGAAACCACGACCGACCGACTGCTGTAAAAAGCTTTCCTAAACAGACCCTTGAAAAACGTCAGCACTTAAATTTTTCAAGTTTTACGCTGAAAAATTCTTAGTACTGTTACGTTTTTCGTGGAGCGAAAGCGTGTCTGTGTGGAAACTTTTTACAGCAGCCGGTCGGTCGTGGCTATGATTTGTGACAGCCCCATTTTTAAACATATGGCAATCTGATCCGATGTTACCAATCTGTTTACATAAAAAAATGAAGGTGTTGCTTTATGCAGAATACAGAACTTGTTACAATAAATATGCTTGCAGGCAGAGAAAAAGGAGGAGCATATTTAATATGGAATTTGGAGAAAAAATAAAAAGGCTTCGTGAAGAAAAAGGTATCACGCAGCAGACTATGGCAGAACAGCTTTATGTAACAAGACAGGCAGTATCACGTTGGGAATGTGGTGCCAGGTATCCGGATTTACTGACAGCCAAAAAGATTGCACAGATATTAGAGGTGTCCATTGATGAACTGGTGTCGGGAGAGGAATTGCAGAAAAATATTGAAAGAGAGCCGGTACTGGCAAGACCGGTAGAAAATATTTTTCAGACAGTTTTATATACGGCTGCAGCAGCGGCATATTTTTTGATGTGTATATTCAGTTTGTATTCATTCCTGACTCTTGAAAAAATGGCAGGAACACCGGCAGGGAAAATTTCGCTGTCCTCAGTTTTTACAAGTATAAGTTATGCGGTAAACTTTGCAGTGTTACTTATGGGAATGATATGGTCGGTGAAAAACAGGCTGACAGCAAAGAGAACCGGCTTGATTATGGCAGCTTCCTATGTGGTATCAGCCCTGCAGTTTATCTTTACAATGCTTGATATGCTTATAAAGAAAAACGGCAGCATGACTATAGCCGGAGGAATGGTAGAATGGATGACGGAATTTGTGATACCGATTGCATTTGCTTTGTGTATACTGGTGTACTTTGGTGATGAAGGAAAGTATATTTCTTACTGGGTTATTTGGGGCATTTGTGCAGTCACTTTTCTAAAAATGCTTTATATGCTCAGAATATGGCTTCCCCGTGCCACGGATTTAGGATTTGCAGTCAGAACAGTGCATATGATGGGCAAAACAGGAATAGTGGTATTGCTGGGATATCAGGTCTATATGCTATACAAGAAGCGAAAAAAGGGAGTGAAGATTATTAAAAAGCATATTGATTAGAAAAATAGATTAAGCCTAAATAAAGTAAAAAACAAGTTAAATAATTAAAAATTAAGGCGAAAACTGAATAATATTAGCCTGAAAATTACTATATTTATGTTGAAAAACATGGTGCGGTATAATATAATCAAAGAAGAAGCGTTGCAAACAGGTAGTAAACAGGAGGATTATGGGTATGCGAAAAAAAGTATTGGCACTGATTAGTGTTTTAGCATTGACATTATCTGCGTGCGGACAGAGTGATGTAGAAACGAATGCGACAGATACTTCTGCATTAGTGGAATCCGGGGAAACAATGAATGGGGAAAGCACTCCGGAATCGGGACAAGTATCGGAAAACACAGAAGGAACAGACTCGGCAGAGGAAATCTGGGTACCGGCAGAAGCACCTGCAGTCAGGGCTGAAGTATCTGATGAGGAACAGAGGGAACAGGAACTGGCAATTCTTGCGAAGGGTACTTTCTTATATTCAGGTGAAACGGATATGGGATTCTATCCCAGTGACATTTCATGGCTGACTTCAGCACAGAAGACAGATGCAGTTGCTGTCATTTATGCGTGCGATGATTTGACCCACGGAGGCTGGGGAGTTTTGGGACTGGCAGTGGACGGCGGTTTAGGACAGAAACAGATGGATATTGCAGCAATGTCCGATGAGCCGGATAAAGAGCGGCTGGTGATATATACGGTGGATGAATTGCTTACACTGGCAGAATGTAAAGAGGTAAGTGAATTTAAAAATTTTACTTTAGGTGCATGGAACGGCGGACGTATTGCCGGACTTTACTACCTTCCCTCGAGCATAGTGGAAGAACTGAATGCTTATCGGGCACAGGTGGAGGAAACAGAGCAGATTATCCATACATACACAGGTGAACTTTCCAATGAAAATGCGATTGAAAGTGCACAGGTGCTATATGATTACCTGCAGGAAACCTATGGCACAGCCTGTCTGACAGGTCAGATGGAGTCAACATGGATGGGTTCGCCCGATTATGAAATGAATTATATTGAAGATAATACCGGCAAGCTGCCTGCTATCCGTGGCCTGGATTTTATGCACAATGACTTCCTTGGGGTTGCGAACCGTTCTGTGGAATGGTGGGAAAAAGGCGGTATTGTTACGATTTGCTGGCATACAGGACCGGATTTCAGCAGTGGGTATAATGAATGTCTGGAAGGTAATATCAACTGGGATGAGGCATTTATCCCCGGTTCTGATACCTACAATGCATTATTAGAGGGTATGGACCGTGCGGTACCTGCATTACAGAAATTAGAGGATGAAGGAGTACCGGTACTCTGGAGACCGTTCCATGAATTAGATGGCGGCTGGTTCTGGTGGAGTAAAGGCGGCAGTGATAACTTTGTCAAACTGTGGCAGATGATGTACAGCCGTTACACCGATTACTGGGGATTGGACAATTTAATCTGGGTATACGGATATTCTTCCAATGGCAGCGAAATGGCAGCGTGGTATCCCGGTGATGATTATGTGGATTTACTGGGTGCGGACAGTTATACGGCAGGGCCTAATGAGAAACTGTATCAGGAATGTGAAGCACTTCGGCCGGACGGTATGCCGGTAGTGTTCCATGAGTGTGGTCAGATTCCTACTGAGGAGGAAATGACTTCGACGGGTGCAGAATGGCTGTTCTTTATGGTATGGCATACAGACTGGCTTACTGATACCGGCAAGGGCAATACAGCTGACCTGTTGAAGGAAGTATATAACAGTGATTACTTTATTACCTTGGATGAACTGCCTGAGTTTTAGATGAAGAAGGCTCGTGACAGGCAGTATAATTAAAAATAGTTAAAATAAGGCTTCCGAAGATTTTATAAATTTTCGGAAGCTTTTTGTAACGAAAGGGAGATTTTTGGCACTAATTCATGTAAGATAAAAACTGCATGGGATTACATGGCAGTAAAGACCGGCAGGTGTATCTGATATATGGTGCAGAAAGGAGAAAACGTATATGGATTCCATGGAACAAATTTATAAGCAGTATGCCCGGACCGTGTACGGTTTTCTCTTAAGTCGTACCGGGACCCCACACCTGGCAGAGGAGTTGACTCAGGAAACCTTTTACCGGGCCATTAAAGCCAGTAAAACGTATCGTGGGGAAGGAAGCGTTTCTACCTGGTTGTGTGGGATAGCAAAAAGAGTCTGGTATGAGTATGTACGAAGGCAGAAACAGGAAGGCCCGTTGGAAGAGGCGGGGGAAGTGCCGGCATCCTCTGTAGAGGAAGAGCTGCTTAGTAAGTGGGAGAGTATGGAGGTACTGAAAGCTCTGCACAACTTAAATGATCCTATGAGGGAGGTTATGTATCTTAGGTTAGCCGGAAATCTTTCTTTTGCTCAGATAGGAGAAATCCTGGATAAAAGTGAAAACTGGGCAAGAGTTACCTTTTACCGGGGCAAAGAGAAGCTGCTTAAGGAGATTTCAAAGTGAAGCAGTCGTATCGGAATAAGTGTGTATGGTTGAAAATTGAAGGAGGAGGCTGTTGTAATGAAGCATAAAATTCCTTGTGAGATAATTCGGGATATATTACCCTTATATGTGGATGAACTGACGAGTGAAGTGACAAATAAAGAAGTAGAGATGCACCTGGCAGAATGTGAAGAATGCCGGGAGAGCCGGAAACGTCTGAAAACAGAGCTGGAACAGGATAAGGAAAAGAAACAGGCGGCAGGCAAGGCAGAAATTGATTACCTGAAAAAAGTAAGGCGGGTCAATAAGAAAGTGACGATAACCGGAATAGTGGTGGGTATACTGATTTTTCTTACTGTGCAGGCTGTCAGGGCATTTATAAGCGGTACGCCTCAAAGCGAATATATGGTGCTGTATACCAATGTGTATGAGGACAGGGTAGAAATTGGCGGAATGTGCTATGGTTCTGCACAGGCGTACTGCAATTACAAATTGAAGGAGCGGGAGGACGGCAGCACGGAACTGATTATTTACACAGCCCTGCCATCACTCCTTAACCAAAGCGGCAGCTTTCATATTTCCCTGAACTTTGAGGATATCGGTACGGCGGTAAATGCCGGTGGTGTAACCGTAAAACCGGACGGAACGGTCATAAGCAATCTTGCCAATGTACTTTACGAGGCAAAAAATCCCTATGTGGGAGATGTACCTGCGGATGGCAGGCTGGTGCAGGCGTTGGGGCTGATGAATAGTCTGGGAACTGCAACCATAGAGCTGCATACGGCAGAGGAGCCCTATGGATGGACCTTCCATTTTAATGACAGTGTAAAAAATTCCATTACCTTTGATGAAAGAATGAAGGCTTATGCCTGCGTGCTGGTGGCATTGACGGATAATCTGTCCGATGTGTCATGGACATATACGGTAGAACTTGCAGACGGTGCACAAGAGAGAATCGGCAGTATGACAAAAGAGGAATGCAGTGCCTATGCAGGGGCTGATATTAAAACCTTTGGAGAAAGTCCCGAAAAGGTACAGGAACTTTTGGATATTCTGAGCCTGAAGTAGGCTGAGTAACAGCAGACAGAGTTACAGCAGGCAGAGTTACAGCAGGCAGAGTTGCGGCAGACAGAGTTACAGCAGTTACAGCATACAACTTAAAATGTATTTTGCATATGGGACAATAAGTGTTATAATAACGGATAGGGCATTAAGGCAGTACCTGCTTGTGCAAAGAAAGTGCAGCCGTAGATAAGGGTTTCTGTATACATGGAAAGAGGGATTAGATATGTTAATCAGACGTGCGAAAATAAGTGATATGGAAGGTATCAATAAGTTACTCTATCAGGTGTGTATGGTACATCATATGGGAAGACCGGATTTGTTTCGTGCCGGTGCCAAGAAGTATACGGATGAGGAACTGGCAGATATCATAGTCGACGAGGAAAGACCCATATTTGTGGCAGTGGATGAAAAGGATACCGTACTTGGGTATGCATTCTGTATTTTTCAAAAGCATGATGACAGCAAGGCACTGACAGATATTAAAACCTTATATATTGATGATTTGTGTGTGGATGAGGAAATCCGTGGGCGGCATATAGGAAGGACACTTTATGAAGCAGTTCTGGCCTTTGCCAAAGAACAGTCCTGCTATAATGTAACATTGAATGTATGGAGCTGTAATGAAAGTGCCATGAAATTTTATGCTTCCTGTGGGTTGAAGCCTCAGAAGGTGGGTATGGAAGTCATTTTATAATAAAGCGAGGAGACAAGTATGGATAATATGGAATTGGAGCTGCAACGGGTACGGGAATTTTTTACGAAGGACAAATTTGCGACAGATGCAGGGGCGGTCATTGAACAACTGGGGGATCACTATGCAAAATGCAGTATAGAACTGGATGAGAGACACTTAAATGCTGTGGGAGGTATTATGGGAGGAGTGCATTTTGTACTGGCAGATTTCACCTTTGCAGTGGCTTCCAACTGGCAGCAGATGGGTTCTGTATCCTTGAATTCCAATATTGCCTATCTGGGGACTGTAAAAGGGAAAAAACTGATTGCAGAGGCTCACTGCATCAAAGAGGGCAGAAGTACAAACTGTTACAGAGTAGATATAGGGGATGAAT
Organism: Lachnospiraceae bacterium; assembly: GCA_051879895.1. Lineage (GTDB taxonomy): Bacteria > Bacillota > Clostridia > Lachnospirales > Lachnospiraceae > Acetatifactor. Next base: position 10,481 of record JBJEMX010000059.1, read on the forward strand.
TAGGAACCAAAGTAGCGGTGGTAAACATTACCGGATTTAGAAAAAACCAGGCAAATTAAAAAAACAGACAAATTAGTAAAAACAGACAATAAGTATCATCATGATGCCATAGATGCAGAACAGGTGATAAAACAGCGGCCATAGTGCACCGTCCGGCGGAACAGCTTTCGCAGACGGTGCATTTTAGATGGGTAAAAATGCATCTTAGGCAGGAGAGGCTTGCAGTATTTATAAAATTTTGTAAAAATAGACATAGAAGAAATGAGTAAAAAGATATATTGCCTGTGCAAGGAGGGTCTGTAGCAGAGGCAGAATAAGAGGCGGCATGAAACTTACGATACAACAGATTGACAGTGGCGAAGAGGAAATGATAGTCCGTTACAGGGAGATGACGGAGAAGATAGAATCCATCCTCCGGTTTGTAGAAGGACAGGAGAAAAAAATAGCAGGTATATCCATGCAGGATGGAAAGACAATGCATCTTTTATCACCGGGGGAGATTTTGTATTTTGAAAGTGTGGACGGTGGCATTTTTGCCTATCTGCAGGAAGGGGTATACCGGGTTCGGGAAAGCTTGTATGAGTTACTGGAACGGTATGAAGAAGCCGGATTTTTCAGATGTTCCCGGACGATGTTAGTGAATATATACCGGATGGATTATCTGAAGAGTGAGCCCGGCGGTAAGATACTGACTGTATTATCCAATGGAGAAAAGATTATGATATCCAGACGATACGCAGGAGAACTGCGTCTGATATTGAAAAAGGAGAACTAGGACATGAAGAAATCGTGGAAGGACAGCTTTATGCATTATCTGGGAAAAGAAATCATGATTGAGTACAAAGCCTGCCTGTATGCCTTTTGCATTGTAGTATTTTATGCAGGATATACCATGTTACAAGGGGAGTACACGGTATCAATTCTGTATCTGGCGGAAATGTTTTGTACCGCTTATGTGATGGGGTATCTTCAGGTATATGTACTGTGGAATTTTGATGAGGCAGAGACTTTTAAGAAAAAGGAAATTCTGGCTGTATTGCTGTGTTCGGTACTGCATGGGGCAATCAGTTATCTGTTTGGATGGTTTGATAAAAAACTGACAGTTACTATAGTTTTCATAGCATATTTTATTATTATTTATGTATGTATCCTTTTTATTAATAAGGTGAAGCGGATGGAGGATACCAAAAATCTGAATACACTTTTAGACAATTACAAGAAAGGAGAAAAAAGAGATGTCTAATGCAATTGAAATCCGGAACCTGACCAAGTATTACGGTAAGCACAGGGGTGTAGACAATATTTCCCTGGCAGTGGAGGAGGGGGATATGTTCGGGTTCTTAGGACCGAACGGGGCAGGAAAGTCTACCTCTATCAGATGCCTTTTGGGGCTTCTGCATTTTTCCGAAGGAGAAATAGAGGTGCTTGGGCATACAGTGAGAGCCGGAAAGACAGGGGAAGAACAGACAGCAGCAGCGACTAAGCCTGAGACCGGGGCAGCCAGACTCAAAATCCTGCAAAATACGGGCTATATGCCATCAGAAGCCATGTTTTATCCGTCCATGCGGGTGTCGGAGGTAATCCGGCTGGCAGCAAAGGTGAGAGGCATAGATTGCAGTAAGGAGGCTGCGAAGCTTTGTGAAAGCTTAAAGGTGGATACCCAAAAGCGGATTTCGGAGTTGTCTTTGGGAAACCGTAAAAAAGTCAGTATTGTATGTGCCCTGCAGCACAATCCGAAGCTCCTTATTTTAGATGAGCCAACCTCCGGACTGGACCCGCTTATGCAGGAGGTGTTTTTCTCCTTACTGGAAGAACGAAACAAACAGGGGGTAACCTGCTTTTTATCCTCCCATGTACTGCCGGAGGTAAGACAATTTTGTAAGCATGCAGGAATTATCAGAGACGGAAAGCTTATCAGGGTGGATTCGGTGGAAAATCTAACAAAATCCAATCTACGGAAAATAAAGGTAAAGGGGATTACAAAATTACCGGATATTGCAGGTATCAGCGGCATATCTGTGGGGACGGAAGAAATTTCTTTTTCTTATACAGGCGAAGTAAGGCCCTTGCTTATTGCACTGGGAGAATTGCCGATTTCCGATATACTGGTAGAAGAACCCTCATTGGAGGAAATTTTTATGCATTTTTATGAAGAAGGAGGAAAAGAAGATGGTTCTGTTATGGCATGAATGTAAGCAAAATAGAAAGAATCTGTTTATCTGGGCGTTGTGTGTGGGTTTTCTCTGCTTTGGCTGTCTTTTGTTGTATAGCAGTCTGGAGGAATCCATGGCAGAAATGTCCGGTATGTTTTCTGATCTGGGTGCTTTTTCCATGGCATTTGGAATGGATAAAATCAATATTGGTACGCTGGAAGGCTTCTATGCCATAGAAATTGCATTGATGTTATCGCTGGGTGGTGCTCTTTTCGCAGCATTGACGGGCTCCGCAATTTGTGCGAAGGAAGAAGAAGGACATACGGCAGAGTTTATTTATACATTACCGGTTTCCAGAACCCGTATTCTTCTGCAGAAATATGCAGCAATGGTGCTGCTGTTGGTAGTGTTTGAAATTATCAATGTACTGCTGGTATTGGCAGGTTTCGGCATTATGGGCAGTATGCCTGATATGGAGAACTTTGCCCTGTATCACAGTGCGAGCTTTTTGATGCATTTGGAAATCGGCAGCATTTGTTTCTTGCTTTCGGCAGCGATGAAGAAGAAACCTACCGGTGCTGCACTGGGACTTTCCGTATTCTTATATATGATGGATTTGCTGTGCAGGGTGCTTCCAGATTTGAAAAATCTCAAATATGTAACTCCTTATTATTATGCCAACGCCTCTGATATCTTCTCGGAAGGCAGAGTAGACCCGGTTATGATAGGGATTGGGGCAGCAGTCAGTGCGGTGTCTCTTCTTCTGGCAGTCCTGATTTACAATAAAAGGGATATCATGGTATAATGTCTGGCGACAGACATTATACCGCACCGAGCGAAGCGAGTGTGCATCGCGAAGCGTCATACCATATGCGAAGCGGGTGTGCGTTGCGTAAGCAGGAAAGGACGAATAAGAAGTGGAAGAGTTAATTTCCAAAAAGGAAGATATTACAGCCGACGATATGGATAAATACAATGCAGGCTTGCTTCATTTTATAGAAAAGAGCCCCGAAGCATTTCATGCTGTAAGCAGTATAAAAACGTTACTTACAGAGGCCGGATACCGGGAAATAAAGGAGACGGAAAGCTGGAATCTTGTGCCCGGCGGCAAGTATTTCGTGATCCGCAACAGTTCCTCTGTTGCAGCATTTCAGATTCCAAAATTGCAGGAAAACAGGGAACCGGAGCAGGACAAAAAAATAACAGATGTTCTTAAAGGCTTCCACATTGTAGCGGCACATAGTGATTCTCCCACCTTTAAGGTAAAAGAAAAACCTGAAATAAAAGTGGAGGAGCAGTATGTAAAGTTAAATACGGAAAAATACGGTGGTATGCTGATGAGTACCTGGCTGGACAGACCGCTTTCCGTGGCGGGAAGACTGGTGATAAGAGAAGAAGGAAATATCAGGGAAATTCCGGTCAATGTAGATAAGGATTTATTAGTCATCCCCAACGTGGCAATCCATATGAACAGAGAAGCAAATAAAGGCGTGGAATATAATCCGCAGGTAGATATGTTACCTCTTTATGCACAGGCGGGCGGTGATAAAGACTTTATGGATACCGTTGCACAAGCCGCAGGTGTGAAGGCAGAAGATATTCTGGCACACGATTTGTTTTTGTATGTACGGCAAAAGGGATGCAGGATAGGTGCTGACGGAGAGTATCTTCTGTCACCCAGACTGGATGACTTACAATGTGTTTATGCGGCTGTCACTGCACTGACAGAAAGTATCCCTCAAAATTATATAAATGCTGTAGTTGTGTTTGATAATGAAGAGGTAGGAAGCGGCACCAGACAGGGAGCGGATTCTACTTTTTTAGAAGATGTATTAATCAGAATTACGGAGTCGCTGGGACAAGCCGGGGACTGGTTCAGAAAAAAAGTGCCGGACAGTCTTTTGATTTCTGCCGATAATGCACATGCACTGCATCCTAATCACCCTGAGAAGGCCGACCCCACCAACAGACCGTATCTGAATGGCGGCATTGTGATTAAATATCACGGAAGCCAACGGTATACGACAGATGCATTAACGGCTGCAATCATAAAAGAGCTGTGCAGAAAGGCAGGAGTGCCGGTACAGACCTATACGAACCGCTCTGATATTGCAGGTGGTTCTACTCTGGGCAATATATCCACAGCACATGTATCGTTGCCTTCTGTGGATATCGGACTGCCTCAGCTGGCCATGCATTCGGCGGTAGAAACTGCGGGAAGTAAGGATACGGCATATGCCATTGCCATGATGAAGTTGTTTTTTACAGAATAAAAGGGCTGTCACAAAATAACCGAGCCGTCCGGCTGCTGTAAAAAGCTTTCCTAAACAGACCCTTGAAAAACGTCAGCACTTGAATTTTTCAAGTTTTACGTCGAAAAATTCTTAGTACTGTTACGTTTTTCGTGGAGCGTAAGCGTGTCTGTGTGGAAACTTTTTACAGCGGCCGGATGGCTCGGTTATTTTATAACAGCCCCTTTTTTGTCAAGCTGCATCTGCATATTCTTTTTGTATTCGCTGGGAGTACAGTTTAAATATTTTTTAAAAAGCTTATTGTAATAACTGGCACTGTTAAAGCCTACTGAAGAAGCTAAAGTAGAAATGGATTTTGCAACCTCTTCTCCCCGGTTTATTTTCATGGTAGACTCAAAAATACGGTATTTCATCAGATATTCAAAAGGAGTAATACCCAGGCATCTTTGAAAACAGCGGCAGCACTCACTCTTACTTAAATGAACAGAGGCGGCAATTTGTTCTAAAGTTATCTGTTCGGCATGGTTGTTCTCAATAAAGAGGATGGCCTGCTTGACGCGGACACTGTCCGTAACTGCCTGTGCAGAGAAGGAGGAAACGGTTTCCGAAGGTACCTGTGTATATGGCAGTAACAGATTCCATATGCGGCATAGATTGCTTTTTACCAAAAGCTCATAGCCGTATTCTTTCTCCTGGCAGAGACTGTGCGTCTCTGCAACCAGATGAAAAATCTCGGAGGTTTCAGGAGCATCCTTTTTAAAAATCAGACAGTGTAAGAGCGTAGAAGAAAGTAACGGAGTCAGATATTTCACCGACAGATTTGCCTGACCGTATCCAAATAAGAAGGATGGATGAAATTTAAAAACATTTACAATGCAGTCACCGGATTCTTCAGCACGAAAAGCATGCAGACGATTCTGGTTGATAAAAAAACCTTCACCGGCATTTACCCAAAAGGAATGGTTAGATAATTTTAAATTAATTCGGCCCTCTTTCACAATGGTAAATTCCACTTCTTCGTGCCAGTGCCAGGCGAACATACGCATATAGCGGTTTGCCAGATTTACGCTGGTGGCACTGACGGGAAACAAAGAATCCTCAAGCGGAGTAGGCGTGAAGAGAGCCATATCCGGTTTAAAAAGGGAAGAGTCGTGGATATCGTATTTCATGATAGTTACTCCTTCTGCATATGATGTCAAACTATATCTGCTGTTATCAGTGTATAATAGATTCAAAGAACGGTCAATAAGGGACTTTATGCATAAAATAGTATCATATGGATAGTGGAAAGCTGTAAGTAAAATGACAAATCAAAAGCTTGAAAATATATTAAATCTGGCACTGGAAACTCCGGAGGAGGTAAGGGAACGTTCACTAAATCTGAATGTAGGGTTTGAGGAAGAAAGCCGCACGTGGGAATTGATTGTAAAATATAACGGAAACTTACGTCAACTGGAAGCACAGGGAATAGTGGCAGAAGAACTTTTAGCAGGGTATGCAATCTTAACAGTACCGGAGAATCTGGTAGATGATGTGGCGGCATTTCCGCAGATTGAGTATGTGGAAAAACCGAAACGCCTCTTTTTTGGGGTAGAGCGAGGAAAAGAGGTTTCCTGTATTTTCCCGGTTACATTGAGAGAACCTTATCTGGACGGTACAGGAGTGCTGATTGGCATCATAGATTCCGGAATCGATTATACGAACCGAAATTTTCGTAACAGTGACGGCAGCAGCAGAATTTTGTATTTGTGGGACCAGACCATTGAGCCGGGGCGTGTAGAGGGAGGCAAAGCACCGGAAGGCTTTTTGACGGGAACAGAATTTTCTAAAGAGAGAATTGACGCAGCTTTACTGGCGGATAGTGAGGAGGAACGGTTTCGTCTGGTACCTGTCAGGGATATCAGCGGTCATGGAACAGCCGTAGCAGGTATCGCGGCAGGAAGCAGTAATGAATATCAGGGAGTGGCACAGGCAAGCAATCTGATTATTGTAAAGCTGGGAAGCCCGAGACCGGATTCTTTTCCCCGGACCACAGAACTTATGCGGGCAGTTACGTATGTGGTAAAAACAGCACAACAGATGAATATGCCGATAGCGGTGAATTTAAGCTTCGGAAATACTTATGGAGCACATGATGGCACTTCTTTAGTGGAACGGTTTATAGACAATGCTGCAGAAGTAGGAAGAACGGTTATCTGTGTAGGAAGCGGCAACGAAGGTGCCGGTGCAGGACATGTCCAGGGAAATGTAACTGCAGGAAGAGGACCTTCTGCTTTTGTGGAATTGGCAGTAGCCTCTTATGAAAGTACGTTGAATGTGCAGCTCTGGAAAAGCTATGCGGACAGTTACCGGATTACCTTGCGTTCCCCCGGAGGAGAGGAACAGGTACTACCTCTGAACGGTGAGGGGAAAATCACTTTGCGTATGGAGCAGACAGATATCCTGATTTATCAGGGAGAGCCCACACCCTATGCGGTTACGCAGGAAATTTATTTTGATTTTATACCGGTGGGAGCATATGTGGCACCGGGAATATGGACCTTTTATTTGGAAGGCCTGCGTGTGGTGACCGGACAGTATTATTTTTATCTGCCCAGTGCAGTGGCCAGAAACAGCAATACCCGCTTTTTTACACCCAGCCCCCAGATTACCCTGACAATTCCTTCCACGGCGCAGAAGGTCATTACGGTAGGGGCATATGACAGTACTTATGAGGCATATGCGGATTTTTCGGGAAGGGGATATGTGTATCCGGAAAGAACAATGGGTCTGGTGGCGGCTGGGATTATTAAGCCCGATATCGTGGCACCGGGGGTAGATATTGCGGCACCGGATACCTATGGCGGTTACGGATTATTTACAGGGACTTCTTTTGCGACCCCTTTTGTGACGGGGGCTGCCGCACTTTTGATGCAATGGGGGATTGTGCAGGAAAATGATTTGTTTTTATATGGAGAAAAGGTGAAGGCATATCTGCGAAATGGAGCCAGACCTCTTAGGGGGGAGGAAAGATATCCTAATGAGCGGGTGGGGTTCGGGGCTCTTTGTCTGTCTGAGAGTATACCATATAAATAACAAATGTTATATAATTCCCGACCTGTTCTTCTGACGTAAGGGTAGTATTAGGGTAGTATTAGGGTAGGTAAGCTGAAAAAAGAGACATTTGTCAACTTGTGGCATAGAGACTTTTGTATATATTATAATTAATAAAACTGATATGGAGTAAAAGAGAATGAAAAACCATTGTATAACGGAAGAAAAAGTAAATGTTATTATCTCGATGATTATTATAGCACTATTTAATTTTATATTTCTGGGAGCAGAGTATTTGTTTGACGATATGATGGCGTATACTGCCGATTCGGAGGGCGTTGTAATCGCACAGAGCTATATTCTTGGTGCCAGCGTGATTGGTTTTTTGCTTTTTCCTCTTGCCAACCGGCTGGTAAAAGAAGGTGCAAAATATCTTTTGGTCCTGATATGCTCGGTTGCGGGTGTTGTCTGTATTTTTCTGATACAGCAGCATGCTTCTTATGAAATTATCCTGATTTCCGGTCTGTTTCTATTTGTTCTTTTGGGCGTAGCGGGAAGCGGAGTCCATTATCTGGTGCTACGTACGGTCGGTGGCAGCAGGCATCTGGCAAAGATGATGGGAACGGCTTATGCAATGGGGATATTGTTTCAATTTATAAATAACAATTGTGTAAAGAATGATATGGTTCAGTCAATCGTGCTCTCGGCATTTATAATGATTTTTCTTGTTTTTGCCATGCGATTGGGCAACACGGTGGCACTGAAGAAAAAAGAGGACATAGAAGTGCCTGAAAAAAAGTATGTTCTGAAAAATCCGGTTGTTGCAGGTGGGGCTCTGATTGCCTGTGTTGTACTGATGACTTGCGTTTTTTCAACGTTGGACAATGTGGTGACGCTTGTTCATGCCACGGGAAGTGTAGACATTGGAGAATGGCCCAGACTGCTTCTGGCACTCAGCGGATTAGCTGCAGGCTTTTTGTATGACGTAAAAGATCGTCACTATATGAGTGTGATTATGTATTGTGTAACGCTTTTGTCGACGATTTGTGTGGTAGTAATTGAAATGGGAGGAACATTTTTAACGGGACTCATTGTGTTTTATCTTTCTGCAGGTTTTTTTGTTGTGTTTTTTACGGTAGGTTTTATGGATTTGGCACGCCACATGCATATACCGGAATTCTGGGCAGGATTTGGACGTGCTACAAATAATATGTGTGCAGTTATAACAGCAACCGTGTCGCTCTCTTTGTTGTCGTTAGGGAACGGAATGGAGATTATGATTGTGACACTCATTCTGTTTGTGCTGATTAGCATAGCTGTTTATATTTACCAGAATCAATTTCAATTAAGGGATGGAAAAGTAAATAAAGAACTCAGCGAAGATGCTGCTGAAAAGTTTTTAGCATTTTCGGAGAGCTTTTCACTGACGGACAGAGAACAGGATGTTCTGAAGGTATTGTTATCATCAGACGAAAATGTTCAGGAGATTGCAGAACAGCTTTTAATGTCGAGAGCGGCATTATACAGACATATAGCAAGCCTGAATGAAAAGACTGAAACAAAATCGAGAATCGGTCTGCTTCAATTTTATTATACATGGAAAAAGCAGAATGATACGTTTTAGCGTAAGGTTGAGACTAATGTCAACTTAAAAATGGTAATACATAAGTACTATAATATTTTTTGTATGATACATATACGAGGAGGACTGTTTATGAAAAGAAGAAAATGGTTTTTGAGTATGTGCTTTCTTCTGAGTCTCATATTATGCGGATGCGGAAAAAGTACATCCGATGCCGAAAAAACGGACGCATCAGGAGAATCAGTACCTGAGGTGACAGCAGAAACTTCGATACCGAAAGGGGGAACCGCGGAAGAAACCGTAGAACAGGTGGAGGAACAGGTTCCCATGGAAATGGAATATGCAATGGCAGTCATTGTTACCATTAACCCGCAGGTGAAGCTCTATCTGGATTCGGACAACATCATTATCGGAGTGGAGTATCTGAATGAAGATGCGAAAACTGCTTTTTCCGATATTGATTTTTCTCATGCTACGGTAGAGGAAGGCATGGAAAAAATCATTGAGGCGGCGGTCGAAAAAGAGTTTCTGACAGATGGAAAAGATGTGAGTATTGATGTAGCAGAGGTGAAAGATACAGCCTGTGACAGTACGGCAGTGTGTGCACAAGTGGAAGCAGCAGCTATCAGGGCGGTTGAGGACAATCATGTAGCAGCACTTGTAACGGCACAGGTGAGTGCAGAACCGGAAAAAACAGAAACTGTTACACAGGAGCCGATAGGCGGACAGGGACAGGTTTCAGATAAGGAATCTGTAAAACCGGCGGAGGAAGAAACTGTAGCAGAAACCGTAGCAGAAGCTGTGCCGGAAACTAAAGAGGAACAGCCGGCTGAAGAGGCAGAAGAGTCTGTAGCAGAATCGGTACCCTCTAATCCCTGCAGTAACTGCGGCGGAAGCGGAAAATGTGATGAATGCAAAGGGGATGGATACAGAGGAGCCGGATATACCGTTTCCTGCCCGAGATGTCATGGGTCCCTGACAGAAACCTGTATTTACTGCGACGCAAACGGCAACAGTACAAAGCATGACGGAGCCTGTGATTTCCCTAACTGCATGGGTGCACATGTCTACCCTTGCACCACATGCGGCGGCGGTTCAAGACCTGTTACCTGTGCAAGCTGTAACGGTAGTGGAAAATGTAAAGTCTGCCACGGAAGCGGCACGAAATAGAAGAATAGCAGGTCGTATATTAAAAATATTTTAAAATGGATATAATCTGGAATATTACAAGGAGGAAAAGTATGAAGACACAGAAAAAAATCGCATGGCTGCTCAGCTTTCTTATGATATTTTCCGTGATTTTTGGAAATATCAATTTGAATGTGGCGGCAAACGGCGAAGGAACAACTTTTAAGTTTAACATCACAAACACAGAAGGCTCTGTCGAAAACGCGGTGCAGTATAAGCTGAACAACACCGGAGACTGGGTTACGGCAGGTGCTGACGCAATTGACATTGCAAGTGCGAATACGATAGCTATCAGGGTGACAAGAGCATCGAATGAGAGTGTCATTGCAGAGGCTTACGAAAAAGACAATAAGCTGACAGTGGCTGGGGGCATATACGGTGATGGAGAAGTATTTGATCTTACTACCGGTGTATCCTATGAATTGATTGTGACTTTCACGGCAAATACACCCGGCGGGTCTTCTGAAAATCTGGAGCTTTCCGGTGCAACAAGCGTGTCAAACGGCACGTTTACGACAGCAAACGGTACGGCAACGGTTGAGATTGGCGGGGAAGCGTATACAGGCACTGCAAACATGTGGAGCATTCCCGCACTGGATACCCAGATTAAGGTGGTGCTGACTGCAAATGAGGGTTTCAAAGGCGTACTCAGAGGAGGCGGTTTTTCAATCCCTGACAGTTGTGTAAGTGTGAGCGGGCAGGTCACAACCTATACCTTCACACTCGCAGTTCTTGGTGCAACGGAATTAAATAACTTTAAGTCACTTTCCATGGCCTTTGAGAGCAATTCAGCCGGTGGTGATCCCGTACCATCGGATGCCATTTCCTTTGTTTTGGAAGGAAATGCACTGGATAAGGTAACAGTTGAGTATTCTACGGATAGTGGTGGAACATGGAATGCGATTGCAGATAGGGTTACATTGAATGACACCGTGGCAAGTGCCCAGATAAAGGTGACGAATACATCCGGAGCAGCGGTAGATATCACTTCTGCCAACATACCCGGTACGAGCGGAAATGTCATGACGGCAGGAACTGTTTATACGGTGTCAGAAAAACAGGAATACCGTATCCAGATAGACAAAACAGTATACACGGTTGCTTGGACATATCAAGATGACAGGCTTTCGGAAGACGCGTTGGTGAAAAATGGTACGGTTAAGATTGTGTCGGCAGTGAAAGACGGCGGCAGCCAGTGGTCAGGAATCGAACCGGCGGTTTTGCCCGGTGAAAACAATAATCAACAGGATGCAAATGGTGGACGTGTTGCCATCATTCCGGGCAGTGTGGTTACCGTGGAAATCGTACCGGATTATAAATATCAGTTTGTTGCAGGTACTTTAAACGGACAAGCATTTGCTGCAGATGACAATAAGGTGAGCACCTTTACCTTTACCATGCCCTCTGCCAATCTGCATCTGAGTGCACTGTTTACTCCTTCATCGGATAAGATGGTAATCGGTTCAGGAACAGGGGTTACAGGTGCAACCATTTCAGGTGGTGAGAATGTCATCAGTTCCGGTAATCTGGAGCTTACCGTGACAAATTCCACAATCAGTGATGCAGATAAAGATAAGCTGCAGGCAAGCAGTGCGGCTTCCGGCGTATCCGTGGATAAATGGCTTGAGGTTGACTTGCAGCAGGTTGTAAATAAGGGAAAAGAAGGTGAGTACTGGACTACGGATAAGGAAGAGCTTTCCGCAAAGATTACCATCACGCTCTATGTGGGAACAGGTCTGAGTACTGCGAAAGAGTATGTGGTAGTGCGTGAGCACAAGGGTGTGTATGAGCAGATTCCGGCAACCTACGATCCACAAGCAGGCACCTTAACCTTCCAGTCTGATAAGTTTTCGGAATATGCGGTAGGTACCGTGGTCAGTGCGGACAATGTATTAGATACGATTAATGATAACTGGTCGGGAAGCGGCAGCGATGCAGGCAGTACGGTAGATACCCTGAAAGCCAACTTTACCGTACAGGAAATAGCATCTGCCGTACAGGCAGCAAACGGCAGTGTAAATACGACACTGCTTGAGAAACTGAAAGCACTGGAAGCAGACTATATATCAGAAAAGTCCATTACGCAGCTTTTACCTGAGGTGACATCAGGTTCGGCGGCAGCAGGGTTAATCGACCAAAACGCCGTTTCTGTAGTCGGTGCAAACTTAAATCTTACTAATACCGGCGACAGTATAAAACTGTGCATTGGCGATGTGGCGGTAAGTGATACTCCGATTACAATCAGCAGTGCGTACAGTAAGGCGGTTCAGGTAGATATCACCTTGCTCAAATATGCATCGGGTTCGGGTACAGGAGTACCCATGACCGGTGACTTGCGTATGCCTGTGACGATTACCATGCCTGTGCCTACCGGAATCGATGCATCCCGGCTGGTCATCCTGCATGATAAGGATGGTGACGGAAACAGTGATGAAAATGTGCCGTATTCGCTTGCAAGCGGAAAGGTAACCTTCACCGTGACCCACTGCTCTACGTTTGCTTTTGCGGAAAAAACAGTTCCTGCCGGTGGCACGCCGGAAGGCGGTACCGGTACTTCTACAGGCAGTCAGACTACCTCAGACAAGGTAGAGGAAAAGACGGAAAAAGTCAAAGTAGCTGTTATATATACTGTAGTCAGGGGAGATACTCTGAACAAAATTGCCTATAAGCATAATATGACCTTATCGGCATTACTGGCATTAAATCCCCAGATTAAGAATCCTAACCGTATTTATCCGGGACAGGAGATAGTTGTAGGCTACACCTATGAAACGGTTGAGAGCGACGTAACAGCAGAAGAAAATTCCGAGGCAGAATATTATACTGTGAAAAGAGGGGATTATCTGTATAAAATTGCACGTGAGAACGGAATAACATTTGCACAGCTTTTGGAGCTGAATCCGGGCATTATGAAACAAAAATATATTTATGCGGGACAGAAAATAAGAGTGAAATAAGAGTGAAATGAGCAGGACGAGTGGTAGGGACTCCTTACCACTCGTCCTTATCTGTAGATTATTCTATAACAGGACTTTTCGGATACTATGTGGAATTTTATGGGAAGAAGATAATATATGTATGGAAAATAAATGGTATATATGATAAAATAAGCATGCATATATACGTATGCATATAATAAAACAATAAGTTGTAAAAGGAAACGGATACAAAAGGAGGAAACTATGAAGAAGAATAAAAGCAGTGTGATAAAGATGGCTGTGTATGCGGTTCTGCTGATTGTGATTACAGGAATGGGATTTGCTACCGGTCTGATTAATACGGATGAGATATTATCTATGTTTTCCGTCAGCGGAGTGTCTTTATTAAAACTTGCGGTAATGGTATTTGGTGTGTTACTTGTTGAAAATATTGTTGTATTTGTATTGGGAGCTTTTAAGCCCAAGAGCCACAGGGCACGCTCAGTTCTTTCACTGGTCAGCAGTCTGGTAAAATATGTATCCTTTGTTGTCATACTCTGCTGGGGACTTACCATTCTCGGAGTCAATATCGGAACAATTATTGCCAGTGTAGGAGTTTTAGCCTTGATTGTAGGCTTCAGTGCCGAAAGCCTGATTGCGGATGTGGTGACAGGCACCTTCATGCTATTGGAAAATCAGTACAATGTAGGAGATATTGTGGAAGTAAACGGCTTTCGCGGAACCGTTACCAGTATCGGTATCAGGACAACCTGTATTACGGATACCGGTGATAATGTAAAGATTATCAATAACTCGGAAATGAAAAACATTTTAAACCGCTCCGACAATTTTTCCAGAGCAGTAAGTGATATTGCAATTCCCTATGAGACGGATCTTGAAAAGCTGGAAGAAGAGCTTCCTAAGCTGCTGGAGGAAATCTATACCGCGCATACCGATGTTATGCAGAATGCACCAAGGTATCTTGGGGTTCAGGCACTGGAATCCTCCGACGTCCTGCTTCGTTTTGTGGTGGAGGTTTCCGAAAAAGATATTTTCTCGACAACGCGAACCCTGAATCATGATTTGCTGCTTGGTTTCAGAAAGCTTGGCGTAGAATGTCCTTTCCCGCAGCTCGATGTACATAATAAGTGAATTGAATGCCTATGAAAAAGAACGATTTGGAATATAGCATTGGACAGGAGTATACAACGCTGCCTGATGAGTATCTGCAGGGAGCGGGTAATAAAACTGTATATAGTAAAAGTAAGAAAGCTACATGGAAAAAAATGATGTATATGGCTGCGGCATTTTCGGTTGCAGCATATACGGCAATTACACCCTATGCCGCAAACACACCATTTTCCCCTCAAGCGGATAGTCCGTTGCCGGAAACGGAAGCTTCCGGGCAGCAGCAGGAAAAGAATGAGGGGCAGTCCGGTGAACAGACGACGGAAACACCGGAGGAGCAGACCATAGAAGCAAATGGTGAACAGACCGAGGAAGAGCAGACCGGTAATGTGGAAGTACCAACACTACCGTATTATCCGGTAGAGGACATTACGTCTTTTTATACGGTTTACAATGATACCGTAGATCCGGATAATAACTGGAATAACAAGATTCTGGAGGAAGGCATTATCTTTGAGTCACTCCTTTTACAGGGAATGGATTATGCCCTGCCTGCATATGAGCCTGAAGATGGTTATGTCTTTATGGGATGGGTTATCCTTTATGAAGAGGGCAACGTGGGTATGGCAGGAGACTCCTTGACAGCAGACAATATCTGTTATGTAAAACCGGAAAACGGGAATCGTAACATAGAGGTGCACGCGGCATGGCGGCATGACGGCATCGGTGAATGGCCGTATCTGTTAACTCTTGACGCCAACGGAGGTACAATTGAAAATGAGAGCTCGGTGACCTATGATGCAACGGGGCCTATGGTATCCGAGTCCTATGTATACTTGTGTGCGTATCCGATACCTGTCCGGGAGGGCTATACATTTGCCGGTTGGTATGCGGAGCCTGATTGCAGCGGTAAGCCGGTGACAAAATTCATAGGATTGGATTTCTATGCAAAAAATGGGGATGAGTATGACTGGCACACCATAAACCCGAAGACGCTTTATGCAGGCTGGAGAAAGGATTTTTAGGCATCTGCAACCGGCGGTTGACAAATTGACGGGTCGGATTTCTTTCATGCAACCATAAAAAAGGCTATTCTTTGTGTACCGGAGGCAGTCACAGTCGCCGGAATAAAGCATGAGGTGAGAGATAATGATTTTAGCAGACAAGATTATTGCATTAAGAAAGAAAAACGGATGGTCCCAGGAGGAGCTGGCGGAGAAAATGAATGTAACCAGACAATCCGTATCCAAATGGGAGGGAGCACAGTCGGTTCCTGATTTGGATCGTATTTTGCAGATGAGCCGGATTTTCGGCGTCAGCACGGATTATCTTCTGAAAGATGATATACAGGAAGAACAGTATACCGAAAACAAGGAAGAAACAGCACTTCTTCACAGGGTATCCATGGAAGAGGCCAACGAGTTTCTGGAAGTGAAAAATAAGACGGCTCCCAAAATAGCTTTTGCTACATTTTTATGTATTATATCTCCTATCGGTCTGATTTTAATGGGTGTTATGGCTGAGACAGGTTATCTTGCCATGACAGAAGATATGGCCGGTGGTTTGGGAATGATTTTATTGCTGTTACTGATAGCAACGGCAGTGGCGGTTTTTATTTTTTCAGGTTCCCGGACAAAGCAGTATCAATATCTGGAAACAGAAGAATTTGAAACGGAGTATGGAGTGACCGGAATGGTCAATGAAAAGCAGAAGGCATTTAAAGACAAATATACTTTGTATAATGTAATAGGTACTTGTTTATGTATTCTGTCTTCCATACCGCTGTTTGTGGCTGCATTTATTACGGAAGATGAAGTGGCCGCAGCGGTAGCAGTATCGATATTGCTCGTGCTTGTGGCAATCGGTGTTCAGTTCTTTATCAGGGCCGGAATTCCTCAGGCTTCCATGCAAAAACTTCTGCAGGAGGGGGATTACAGCAGAGTCAACAAACGGAGACAGAAAAAAGTCGGTTGGCTTGCAACGGTTTACTGGTTAGTTGTTGTAGCAATTTTCCTGGGATACAGCTTCAGTACCGATGGCTGGGACAGAAGCTGGATTATCTGGCCCGTAGCAGGTGTTTTGTTTGGAGCGGTATATGCGGTAGCAGCAGCTTTTGTAAAAGAATAGAGAGTAGCTTTTGTAAAAGAATAAAGGTGCTTGATTTTACCGATATTGTATGATATGGTATCAAAAGAATACAGTTGAAACTGCCACCGGGTAGTAAAATGCGGATAAGCATTCATTCGCACATCGTTAGGTCTTAGAAGATGTGTTAATGAATGCTTTTTTTGAGGGGATTAATTTTAACAGAAATTGCTTTTGAGAGGTGCAGGATGGTAAAACAATTATTCCGTGATTTGACAAAATTTGAAAAAGGGCTTTGGATGAGCAGCATATGTGTGATTGCAGGCTCCTTTCTAATATCAGGAGGAGATGATATGCTGACCCTCATTGCTTCCCTGATAGGTGTCACGGCATTGCTGTTTGTGGCAAAAGGAAATGTTGCCGGGCAGATTTTAACGGTGGTTTTTGCGGTCTTTTACGGTATTATTTCTTTTTTCTTTCAATACTATGGTGAAATGATAACCTATCTTTGCATGACCGCACCAATTGCCGTAGTATCGGTAATATCCTGGCTGCGGCATCCATATGAGGGAACTAAGGAGGTAAGGGTAAACCGTCTGAACATCAAGCAGGTAATGGTCATAATACTGGCTGCAACGGTCACTACAGTTGCTTTTTATTTTATACTGGGAGCGTTGGGCAATGCCAACCTGTTATGCAGTACCATTTCTATTACAACCAGCTTTGTGGCCTCCTGGCTTACCTTTCTGCGAAGCCCTTACTATGCGGTAGGCTATGCCTTCAATGATATTGTATTGATTGTTTTGTGGATATTGGCTTCTGCAGAGAATATTTCATATCTGCCTATGGTACTTTGCTTTATCATGTTTTTTATTAATGATATGTATGGCTTTTATAACTGGCAGAGGATGCAGAGACGGCAGGAGAAAATGCACAATTGAAGATGGATGTTACATAAGATTGTCCGGCAGGGCAATGAAGAATAATTTTTGCGAAGATTATACTATGTGTTTGTTGCTAATTCTATAGCGGATATGATAAAATGATAAAAAAATGTGGGAATGTCATTAGATAAAGAGTATAGTAACTGCTTGGGAGAGGAAAATCTTTTACGGATAAAAAATGAACCGGAGAAACGAAATGAAAGATACGACACGTAAGATAATAATAGTCATTGTGGGAATCTGCCTGAATGTCTTAGGGGGACTTCTTGCCGGTAGCTTAAATCTGCCTATATGGTTTGATATGGTTGGAACCTGTATTGCCTCTTATTTTGTGGGAATATGGGGAGGAGTGATTACCGGAATTCTGGGAAATCTGATTTACGGTGTTTTTGATGCGGCAGCACCGATATATGCCCTGACAAGTGTAGCAGCAGCCGTTATGCTGCATATTTTTATAAAAAAAGGATATATGAATCATATCTTAAAAGCAGCAATATCCAGCTTCTGGCTGGGAATATTATGTGTCATCTGTTCCACACCCTTAAATCTTGTCCTTTTTGACGGATATTCGGGCAATGTATGGGGAGATACACTTGTGGATATGCTGAGGTGGTATGACGTTTCCCATGTATTGTCGGCACTGGCCGGTGAAGCAATTATCGAAATTATAGATAAGCAGATTTGCGTGCTGGCGGCTTATGGTCTGATACATATAATGCCTCGTTTGAAAAAGGAAAACAGAAGCCTAAAGAAGGCTTTGACACTGATTCTTGCAACAGGCACCGCAGTATCTTGGATGGCACAGCCTCTAAAGTTACAGGCGGCTGAAGAAACTCCGTTTACGGACAATTTTATGGAGAAAATATACAACAATACCAACGGTATGGTTTCTTCCGAGGCTAATATTATCAGTGAAACAGACGACGGTTATATATGGATAGGAAGCTACGCCGGACTTACAAGATATGATGGAAATAAGTTTGAATTCATCAGGGAAGGCGGTCTTGTCAATGTCGGAGCAATGATGACCGACAGCCGGGGAAGGCTGTGGATTGGCACAAATGATGCGGGTATTGCAAGGTATGAGGATGGAAAGTACACTTATTTTACAGAGAAGGATGGGCTTCCGGCAAACTCCATCCGTTGCTTTGCGGAAGATGCCGATGGTAATGTTTATGTGGGTACAAGCGGCAGGATATGCAGGTTCAATACGGATGATACCATTGAAATATTATCGCAGGATGTCAATTTCGCAAAAGCCATGGTAATCTATCATAATATGCTTATTGTAATGGATAACAATGGCAGTATCTATGCACTGACCGGAGAAAATAAGCTGACAATCAGAGATGCCGGTGCCAACGGACTTTTCTATTATTGTCTGGCAGTTACGTCATATGGACTTATGGCAGGAACTGAATCCGGTGAGCTATTTGTGTTTGATGTTTCTGACAGTGGTCTGAGAGTGAAGGAACAGATTACCATTTCGGCAAAAGAGGTATCCGCCATATTTGAAGACAGCAAAAGCCGCGTCTGGATTGCTACCGAATCGGACTTTGGATACCTTGATGAGAATAGAGCATATCAAAGAATGAGCTATGACAACTTTGATTCCTCCATTGTTTGTTTTCATGAAGACTATCAGGGAAATATATGGATTGCTTCAACCCGTTACGGTGTAATGAAACTGTCTGAGAGCCGATTCATAAATATTCTGGAGAAGGCAGGTATCGGAAATACGGTTGTGAATGCCGTTACCTATTATGAGGGGGATTATTTTTGCGGAACCGATAAAGGTCTGATTGTTTTGGATGGCAGCAAGTTAACTCCGAAAGAAAATGAACTCACCGGACTGGCAGAAGGCTGCAGGGTACGTGCGTTCCTTTCTGATACTGTAGGCAGGTTATGGATATGCACCTATAGCGGACTTATCTGTTATGATCCGGAGAGCGGCGTACGCTGCTACGATATGGAAAATGATGGCACCACCAGTGATCGCTTCCGATGTATAACAGAACTAAATGATGGTACCATGGCTGTAGGGACGGCAGACGGTATTAACTTTATAAAGAATGGACAAGTGACCGGAACCATCACAGCAGAAGATGGAATGAACAATACGCAGATATTGTCCATCGTGGAAGGCAGGGACAAAACTGTGTGGGCCGGCAGTGACGGCAGTGGTATCTATATTATTTCCGATGGGAAATTAATAGAAAATTACACGGTAGAGAATGGTCTGTCCTCCAATATTGTCTTAAGGATAGTGCCTCATGAGGACGGTTACCTGGTAGTTACCAGCAACGCTTTGTGCCATATAGATATGGATGGAACGATACGAAAGCTTGCAAATTTCCCCTACTTCAATAATTACGATATTATCATAGATAATGAGACCGCTTATATAACCTGCAGTGCCGGTATGTATGAAGCCGGACTTGCGGATTTGTGTGCGGACAGTAATAATGCAATCAATCTCTATAGTGCAGGTGAGGGACTGATTTCGGGGCTGACGGCCAATTCGTGGAATTATCTCTCCCCGGACGGAAAACTTTATCTGTGCAGCAATAATGGGGTGACAGTTTTCAATGGCGGAAATGATGGCACAGACACTGTATTGAAATTTGGTATTGTTTCTGTTTCCTGCGAAGGAACCGATTTGACAATTTCTGATAGTGCCGACTGTATAATTCCTTCCAATGCAAGAAATATTTCCATCCATGGTTCGGTGAGAAATTATGCCTTTGCAGATGTCAAGGTACGCTTTTTTTTAAAGGAGCTGGAGGATAATCCCAGAATATATGACTGGAATGAAATGGAGCCGATACAGATATTAAAACCGGATTGTCCCCAATATCATATTTGTTTTCAGATTCTGGACAGCTCCGGTGAAACAGTATTACAGGAAAAAGAATATACGATTACCAGAGAAACACAGATGTGGGAAACGTCATGGTATAAGATTTATCTCACAGCGGTATGCTTTGAAATATTCCTGTTTATTATTATCAATGTAGCTGCGATGGTTCTTTTTACAATCAGAAAAAATGAACTGGAAAAACTGCAGATAGAGCTTGAAAGAAAAGTAAATGAGCAGACAGAGCAAATCAGACTGCAGCAGCAAAAAACCAAGGAGTTCTTTTTACAGACGGTTGCGGCACTCAGTGAAGCGGTGGATGCCAAGGACAGATATACCAGCGGACACTCAAAGCGTGTTGCGGAATATGCCCAGATGATTGCCTTAAGAATGGGAAAAGGCAAGGAAGAGCAGGAGGAAGTTTATCGTGCCGGTCTGCTGCATGATGTAGGAAAAATACGTGTTCCGGAAGAAATAATCAATAAGGCCGGAAAACTTACCGAAGAAGAATTTAATATTATAAAAATACATCCCGTAACCGGATATCATATTCTGAGAGGAATTGCCGGCAGTAATCTGATTGCCGTCGGTGCTAAGCATCATCACGAAAGATATGATGGTAAAGGGTATCCTGACAGGCTTGCCGGTGAAAAAATACCGGAGATAGCAAGAATTCTCGGAGTTGCCGATGCCTATGATGCAATGACCAGTAATCGAAGCTATCGTAAGGCATTGTCACAGGAGATTGTGCGGAAAGAAATTGAGCAGGGCAGGGGAACGCAGTTTGATCCTGCTATTGCGGATATTATGCTCCGGATGATAGACGAGGATAAGAATTATACCATGAAACAGGCGGATACCATGTGCAGAACCATTCTTATAGTGGATGATGAAGCTGCAGACATTACGCTGATTAAAGAGGTTATGAGTGATGAAGCTATGTATAAAATTGTTTCAGCCTTTAGCGGTAAGGAGGCATTAGAGATTCTTACGCAGCAATCCTTTGACTTGATTCTGCTGGATGTCAATATGCCGGATATGGACGTACCGGAAACCATCAGACTACTCAGAAATACCTATCAGACACCGATTGCACTTATAATGGGAGACAGAGATATGGATACATTTGCTGAGTTTGGCTGCGATGATTATATTACTAAGCCGTTTCAGCCGTTGCTTCTTAAGGAAGTTCTTCATAATATGCTGGAAAGAACGATTGTGGAGAATAAAAACGGGTAATTATTTTTAGAGCACAAATGGAGACCCCACTTCGTTGCTGACACTTCGGAGTGGGGCTTATTATGTAATTTTTGCGTAGGCCTGTGCGATATTTAAAACATGGTCGCCGATACGTTCAAAGTCCGTTAAAAGCTCGGAGTACAGGACACAGGCTTCCTCCGAACAAAGTCCCTGCCGCATACGTTCCAGATGATTTTCACGGTAAGATATTGTCATATCATCTATCCGCTGTTCCAATGCCGCAACCTCCGATAGCCACTGGGTCATATCTTCCTCGCGATGCAGTATCTTGTCAACAGACTTCATGGTAATTTGCTGCATCTCCACAAGTTCGCTTCTTGCCAGTTCGGAGAAAGAAATAGATTTCTTTTTAATAACATTTACATATCCACCGATATTGCAGGCATGGTCACCGATACGCTCTGCATTACCGGTAATCAGAAAATATTCTTCAATAGCGGCAATATTTCGGCCGCTTTTATTGTGAACCAGTATTTTGGAAATGTACCGGGAAATTTCTTTGTTCAGAGTATCAATGAGCTCTTCGGTTTCTTCAATCTTTTTTAATGCAGAAATATCAGAATCCAAAACAGCCTGATAGCAGCGATTGGTATTTTCCCCGGCAAGAGTAATCATATGCTCAATTTCCTGACGAAGTGCATCTGTATGTACAGCCGAATAGCCTAAATTGGTAAAACCTCTGCTGTAATCGGCTTCTAAAGAAGAAAGGGCGGAAACTTCTTTTTTATCCTCTTTGGAATCCGGCAAAATCCGGGTTGCAAATTTGGCCAGATAATTGCCGAAGGGAAGCAGCAGTAAGGTGGTGGTGATATTGAATGTCGTATGCATATTGGCAATCTGTGAGGCGGGGGCATTGGGAGTCAGCCCTGCAATCCAGTCTGTAACGGGAAGTGTCAGACACAGACTTGTAAACAGGATGGTACCGATGATGTTAAAGGTCAGATGAATAATGGTAGTTCTTTTTGCACTTTTATTGGTGCCGATAGAAGCCAACAGTGCGGTAATGCAGGTACCGATATTCTGCCCGAACAGTACATATACAGCACTGGAGAAAGGAATCAGTCCATTTTTGGCAAGTGTCTGTAAAATACCGATGGATGCAGAAGAGGACTGAATTACAGCAGTAAATACTGTACCGGCAAGGATGCCCAGCAGGGGATTTGAAAAGGTTGTCATCAAAGAAATGAAGGTTTTTGATTGCTCCAGAGGTTCCATGGCATCCCCCATCATGTTCATTCCGATAAATAGCACACCCAGACCTGCCAGAATTTTTCCGATGTGGTGTGCCTTTGAATTTTTTATAAAAACAATGGCCGCAACACCTAAAAAAGCAAACAGGGGAGCAAGTATACCGACATCGAGGGAAATCAACTGCCCTGTGATAGTGGTGCCGATATTGGCACCCATGATAATCCAGACAGCCTGATTTAACGTCATCATGCCGGAGTTTACAAAGCCCACAATCATAACGGTGGTAGCAGAAGAAGACTGGATAACAGCGGTAATACCCGCACCTACGATAACAGCCAGAAAGCGGTTTGCGGTAAGCTTTTCCAAAATCTGCTGCATGCGGTTACCGGCAGCGGCTTCCAGACCGTCACTCATCATTTGCATACCGTATAAGAACAGTGCCAGACCCCCTAAGAGTCCGAGTAAATCAGTAAGTGTCATAGTAATCTCCATTCCTTGTAAAAAATCAGCATATCAGAATGATTTTTACATCATTCTGCTTTACCAGAAAAATACGAGTTTATTATAAAAATATCGGTTTTTGAAATCAAGGTATGTCAAAAGTTCTTTACTGCATTTTAATGTTTGTAAAGAAATGTAAAATGTGTAAAGTAATGTAAAGTCCTGCTGACTTGAAATTTTAAATTCCAGTGCAGAGGTAAATTCCACCACACTTTAAAAATTTTTGGTTTTATTGAATTTTATAAAGCATAATCTGCAGAAAACTGGTATAATTAGTTCAACTTCCCATAAAATATCTGAATTCAAGGCATGGCAAACAAGCCTCTGGACATCCGGTGTGTGAGACTGAATTCCACAGGCCACATCCTAAAAATGTGAATTGTTAAGTTCCAGTCTGACAGCAGATTTTTATGATAAGTTAACGGTTAAAGCGTATCAGCTTAGGTGTCAGATTGACCTCATCAGGTGGAATCGGCCTAAGCTGAAGTGCTTTTAGTATATCAATGCCATAGTTTTCAAGTGCCACATCATAAGGGGTACGGCCACCGAGACTTTCTCTTGGAGTGGAGTTTATATGATCTACGATGGTTCGCAGATCCCACTGGGTGAGAAATTCAAAACTGGTTTTCTTTGGCAGAACCATGCGGAGCATGGTGTGTGCCTGCTCAATGCCACCCTTTTGACCGCTTCTCATGGGATCACAGAAATAAATGCTTGAACGGACCATTCCGGCAACACCTGTCTCTAGAGCTTCCGGGTCTCCGAATTCTGATCCACGGTCGGTCAGGATGGTGTTGAATAATGTCAGAAAATCATAGGTTCCCAGCTGACGCTCCAGCTTGTCGAAAATAAGCTTTACGGCACCTTTGGTGCAGCGATTCATGATAAAGGCCAGAAACAGCTTTTCCCGGGTCAGGAAGAAAGTCAGGATGACACGTTTGGATTCCTGTGAAGAATGAACTGTATCCATTTCCGCAAAAGAGTCAAGGTTCAGTTTTTGAAAGTCAGTGAACATACGTCCTTCAAAAACAGTACGGTCTTTAATCTGCGTTTTGTGTACCTTACGTGGTTTGAACTTAACCTTGCGTTTCAGGTCAATGTTTCTTGCAGTAAGAATGCCATCGTCCAGATAAGAATAGAGTG
>JBJEMX010000060.1:0-1517 GCA_051879895.1 Lachnospiraceae bacterium
TTTTACGTATCAGTGGAATTTACTTCTGCACTGGAATTTACTTTTTCAAGTCAGCTTCAAAGCTGCTTCAACACGGCTTACGGTACATATCAGAACTAAGCAGCATTAGAGACAAAAGTAATCAAAGATTTTGATTGCAACGAATTTATCTTTCACTCAGATGTCATAACGATTAACAAGCAACGCTGGGAAATTGAAGAAAACTTTCAAATTGTGAAATCAGACTTTGAAGCCAGACCTATTTATGTACAAAGAGATGACCGTCTCAACTCTCTGTTTTTATTCCAAATAGTACTCCTCCGGTATTTCTTCCTCTGCCACACAAATATCGTGGTCCGTATGCTTCCAAATCTTTTCTACGATATCCGTAATCTTTTTTACATCGCAGCAATATACCAATGCATTCCCAAGCTGCCCATAAGTTACGCCTCCGAGAACCTCAAATGCCTTTTTATAATTGGGATAATAATCTGAACAGCCGCCCTCAATGCCCTCCGTATGATGAGGATGAAAGTCGGGTATCTGTATCTGTTTTCCCTCTGCGTCTGTTATTGTGACTGCAAAGCTCTCCGAAGCAATTCTGTTAGGGATATTCAGGCGTTCATCCACTGCATGGAGATATGTATTTTTCTCGTGTCCTACGCCTGCAAGAAGAATTTTGCCGTTTTCTTCATAAAGCCTGCTGAGAGCACCTCCTACCGGTGCCGGTGTATTCCACTTTTCTTCCCCTTCGATATACGCTTCCGCCTCTTTACCGAATACAGCAAGGGAATGAGTAGGGTGCAGTGACCTCTTCGCATCCGGACGAAATGCAGCCACTGTGGGAAGCGTTCCGATACAGGGAATGGTTGCCTTGACATCAAAATGGGGATTCTCCTTATTTACATTAGCCCATGTATGGGTAGGCACAATAAATAGACCGTCACACAGATATTCACAAAAAGCATCAATCAGCCCATCGGCACCCCCTTCTATTTCTCCGATTGCCTTTAAGGAAGTATGCATTGTTACTTTGTCATCCTGCCTGATTCCAAATCCTTCCAACATTTTAAATACATCTTGTCTTGTAACCATATTTTATTCTCTCCACTTTCTATAGTACGCAGTCTGAAAAGAATTTCATTCGCAGCCTTCCCAAAGCGGGGACTCCTTATCTTTTCTGGTTAATCGGTCCGATACCTTCTTTTCGGACATTGTGTTCCTGATTCTGGTTTTCGGGCTTTACTTTCCGGGTAATGCTGTTAAACTGATTGAGATTCTCCTGACGGCGATACTGTTCTTCTTCCTTCTTATCCATGCTTGCCTCACTTTCTGCCGTAATGCGGCTCTGATTATGCCAAACAGTGTAACCACTAATAAACTTCTTATGCATATATGAGGCACTATTCTTTTTCTGGGGTTAATTTAATAGATGAATGCTGCAAAAAAGCCATTGAAAACCGACTGTCTTCAATGGCTTTTTTTAATAGCGAGAGGGGGATTCGAACCCTCGACACTACGGGTATGAACCGTATGCT
>JBJEMX010000061.1:0-31845 GCA_051879895.1 Lachnospiraceae bacterium
CGCCGCACCATGATATTTACTCTATCGAGGATCTGGCACAACTGATTTATGATTTGAAGAATGCCAATAAATATGCCCGGATATCAGTTAAGCTGGTTTCTGAGGCAGGAGTAGGTACGGTTGCTGCCGGCGTTGCCAAGGCAGGTGCACAGGTTATTCTGGTATCCGGTTATGACGGCGGTACCGGTGCTGCACCGCTTAGTTCCATTCACAATGCCGGACTTCCATGGGAGCTGGGACTTTCCGAAACCCATCAGACATTATTATTAAACGGTCTGCGTAACCGTGTAGTCATTGAAACGGACGGTAAACTGATGAGTGGTCGAGATGTGGCAATTGCGGCACTTTTAGGTGCGGAGGAGTTCGGCTTTGCAACGGCACCCCTGGTAACCTTAGGCTGTGTTATGATGCGTGTCTGCAATCTGGATACCTGCCCTATGGGCATAGCTACACAAAATCCCGAGCTTCGCAAACGTTTTACCGGCAAGCCGGAATATGTTGAGAATTTTATGATTTTCATTGCAAGACAATTGCGGGAATATATGGCCAAATTGGGTGTGCGTACGGTAGAAGAAATGGTAGGACGTACGGATTTGCTTAAGAAGAAGGAGCATCTCTCAGACCGGGAGAATAAGATTGATTTAAGCCGTATTCTTTTGCAGGATGTGGAAACTGACAGAAGTTTATCTGTATTTAATCCCCAAAACGCCTACGATTTCCAACTGGAGCAGACCAAGGATGAGGCTGTTTTATTAAAGAAAAAAGAGATACAGAGTGCCATTGCCAAAGGCTTAAAGAAAACCACCAGTGTAGAGCTTACCAATACAGACAGAACCTTCGGAACTCTTCTCGGAGCGGAAATTACAAGAAAGCATCCGGAAGGTTTACCGGAAGATACCATTACCATTATGTGTCACGGTGCCGGCGGGCAGAGTTTTGGTGCGTTTATACCGAAAGGTCTTACCCTTTGTCTCAGCGGTGACAGCAATGATTATTTTGGCAAGGGACTATCGGGAGGACGGCTGGCAGTATCCGCACCCGAGGATGCCGCTTATGATTCAGGAGAAAATATTATTGTAGGAAACGTGGCTTTATACGGTGCAACCTCCGGAGAAGCCTATATTGCCGGTATGGCAGGAGAGCGTTTCTGTGTCCGCAATTCAGGTGTAACCGCAGTTGTGGAAGGAGTAGGAGAACATGGCTGCGAATATATGACAGGAGGCCGTGTAGTAGTATTGGGACCTACCGGTAAAAATTTTGCGGCAGGTATGAGCGGTGGTATTGCTTACGTGCTGGATGAAAAAAATTGTCTGTACCGTAACCTAAATAAAGAAATGGTCATGATGGAAAAGGTTGAAAGCAAATATGATCAGGAAGAGCTTAAGAATATTCTGAAAAAGCATCTTAAGTATACCGGTTCTTTAAAGGCACAGGAAATTTTAAATCATTTTGAAGATTATCTGGGTAAATTTAAAAAAATTATTCCGGGCGATTACAAAAAGATGCTTCAGCTTTCTGCCCAGTTTGAAGAGCGTGGCATGAGCAGCAAGGAAGCACAAATTGAAGCATTTTATGCCAGTCTGGAAAGAAATTCAGTGGAATAGGAGGAAAAAGAGCATGGGAAAAGCAACAGGATTTTTAGAATATGAAAGAAAGAACGGTCCCGAAACTCCGGTCACTGAAAGAATAAAGAATTTTAATGAATTTCATGGCAGACTCCAGCCGGAAGAACAAAGACTGCAGGGAGCACGGTGTATGGAATGCGGCGTTCCCTTCTGTCAGGCAGGTACTATGATAGCCGGAATGGCTTCAGGCTGTCCTTTACACAATCTGATACCGGAGGTAAATGATCTGGTATATCAGGGCAACTGGGAACAGGCCTATGTGCGTCTGGTAAAAACACATAGTTTTCCGGAGTTTACTTCCAGGGTATGCCCGGCTCTTTGCGAAGCTGCCTGCACATGTGGATTACATTCGGCACCGGTTTCCACCAAGGAGAACGAAAAAGCAATTATCGAATATGCCTATGAACACAATCTGGTAAAACCGGACATTCCCAAGGTAAGAACCGGAAAAAAGATTGCCATAATCGGCAGCGGACCTGCCGGTCTGGCTGCAGCGGTACAATTGAATAAACGGGGACACAGTGTTACTGTTTATGAAAAAAATGACAGGGCAGGCGGTCTTTTACGATATGGAATTCCCAATATGAAGCTTGAAAAAGCTATTATTGACCGCCGTATTAAAATTATGGAGGAATCAGGTATCCGCTTTGTCTATAATGTAAATATAGGCAAGGATATCAAGGGAGAAGCACTTTTAAAAGAATATGACAGAGTGGTACTTGCATGCGGTGCTTCCAATCCAAGGGATATAAAGGTACCCGGAAGGGAAGCAGAGGGGATTTACTTTGCGGTAGATTTTCTGGGAAGCGTTACCAAAAATCTTCTCGACAGCAATTTTGAAAAGGTGCCCTACGAAATGGCTAAAGGAAAGCATGTGGTAGTCATCGGCGGCGGTGATACCGGTAATGACTGTGTAGGAACCGTGATACGTCTGGGGGCAGCCGGTGTAACACAGCTTGAAATGATGCCTAAGGCACCCGAAGAAAGACTGGAAAGTAATCCATGGCCGGAATGGCCCAAGGTATTAAAGACGGATTACGGTCAGGAAGAGGCTATTCAGAAATTTGGTAAGGATCCAAGAGTATACCAGACTACCGTTACTGAATTTGTAAAAAATCAGGAAGGAAAGGTCTGCGGTGCCAAAATAGTCAGCCTGGAGCCAAAAAAGGATGAAAAGACAGGCAGAATGTCCATGGTGCCCATTGCCGGTACAGAGAAGGAAATAAAAGCAGATTTAGTATTAATTGCAGCAGGTTTTTTAGGCTGTGAGGGTTACATTCCAAAGAGTTTCGGTGTAGAATGTAATGAGAGAACAAATGTTAAGACCCAGTCCGGCTCTTACAAGACAAATATTGACACCGTTTTTTCCGCAGGAGATATGCACAGAGGGCAGTCATTGGTTGTCTGGGCCATTGCAGAAGGCCGTGCCGCAGCAAAGGAAGTGGATGAGTCCTTAATGGGTTATACAAATCTGTGATAATAAAGGAGAAGTGTATGAGAACGAAGGAAGAAATTTTAACACTGGTAGAAGAGGAGGATGTGGAGTTTATCCGTCTGCAGTTTACGGATATGTTCGGCAACCTGAAGAATGTGGCCGTAACGGCAGGACAATTGGAAAGAATACTGAACAACAAATACGTAATTGAAAGTACTGCCATGTTTGCAGACTGCTATGACACAAAGGAGGATATGTATTTATATCCGGATCTGGATACCTTTGTAATTCTTCCATGGAGACCGCAGCAGGGTAAAGTGGCAAGACTATTATGTGATGTATATGATGCAGACGGCAGTATTTTTGCAATGAGTCCTCGTACTATATTAAAGAATGTGCTGTCTGCTGCAAAAGAAAAAGGGTATACCTTTTATGTAGACCCTGAGTGTGAGTTTTTCCTGTTCCATACGGATGAGGACGGAATACCTACCACGGTAACCCATGAAATTGCAGGCTATATGGATGTAGGTCCTATTGATCTGGGTGAAAATCCCAGACGAGATATGGTATTAACTTTGGAAGAAATGGGCTTTGATATTGAATCCTCCCATCACGAAGGTGCACCCGGCCAGAATGAAATAGACTTCCGTGAAGGAGAGGCCTTACAAATTGCGGATTCTGTAGTAACCTTTAAATCTGCGGTACGCTCCATTTCCAAAAGATTTGGTCTGCATGCTACCTTTATGCCAAAGCCCAAGGCAGGGATTGCCGGCAGCGGCATGCATTTAAACATCTCTGTATATAAAGATGGCAGAAGCCTGTTTAACCCGCTTGACGACCAACAAGGTCTGCGACAGGAGGCAGATTACTTCTGCGGAGGTATTATGAAGCATGCCAGAAGCCTCTGTGCCATTACAAACCCTCTGGTAAATTCCTATAAAAGACTGATGTCCGGGTTTGATGCACCCAGATACATCGGATGGAGTTATAAAAATGATAATGCATTAATCCGTGTGCGGAACCGTATCGGGGAAGATACTAAAATAGAACTGCGTTTCCCGGATCCTTCTGCAAACCCTTATCTCGCTATTGCCTTGTGCATTGCGGCAGGACTGGATGGCATGGAAAATCAGATATCCGCCGGAGATCCGGCCGGAGTATGTGAACAAAAAGGCATGAAGCCCATAAGCCTGCCGGAAACCCTTCGTGAAGCGGCAAGCTGTATGAAAGAGGATACATGGGTAGAGAGCGTACTGGGTAAGGATTTTGTTGAAATTTATACCAATTCCAAGCTGCAGGAATGGAATGAATATATGGCCAAGATATCAGATTGGGAAATTGAAAAGTACCTAAACCGCGTATAAGCTACGGAAAGGACATAAAAAGATGGGCAGTATTATTATTGCTTTGCCCAGGCTCGAGGATGCAAAACGTATCAGTGATATATTGAAGCGCCGGGGACTGGATACTACAGCTATTTGTACTACCGCAGCCAATGTTCTTTCACAGGTACATCAACTGGACAGCGGCATTATCATATGTGGCAGCCGCTTCACAGATATGTATTATACCCAATTGGCAGAATATTTACCTGAATATTTTGAATTGCTGCTGATAGCTTCCGCAACGACTCTGGAAACTTGTCCGTCGGAAATACTGTCATTGGCAACTCCTTTCAGACCGGGAGATTTGCTGGGTACAGTAGAGATGATGCTGCAGCAACAGGCAAGGCGTCTGAAAAAAAGAAATGCTGCTCCCAAAAAACGTTCGGAGCAGGAACAAAATTATATCAATAATGCTAAATGGGTACTTATGGAAAGAAATCATATGACAGAGCAGGAGGCATTCCGTTATATTCAGAAATGCAGTATGGATTCCGGTACCAATATGGTAGAAACCGCACAGATGATTCTGGTGATGATGTGTGACGAATAAAGCAGACTTTGAGAAAGGCAGAGTACAAAATGTATACAATAAATGAAAATTACTTAAATTTACAGGGAAGCTATCTTTTTTCTACGATTGCAAAGAAGATTGCGGCTTATAAGGAAAATAATCCGGAGGCTGATATTATCCGGTTGGGAATCGGTGATGTGACCCAGCCTATAGCACCGGTTATTATCGAAGCTTTACATAAAGCGGTAGATGAAATGGGAACAGCAGAAGGCTTTCACGGATACGGTCCCGAACAAGGGTATGAGTTTTTAAGAAACGCTATTGCCGAAAATGATTATAAGAAGCGTGGGTGTCTGATTGAAGCCGATGAAATTTTTGTATCTGACGGTGCAAAATGTGATGTAGGAAACATTCAGGAAATCTTTGGGATTGACAATACTGTGGCAGTCTGCGATCCGGTGTATCCGGTATATGTAGATACCAATGTCATGGCAGGCCGTTCCGGCAGATTTGATGCAAAAACAGGCGGTTTTGAGAAACTGATTTATATGCCCTGTACCGAAGAAAACGGATTTGCACCGGCTTTCCCAAAGAAGAAAGCTGATTTGATTTACCTTTGCTTCCCCAATAATCCTACCGGCATGGCAATCCGTAAGGATGCGTTGCAGGCATGGGTGGATTATGCCAACAAAAACGGTTCGATTATCCTTTATGATGCCGCGTATGAAGCTTATATATCAGAAGAAGGAGTTCCTCACAGTATTTATGAATGCGAGGGAGCCAGAACCTGTGCCATTGAACTGCACAGCTTTTCCAAAAATGCCGGATTTACGGGGTTGCGGTTAGGGTATACCGTTATTCCCAAAGATTTGGTAAATAACGGTGTAAGTCTGCACAGCTTATGGAACAGAAGACATGGTACCAAGTACAACGGTGCTCCCTATATCGTACAGAGAGCAGGAGAGGCCGTATATTCGCCGGCGGGAAAAGAACAGCTTAATAAGCAGATTGCTTATTACATGGAAAATGCCCGCATCATCAGGGAAGGCTTAACAGAAGCAGGCTATTCGGCCTATGGTGGTGTCAATGCCCCCTATATCTGGCTGAAGATACCCGGCAAATTAACTTCCTGGGACTTTTTTGACAAGCTCTTAAATGAGGTGCAGGTCGTGGGAACACCCGGTTCCGGTTTTGGTGCAAGTGGGGAAGGGTTCTTTCGGCTGACTGCCTTTGGAACAAAGGAAAATACCCTGGAGGCTCTTAGACGAATAAAGGCCTTATAGGAAAAAGAATAAATTTTTTAAGTAAAAAGGGCTGCCTCAAATCGAGGCAGCTCTTTTAAACACTTTTTTATTATTTCTGTAAACTGCAAATATCCACAAGTGTTGCTCTTTCAGGCGTATAATCTGATTTTAATATGTCAGCTAATGCGGTAGCGGTATCTAAGCTGGTAAGACAGGGAATTCCCAATTCCACGCTTTTCCGTCTAACCTTTACGCTGTCTCTTGCAGGCGTTCTGCCTTTTGCAGAGGTAGAAATAATGTAGTTAATTTTTCCGCTTTCCAAAAGAGTGATGGTGTTCTGGTCGGATTCACTGATTTTATGAACCATAGTTACCTGTAAGCCAAAATCGCGGAGAACCTTGGCAGTTCCGGCGGTAGCATAGAGGTGGAAGCCCAAGCGGGCAAAACGTTCTGCGATTTCCGGAATTTCTTCTTTATCGGTATCACGCACCGTAATAAATACACCACCGGACTTTTTCATGGTATAGCCGGCACCCAGAAGCCCCTTATAAAGAGCCTCTGTCATAGTAGGTGCAATTCCCAGTACCTCTCCGGTAGATTTCATTTCCGGCCCCAGCATGGTATCCAGACCTGAAAGCTTTTCAAAAGAGAATACAGGTACCTTGATGGCCGTATAAGAAGCATTGGGATATAAGCCTGTACCGTAAGGCATATTTTTTAATTTTTCCCCCAACATAACCTTAGTGGCGATATCTATCATAGGAATACCGGTGACCTTGCTTAAATAAGGTACGGTACGGGAGGAACGGGGGTTAACTTCTATAACATATATCTGGTCGTTACTTATAACATACTGGATATTTATCAGACCCTTCGTATGTAAGGAAAGTGCCAGTCTGGTGGAGTAATCAACCAGTTTTGCCGTCTGTGCGGCACTCAGATTCCATGCAGGGTATACAGCAATGGAATCGCCGGAATGGATACCGGCACGGTCTATGTGCTCCATGATGCCGGGCAGAAGGACATCCTCTCCGTCACAAATAGCATCCACCTCCAGTTCGGTTCCCATCATATATTTATCAATCAGTACCAGATTTCCTTCCATATGGGAAAGGATAATGTGCATATATTCCACAATATCTGCCTCAGAGTGGGCAATAATCATATTTTGTCCGCCCAGCACATAGGAGGGACGTAAAAGTACGGGATAGCCCAACCGGTCAGCGGCAGCCAGTGCTTCCTCTGACGTATGTACGGTGGTTCCCTGGGGCTGACGGATACGCAGTTCTTTTAACAGTGCTTCAAAACGCCCTCTGTCCTCGGCGGCATCAATACTGTCTGCAGGAGTTCCCAGAATAGGAATGTTTTTTTCAGACAACCATTTGGTCAGACGTATTGCGGTCTGCCCGCCAAAAGCCACTACCGTACCGATTGGCTTTTCTATGCGGATAATATCAGCCACATCTTCAGGGGTCAGGGGTTCAAAATAAAGCCGGTCAGCCGTATTAAAATCGGTGGACACGGTTTCCGGGTTATTGTTGACAATAACTACCTCATAACCGGCTTCCTTTAAGGCCCATACACAATGAACGGAAGCATAGTCAAATTCAATTCCCTGACCGATACGGATGGGACCGGAACCAAATACCATAACAACAGGCTTGGAATCGCTTTTCTTATCACCGGGAGCTGTAAAATCTCCGGTAGTATGATGCGTTCTCAGGAATTCTTCTGCTTCATCCTCTTCATCATAGGTTGCATAGAAATAAGGTGTTTCAGCGTCAAATTCCGCACTGCAGGTATCTACCATTTTATAGGAGTAGGGAAGTCTTGTAAAATTTTTTCCGCCGCTTAAACGGGTAATTGTCTTATCCGGAAAACCACATTGTTTTAACTCCCGAATCAGAGTCTTGGGAAGCATATCGGCTTCCTTATCTGCATTGGCTGCTGTCGGTTCTAAGCAGGCTGAAGAATCAGAAGCATATTCTGTCAAAGCCTTTTCTAAGTCTGATAAGTGAAGAAGTTTAGATAAAAACCATTCATCTACCATAGTCATTTTATGCAGTTTTTCAACGGAGATACCACGATAAAGAGCTTCGTAAAGAGCAAAAATTCTTTCATCATCCCCTGCATTGATTTTTTCAAGCAAGGCAGCATCATCTAACCGGCGTAATGCAGAATCGGAGAGACAATCATGGGAAATTTCTGCACCCCGGATGGCTTTCATCAGTGCCTGTTCAAAGCTTCGTCCGATAGCCATTACTTCACCGGTAGCCTTCATCTGGGTTCCTAACTTACGGGAAGCATACACAAATTTATCAAAGGGCCATTTAGGGAACTTTACAACAATATAGTCTAAAGCAGGCTCAAAACAGGCCTTGGTTTTACCTGTTACTTCATTACGGATTTCATCCATACGATAGCCGATAGCTATTTTTGCCGCTACTCTGGCAATAGGATAGCCTGTTGCTTTACTTGCCAGGGCGGAAGAGCGTGATACACGGGGATTTACCTCAATAACTGCATATTCAAAGCTTTCCGGATGAAGAGCAAATTGCACATTACAGCCGCCTTCAATGCCCATGGCACTGATGATATGGAGGGCAGCACTACGAAGCATCTGGTATTCCTTGTCTGCCAGAGTCTGGGCTGGTGCCACAACAATGGAATCTCCGGTATGTATGCCTACAGGATCAAAGTTCTCCATGGAACAGATGGTGATTACATTACCGGCACCATCCCTCATAACTTCAAATTCAATTTCTTTCCAGCCTGCAATACACTTTTCCACCAGAATTTGTGTGATAGGAGATAAGCGTAAGCCTGCAGAAGCAATCTCGCGGAGTTCTGCTTCATTATAAGCAATTCCGCCGCCGGTTCCGCCCAAAGTAAAAGCCGGGCGTACAATAACAGGGAATCCGGCAGTTTGAGAGAAGGAAAGAGCACCTTCTAAAGTATGAGTTACCACAGAAGGAATAATCGGTTCGCCGATTTTTTCCATAGTATCCTTAAAAAACTGGCGATCTTCGGCTTTTTTTATAGTCTCCGGATTTGCTCCCAAAAGAATCACATTTTCTTTTTCAAGGAACCCTTCCTCTGCAAGCTGCATGGAAAGAGTAAGACCGGTCTGACCGCCTAAAGTAGAGAGGATACCATCGGGTTTTTCCTTTTTTATTATTTTCTTCAAAAAATCTAAAGTCAGCGGTTCTACATAAACATGATCTGCCATTGCAGTGTCTGTCATAATAGTTGCCGGATTGGAATTGACAAGTACAACATTAAGTCCTTCTTCCTTAAGAGCCCGACAGGCCTGAGTACCGGCATAATCAAATTCAGCCGCCTGACCTATTACAATGGGACCGGAACCGATAACAAGTACTTTTTTTAATTTTGGATTCAGTGGCATTCTTTTTTCCTCCCTTCCATAAGTGCTATAAACTGTTGAAACAGAAATTCCGTATCGTGAGGACCGCCACATGCCTCCGGATGGAACTGTACGGAGAAGCCGGGAAAATCCTTGTAATAAACTCCTTCACAGGTATTATCATTCAAATTAATGTAACTGACAAAAGCATTTGCGGGAAGGGAGTCATTTTTGACTGCATAGCCATGATTCTGGCTGGTAATATATATTCTTCCGGTAGTTATGTCTTTTACCGGCTGATTGGCACCCCGGTGACCGTATTTCAGTTTTTCGGTATCGGCACCATTGGCCAGGGCCAGAAGCTGATGTCCTAAACAAATACCAAAGGTTGGAAGCCGATAAGCACAGAGTTTTTGAAGCTCTCTTATAATAGAAGGATTGTCCTTGGGATTGCCGGGACCATTGCTTAACATAATGCCATCAGGATTAAGAGATAATATCTGTTCACAGGAAGCAGAAGAAGGTACTACGGTAATCCTGCAGTTTAAAGTATGTAATTTACGAATAATATTTTGCTTGGCACCAAAATCCCAAAGCACAACATGATACCCCGGAATGCCACAGGGAATTTCACTGAATTCCTTTACAGACACATGTCCAACCGCATCCTGTATCGTCCAGGAAGATAAGTCCTTTGGCTGCATTGCCTGCGGAGGTGTGCAGGAAAGCCGTCCGTTCATGACGCCGGATTGGCGTATTTTTTTTGTAAGGGCTCTGGTATCCAAATCACAGATACCGGGAATCCCTTCCTTTTTCAAAAAAGTGTCCAAATCCATCCGACTTCTGAAATTCGAGGGTGCCGTACAATACTCCTTCACAATATAAGCACTTAAATGAATCCCGAGACTTTCGTAATCGTTAGGAATCACACCATAGTTACCAATCAGGGGATAAGTCTGTACCACCATCTGTCCATAATAACTGGGATCTGTCAGCGTTTCCAGATAACCGGTCATGGCAGTAGTAAAAACAACCTCTGCAACCACATCATTTTGTAGTGGGGCACCAAAGGATTTTCCACAAAAAACCGTTCCGTCTTCTAACTGCAGATAAATCGTATCGTTCATATACACCTCCTGCATATTGTAAAAAGAAAAAACGCCCATAAAAGATAACCGGAATACAATTATCTTTTACGAACGCCTTTGTTCATCTGATGTATTATAGCATTATGGCTTTAGGCGGTCAAGAGGAAAATTTGTATCCTATGCAGGAAAAATTTGTATCCTATGCAGGATAAATTTTTATCCTAATTCTTGACAGAAGACAATGGATGTGTTATTTTTTACTAGAATAAACGCGATTGAGTTCGCAAAAAAGGGGTCACACAAAGGAGTGTGGCAAATAGGTATTCCGCGGATAATGCAGTTATTCGTCCTATTGAGGACGGGTAACTGTTTTTTTGTTTAGAGCTAAGCCGGATTTTCTGTATCTGCTTTAAACAAAGCCCGAAAGGACAGTGCGGATACCGGAAAAAGGAGGAAATGCTTATGTGTTCGATTATGTGTTATTTAGGAAAAGATATATCTAAGGAGAGCTTTGAAGAAAACTTAAATAAAACGTATATGCGTGGTCCGGACGCAATGCAGGTGGTTGAAACAGAGTTTGGTTATCTGGGTTTTGCAAGACTTGCCATTATGGGACTTACCCCGGAGGGTATGCAGCCCTTTGAACTGAATGGAAACTGGGTAGTCTGTAACGGAGAGATCTATGGTTTCCGCAAATTAAAAGAAGAATTGACAGCGAGAGGTTATTCTTTTAAAAGCGGTTCCGACTGTGAAGTCTTATTGCCTTTATATAAAGAATATGGTCTGGAAATGTTTTCCCATCTGGATGCCGAATATGCCTGCGTTATATATGACGGGGAACATAAGAAGCTTATTGCGGCAAGAGATCCCATAGGTATTCGTCCTTTGTTTTACGGTTATTCCGAGAGTGGTAAGATTGCCTTTGCCAGTGAGGCCAAGAGCTTAACAGGACTGGTAAAGGAGATTCAGCCTTTTCCACCCGGACATTACTATTATGACGGAGAATTTGTTTGTTATGAAGCAATTGAAAAAGTACATGGATACATTCATGAAGATCTGGATGTTATAACAAAAAACATACATGACAAGCTGGTAGAGGGTGTCAGAAAGCGAATGGATGCAGACGCACCACTGGGATTTTTACTATCAGGAGGTTTGGACTCCAGTCTGGTGTGTGCCATTGCGGCAAACCTGGTAAAAAAGCCGATTCGCACATTTGCAATAGGAATGGATGTGGATGCCATCGACTTAAAGTATGCCAAGAAGGTAGCCGATTTCATCGGTGCAGATCATACAGAGATTATCATGACAAAAGAACAGGTGCTTGCTTATCTGGAAACAGTAATAGAGGCTCTGGCAACCTATGATATTACTACAATTCGTGCCAGTATGGGTATGTATCTGGTATGTAAAGCCATCCATGATACCACTGACCTGAAGGTACTTATGACAGGTGAAATATCCGATGAGCTGTTTGGATATAAATATACGGATTTTGCACCTGATGCAGCAGAGTTTCAAAAGGAAGCCCAAAAGCGTATTCATGAACTTTACTGTTATGATGTGCTTCGTGCAGACAGATGTCTGGCTGCAAACAGTTTAGAAGCGAGAGTGCCTTTCGGGGATTTAGACTTTGTAAGATATGTAATGGCAATTGACCCTGCCAGAAAAATGAATCTGTATGGCAAAGGAAAATATTTGTTGCGTAAGGCTTTTGAAAATGATAATATTTTACCGGAAGAAATTCTTTGGAGAGAAAAGGCTGCCTTTAGTGATGCTGTGGGACACAGTATGGTAGATGATCTGAAGGAATATGCCGAAGCACTTTACAGCGATGAAGAATATGAGTGCTTACGCAAAAAGTATGATTTTTCAACTCCATTCACAAAGGAAAGTTTATTGTACAGAGAAATTTTTGAAAAATATTATCCGGGTCAGGCACATATGATTCCTGATTTCTGGATGCCCAATAAAGAATGGGAAGGCTGTAATGTAAATGACCCCAGTGCAAGAGTGTTGACCAACTACGGCGACAGCGGAAAATAACAGAAGACAAACCAAAAAGCAATAATCATTATTATAAAAGAAAAACGGCATTGTTACACAAAGCTGTACAGTGCAGAAAAGAGGATGAAATGGAAAAATTAGAACAGTTGTATGAAGGGAAAGCAAAAAAAGTATTCTTAACTAAGGATCCCGATGTACTGATAGTGGATTACAAGGATGATGCAACCGCATTTAACGGTGAGAAAAAGGGAACCATTGTCGGAAAAGGTGCCATCAATAACCGGATGACAAATCATATATTTAAGAAACTGGAAAATGAAGGAGTTCCCACCCATCTGATTGAGGAATTAAGCGATAGAGAAACCGCAGTAAAAAGGGTAGAAATCGTACCTCTGGAGGTTATTATCCGAAATGTAGCCGCCGGTAGTTTTTCCAAACGCCTCGGAATAGAAGAGGGGACACTGCTTTCCGAGCCTACTATTGAATTTTCCTATAAAAACGATGCTTTGGGCGATCCTTTGATCAATGATTATTTTGCTCGGGCATTAAATCTGGCAACATGGGAAGAAATTGAAACCATTAAAAAGTACGCCTTTAAAGTAAATGAGGTATTGAAAGCTTACTTCCTGCAGGCAGATATGAAACTGATTGATTTCAAAATTGAATTTGGCCGTTACCACGGACAGATCATTTTAGCGGATGAGATTTCTCCCGATACCTGCCGTTTGTGGGATGTGCACACCAACGAAAAGCTGGATAAGGACCGTTTCCGCAGAGATTTGGGTAATGTGGAAGAAGCATATCAGGAAGTATTTGCACGTCTGGGATTATAGATTATTTTTCAAATATCTGATGGAATAAAAGGAGAAGCACTTGCATGGATACAGACAGATATCAGAGTCCTTTATCAGAACGCTATGCCAGTAAAGAAATGCAGTATATTTTTTCACCGGATATGAAGTTTCGTACCTGGCGAAAACTTTGGATTGCATTGGCAGAAACCGAGATGGAATTGGGACTCAGCCAGAACGGCAAGCCGGTTATTACAAAAGAGCAGATTGATGAGCTAAAGGCTCACGCAGAAGATATCAATTATGATGTGGCAAAGGCCAGGGAAAAAGAAGTTCGACATGATGTAATGAGCCATGTATATGCATATGGAAAACAATGTCCCAAGGCAGCCGGAATCATTCATCTGGGGGCTACCTCCTGTTATGTGGGAGATAACACAGATATTATCATTATGAGAGAGGCATTAAGGCTTGTAAGAAAGAAGCTGCTCAATGTGATGAGTAAACTGGCTGATTTTGCAGAGAAACATAAGAGTCAGCCAACTCTGGCATTTACCCATTTTCAGCCCGCGCAGCCCACTACGGTTGGCAAGAGAGCCTGCCTGTGGCTGCAGGAATTCAGCCTGGATTTGGAAGATTTGGATTATATACTGAATGGTATGAAGCTTCTCGGATCCAAGGGCACTACCGGTACACAAGCCTCCTTTTTGGAATTATTTGATGGCGATCAGGAAACAATTGATAAAATTGATCCCTGTATTGCGAAAAAAATGGGCTTCAAAGAATGTTATCCTGTATCCGGGCAGACCTATTCCCGCAAGGTGGATACGAGAGTAGCAAATATATTATCAGGAATTGCTGCAAGTGCCCATAAAATGAGTAACGATATTCGTCTGTTACAGCATTTGAAAGAAGTGGAAGAGCCCTTTGAAAAGAACCAGATTGGCTCCTCTGCAATGGCTTATAAGCGAAATCCCATGCGGAGTGAGAGAATAGCCTCCCTGTCCCGTTACGTCATGATTGAAGCACTGAATCCGGCAATTACTTCCGCCACACAATGGTTTGAAAGAACATTGGATGATTCTGCCAACAAGAGACTGTCTATTCCGGAAGCATTTTTAGCTGTTGACGGTATTCTGGATTTATGTCTGAATGTAGTAAGCGGTCTGGTGGTTTATCCGAAAGTCATTGAAAAGCATATGATGAGCGAATTGCCCTTCATGGCTACGGAAAATATTATGATGGATGCAGTAAAAAACGGTGGTGACCGTCAAGAATTGCATGAACGGATTCGCGAGTTGTCTATGGAAGCTGCAAAAAATGTAAAGGCAGAAGGAAAAGAAAATAATCTTCTGGAACTGATTGCCGCAGATTCTGCTTTTCATATGAATTTGGAAGAATTACAGGAAACCATGGAGCCTTCCAGATACATCGGACGTGCCAAGGAACAAACAGAGACATTTTTAAAAGACTTTATCCGCCCTATATTGGCTGAAAATGAATCATTATTAGGGTTATCAGCAGATATCTCTGTATAAAAATCAATTTAGAACAATCTTTTTATTAAATAGAATATGTAACAGTAAATGGCTTCACAATCGATTATTTGGGTCTGTGAAGCCATTTATTTGCTTTTTGGTATCTGGGTGAGTAAGTGTGTGCACAGATACAACTATTCGCAAAATGCGAGTTTAACGAATAGTTGTATTGATAAAATAAGGAATAGCTTTATGATTTTATCAATATCAGTTTTTTATCGAAATTCATCTACATAATTTCATCAGAATCCAATATTATGGTAAAGGGTCCATCATTTACAAGGCTTACCTTCATGTCCGCACCAAAAATACCGCTTTCTACGACAGGAACCAGTTTTTTACATTCTTTTATCATATATTCGTACAAATCCCTGGCCTTTTGAGGTTCTCCCGCACGAATAAAGGACGGACGATTGCCTTTCTTACAATCTGCGTATAATGTAAATTGCGAAACCAATAAGACGCTGCCGGAAACAGCCTCCAGACTTAAATTGGTTTTTCCCTCAGAATCTTCAAAAATTCTAAGTCCAATAAGCTTTTTTAGCATTTTATCAGCAATCTGTTGCGTATCTTCATTACAAATTCCAACCAAAACCAAAAATCCTTTGTCAATCTGACCGACAACCGAGCCGTCTACGGAAACATTGGCAGAAAGTACTCTTTGTACAACTAATTTCATATCTTTCCTCTTCTACTATTGTTATAAAATTAACAATTTAATCATTATGCTGTGTATCGTCATCTGTCTTTTCAGCCTCAGAGTCTTTTGAATTCTGTAAATCCTCTGATTTAGTTACTTTTATAGGCATCTTAATAAAATGAAATCTTCTTTTCCCTCTATTCGCACTCTTTTTATCCGCAGTCTGCTCCTCTTCTATTTGCAGGAAATTTCCCTCCTTGTCCACATAGTCTACCTCACCATATAACCCGGTATCCAAAGGCAGATTTTTCTTGCGTAAGGAGCGGTTTACCAGTACCTTTACGGCAGCATAAAATATCGCAAAAATAGGTACACCCACAATCATACCGGGAATGCCGAATAAACCGCCAAATACGGTAATGGAAAAAATAACCCAGAAGCTGGATAAGCCTGTGGAATTTCCCAATATTTTAGGTCCGATTATATTACCGTCCAACTGTTGCAAAATCAGAATAAAAATAATGAAGGTAAGGCAATTCATGGGATGATTTAAATCTACAATTAGAATTAAAAATGCAGAGGGAATCGCACCCAGGTAGGGACCAAAGAAAGGAATTATGTTGGTTACACCTACAATTACACTAACCAGTGCCGCATAAGGGGTTCCCAATATCGTGGTACCTATAAAACACAATAAGCCGATAATAATGGAATCCAATACTTTTCCGCTAACAAATCCAATAAAGGTACGATGTACAAAACGCAGTGCCTTTAAAACAGCATTGGCATCATCGGTTCTGAAAACTGCATAAATGGTCTTCTTTCCCTGTGCGGCAAACCTTTCCTTACTGAACAATACATATACCGCAATAATAAAACCGATAATAAAGTTCCATGCAACCTTTAAAAATCCTAAAATACTTAGAGAAACCGTCTTTAACAGTT
Source organism: Lachnospiraceae bacterium (assembly GCA_051879895.1). GTDB lineage: Bacteria > Bacillota > Clostridia > Lachnospirales > Lachnospiraceae > Acetatifactor. The sequence continues at coordinate 16,574 of JBJEMX010000061.1, forward strand.
CACTGGATTTATCCAACAGAGTTGCCGTATCCTGTAACCAGTTTTCCAGTTCACCGGACATACGATTAACCAGTGGCAGTATAAAATTACGGATTTCCTCATTATCCTCTAATAAAGTGTTCAACCAGTTGGATAAATTTACCACATAACCGTCAAAGTTACCTATAATGGTTTTGATACTGGGAACAATCTGTGAAATTAACATTGCTATTAACGCATAAATAGATATAAAGAATATCAGGGATGTCAAGAAAACAGCTATGGCACGAATCCATTTCTGACGTCGCGGTGACTGCTTAATCTTTATTTTGTCACATAGCGGATTTAACACACTTCTTTCAATTGCATTAAGCACGGGCGTCATCAGATAAGAAATAATCAGACCGAAAACCACAGGCATAACAATATTAATCAGGCCTTTAATATTTTGAATCAAATCCGAAATATGAAATACCAGATAATAGAAAAAAATACTGCCGGCAATTACAGAGAATGCCGTAACTCCCCATTTGACATATTTATTATCAAGCCTGAATTTCATAAGCATACACTCCTTGTATCTAATATAAAATCAGTATATCACGATTAAACTCATAAAAACAGATAATTTTATTAAAACAGATGAAATTATTTTAAAAAAACAGTATAATAAAAACAATAGGTTTGTATGTGTAAGCACAGCTTTTAATGGAATTTACAGCTTCAGATAAATAATTTGTTAAGAAAGGTATAAGATAATGAAATTACAGCAAATATTAAGCATCGTCCGTAAGGCGGTTGATGATTACCATATGATTGAAGAAGGAGATAAAATTGCGGTGGGTATTTCCGGCGGGAAGGACAGTCTTACTCTTCTATACGCTTTAAACGGCCTTAAACGCTTTTATCCGAAGAAATTTGACATCATGGCTGTAACAGTCGACTTAGGCTTTGAAAACCTGAATTTGGACCAAATAAAGGCTTTATGCAAGGAATTGAACGTCGAATACATTATTGTAAAGACCGATATCGGTAAAATTATCTTTGATGACAGAAAGGAAAGTAATCCCTGCTCTCTTTGTGCCAAAATGCGGAAAGGAGCACTAAATGATGCAGTCAAGGCTTCCGGCTGCAATAAGATTGCTTATGCACATCACAGGGATGATGTCGTGGAAACTATGCTGATGTCCTTAATTTATGAAGGACGTTTTCATACCTTTTCACCTGTTACCTATCTGGATCGTATGGAACTGACTGTTATCAGACCCCTGATATATATGCAGGAATCCGATGTAATAGGCTTTGTAAATAAATATGATGTTCCGGTTGTAAAAAGTCCCTGCCCCGCTGACGGACATACCAAACGCGAATATGTGAAGCAGCTTTTAAGAAACTTAAATTTGGAAAATCCGGGTGTAAAGGAAAGAATGTTTACGGCCATCAAAACCGGTAATTTGAAAGGATGGTGTATGGAAGATGGCGAATGCTGACAATTACCATGACGAACAAAACAAACAGAATATTGTAAAGCTAAGAGCTGTTTTGGATACGCTTCCACCCTTTTGCGGTGAATTTTTTCGTGGAATAGCAGATACTACCTCTACCCGTACCAGACTGGCCTATGCTTATGATATCAGAGTATTTTTTGAGTTTTTGCATGAAACAAATGCAGCCTGTGCCAAAATGGATATAAAGGATATTCCCATATCTGCTTTAAACCAGGTTACCAGACAGGATATTGAAGAATATTTGTCCTATATAAGCTATTATGAAAAAGACGGACGGGAAATTACCAATACCGAACGAGGTAAGGCACGTAAGCTATCCTGTTTGAGAAGTTTCTATAACTACTACTTTCAAAACGAAAGAATTGAAAAGAATACTGCTGAACTGGTTCCTGTGCCTAAGCTGCATGAAAAAGCCATTATTCGTTTAGACCCTAACGAAGTGGCCACACTTTTGGATCAGGTGGAAGCAGGTGCTAAGCTGACAAAAAAGGAACTTGCCTACCATGAAAAGACAAAAATCAGGGATGTGGCACTGCTTACGCTTCTTTTAGGAACCGGTATCCGTGTATCGGAGTGTGTCGGACTGGATATTCAGGATGTGGACTTTGAAAACAGCGGCATTAAAATCAGACGAAAAGGAGGTTATGAGGCTATTGTCTATTTTGGCGAGGAAGTAGAAACAGCACTGCTTGACTATATGGAACAGAGAAAGCATATTATTCCATCGTCAGGACATGAAAATGCCTTGTTTCTGTCTTTACAGAACAGGCGGCTTACAGTACGTGCCGTAGAGAATCTGGTAAAGAAGTACGCATCCAGAGTTACTACTTTAAAAAAGATTACACCTCATAAACTCAGAAGCACTTATGGTACAAATTTGTATCAGGAAACCGGAGATATTTACTTAGTGGCAGATGTATTAGGTCATAAGGATGTAAACACTACTCGGAAACATTATGCCACTATGCAGGAAGACCGCCGCAGAATGGCCGCAAAGGTGGTAAGATTACGTGAGGATTTGGATTGATTGTAAATAGCTGCCGGATAAAGATTCTGAAAATTGCTTAATATTCTGTTTTGGGTATGCCTTTTAAATTCCTATTTGAATTCTGCGGAGTAATAAGGAACTATCAGATACTGTCCTGCAGTTATATTGTCGTCAGACATATGATTAATCTCTTTTACTTCATCGATATAACGCTGTGCGGAAGCATACTCCTCTCCTGCATAGGTTTCTGCTATGGACCAGAGGGAATCTCCGTATGCAATTTCGATACTCGTATAATATTTGTAAGATACTTTTTCGTCAGAGGCAGTTGCTTTAGATACAATTGCGTGATAAGAGATTGTAAGGACAAGCACCAGCACAACGGTTACTATTGCCAGGATGCACTGTCTGCGGAAAGAACGTAATCTTCTGGCACGGTTTCTTTCAATTCTGTATTCACTATAAGATAAGGTATCCTGTAATCTGTTTTCCATAATCAACACTCCATTCTGAATATATGTTCGTGAACGCTTGTTCTTTTAATGCTATTATATAGAACGCATTTTCGAATGTCAATAGATTTTTGTAAAAATTACGAACATATTTTCTGAACATATATTTGCTTTTTGTGAATGGATATGTTATACTGTGCTTAGCAAATATAATTTAGATTCTGTTCATGGAGGTACATAGAATGGCAAATGGAAAAATTTCAACTAAACAACAGGAAATTCTGGAATATATCAAAGATGAAATCTTAAAAAGAGGATATCCGCCCACTGTAAGAGAGATTTGTGAGACTGTACACTTAAAATCAACCTCTTCCGTGCACTCTCATTTAGAAACGCTGGAGAAAAATGGTTATATCCGCAGAGACCCTACCAAGCCCCGTGCCATCGAAATCTGTGACGACAATTTTCAGATGGTCCGTACGGAAATGGTCAGCCTTCCCGTAATCGGTACTGTTGCTGCCGGTCAGCCCATCCTTGCGGAAGAAAATATTGCAAGCTACTTCCCTGTTCCTGCTGAGGTGGTTCCTGCCGGTGAATCTTTTGTACTGAAGGTAAAGGGCGATTCCATGATTAATGCGGGTATTTACAATGGAGACCAGATCTTTGTACAGTGCTGCAATACTGCCCGCAATGGAGATACTGTGGTTGCTTTGGTTGATGACTCTGCTACCGTTAAGACTTTTTATAAAGAAGACGGGCACATCCGTCTGCAGCCTGAAAATGATTATATGGATCCTATCATTGTGGATGACTGTCAGATTCTCGGCAAAGTATTCGGCGTATTTCGTCTTTATAGTTAATATCAGGAAACTCCAATCAGTCCCTTAAGGACAATAGAATATTTACCAGCAGATTAAAAGCCTGTCCGTTTTCATTTCACGGACAGGCTTTCTGCATCTTCCAGCGTCTGATAACCATAAAAATGCACACTGTTTTCCATGGTAAGAGCTGCCAGATTTTTGCCTTCATTGCAGATTGTGACCACAAAACGTCCATACAGCTCTAACATCTTATCGGAATAGGTGCTGATTTCCCCACGCAGATAGGTTTCATAGGAGGTATCATAAGGTTGATCTTCGTATGTATGAATGATACGGGCATTACCTGCCAAATGAGGATATTTTTGTGCAAATTCCTCCATAAACCCCACCTGTATCTGTACGATAGCCTCTATAATCTGCCTCTTCTGAGGAGAAATTACCGGAAATTTGTCAGCTATGGCCGCATATTCCTCCGGCACAGTGCTTTCCATCATTCTTCCGTATTTTTCTTCAATCAGATTACGTCCCTTTGCATATTCTGTTTCAAAATCATACAGATACTGCAAAAGCATTTTTCGGTTCCATGTCATGTACTGACTCTTACGCATGATTTCAAAGGTGTACCAGTCGTTCTGACAGCTTGCCCTGCCACCGGCATTTCTAACCTTATCAAAGGCATCAAATTCTGCATCGGCAATCTTATCTATCAGTATTTCATCGGACACCCCGGACAATTCCGCTTTCTTTAAAAGCTCTCCTGTATGTGCTTCCAGATAGACTTCCCTGTCGGAGATGATGTCCCTTCTATAAAGTCTGTCGCAAAGGAGCTCTGCCAACTCTTCCACCAGTTGTATTCGCTTCGCAACTTCTCCTTTTTTCATAAGCCGCTTTAATAAGTCGGCCTCTTTTTCAAATCCCTCCCTGTCCACAATACCTCTGTAGAGCCATTTATCATGAGGAGGGAATTCTTTTTCTGTATAATATAAGAGCTTCAGAGCCTGTCTGACTCCTTCCGCCAGGGAAAGCTGTGCTGCCACATCGTCTTTTCGTCCGGCCATTCTGCCAAAATTGTATTGTGCTGCCTGAGAGAACCGGGCACAGGCTTCTGCAATTTTCAGATACCATATTCTTTCCGGAAAGCCTTTTTTCAGGCTGTTACGAATCTCCGAAAAAGTGCCCTCCCTGTCTGCAAATACTTCACCGTTTACGGATGCCGCCAAAGCCTCATCGGGAATTTCTGCCCAGTTAATGTCCGCAAAGCCGCCGACTGTGTCATCGTCGGATGGCAGAGCCACTTCCGTATTGCCTTTACTATGAGTGGACGGACAATTTCCTTTTCCAAGCAGATGCTCGTAAAATCCGGTAATCGTACATACCCCGACTCTGCCCTGTCCCTGTCTGCTTTCACGCCTTACAAATCCCTGAAACTCTGTAGGAAGCTTCTGATACGCCTCCTGTAATTTTTCACCGATTTCTGCATACACCTCATCCGATACCCAAAGACAAAAACCAGGGCCCCAGTCGTGATCTCTGGATACGACATCATCATAGCCGAAGCAATCGGAGCCTTCGCCGCAGAGACCTGCTGCAATTTTGTCCTCATATTCAGGAAACTGCTCCTGTATCATGGGCTTACCATAGGTTTCATAATATGCCCTGCACAACTCCATGCCTGAAAGCGGTTCTGCCGCCCTTCTGCAGGCTGCCAGATTTTCCGAGAGCCTCTGATAATATTCGTTTTCTCCCAGTGACTCCTTCATACCTGCCATAGCCTTTTCAAAACATTCTATGGCCTTTTCATATTCTTTTCTTTTATAGTAATAGGTTCCCATGGAAGAAAGAGCTGCACAATAATGGGCATCCTGTATACCATGGTTTTCAAATATTTCTATGGATTGTTTGAAATATGCCGCTGCCTCCTCATCCATATTCAGATTCAGACAGGTAGCTGCCAGATTGGCATAGGTAACCGCTTCCTCGAAATAGGAATCCTCGTTTTCTTTTACAATGGAAAGTGCCTGCAACAGATTTTCCCTTGCCTTTTCAAACTCTCCCATTTCCTGATATAACAAACTGATGTTATTATAGAGACTGGCAAACAACATATCCTTGGCATCCACTTTTTCCTTATACAGCCCAAGAACCTCCTTGTAAAAAGAAAGGGAGTCCTCCAGTCTTCCCCCTGCCCGATAAGCATTGGCAATATTTAAAAGAGTGGTTGCATAGGCAGTACTGCCCTCTATACCCATCCGTTCCATCAGCTTAATTGCAGCATCCGCATAGCTGTAGGAACTCTCTACCTGACTGGTTTCCCGCATATATCCGATTATTTCATTCAGCAGGGTGAGAAGAGCCCCATCATCACCTTCCTCCATAGCCTGTTTAATGGAGTCCTCTAAAAGCTTCTGTGCCTCTCCTCCTCTGTTGGCAGCAAACAGTTCATCTATCTTTTGGGTTATTTCTTCAATCTGCATTTTAAATCTCTCCAAACCTTACCCTGATGTAAGACCTGATTTCCTCCACACATCTCTCAAAGCCCAGCTTGGAGCTGTTTAAGCACAAATCATAGTTTCTGGCATCGGTCCATTCCCTGCCTGTATAATATTTGTAATAATCAGCTCTGTGTTTATCTATTTTGGCTATGAGCTTTTCTAACTCTTTGGCATTCATGCTATGTTTCTTTGCAGCCTGTTCCATACAGAACTCATGCGGTGCATGCACAAATACGCTGAGTACATTATCGTAGTCTTTTAAAATAAAATCGGCACATCTTCCGATAATAACGCAGGATTGGGTATCTGCCAGTTCTTTAATAATTTTTGCCTGATAGTTAAAGAGATTGTCATCGGAAGTAAATTCATCACTTTCAGGAGGAATTACCTCTCCCTGATAGATCGATTTGGAAGATTTAAATAAAGGCAGGTTCTTTTTATTCTCATCTGCATTGACAAACAGTGCCTCATTGATGCCGCTTAAGTCAGATGCCAGTTTGACCAGCTCTTTGTCATAATAATGAATCCCCAGTTCTTTTGCCAGCATTTCACCTACCGTTTTTCCGCCGCTTCCGTACTGTCTTGCAATAGTAATTACAATATTCTTTTTCTCCATAATCATACCTCTCTTCCGCTATATATTACAGATTATTCTCCAAGATATGCTTTCTTTACGGAATCATCATTTAAAAGGATATCCGCCTTTCCTTCCATAACGATATTGCCCGTTTCCAATACATAGGCTCTGTCAGCAATGGATAAGGCTTTCTTTGCATTCTGTTCTACTAAAAGTACAGTCGTGCCGCTTTTACTGACTTCTTTTATAATATCAAAGATTTCATTTACAAAGATGGGGGAAAGACCCATGGAGGGCTCATCCATCAAAATAATCTTGGGCTTGGACATTAATGCACGTCCCATAGCCAGCATCTGTTGTTCCCCACCGGACAAGGTTCCTGCCAACTGGTTCTTACGCTCTTTTAAACGGGGAAAATGCGTATAAATCATTTCCAGGGTTTCATCAATTTCCTTTTTATCCTTACGGGTGTATGCACCTAATTTTAAGTTCTGTAATACGGACAGATTTGCAAAGACACGTCTTCCTTCCGGTACATGTGCCATGCCCATGGATACAATTTTGTGACCGGGTATTTTGGTGATATTTTTCCCTTCAAAGGTAACCGTTCCCTTCTTAGGTGATAACAGTCCCGTTATTGTATGAAGAATGGTTGTTTTACCGGCACCATTTGCACCAATCAGTGCAATAACCTCTCCCTTTTCTACTTCAAAGGAAACGCCCTTAATGGCCTGTATCATACCATAATATACTTCTAAATCTTTTATTTCCAACATTGCCATAAGCTTCGCTCCTATTCCCCAAGATATGCTTTAATAACTTCCGGATTTTGTAAAACTTCAGAGGTTTCACCCTGACAAAGAACACGTCCGAAATTTAATACGGTCAGTTCTTCACAAATGCCGGATACCAGTTTCATATCGTGTTCAATCAAAAGAATGGTCATATCAAACTTTTCACGTACAAATTTTATAGTATCCATCAGTTCATGGGTTTCGTTGGGATTCATACCTGCCGCAGGCTCATCCAATAAAAGTAATTTGGGCTTAGTAGCAAGTGCTCTGGCAATTTCCAATTTACGCTGTTTACCATAAGGCAGGTTGGATGCCAGAAAATCCTTTTCTTCCTCCAGTCCGAATACCTTTAACAGTTCTATTGCCTCTGCATTCATGGCTGCTTCTGTCTTTCTGTAGCCGGGTAATCTGAAAATGCCCTCAAAGGTACTGTAATGATAACGATTATGGAGACCTACCTTTACATTATCAAGTACGGATAATTCCTTAAACAGACGAATATTCTGGAAGGTTCTTGCAATACCGGCCTTATTAATCTCGATGTTTTTACGTCCGGTAATATCCTGACCATCCAGTTTAATAATACCTACATTGGGTTTATACACACCGGTTAAAAGGTTAAATACAGTGGTTTTACCGGCACCGTTGGGGCCAATCAGGCCATACAGACGTCCCTTTTCAATGGTTAGGTTGAAATCATCTACTGCTCTGAGGCCGCCGAAAGAAATTCCTAAGTTTTGTACTTCTAATAGTGCCATCTTACGCTGCCTCCTTCTTATCTTTTCTCTTTGTCAAGAGTCTCTTTAAGGAATATTTTTCACGAAGTTCTCTTGCTTTAGGTGACCAGTTAAAGAGCATCATGACAATTAAAATAATTGCATAAATCAACATACGGTAATCTTTCAGACCACGCAAAAGCTCCGGTAACAATGTAAGAATAACTGCTGAAATCACAGAACCTCTGATATTGCCAATACCGCCTAAAACTACGAATACCAGAATCATAATGGACTGGTTATACCCAAAGTTTTTAGGAAGTGCCGTCAGTGTGGAGAGGTTGTGGGCATACAGCACACCTGCTACACCGGCCAGTGCCGCTGAAATCGAAAATGCCATCAGCTTATATTTGGTAATATGAATCCCAACAGATTCCGCAGCAATTGTATTATCACGGATTGCCATAATGGCACGCCCGTCTCTGGAATGAATCAGGTTCAGAACAATAAATAAGGTAATTAACAATAAGATAATACCTATCGTGAAGCTGGAGTCATTTGGAGTTCCGGTAATACCCTGTGCACCCTTAATCAATATTTCTCCATCTGCAGCCATATTCATATCCTCCGTACTGGTCATGGAGAAATGGAAGCCATCAGCATCCCTGCCCACATAGAGACAGTTGATAATATTCTTAACAATTTCACCAAAGGCAAGGGTTACGATAGCCAGATAGTCTCCTTTTAAGCGGAGTACCGGAATACCGATTAAAAAGCCAAAGAAACCGGCACATACGGCACCGATCAAAATGGCTAAAGGAAAACGGATTGCCGCAGTGGGAATGGCCGACACCATGCATTTTGAAAAAAATGCACCGGCAAAAGCTCCCACGCACATAAATCCGGCATGCCCGAGGCTTAACTCTCCCAAAATTCCTACGGTGAGGTTCAACGAAACTGCCAGAATGGCATATACACAAAGCGGTACCAAAAGTCCCTTTATCAGATTGCTGACTGCTCCTGCACTCACCAGTATCTGGATAATCAGAAATGCGGCAATAATCATGCCATATGTAATGCAATTGGTCTTAAATGTCTTATTTGCATTTTTAAATTTAGAAATTAAATTTACATTATTTTTCTGCATTCTTACCACCACCTTATACTTTTTCCTGAATGTTCTTACCCAACAGACCGGTAGGCTTCACCAGCAGAACTATAATCAGAACACCAAATACAATTGCATCAGACAACTGCGAGGAAATATAAGCCTTACCGAAAGTCTCAATGATACCCAATAAGATACCACCAATAAAGGCACCCGGAATGGAACCGATACCACCGAATACCGCTGCTACGAAAGCTTTGATACCGGGCATGGAACCGGTATAAGGTGTTAAGGATGGATAGGCGGAGCAGAAAAGTACACCGGCAACGGCTGCCAGTGCGGAACCGATGGCAAAGGTAATGGCAATGGTACTGTTTACATTAATACCCATAAGCTGTGCCGCTCCCTTATCCTCAGAAACAGCAAGCATAGCCTGTCCAATCTTAGACTTGTTAATAAAAAGCATCAAGGATACCATAATAATAAGACAAACCAAAACGGTAACTAAAGTTTCACCGGAGATACTGATTTGTCCACCGGCCAGCTTTATAGGGGCAATCGGTACTACGGAAGTAAATGCCTTTGTATCTGCTCCAAAAATCAAAAGAACTGTATTCTGTAACAGATAGCTGACACCGATTGCGGTAATCAGAACGGCCAGAGGTGATGCTGCTTTTCGTAAAGGCTTGTAAGCTACCTTTTCAATCACAATGCCCAGACAGGTACAAAGAACTACTGCAACCAGGATACCCACTGCCGGCGGTAAACCCAAGGAACTGCAAAGGGTATATACGGTAAATGCACCTACCATAATAACGTCGCCATGTGCAAAGTTCAACATCTTTGCAATACCGTAAACCATGGTGTATCCCAACGCAATCAGAGCATAAACACTTCCTAAACTGATGCCGTTAATTAAATACTGTATAAAGCTCATAGTTACCTCCACTCTCACTCACTTAACATAAAGTTAAGTATACCATGTAATACTGTAAATGTGCAAGTACATAATAGCAAAGTCTTGTAGCCGGATTGCTTATAAATGCTATATTTTGATTATAATCATAAAGAGGCACCACATAAGTGATGCCCCTTTGCCATTCAGAATAATTATTAACTTAATGGATTATGTAATATTTCATTACATGATGGTGTAAACACCGTTCACAATCTTGATTACGATAGGCTCCTTGGTAGGTTCGCCATCTGCAGTCCAGGTAATGCTGTTACCGGTGGTACCGCTGAATTCAATTGCTACCATAGCTGCTTTTAATGCCTCGCACAAATCGCTTTCACTCATATCGGGAGTAGCATTGCTTTGCTCTAATGCCTGCTTAATGATATAAACCGCATCATAAGAGTCTGCTGCAAACTGGTTGGGAATCTCGCCATATTTTGCTTCATATGCTGCACTGAACACTTCTGCCTTATCATTTACGGTGCTGGTGAAGGGGCTTAAGAAGATAACGCCTTCAGCTAAAGATGCATCAAAGTTTTCTACACCTAAGATACCGTCCATACCGTCTACACTAAAGATAACAGGAGCATAATCAATCTGAGCAGCCTGAGAAAGAATCAGAGCAGATTCACTGTAATAAATGGGTAAGAACAGTAAGTCAGCGCCTGCATCCTTTGTCTTCTGAAGCTGTACGGAGAAGTCCTTGTTGGTATCAGCGGTAAATGCTTCTGCCGATACGATTTCAAGACCCTGTACACCTGCTTCCTTTGCGAAGGCTTCATAGATACCTGTAGAATAAGTATCAGAACTGTCATAAATAACTGCAACCTTGGTACCTAAACTGTTTGCTTTAATATACTGTGCAGAAATGGCACCCTGTGTAGGATCGGAGAAGCATACACGGAATGCATTGTCATACTGTACACATTCTACGGCTGTGCCGGAAGGAGTAATCTGGAATACATTGTCAGCCAGTGTTTTTTCTGATACTGCAATACAGGGAGCAGAGGTAACAGAACCTAAGATAATCTGTGCACCCCAGTCTCTTAAGGTGTTATAAGCATTGACAGATTTCTCTGCATCATGCTCATCATCCTGGAAATTTAATGCTAACTGGTAGCCGTTTACACCACCTGCTGCATTGATTTCATCTACAGCAAGCTGTGCTGCGTTCATAACTGCAGTACCATAAATTGCTGCTCCGCCTGTAGTGGGTCCGATGCCGCCGATTCTAAAGGTGTCGGAGTCAGCTTTGCTGCCACCGCCGCAGCCGGTAAGCATGGATGCTGCCAGCATAGCTGTAAGAGCTAAACTGATTAATTTTTTCATTTTTTTCATAATAATATCCTCCTTATTTACTTTGAATGTTTCAAAAATCTTTTGTTACATTCAATTAAATATAAAATATACACTTTATACAATTTTTGTCAAGTATATTTTATATCAATATAACGCAGAATAAGAATGGAAGGAGGCTGACTTATGAGAATGAAATGGCTTGATTGTACAGCTTTGATTATTTCTGTTATTGGCTGCGTAAACTGGGCTCTTATAGGCTTGTTCAGTTTTGATCTGGTAGCCTTTATTTTTGGAGATATGTCTCTGCTGTCCAGAATTATTTATGTAGTTGTCGGACTTTGCGGCTTGTATTTGTTGACTTTTTTAGGAAGAATCTGCAGCGATACGGAAGTCTGATTTCTCTTTCAGGGAACAGAACAGTTTTATTAAAAAGGCAGGTCCGGCAGAAAAAAATTTCCGTCGGACCTGTTTTAATGCCGGAAATTAAAGTGCAATTGGATTTATATCCTTACCGTCCTTCCAGATACGCTCCAGATTATAAAACAGGCGGTTTTCCTTATCAAAAATATGAATAATAATATCGTTAAAATCCAATAAAACCCAGTTTGCCGTATTGTAGCCTTCCACCTGCTTTAAAGCATAACCTGCTCTGCCTAACGTTTCTTCCACATTATCTGCCAACGCCTGAATCTGGCTGCGGTTACTGCCGTTTGCAATAATAAAATAGTCAGCAACAACTGATACCTCACTGATATCAATCACACGGATATCCTCAGCTTTTTTATCCTCCAAGGCTTTTATTGCCAGTTTTGCCATTTCTTTTGATAAATTGTCCATTATCTTCTCTCCTCTCCATCTTCAACAAGTCTTTTTGTCTGCAGCTTAGCTCTGCTTTTCTGAAAACAGTGCCAGGTAATACTGATAGGTTTTTTCTGTCATAGGATCAATGGTGTCTTCTTTTTCTCTTAAATATACCAATGTATCACCCAATATCTTTAAAAGTGCCTCATCTAAATCCATAAAAGCCAATTTACGGATTTCTGCCAGATTAGCCGCTTTTTTCCGTGACGGTTCAATATAATCCGCTACAAAAATAATCTTTTCCAAAAGAGACATTCCCGGTCTGCCGGTTGTATGGTTAAGAATAGCATTGATAACTTCCCCATTATCTACTTTATAGGTATGCATAGCCAGAAAACTGCCTGCCTTTGCATGTAACAGGGAAGGATTCTTACGCTCCACCTCTGTTATGCTTATATGATGCTTCTCACAAAGAGAAATCGTTTTTTCATCATCCATTTCTTTGGCACAGTCGTGTAAAAGGCCTGCCAGCTCTGCATTCTCAAGGTTTTCCCCATATCGCATTGCCAGTGCCGTTGCTGTATAAGCCACTCCCAGAGTATGCTCGTAGCGTTTCTCTTCCAGTGTTTTTTCCATTGCTTTTCTAATTTTGCTTAAATCAGTACGTTTCATAGCCTTATCCTCTATTGCAATCAGGTTTCTGCCTTTATTTCCTTTGATACAGCCTGTGCTCCTTGATATATCTTTCAACATTTTTAGGTACCAGTCCCTCGATATTTTTTCCCATAGCCGCCTGTGCTCTGATAAAGCTGGAGGAAATATCCGTCCGGGGGAATTCCAGTAATTTAATTACGGCACCATATTTTTTGTGTAGTTCTGCTATTTTCTGCTCCATGCGATTTTTATCCGCACCGTTTCGCATAGCAGCAAGAATGATACATTGCGAAAAAATTTCTTCCGGATTTTTCCAGCTTTCCATGGAAAAAAGACTGTCGGCACCTACTATAAAATAAAAGGTATCCTCAGGATGCATTTTATTTAATAAAGTAAGTGTTTCATAAGTATAAGTATTCCCTGCCCTTTTCATTTCCATATCAGAAAAAGAAAACGCGGGATTGTCAGCAATTGCCAGCTTTACCATAGCAAGACGGATATCCGCTGTCAATACACCCGTATCTGCTTTCATATAAGAGTGACCGCTGGGCATAAACAAAACTACATCCAGGGATTCCTGAGCAAATGCTGCCTGTGCCAGTAAAAGATGTCCGTTGTGAATCGGATTAAAGGTACCTCCCAGAATACCGATTTTTTTACCGCAGGATTTTTCTGACATCGAGAATACCTCCCTTGCACCAAACATTACTGGGGCAGAATAATTTTTTTGTTATCCTTATTTTCTTTATAAAGAATAATTTTTTTGCCAATGACCTTTACTACCTGGGAATGGGTCCTTGCAGCAAGCATATCCGCTATTTCCCTAGGATCGTCAAAGCAGTTCTTCAATACTGCTACTTTAATCAGTTCCCTGTTATGAAAGCTTTCCGCAACGGCTGCTGTGACTTCCGGTGTCAGACTGGATTTTCCTACCTGGAAAATCGGGTCTAAGGTACTTGCAAGACTCATTAAATAAGCTCTCTGTTTACTTGTCATATTGCCTCTCCTTTTATTTGTAGTAATCAAAGGACAATCCGTACATACGCACGGTATCGCCTTCTTCTATACCCAGTTCTTCAAGTCTCTCCAATATACCGTTTTCTTTTAAGAAGTTCTGGAAAAATACAAAACCTTTTTCGCTCTCTAAATTGGTATAACCCAGCATTTTTTCGATACGGGGACCTTCAATAACATATTCGTTCTCTTCTTCATCGTAGGTAACGGTAAAAGGTTCATCTCCTGTTATTAGCATGTCCTCCGGGAAATATTCCTGTTCAAATATAACAGGTGCCTCATCTAAGCCCTCTAACATCTGTGCCACATGGTACAACAGCTCCTTTACCCCCTTACCGCTGACTGCGGAGATCGGGTAAACGGTAATGCCCTTGGGCTCAAATTCCGCTTTTAGTTTTTCAATGATTTCATTTTCACCCTCATAAATCATATCGGTTTTATTGGCTGCAATCACCTGGGGTCTGTTTGCAAGCTCCGGATTGTAAGCCCTAAGTTCTTTGTCAATGGCATAAATATCTGCAATCGGATCTCTTCCTTCAGAACCGGCAGCATCCACCATATGAATAATAACCTTAGTACGCTCAATGTGACGTAAGAATTCATGTCCAAGTCCTACGCCCTCCGAAGCACCTTCTATCAATCCCGGAATATCTGCAATCACAAATCCCTTTCCGTCCGCCATATCCACAACGCCTAAATTGGGGTTTAAGGTTGTAAAATGATAATTGGCAATCTTGGGTCTTGCATTGGTAACACGGGCTAAAAAGGTGGATTTTCCCACATTGGGAAATCCTACCAGACCTACATCTGCAATTACCTTTAATTCCAACAGTAAAGTCAGCTCCCTTGCCGGCTGTCCCGGCTGTGCATACTTCGGAGCCTGCATGGTGCTGGTTGCATAATGCTGGTTGCCGTTACCGCCCCTGCCGCCCTTTAACAGAACGATTCTCTTATTGTCGCCGGACATATCCGTAATAACCTTGCCGCTTTCTGCCTCTTTAATAACAGTGCCTGCGGGAACCTTGATAATAATGTCCTCTCCGTTTTTACCTCTGCCGTTTTTCTTGCCGCCTTCTTCTCCGTTTTCCGCACAATATTTACGGATATGGCG
>JBJEMX010000062.1:0-5932 GCA_051879895.1 Lachnospiraceae bacterium
TTTGCACAGTTGCCGGTGATTCTTCTGGGAAGAATCTTACCTCTTTCAGATACGTATCTCTTTAACTTATTTACGTCTTTGTAATCAATTACGTTATCCTTGCCACAAAATACACAAACTTTTTTTCTTCTACGAATGCCACCTTTTTTTCTCATAGGTGCATCTGCTTTGTCTGCTTTATTGAATGCCATGTCAGTGCCTCCATTCTTAAAATTTAATTAGTTAAACGGCAACTCTTCATCAATGCCGTCCGGGATATTCATAAAGCCGTCTCCTGCACCTGAAGGTTCAGGTCTTGCCATATTTCCTCCCGTGTAACCACTGTTTTCTCCATTGGAAGCATTCTTGCTTTCAGCAAATTCGATTTCATCTACAATGACACGAACACTGTAAACCTGCTGGCCATCCTTGTTCGTATAGTTATCATTCTGGATGCTGCCGCTTAACAAAATCTTAGTTCCCTTACGCAGGTAACGCTCAATGAACTCTGCCTGACGACCAAATGCGGTACAGTTAAAGAAATCTGCATCCGGCTGTCCCTCTCTCTTGAACCGTCTGTCCACTGCTACGGAAAATCTTGCAACTGCTGTCTGGCTGCTTCCCTGAGAATATCTCACTTCAGGATCTCTGGTTAATCTGCCCATAAGAATTACTTTATTCATATTAAGTCCCTCCTCCGGTATACCTGGGATCCTATGCCATTTGGTATCGTACTGATACCGGGTGCTCATGCACCCCCGGATACCCGGTATGCCTCTTACGCTTCGTCTTTAACAATTAAATATCTGATAACGTTGTCCATAATGCGGATACGGCTCTCGATTTCAGCGGGAGCTTTGGTATCTGCCTCGAACTTGATGAAATAGTAGAAAGCTTCCTTCATCTTCTGAACTTCGTAAGCTAACTTTCTCTTACCCCATTCATCAACGTTGGTGATGTTTCCGCCGAATCTCTCAACCAGTGCCTTGCACTTGTCGATTACGGCTGCTCTTTCATCATCTTCGATTTTAGCACTAACAACAACTGTTAATTCATATTTGCTCATGCTCTTTACCTCCTTATGGTCTCTGGCCCCTGTATACAGGAGCAAGGAATTATATATCACGGAGAATTATGATAACACATAATCCCGCAATTTTCAAGGGTTTTTGCGGATTTCTCTGATATTTTTTTCAACTAATTTGCGTGCAATCATAATCTGATGCCCACAGCCTGCACATTTCAACCTGAAATCCGCTCCGATACGCAGCACTTCCCATTCCTGACTGCCACAGGGATGCTGCTTTTTCAATTTTACAATATCTCCAACCTGAATATCCATCTTTTTTTCCTCTATATTGATACCCGAATGTACAGGTTTCTTTCCTGATACTATACTGCAGAAAACACTTCTCCGATGCTTCCCTGAATTACCAAATCTGCCATATTGTCTCTGGGCGTGGGAGCCTTATTTATCAATACCAGATATTTGCCATTAAAATAATCAATCAGTCCCGCCGCCGGATAAACTGCCAGCGAGGTTCCCCCGATAATCAGCAAATCTGCATTGCGGATTGCTTTTACCGATTCTCTTAATGTTGTATCGTCCAGTCCTTCTTCATATAAAACCACATCCGGCTTTACAATACCGCCGCATTTGGCACATATCGGAACGCCTTCGGCACGCTTTACATAATCCACATCATAAAATGTTTTACAGTCTTCACAATAATTCCGAAGCACGCTGCCGTGAAGCTCCCAGACCTTCTTGTTCCCCGCAGCCTGATGTAAGCCGTCTATATTCTGGGTAATAACCGCTTTCAGCTTTCCCTGTGCTTCCCACTCTGCCAGCTTTTTATGTGCCGCATTGGGTTTCGCCTCCAAAAACAACATTTTATTTTTATAAAAACGGTAAAACTCCTCGGTATTCTGCCTGTAAAAGGTATGACTCAAAATCGTTTCCGGAGGATAATCATATTGTTGGTGATACAACCCGTCCACACTTCTAAAATCCGGTATGCCGCTTTCCGTGGAAACGCCGGCTCCTCCAAAAAACACCATGTTTTGACTTTCTGCAACCATTTTCCTGAATCTGTCTATTTTCTCTTCATAGGACTCCATATCTGTGTTTCCTCTCTTGGCAATATCCGTTGGCAGTTTACTTCTTTTCTCGTACTGTTCTATTCAGTACTTTACCTGTTATTCTTATGTCAGATTTCCCATTAGAAGGTCCTTTAATATTCCAAAGAACTCCCTGAACATATTATTAGGCAGATATCCTATATGCGACCTTGCCGACAAACCGTACACTTCTGCATATCCGGCAGCCTCTGCCAGATGTGTGGCACGAAAAATATGAAAGTTATTACTCACAATACCCACACTGTCATTTTCGGCATCTAAAAACTGCATACTGAAACTGATGTTTTCACTGGTATCTGTGGACATATCCTCTTTAATAATACGTTCCGCTGAAATACCTCTTCCTACCAGATAATCATACATGCCCTGTGCCTCCGTATCAGGCTCATTGCTACCCTGACCACCGGATACAATAACTTTTGTAGCTTCATTCGCGACCAGATACTCATAGGCCGCATCCAGCCGCATCTGCAGTACATAGCTGGGACCGTTTGCTTTCAACTGGGCACCCAGCACTACCAGATAGTCCAAATCCGCAGGAGCTTTGACAAAAAATCCACTGATAATCAATCCTTCCACCACTACAAAAACGGTAAGTCCGACTGCCATACAACTGTAAAATGCCTTCCTTATCCACTTGGGAAGATGGGAAAGTATCTTTTTTCCACATTTTGCCCAGACAATACATGCAACACCTAATACTGCCCAGATAAGAAAAAATTTTGTACCGTAGCCACCCAGCAGGAAAAGCAATACACAATATATAATAAAAACTACTCCTAAAATGGTAAACAAAGTGCCCATATTCATTCCCCCGGGATACCCTTGACAGGTTATGCCTCAGTATATCTGTTTCTGTCAGTCTGCGTATGCCATCATGGCTTCTATAATCTCCGGATACTGCCACTTATTGCTGACGCGGTTCAAAAGTCCGAAGTTTTCTCCCATTCCGATAAAAGCATTATTATCCCACCAGCAGCAGCTCATTCCTCTCGCTCTTGCTGCCGCCACATAATATGCTGCAAACTCGACACGTGCTTCATGATTGTTGTATTTATTTCTCGCCCCGAATTCTCCGATAAAAACCGGAATCCCCTTAGAAGTAAACTTGTTGTACAGCTTATCCATAAAACCAACCATATTGTTAATATCACTCTGACTGTTCATGCTCCAGGTATCTGTCCCTGCCGCATCCAGTGCAAAATTGTACGGTGTATAAGCATGTACGGAAACTATAATTCTATTTTCTATTGTGTCATCAGGGAGCTTGAAGCCGTCATTTAAGGCTCCATCCGAAGATGCTGCATATCCCGGACACAGCAGATAACGGGTTGCATTATTGCCGCCACTGCTTCGTATTAAGTCTACAAAAGCCTGATTGTATCGGTTAATACACTCAACTGCTTCTATGCAATCAGCACTCCACGGATTAAGCCACCATTCATTTTCATGTCCGACCAGTCTCGGTTCGTTCATGGCCTCAAATATTAAATGTTCATCATAATCCCTATACCTTGCTGCAAGCTGCGTCCAGATTGCTGTAAGATATTCTATGGACTGGTCAGCATATTCCTCGGATGGATACAAATAGTCCGTGCTGTTATCGTGATGAATATTTAAAATAACATACAAATCCCTGTCAATACACCAGTCAACTACCTCATTGACCCTGTTCATCCAAGCCTCACTGATGGTATAATTATCATCTGTCAGATGATTATGCCATGAAACCGGTATCCGCACCGTATTAAATCCCGCTTCTTTCACTGCATCAATCATTTCTTCTGTGGTATAGCTGCCGTTCCATGCTCTTTCATACTCCAGCTCGTTGGTCAGGCTGTTATTGTCCACAGCATCAAAGGTATTTCCCAGGTTCCAGCCGATTTTTAACTCTTCTACAAACTGCATTGCTTCATTGTCGGGAAGTTCCTTTATTTCCAAGGAAATCTCAGGAACTGCTTTTTCCTCCTTATCCTGTGTTGTTTCCCCTGAAATATTTTCTGTTGTTTCTCCTAAAGTCTCTGTCCCGGTCTGTGTTTCTGCAGCAGTATCATTTTGGTCTTCACTATCCACAGCTCCACATGCAGCAAGGTTGGTAACCATTATAGAAAATGTAAGTATCAGTGCTATATGTTTAGTCAGTCTTTTCATATAATTCTACTCTCCGTCTGCTTTACAACCCATATTACAAAATCTGCTCCTTGATAAATTTCACTACTTCATCAGAAGCCTGCTGATGAGATGTATAGGTAGGATGATAGTCCACCACCACACCATTTTCAGGTGCCTGAACACTCAGCTTCAAAGCATAGATTTTCTTTTCTCCTGTTTCTTCCTTAAAACGTTCCACCGTCTCCGCTACATAACCGCACAGTTCCTGTCCCATCAATCCCAGTACACAGAGAATAACTGCCTGCGGATTTTTCTCCCGGACGGTACCTAAGAATTTGCAGTACTCTGTCACATATTCCTGACACCTTTCCTCATTATCCCTGGCATAAGAGGTGTCATTGGTCCCAAGATTGATAATAACAATGTCCGGTGTAAATTTAGAAAAGTCCCACTCAATATCCTTGGGTGCAGTACCTTCGTCAAACACTCCATAGGAATTTCCCAGCTTGGTATAATAGGCCGGAACCAGTTGATGAGGTACCTTTTCTCCATTATCCGTATATCCTGAGATAATTCCGTGGCCGGAATAGGATACCATGCTGTAATCGGCTCCCAGTGCCTGTGCTGTCAAATAGGCATATGCTTTTGTCACATTTTCATTGTGAGTGGAATAGGTATCTTCCAACGTACCATCCACACCATAGCCACAGGTAATGGAATCTCCGATGAATTCAATCGAAAGAGGATTCTTTTTCGTAGGATAAAGTTCTGCTTCTTCATCACAAACAATATGTCTGATGCCCATAGTGGAATCCGAAGATTCCGAAAGCTTAATCAGTCTGACAACAGCTTCCTTCGTTGTTTCGCTGTCGATTACACTGACTGTTTTTTCTTCACAATCCATAACATCATCCACAAGCAGGGTATTATCTACATAGATTGCGAATCTGGCCTGGTGCATTTCTTCCTTATAAATAGAGTCGCTTCTAAGTACAAAGGCACATTTTTTTCCTTTAAAATGAAATTCCACTCCCGTACCGGAAAGTGAAAACCACAAAGTATTCCTTACTAAGTACGTTCTGCCCAAAAGCTTTACCTTATCCGTTGTCATCTGTTTTCTCCTTTACCCACATAAATAACCTGCAACACCTACAGTTCCTAACCGGGTTGTTTGCTCTTATCTTTTAGTATAACATTTTTTTTAATATAAAGATAGCTGATTTGTTTTAATTTTCCTGCAGATTATCAGCAATCCTGTCAAAACAAAATACGTCAGCCAATTTCTTTCAGGGCTGTCCGGTTGAGAAACACAATTTAGGAATTGATATACAAAAAACCCTCAGAGAAAATCTCTGAGGGTTTTAAGGCGACAACCAGATTTGAACTGGTGATCAGGGTGTTGCAGACCCGTGCCTTACCACTTGGCTATGTCGCCGTGCTCCCCGAGTAGGGCTCGAACCTACAACCCCACGGTTAACAGCCGTGTGCTCTACCATTGAGCTATCGAGGATGACTCCAACGGGAATCGAACCCGTGTTACCGCCGTGAAAGGGCGATGTCTTAACCGCTTGACCATGGAGCCAAATATCTATTATATAGTATATGCACTATTTAGCTAAATATACCATATATCGGAAAATCTATGGTTTGTACCTTCAAAACCGAACACTGAATTACTCTCTCTTCATCCGTTCTTTCC
>JBJEMX010000063.1:0-29091 GCA_051879895.1 Lachnospiraceae bacterium
TAACAGGCCCTTATAGGGCCAGAACAAACCACCGGCTAAGCCGGTGGTTCTGATTTTTCAAAGAAGAACACATCGGCGGGTGTACCATCTTCATAATTCACATCTTCATTAGGATATCCTTCTATCAGATGAAAATTGCCCTTAGTATATTCTTCAATTACATTATTCCAAAAATGTACAGACCCGGTATTATGAGGATGTCTCTTCAACTGCCACTTTCCGTGGTGCATATTTAACACTTGAAAAACTGCCTCTTTTCCATATCCTTTTCTCCGATATTTGTTCATAATAAAAAATTCGGATAAGCAATAATCAGTCTTTTCCTCCGGAACTTCCGGGTAATCACTGACAAGTATTAATCCCGCAAGTTTTCCATCTATTTTAATAAAATATGGATATCTATGTTCTTCTTCAAAATAACAATCTAAATACTCATATCCATACAAGCCTTCTTCATTAACATCCGTTTTCTCCCACTGTGAAAACTCATAAAGATACTTTTCAAGAAGATTCATCATAATATCTCTTTCTTCTATTCTTGCTTCCACGATTTCTAACATTTTATCCCCCCCTAAGTTAATATACAGCTGAGGATTCTCACTTAATCTTTACATCAAAGATTATTACATCATCATAAGCACCGAGTGAAATCAGGTCTGAAACAGAATAGGAAATATCTGTATAATTTCCGGCTTGATCAAACTGAGCAACAATCGGTAGCTCTATCCTCAAATAATGCTCATCATCAATCTTATAATACAGTAATCCGGAACCTTCACGTTCACCTATTTTGAAATTCTTATCTCCGATGCTTGTCTCCTCAAGATCATTGTAGTCACTGACTGCTTCCTCAACATTTTCTCCTGATGAAAAATAGTAATATACATTGGTCACTACTTTACCATCATCAAATGAATACGCCATATCGGTGACAAAATCATACTCTGTTTGCGGATGTCCGGTGCTATCAGAATAATAAGTTATTGCATATTTTTCCTCGTGAGTAATTGTTATAGACTCAAAACTTCCGGTTGCACATTCATCAGGAGTATTTGAAGTAGTGTTTGTGCAACCTGCCATTATTCCGCTTAATGTTAAAATCACCAATATGCTTCCCCAAAATGATTTATTCATATTCATATTTTCCTCAGCTTTTACCTCTGCAAAATCCCTTTATCCGTAGTTCGTAATCAAATGTTTTCTACAATTCCTTCTTACTTAATGAAGAGTTATGATATTCCGGATTGTAGGTGACATCCTCAAGAAACCAGTCCGGCGGCAGGAAGGTTTCGGCGGCGTTTTTACTGCCGAATTCAACCTCTGCCAGAATCAGCGGCGCAAAAGGTGCATCAAAAACATCCAGTTCAATCGTCAGGGAATAGTCTTCGGGGGGCTTGGGGCCGTTGGAAGCAAACTGAGGATTTTTCAGGGGAATCAGATATCTCTTTTTGGAAATAATGTTTCCGTCAGCCTTTTCACGCAGGTGATAGTAAGATTCCTCATTTAGAGCTAAATTATATTCTTCACGGGCCATCAGACCACGTCCCTTATAGGTTAAGTAAAATTCGTTATCCTCTCTCCGGATACGAACGACAGGATTGGTATTTAAATAAGCCTGTTCAATAATACGAAAAGGATAACTGTTTAAATCCTCGGGAAGCTGCTTTATCGTAAATTTGCGTTCTATTTCCATGTGTACCTCCATTTGGTGTCGGTGCTTGATTTATTGAAGTCAGTTGTACAAAACTCCTATTTTCATTATACCTGATTTGAGCCTGAAAACAAGAGTATTATGCATTACGTTTCAGTCAAGTATGCATTGCCTTTCAGTCAAGTATGCATTACGTTTCAGTCAAGTAAAAATTATGCATTGCCGGGTAATTTGAAATTTGAGAAGAGCCTGCAGCATAAAAATCTGGTTAAAGCATAAAGAAAATTTTGAAGAGGTAGAACCTTAATACCTGCTTTGAGAGCGATGTGGCAGGGGTATAGAAAAGGGAAATGTTCAAAAAAGCCCCGCTATCCAGACGGAAGCGGGGTAAGGGAGAGAGGAAGCGGCCATCTGTACCCCGCAGGGAAGAGGAAGCGGGGTAAGGAGAGAGAAAGCGGCCATCTGTACCCCGCAGGGAAGAGGAAGCGGGGTAAGGGAGAGAGAAAGTGACCGTCTGTACCCCGCAGGGAAGAGGAAGCGGGGTAAGGGAGAGAGGAAGCGGCCATCTGTACCCCGCAGGGAAGAGGAAGCGGGGTATGGGAGAGAGAAAGCGGCCATCTGTACCCCGCAGGGAAGAGGAAGAGGGGTATGGGAGAGAGAAAGCGGCTATCTGTACCCCGCAGGGAAGAGGAAGCGGGGTATGGGAGAGAGAAAACGGCCATCTGTACCCCGACGAGTGGCAGAGGCCGGGGTATAGAAAAGAGAAATGTTCAAAAAAGCTCCGCTATCCAGGCGGAAGCGGGGTATAAAAATAGAAAAGAATTGTATATGCCCCAAAGTCAGTGCAAGATTGAGCTTCCACCGGATAAGAATGTATTTATAATACAGGAATAGCCGAAACCTATAATACAGGAATAGCCGAAACCTATAATGCAGGAATAATGCAGGAATAGCCGAAACTGCTCTTTGCTTCTGTCTTACCATATGATACAATAGAAAAACAACAAGTAAGCAAAGCCAATTTGTCGTAACAAAGTAAATATTTATAAATTTGATAAGAAAAGTGAGATATGAACAGATGAGCATGGTAGGAGATGTGAAAAATCCAAGTCAGTCCGGAATTTTAAATGGTACCAGCAAAGGAGAATGTTGGATTAGTGACGACAATATGCTGGGAGTAACCTACTCCTATCCGGTAGGTGGCTGTGGCGTATTTGGAAAAATCAAGAGTGCTGAGAAGGCAAAAATATATTTTGATGAAGTCTTTGGTTATTTGAAAGCCTTGAATATTCATGAATTCGAGTTTTCTACAGAAGATGCAGCGTTGCGGGAGCAATTGTTATGTTTATTTCAAGATAGAAAAATAGAACATGAATTAGAATATTCCTATGAAATATATGAGAAAACAAATGTGGAAATCACTGTGCCCGGCGGATATCGAGTTGAGCCGGTAACAGAACAGACATTACATAAAGGTTATGAAAATGAAGTAATGCTTACAAAACGATTAGAGGAATGTTGGAATTCTTTGGAGGATTTTTTTGAAAAGAGTCTTTCTTTCATAGCAGTTAAGGATAAAGAAATCGTAGGAATTATTTTTGGCTCAGGAAGATATGAAAAATATATACCAATCGACATTGAAGTTTTAGAAGAACATCGAAAAAAAGGAATTGCAAAAGCACTTACAATTGCTTTTGTAAAGCATTGCATGCAATGTGATTTGGTGCCTCATTGGGATTGTGTAGAATCAAATAAGGGCTCTGCTCATTTAGCAGAAAGTGTAGGGTTTACAAAAATTAAGGAAAGACCATTCTATTGGTTTGATATTTAGTGAGTAATATCCTGCATAATTCCAGATGCAGAAAGCTGAATTATTACTATTCCCAAAGGGGAGTAAAAATATGTTAGGAGCCGTATTATGAAAAAGAACTATCTATATGCAGTTGTAACAGTGCTTATTTGGTCAACAATGGCTTCGGTGGTAAAGAAAATGCTATTTGATATTCCAAATTTAGAAGCATTATCCATCAGCAGTTTTTTTGCATTTTTATTTTTACTGATTGTTAATATTAAAAACGGAATGATTAAGAAAATGAAGAGCTATTCTGCCAAAGATTATGGAATTATGAGCGGTTTGGGATTTATAGGTCTATTCCTGTATTCTTCACTGTATTATTACGGACTGGCAGAATTGAGCTCGCAGGAAGCTTGCATTTTGAATTATTTGTGGCCTATCATGTTAGTTGTTTTCTCGTGCATTATATTGAAAGAAAAATTGACATTTGTGAAAGGCATAGCAATACTGTGTTCATTTATTGGGATTGTTATTCTGTCTTTAGGAAATGGAAGTTCTTCAACAGGAAATACGACATTGGGAATCATAAGCTGTATTATTGCCGCCGCTTGTTATGGCTTGTTTTCCGTACTGAATAAAAAGGCAGATTACAATCAGAGTATTGCAATGATGGTTATCTGGCTTGTGGTTGGAATTTGTTCCATGGTGCTTGGGTTACTGACTGAAAACTGGGTGCCCATACAGGGAATACAGTGGCTTGGAATATTGTGGCTTGGAGTGGTGATTGATGCGGTGGCATATCTGCTGTGGGCATTGGCATTAAAAACTGCTGAGAATACGGCAAAAATTGCAAATATAGCATACTTAACACCATTTTTATCATTGATTGTATCGGCAGTATTTTTAAAAGAAAAGATACAAGTAAGAGCTTTTGTCGCACTGGTTTTTATTATAGGTGGAATTTTGCTCCAAAATTTACATGAATATAAATTACCAAAGGAATAAAAAAGTTCAACATTACAAGGAGGAAAACAAAATGAACAAAATAGCAGTTTTTTTAGCACCGGGGTTTGAAGAAATAGAAGCACTGACCGTAGTAGATCTGTGCCGCAGGGCGGGGATGGAAGTTACTATGGTTGCCATAGAGGAGAATGGCTGCGAGGTTATGGTCACCGGCTCCCATGGAATATCTGTAAAAGCAGATACGGTATTGTCGGCAGTAGATTTTAGCGGTCTGGATATGATGGTACTGCCGGGCGGTATGCCGGGAACCAAAAATCTGGAAGCCTGTGAAGCCCTGATGCAGAAACTGGAAGCCTTTTATACGGAGGGAAAAAATATCGCAGCGATTTGTGCGGCTCCCAGTATTTTTGGACACAGGGGCTATTTAAAGGGCCGCAATGCCTGTGCATACCCCGGCTTTGAGAGTCAATTGATGGGTGCAGACGTGACCCGGAATGCGGTGGAAGTATCAGAGCATGTAATTACATCCAGAGGACTGGGGACTGCGATTCCTTTTGCACTTGCTATTGTAGAGCGTTTCTGTGGCAGGGAACGTGCAGAAGAGCTGGCGGAGGGTGTTGTATATGCCGGTCCGGTCAAGCCATGAATGAAAGAATGGAGCTTAAGAAGTTTTATTAAATAGTTCAAATATGCTTTCTGCGGTTACACTTTGGTTACGCCTAATGTGCTATAATCATTCAACTTAAAAGATATATTACTTGTCGTATCATCAATCCCGGCAGTCAGCCGTGGGATACAAAGGGAGAATGAAAGCCATGAAAAAGACGAAGGGAAGCAGAAAAGAGAGATTTGAACAGGTATATCGTTCCTTTGAACCTCTGAGAAGTGCGAAGGGTGAGACGATTCATGCATTAGCCGGTTACGGTAAAAAATATCGTGTGTTACGATATCCGATACTGGCATTTCTGTTTGTGTTTTTGTTTTTATATAATGCGATTCTTTATACACTGATTCATTTCAGGGTGAATGAAAAACCTGCAAAAGCAATTTCAGGACTGCTTGTAATCTGTTTAGTTGTAAACAGCATTTATATACCGTCATTGGCATTTGACGGTTCACAGGGCAATGGGCAGAATGAAGTCGTATGTGAAAATCATACCGCTCATGATGAGAGCTGCGGCTATGTGGAAGCTGTAGAAGGGCAGCCCTGTGCCCATGAGCATGGGGAAGAGTGCTATATTACCGACACCACATGCGTGCATGTTCATGATGAAAACTGTTATGAAACGGTGTCTGTGCTGACCTGCGGTCTGGAAGAAAGCAGTGTGCAGGCCGAGGCTGCAGATGATGCGGAAGGTGCGGAGGTCGTGAACCGGGGGCATGTTCATACAGAGGCATGCTACAGTCTGGTGCAGAATCAGGTTTGTACGCATATCTGCTCTGAGGAGAGCGGCTGTATTACCCGTATACTGAATTGCCGGCATACCCATGATGAGAGCTGCGGTTATGTGGAGGCTGTAGAGGGACAGCCATGTATGCACAGCTGTGCTTCCTGTGACGGAAGCGAAGAGTCCGAACCGGAAGCTACGCCTGAGGCGTCGCCGGAGTCCACACCGGAGCCGTTACCGGAAACTACACCGGAGGAGTTACCGGAAGCTACACCTGAAACAGAAGAAGCAGTGGAAGAAGATGAAGAAGATATTGAGAAGCTGCCTGAGGAAGAGGCATTTGAACAGTCCGTTGTAAGAGACGGTGTTGAAATCTCAGTTTCCGCTCCTGCCGGGGTATTTCCTGCCGGCACTTTGTTGTGCGTGGAAATGATTACCAATGAGTCGGACGTTTCTGAAATTGAGCAGCTTGTTACGGAAAAGAAGGATGAAACCACCGGTAATGGTGTGGTTACCGTGGTGGAGAGATCCTATTCCTTTGATATTACAATTGTGGATGAAGAGGGAAACGAAGTAGAGCCGGATATCACCCGCGGTCAGGTATCGGTGACCTTTAAAAATGTAGGTGTCATTGAGGCTGAGCAGCAGAATAATAAAGAGCTGTCCGTCTTTTATGTAACAGATGACTATGCCGAGGCAGAGGAAATCAGCCATGATGCTGATATGGCAGAGGACAGTGCGTCCATTACGGCACAGCATTTTTCTATTTACACGGTAGTTATTACATCCGGTGAAAAGAAGAATACAATACTGCATTATTATCAGGGTACCTCCAAAGAGGCATCATATTTTACGATTTACAATGAAGAACAATTGTTGCGGTACCGTGACCTGTTAAACGGCTATGTTGCCGGTACGGTCACGCCGGACGATACTTTCTCTACCATTCTGGTTAACAGCGACGATTCCAATCCTATGGATGGTATCACCGGACTCGGTCAGGCCACAAATATGACTGTGAGGGATTTGAATTTCAATGTAAAAATCATGGATGATATCACAGTACAGAGCACATGGTCTCCCATTACAAAGCTTCCTGCCGGTGTTACCTTTGATGGTGCCGGTCATCAGATTACCTTTAAGTCATTGGCTGTTGGCGTTACGTTTGACGGGACGGACTGTACGGTTCTTGTTATGCAGAATGACGGCACCGTGAAGCATGTGACGCTTGTATACGGAGATGCAAGCTATACGGTAGCGGGTGAAACAGAAACCGGTTTATATGCCACTGTCACCGTACGGGTGGACGGACAGAAGGCAGAAATCGGGGAGGCTATTACGGGTGCGGAGGCACTTGCAGCATCCTGCGATGGCGTAAACTATATTACTCTTGAAAGAAGTGATGACCTTTCTGTTTACCGGACTGAGCTGGAGAATCTGGAGGAGGATAAGACATATTACGTTTACTACGTCTATGAAGATGAAAACGAAACAATTTCTGCGGCAGTTCTTACGAAAGAGGATTATGACGCACAATTAAACTATGTATCGGTAACCTATGACCTTGAGGGTGCCAACACTTATAAGCTGGTAAATGGTCAACTTTCTGAAAACGTTATGGCAGCAATCCGTGTAGATGTGCTGGAAAACGGCAGCTGCGAGGCACAGGAGGACTATGAGGCAGTAGTGAAGGCAGCCACCGGCTATGAGATACCTACCAGAGAAACAAATGTAACGGTATCGGTAGGCGGCACGGAGCTTGTGCGTGGTACCGATTATACCTATACTTATGATGCGGATACCAAACTTGGTACCATTCATATCAGCAGAGATAAAATTACAGGTCCTGTTTCGGTTAAGGTAAAGGCGGACTCTTTGGAAGATAACCCGCCCAATATAGTCATTTTAAGAACCAGAGGCGGTTCCATTTCGGACCCGTTATGGGAGAAGACGGAGACTTCCACCTATGTTCTGAATGCTTATGAAGATATACAGCTTCCTGCTTCTGTATCCTCTTACAAGGGAAGCGACGCCATCCGTTTTGCCGGCTGGTATACGGATATGGGCTGTACGGGAACTCCTGTGGATATCCATACCTATGTGGAGAGTGGCGGTACCACGACCTACTATGCGAAGTGGGTACTTAATAAGCCAAGTAGTGAGAACAGCAGTGTCTATTATGAATATAAAGGCGGTAGACTGGAGGTACAGGGGCGTCCCAATAATAATGATTCCGGACAGGTTACATTCGGATATGGAGGGTTTCAGCATTGTTATAACATTGGTAGTTTATCTGCCAATCAGATGAACGGTAATGTGGGCGGTACAAATATAAGCATGGTATCCGGTGTAGGCAATGATGCTTTTGTAAGGATACCCGGCACCAATATATGGGTTGCCATGGTGTGTACACTGGAAGGTAGTCTGGTTGATATTACCTATATTTTTGAGAATCGTGGTTCTTCGACGTTTTCCACCGGGCTGTATTTTGGTACCAGTGCGGATGTGGAAATTGCAGATGATGATGGTGCAACCATTGCCGAGACACCCACCTCGGGCGGTGTGACTTATATGTCCATGACCTCCAGAGCGGGTACGACTCATCCGAATAAACAGTTCCGTCTGTATACGCGGGGAACAGATTTTGGGATTGATGCATTTTATTCCTATTGGTATGGCGCATACGGCAGTCAGGCAAACAAGGTATTTACGAACAGCGGACGCCAGACCGAAGTTTCCGATTCTGCACTGGCATTTTCCTGGTTTGTGAACAATATTCCGGCAGGCGGATATGTTACTAAGACTACCAAGATGGGCCTTGCAGATGTCAGCACCATGAGTAATATTACGGCCACGCTGGATGCCAATGACGGTCTGTTTGCAGACGGAAAGTCAGTAAAAAAAGATGATGATGTGACAAGTAATAAACAGAAAATTACGGTAAATGCGGACGGAACCCTGACGGTAGAGAAGACATCCGGAAATATTACAGTTCAGCCGCCTACCCGTATAGGCTATAAATTCGACCACTGGTCAGTTGGTGCCGCAGGCGGTGTAAGCTGTGCCGGAAAGACATTTACGGAAAGCGTGACCCTGTATGCAAACTGGATTCCACAGCCGGACAGGTCTGTGACGAACAACTGCTCTGTACAGAAGGTAAACGGCAGCAGCAATCTGCTGGTGCCGGAGGCCCTGGCTAATATTGTAATTGAAAATACCACACCGGCTGCCACGACGGCAAAAATTTATCAGGGACAGACGGCAACGGAAGCAGCAGGCTATGCAAGCGGTTTCTCCTGTATCTTGTCCATGGAGGGTGAAGATGACCGGTACCTTTTACCGGATAATATCGAGGTGACCATTACGGATGAAAACGGTGTTGTCACACAGCTTACCAAGGATACGGGATATACCTATGGGGTATATGACAACAGAAGAAAGGCATTCCTGGAAATCCGTAAGCAGTATATTAATGGAGATGTGACGATTACTGTAGTAGGCTATGAACTTCCGCCTGTGACGGCGACTGAGGTTTCTGTTATAGTGCCCAATGATACGGTATGCTACGGAGACAGGGCGGTATTTACGGCAAATGCCGAGACCAGCAAGAACCATGTAGCAAGCTATCAGTGGTATATTGCACCTTACTATCCTAATCCATTGGATTCTACGTCATGGACCTATCAGAACCAGAATGGTATTCCGCTGACTAATGGCACTTATGTATGTGAGGCACTAAACTCCTCGGGAAATCCGGTTACAGTTACCGGTGCCAATAAGGCGACTCTTAGAATAGGCGGTCTGGATGTAAGCACATTCGTATCGCCGACACCCGGTGAGAGTATGGATGGGCTGCGTTTTGGAGGATATCATGTATATTGCGTTGTTACCTCTACCAGAAATATTACCGGACAGGAAATTGTGGCAGTATCTGATACGGCAGAGCTACAGGTGGTTACAGCACAGTATGCCGCTCCTGATGGAATTGAAGGGTCAGCTACCACTTATTATGGCAGTCCGGACGGTTCTATTGCCATTGCACCGGAGGATAGCCGGCCAACCCTTTTATATAAGAAGAGTACAGACAGCTCATGGATTCAGGTAACTGATGCACAGCTTGAGGCCGGAGAAATCACCGGACTTAGTGCAGGAATTTATGAATTTAAATACAAAGCCGACAGCAACCATACAGAGAGTGCTATTACCCGTGTGGAGGTGGAAAACGGCAGATATATTGTGGTGACCTATCGTGCACCGGGTTGTAACGATACTTCACTGCGTACCCAGTATAAGCATGTGGCATATGGCAGCAACGTAACGGCGTCGACACCCGGTCTGGCAGCCGGAGATACCGCAATTGTAAATCCTGTAAGAACGGGATATACCTTTGCGGGATGGGATGCTGCAACTATTACGGGTATTACGGCTGATACAACCGTTAATGCGGTATACAACTACGGCATATACGCAATTACTCTGGATAATCAGGGTGCAACTACAGCGGGAACTATTGCAATCTATGAAAAATATTCCACAGGCTTTTATAAGGATGCAGCGTGCACCAGTCCTGTGACCGGTGCAGTAGGAATTGCGGTTCCCGTAAAGGATGGCTACAATTTCCTGGGCTATTACACAACAGCAGACGGCGGTACCAGGATGATTAATGCGGACGGCTGTCTGTCCGGCAACATGAGTGCAACACAGTATCTGACCAATGGTACACTTTATGCACACTGGGAGGAGAAGCCTGTTGACTTTAATGTGCTGCCCGATGTAGATAACCCTAGTGGTGATACGCCGGGTGGGGATACACCGGGTACAGACCCGGACAACGGTGTTGAGATTTCGGTTAAGCCCAGTGACCCGGTTGACCCGGATGACCCGGGAACCGGTGGAGAAGACCCCGGATACCATGCAGAAACCTCTTATGATGTCACTGTGACCAACAATACCGGAAAAGAAGCAAATGTAATCTATATCTACTCTGACGGTGTACTGAAGCGTACCCTGACAGATGTTGTTTTTGATGAAAACAATCAGTATACCTTCCGGCTGGTTCCCAGTGAGGTTGGCGGTGGCACCATTACCTTTGTTGTTGGCTATGTCAGCCCTGTGACAGAGGAAGGTGAAGAGAAGACAGACGAGGAAATCGGGAGAGAAGCAGAAGAACAGGCCGCTGATTTAAACTATGTCATTACCTATAAAGAAGTAAATGGTACCCTGACAGGCACCGCCTTTTCGGGTACTTTCCTGAATACCGCACCGGCTTTGGGTGTAAAGGGCGTGGCTACTGCACTTCCCGAGGCAACCAGAACAGGCTACACCTTTGGAGGCTGGTATACGGCACCCCGTGGAACGGGAAGAGCCGTTACGGAAATTCCTGCTTCCAACACAGCCGATGAAGTGGTAGTGTATGCAAAGTGGATTGCCAACAAATATTCCGTTACCTTACAGTTAAACGGAGGTACTTACGCCGATGGATATACGCCGGCAGAACAGTATCAGCATGGAGGCAGCAATATTGCACTGCCCACTGATACACAGATTATCAAGGAGAATTATGTTTTCCTGGGATGGTTTGACAATGCAGAGCTGACAGGTGATGCGGTTACGGAGGTGGATGCGTCGCAGGTGGGCGGTGTCACCTATTATGCCGGTTGGGAGCTTCTTCCTTCTCATGTTATTACACTTACGGATGATGGGGTGGACGGACAGCAGTATTTACTTTCCGGCATAGAGGGATATGGCTACATAAAGGACGGAATCATCTATGTTTATGACAAAAAAGAGTATCAATTTACGATATCCGTTGCTCCTGCCTATAAGTTGAAAGCGGTTAAGGCTAACGGAAAGCTGTTGACAGGAGTGGATGGTGTTTATACCATTCCTTCGGTTACCGATGATTTGACCATTACGGTTACTACAGAGGAACTGGTATCTACGGATGCAGACGCAGTGGAAGATGTGGAAGCCACAATCCTTCTGCCGGATGGTACTACCGGTTATTTTGAAACAATAGCGGATGCCATCAATTATGCAGCCAATTATGGAACAAACTCCGTGATTCAGCTGCAGAAGGATTTGTCCGGCGTGGAAATTGATGCAAAAGCGGGAAATGCTTACAGCATTGACTTAAACGGTCATACTATTGACAACGGTTCCGCTATGCTCATTGAGGATGGTGCCGTTGTGATGATTACCGATTCTGTTTTGGGGGCATCAAATGAAGCAAATGAACTGTCTGTTGAAAACAGAGGTACACTTACAAATGGCATTACCATAACCGAATTGTTAAATCTTGGTATAACAAACAATACCGGAAAAGTTGTTGCCATGACCCAGCAGGACAGCGAATTCTATGAAAAGAGTAAGTTTGTCAATAACGGTACTGTGGAAAGTGCTAATTTAGAGCATGGTTATTTTGTAGAGAACATTTTAGAAGGTGCACCGGCCGGACTGACCGGGTACCATACCATTATGAACGGAAATGAATACTATGTTGATTTCAGGGACGCGGTGGACATTGCCAATGCGTCTGCTTCGGATGCGACTATTTTGATTCTTTCCACGGTAGATAACCGCAATTCCACAATTACAATCGCAAATCAGAATGGAAAAGCGATTACGGTGGATTTAAACGGCTGTAATCTTTCCGGCGGCACACTTGTTACGGAGGGAACGGTCGGATTTGTAAACGGCAGGGGTTCCGCTACTTGTATCAGCGAAATTTCCGCTGCCATTGACAATACCGGTGACCTCACTATCGGTGCCTATGTAAAGGTCAGCGGAGCTGTCACCAATGAAGAAGGCGGCTATACCAAGGTAGAAGAAAAAGCCGCTATCAGCGGTCCGGTTGACAATAAAGGTTCTTTTGAAAATGACGGAGATATTACCGGTATCTACACCAATGAGGGGGATACCAAGAACGGCGAAACCGGAACTATGAACAATGTGATACAGAAGGGCGGCGACTTTGATAACGACGGCGATATTAAGACCAGAATCGAGATGGAAGGCGGCAGCTATACTCCTTCGGAGGGAGCTACTCCTCAGGTTCCGGACGGTGCAGTCGCAAAGAGCAACACGAACCCTGTGACCTATTACGGCACATTAAAGGATGCGGTGGATGATGCCAACGACCCGTCCGTAGCAGGTGCCGGGGGACAGGAACTGCCTTTCACAATTACCATCTTAAAAGATATTCCGGATGAGGATTTGGGTGAGACTCCAATCATTCTTGATCCGGATGTGCCGGTTGACATCAATTTAAATAACCATAAGCTGGGAGATGAAGGCACGGATAAAGGTATTCAGATAGGTGAAAACGGAAGCGGAACACCTTCCGGTGATAATACCGTTACATTTACGAATGAGCCGGAAAACGGCGAGCCGGCTGATCCTGCTAAGGGGAATGTAAATACACCCATCAAGGTGGAAGATGACGGTTCACTCGCTGTGGGTAAGGATACCTCTTTGGATGATGTAGATAATGACGGTAAACTGAAAGTCGAAAAGGATGGAAACGTTGAAAAACTGAGTAATCAGGGAGATACAGATAATGACGGTAAACTGGGCGACGTTGAGCAGAATGGCGGAAATCTGACCAATGGGGAAGACGGAAGTATCGAAGAACTGACTCAGAACGGCGGTGATACCGAGAATAAAGGAACGATTGATAAATTAACGCAGAATGGCGGTAATACGGATAATCAGGGTAATATTGAAGAGGCAGACCTCAATGGAGGCGGATATACCGGAACGGACCCGGAAATCATAACCGGCGTAGACCCTGATGATGAAACGGATGGAAAAGTCGCTATGATTACCCCTCCCGGTGGAGGCGAACCTGTTTATTTTGTCAATCTGGATGATGCCTTAGAGTACGCGGCAGGTCTGGATAACGGTCCGGTAACAGTTGAACTGTTAAAGGATGTTACGGATGAAAACATAGACTTTACCACTACAAAAAATCCGACAACACCCGTTATTTTAGATCTGAAGGGACATGATATTACGGCTCCTTCCGAGCTTCATACAGGGCAGGGAACCAATCTTACCCTCACAGACAGTAATCCGGAGGATAAGGGTACCATTTCGGCCCCGGTTGTAAATGACGGAAAGCTTACAGTTGAGGAAGGCATTTCCATTACCGGTAATGTAAAGAATACGGGAGACCTTGACAATAAGGGTACCATTTCAGGTAATGTGGAAAATACCGGTGATTTTGACAATGCAGGCGATGTTACCGGTGATGTGGCACAAAAGGGCGGAACTTATACCAATGAAGAGGGTGCCACCACCAATAAGATTACCCAGACAGGCGGAAAGACGATTAATAAGGACAACGCGGAAGCGGCACCCGGCGGTATCGGTACGGTTGATTTGCAGAGCGGCAGCTATGAAGGCGATGAACCCGCAAACGGAATTGAAGGGGAAGCTAAAATCGGTAATAAGATTTACGGTGATCTGGAGAGTGCCGTAAAGGATGCCAATGAATCCGATGAAGATGTTACAATTGAGCTTTCAAAGGATGTGACATTGCCGGATACTCCTCCTTTGGTTATTGATAATAAAAACGGTCATAATATTGATATTGACTTAAAGGGCAATGATGTTACCGGCGGCGGTATCCGGATTGGTACCGACGAAGACGAGGGTGGAAGTATGCCTTCCGGTTCCAAGGTTACCATTCAGGATTCCGGGGATCCTGACACCGGAGAAAAAGGAAAGGTATCCAGTGATATTGAGGTAAAGAAGGATGGCGACCTGACTCTGGATGAGAGTGTGACCACAGACGGTGACCTCAACAATGCCGGAAAGACGACAAATGACGGTACCATTAAGGCACCCGGTATTGTAACCAACACCGGTGATATGGACAATAACGGTGACATTGAGACCAAGGTAGAACAGAAGGAAGGCACCTTTACAAACGGCGAAGACGGTAAAGTAAAAGAAGTGAGCCAGACAGGCGGCCGCACTGAGAACCAAAATGAAAACGGTATTGAAAATGCAACCGTCAGTGGCGGTGAATTTACCGGTGAGCCTGCAACCAGCATGGATTATGAAGGTGCTAAGGTAGCGGTTGTAACAAAGAACCCTGACGGAACTACCAATACCACTTATTATCCTACGCTGACAGAGGCACTTGAGCATACGGACGGTGATGCTACAGTGAAGCTTTTAGATGATATAAAAGGCGGGAATGGTGAAAATATCGTGATTGATAAGCCGGGCATTACGCTTGACTTAAACAGCCATGAAATCGGTACACCCTCCAGTGTTACCGTTACCGAAAACGCAACGGATACAAAGCTTACGGATTCCTCAGAAACCAAGGGCGGTGCTGTGACGGCTCCTCTTACAAATAAGGGTGGACTGACCATTGAGGAGGGGACAAAAGCGACCAATGTCACCAATAGCGGCAGGCTGGATAATGAAGGCGAGATTACAAATCTTACCAACAAGGGAGATACTACCAACGGCGGAACCATCGGCACATTAAAACAGGAAGACGGAAACGTTAAGAATAAAGAAGACGGAACCATAGATACGGTGGATTTCGACGGCGGCAGCTATGAAGGTAAGCAGCCCGAGACGCCCATAAGCGACGCAGCGGCGAAAATCGGCGACAAGCTTTACGGCGATCTTGAGAGTGCTATCGAAGATGCAAATAAAGCACCTGGGGACGTTACAATTGAAGTATTGAAGGATACCGCACTTCCGGATGCTTCCGTTCAGGGTACGCCTGCGGCAGAGATTGGAAATGAGAACGGTAAGAAGATTACGCTTGATTTGGGGGGCAATAAAGTTTCAGGCGGTCCTCTTGTGGTAAAAGCACCCGGTACAACGGAAATTACGGACAGTGATGAATCCGGGGAAGGTGCTTTGCAGAGTGATGTTGAAGTAAATCCGGATGCGAAGCTTGTGATTGATGAAAATACGCATGTGGAAGGCGATATCAATAATAACGGTACTACGGAAAACAACGGTACTGTTACCGGTGATGTAACAAACGGTGAAGGCGGAGATTTTACAAACGCCGGAGAGATTGAAGGGGATGTGGAGAATGACGGTGACATGGAAAACACCGGTGATATCTCAGGCAACGTGAAGAATGACGAAAGCGGCTCCTTCTATAATAAGGGAGAAGACAGTTATATTGGCGGTGAAGTGGATAACGCCGGCGATATGGATAACGAAGGTGTTGTAAGCGGTGAAGTAGACAATACCGGCGATCTCCACAACAGGGGAAATATTGATAATAACGTAGTGAACCGTGAAAACGGAAGTCTTGACAATGACGGCAACGTAAACGGCCAGCTGGAAAATAAGGACAATGCGACTACCGATAACAGCGGCAGCATCAATCAGGTGAAGCAGAGCGGCGGTGAACTTAACAATGATGCGGGGGGCAATATCGGTGAGTATCTGCAGAGCGGCGGCAGCTTGAATAACGGAAAAGACGGAGCTATTGATAACCTGAATCAGAGCGGCGGCAAGAGCAATAATGAAGGCCGGATTGACGAGGCTACGGTATCCGATGTGAAGAATTATGATGGTAAGCTGCCTGAAAGCGGACTGGATAATGCACAAGCCTCTGTTACCTATAAGGACGAAAACGGTAATACAAGAACCGAATATTACCCCAGCCTGGAGGAGGCTATAGAAGCAGCAGGGGATAAGGATACGCCGGCAACGGTTACGCCGACGACCACACCTGTCACCATTGACAGACCGGTGACCATACCGGAGGGTGTAACCCTGGATATCCCTGCGGATAAGGAAGTTGTAATTGCAGAGAATGGTTCTTTGGAGAATCAGGGAGACATTCATGTAGGAGAAGACGGCAGCCTTAAGATTGAAGAAGGAGGCAGCCTGGAAAATGGCGGCAGTCTGAAAAATGAGGGAATCATTGACAATGACGGAAGCCTTACGAATGAGGATGGCGGAACACTTACCAATAAGGGGGATATCGATAACAGTGGAAACCTGACAAACGGAGAAGGCGGTAATGTTGCAAATACCGGTGATATTTCCAACAAGGGTTCCGGTTCTCTGACGAATAACGGTAATATTGACAACAGAAACGGAAGTCTGAATGGTGATTCGGATGCAGAGGGCGGTACTGTCAATAACGGTAATATCAACGGCGGTGAGGTAAACGGACCACTGGAGAACAGTGAGACGGGTAAGATTTCCGGAAGCGACAAACTGAGTGGTGATATCACCAATAAGGGTAAAATTGAAATCTATAAAGACGCAGATACTTCCGGTGCTGATATTGAGAATCTTCCGGGAAGCAGCTATGTGGAAAAAGTACATGAAAGCGGCAGCTCTGACAGTGGCAATAATCAGGAGGACACTACCGACACAGAGGATGAAGAACTTCAGGAAGAAGAAACTTCCGAAGAAGAGACTTCTGATGAGAAAGCATTCAATGACAAGAAGCAGAACGGAAATAATGCTGCAGCGGCTGACGATGAGGATAACCGGGAAGAGTCTGAAAATCCTGACGGAACGGAGACTGTCGAAGAAGAACTGCTCAAAGAATATATTGAGCAGGCATTACAGGAAGGCAATATTACTATTGCAGAAACCGGTGTTATGAATACTGTGATTGCCGAGGAGGAAGCAGCGGCAGTGATTGAAGCGGTATTGACAGACTCGGAAAAGAAGGCTGTTTTCGCCGGAGCATCCCTGAATCTGAGAGCGGAGATTAGCAAAATAGAGAATGAGGATGTTCCGGAAGGCTATCTGCAGGCAGTGCTTGATTCTGTACAGGATGATAAGAGGGCAGTTTCTTTCTTGCAACTGAATCTGTTCAAGCAGGTAGGTGATGCTGCAGAGGAGAAGGTAAGTACATCTGCTATGGTCAAGGTATCCTTTGAACTTCCTGCTGAATATCGTTCTGTGGACGGCAAACCGATAGCATACGAAATTGTCCGTGTGTACACGGATGAAGACGGAAATATATGTACGGAAAGTGTTGCTTATTCAATGGAAGGTGATATAATTACAATGTACGCTGATAATACTTCCGAATATGCCATTCTTGTAGCGAAGGATGAAGTACTGGCAGGGGATGTTTATTCCGGAGATAATGAGGGAGAAGCACCGTTGCAGCTTGTAAAGGAACCGGAGAGCAGAAGCTGGATATGGATTATCGTTCTAATAGCAACAATAACAGTAATTTCTCTGGGAGCATGGTATATTTTCGGCAGGAAGAGGCGTAATGACTCTGAGAGCGATAGTGTTTAATAAGGAGGAATTATATCATGAAGGGGAAAAAAGAAAGCAATCGCAAGGTAAAATTTAGTTTGGCGGCAAAGCTTACCCTGCTTGCGATTCTCCCGGTATTACTGGTTACCGGAATTGTGTCTTTTATCGCGGCAGAATCCTTGCGGCAAGGCATGCAGTCAGAGGCTTTGGTTGGATTAGCGGATCTGG
Source organism: Lachnospiraceae bacterium (assembly GCA_051879895.1). GTDB lineage: Bacteria > Bacillota > Clostridia > Lachnospirales > Lachnospiraceae > Acetatifactor. The sequence goes on from JBJEMX010000063.1 coordinate 18,248, forward strand.
CGAACAGCGTTTCTGCAGGCTATGAAATAATGGATTCCGGTTCCTGGCATCTTGAGGAGGATGGTCTTTATAAGGGAGAACTGAATCTTTCGGCAGATATGAGTCAGTTTGATAAATTTGTTGAAAACTCAGATGCGGATGTGACAATTTTTTATGGTGATACCCGTCAGGTAACATCGTTACGGGATACATATACGGGAGAACGTATTATAGGTACACAGGCAACGCAGGAAGTAATTGACACCGTATTAAAAGAAGGGCAGGATTACGAATCTACCAATGTGCGGATAAACGGTCAGCCTTATTATGCATATTACGTGCCGGTGAGGGACAAGACAACAAATCAGATTATCGGTATGGTGTTTGCTGGAAAGCCCAGTGTGGAAATTGATCAGTATATTTCCGGAAGACTGTTGACGATTTCCTTCGTTGCGGCCGGATTAGTGGCAGTGAGTGTTATAGTAGGTATTCTGGTCGGAAGAGGAATGGCCGGAGACATTATAGAAGCGGAACGGGTTCTTCAAGGACTGGGACAGGGAGATCTGACAGTAAGAGTGTCCGACAAGGTAAGACGTAAGGCCGGTGAAATAGGTGCTATGGCAGAATCACTGGAGAAACTGCGTGTTACCTTGGGAGAAATTGTTACCGGTATTCAGCATTCGTCGAATGAACTGTCAGTAACCGGGGAGCGACTGGATGGGATGGCAAATCAGAGCAATGACACGGCAGGCGAAATCAGCAGTGCTGTGGAAGGAATTTCAAGAGGAGCCATGTCGCAGGCTGAAGAAGTTGAGACTGCTTCGGTTCAGATAGCGAAAATCGGTGATGAAATCAGCGAAATTGTTAATAAAATGGAAAATCTGGACGGCATTGCTTCCGATATGCAGCAGGCAGGTAATTTATCCGAAAAGATTGTAGGGGAATTAAAAGAATCCAATGACAGAACGGTAGAAGCAATTGAACAGATTGGCAGACAGGTATATGCAACCAATGAGTCTGTTGTAAAGATTCAGGTAGCGGTAGATGCGATTACCGAAATTGCAGCCCAGACTAATCTTCTTTCCCTTAATGCCAGCATTGAGGCTGCACGTGCCGGAGAGCACGGCAAGGGATTTGCGGTCGTGGCTTCTGAAATACAGAAATTGTCTGAACAGTCAGCCGGATCGGCAAAGGAAATTGAAGATATTGTGGCAAAGCTTCATAGCGAGTCTGAGATGGCGGTAACCGCTATGGAAGATATGAAGAGAATTATTGCCGAGCAGGAAGAAAAACTGAATGAAACAACGGGGCAGTTTAAAAAAGTATCGGAAGGAATTCTGGAAACAAGACAGGCAACCAATGTTATACAGGAAAAGACAGATGAATGTGATACTTCCCGTAAGAAGGTAATAGATGTTATGTCAAATCTTTCTGCTATTTCAGAAGAAAATGCAGCATCTACCCAGGAGACGACCGCTTCCATGCAGGAACTGAATGCAACGATTAACCTGCTTGCACAAGAAGCAGCCAAGGTTCGTGAGATGTCTGAGACATTGGAAGAAAAAGTAAGCATATTTAAGGTATAACTTCTTATGACATTATGTAAAAGGGGCTGCACACATTTTAGTGTACAGCTCCTTTTAAGATACTATCTATTTCAGCCGGAACCCTTATTTCATGGATTCTTCCTGCTTCTTGATCATTCTACGAACCATTTCGCCGCCGATAGAACCAGCTTCTCTAGAAGTTAAGTCACCATTGTAACCTTCCTTTAAGTTTACGCCAAGTTCAGATGCAACTTCAGTTTTAAAACGATCCAGAGCTGCTTTAGCTTCAGGAACTTCTACTCTGTTAGATTTGCTACCTGCCATCTTTTTCACCTCCATATCCTTTTGTTTTACAATACTGAATTGTAATCTATTCTCAAGATAAGTGGATAATAACCACTTATCCCGGAGATTACATACTACAGCTTTTCCGTAACCGGAAACTGTTGTCCGCGTCAAGTGTGTTGTTATCACTTATCTTGATGTTAGTATTAGCAGAGCAATGAAAAATATTATGGTAAGTTTTTCAAGTAAATTTTGATTGCAAAGTACATGGTGGAATGATATACTATTTTTAAATAAAAACGTTTTTATTACGCATATAAGCGTAGAAAGGGGATAATAATGCAGGAAGAAAAGAAATTCGGACCATTAAAGGAAGTAGCAGGCTTTTGCAGAAAAGCAGCAGCAGAGGGTGCCGTATTGTTACGAAATAAAGGACAGATGCTGCCTATCGTAAAAGAGGATAATGTGGCACTGTTCGGCCGTTGCTATCTGGATTATTTTAGGAGCGGAACCGGTTCGGGCGGCTCTGTAAATGTAGAATACACAACCAACCTGATGGATGGACTTCGCAATTATCCATGGGTAACGATAAACAAAGCAGTAGCAGAGGTTTACGAGAAGTTTGTAAAAGAAAACCCTGCTGATACCGGGAACGGAGAATTTGCATCCGAATCCTGGTTTCAGAAGGAAATGGTTTTAGAAGAAGACCTTGTAAAAGAAGCGGCTGTGGTTTCCAACAAAGCACTTGTGGTAATCGGCAGAACCGCAGGCGAGGAAAAGGACAATCTGGATGAACCGGGAAGCTATCGGTTAACGGAAGAAGAAAAACTAATGATTTCACTGGTAACAAAATATTTTGAAAATGTTGCCATTATTTATAATGTTTCCAATATTATGGATACAAGCTGGTTAGATGAAAGCTGGTGCCACGGACATATTAAAGCGGTTTTGTATACCTGGCACGGTGGAATTGAAGGAGGTAATGGAGCAGCAGATGTGCTGGTGGGAGCAGTGACACCTTCCGGACATCTGACGGATACCATTGCCCAAAAGCTGAGTGATTATCCGGCATATCCTAATTATGGTGATGAAGAACGCAATTTTTATGAAGAGGATATTTATGTGGGGTACCGCTATTTTGAAACCTTTTGTCCCGAAAAGGTACTGTATCCTTTCGGCTTCGGTCTTTCTTATACGACCTTCGACTGGGATATTGTAAAAGCAGGAATGTCAGGGGAAGGAAAGGAAAGTGTCGTAGAAATATCCGTTTGTGTAAAAAATACAGGAGCTTATGCCGGTAAAGAGGTTATGCAGGTCTATGTAGAAGCTCCTCAGGGCCTTTTGGGTAAGCCCCGCAGAGAACTGGTTCAATTTGCAAAAACAAAATGCTTGCAGCCAGCAGAAAGTGAAGAAATGACCTTGCGTATTCCGGTAACACGTTTTGCGTCCTACGATGATGGAGGCATTACCCAAAATAAATCCTGCTATGTACTGGAAGCAGGAGAATACCGTTTTTATGTGGGAAATAACTGCCGCAACACCAAGGAAGCATTGTGTGGCGGGAAAGCACCTTTTTCGCTTAATGAATTGCTCGTAACAGAAAAACTGACCGAAGCATCGGCACCGGTACAGGCATTCCGCAGAATGAAACCTTCTGTGGGAAGGGATGGTATTTATGAAGTGACATATGAGCCGGTTCCCTTGCGGACCATCGATTTGGCAAAGAGGATTGAGGATAATCTGCCGAAAGCATTTCCTATAGAAGAAAAGGGTATTACGTTTGGAGATGTCAAGAAGGGGAAGGCTTCTTTGGAAGCGTTTGTATCACAGCTTTCCGTTCGGGAGTTGCACACTCTGGTTCGTGGTGAAGGTATGTGTAATCCCAGAGTTACCTCCGGTACTGCGGCAGCCTTCGGCGGAGTGAGTGACGAACTGGCAGAAAGGGGAATTCCCGCAGCCTGTGCATCGGACGGTCCTTCCGGTATCCGCCGCGATACAGGGGAAAAGGCCACCCAGTTACCTATTGGCACTCTGCTCGCATGCACCTTTAATACAGAGCTGATGGAAGAATTGTTCTACTGGGAAGGAAAGGAATTGGTAAACAACGAAATCGACACGCTGTTAGGCCCCGGCATCAATATTCACAGATACCCGCTGAATGGCAGAAACTTTGAGTACTTTTCAGAAGACCCCTATGTAACCGGTGCATTTGCAGCCGCCTGCGAAAGAGGTCTGGGAAGAAACGGTATCACCGGTACCATTAAGCATTTTGCCTGCAACAATCAGGAGATTGCAAGACATACCGTAGATTCCGTGGTTTCTGAAAGGGCACTCAGGGAAATCTATCTGAGGGGCTTTAAGATGGCGATTGACGAGGGTGGTGCAAGGGCAGTTATGACGACCTACAATCCCATGAACGGCTTCCAGAATGCCAACCACTATGATCTCGTTACCACTATTTTGCGTGGTGAATGGGGCTATACAGGTGTTGTGATGACAGACTGGTGGGCAGACTTAAATGATGTAATAAAGGGCGGAAGGAATGTAAACCTTACGAATATGTGCTCCATGGTACGTTCCCAGAACGACGTATATATGGTAGTAAATAACAATGGTGCGGCAATCAATGCCAGAGGAGATGATTTGGACGGCGGTATCGAAGCAGGCAGAATAACCCTGGGAGAATTACAGCGTAGTGCCATGAATATTCTACGATTCCTGTTGTCAGTTCCGGCTTCAGACAGAGAAGTAAAAGTATTGGAACCCGCAGCCATTGCCGCACAACCCTTTACAAACCAAAAGGCAGGTAATATAATTAACATAAATGACGTTGCAAAAATTGACATTGCAGATGGAAAGGGCGATAAAGAAATTTTAACGCTCAAAGTGGATAAAGCAGGAATATACGGTGTCAATGCCAGCGTCATGTCTAAAGAAAAGCAGAGTGCACAGATGCTTTGCCAGTTAATTTTAAACGGCAGAAAAGCAGTAGACATACAGACCCACAGTACGAATGGTAACTGGTATGTACAGCGTGCAGGAAAGATTATTTTGCAGGAAGGGCTGTATGAAATGCAGATTACCCATATCAGACCGGGTATTAATCTGTCCTTTGTTGAGTTTGTGGAGGAATAATGGGGAAGGTAACAATCAAAGATGTAGCGCGGGAAGCCGGGGTATCCATATCCACGGTTTCTAATGCCCTGAATGATGTAGATGTATTGAGACCGGATACAAAGTCTCATATTCTGGAGGTAGCAGAAAGACTTCACTATGTACCCAATTTGAACGGACGTAATCTCAAAGCGGGAGCTACCAAGGTTATCGGCTTGTTTGTGCCCTTTATGGGCGGACCTTATATGGGAGCACTGGCAGATACGATGGCAAATAAGTGTAGGGCGGACGGATACGAACTACATGTCTTTGTAACGACTCAGCGTAGAACCATTATGACCAATCTTTTAGGCGGCAGAGTGGATGGAGCGGTTATTTTAAACAGTCCTTTGTCTGTGAGGCAGAAAAAGCAGCTACAGGAAAATGAAATTCCGGTAGTATACCTGAATGAAGAAATCTATGGAAAATATCAGACAGGTGTATTTTTTGACTCGTATCAGGCGGGGCGGATGGCCGCGGAATATCTGTTAGAGCAGGGTATAACAGTACCCGGGCTCGTAACGGGGCCCGATACTTATGACAGTAATGAACGTAAAAAAGGGTTTCTGGACGTATTAAAGGAAGAGGGAGTTAACCTAAAAGAGGAATTCATCTGGCAGGGAAATTTCTCAAGGGATGAGACATATGCAGCAATCACGGCATTTCTGGAGAAGAAGGGCAGTCTGCCGCAGGCAATCTTTGCAGCCAATGACCAGAGTGCCATCGGCTGTATGGAAGCACTCTCACAGGCAGGTATTGCAGTACCGGAAACCGTAAAAGTGATGGGCTGCGACGATATAGAACTGGGGCGTTACCTGAAACCGTCACTGACCACCATCCGTACAAATTTTGAGGAGCAGGGAACTGTAGCTGTGGATTGTCTGCTGAGTATGTTGCGTGGTGAGGTTTTTGGCAGACTGGAAAAGCTTTCCTGCAATCTGGTAGAACGGGAATCAGCAGGACAATCGTTTTCGGGCAGATAAGCAGGCAGTTTCTAAAGAACCGGCTTTTTAATCTTTTTATAAAGGAGCCACAGGCAGAGTACATTTGGCAGGACCAGACAGGCATTTATAAAATCCGTAATGGAAAAAACCAAATGCATGGGGAGAATGGCTCCCACATAAATCATGACAATATAAACCAGATGATAGGAGCGGATGCTACCGGTACCAAACAGGTAGGCCGCTCCTTTTTCGCCCAGATAACACCACCCTACCAGGGTAGCCAGGGCAAAGGCAACTAATGTTAAGGTTAAAAAGATTTTGCCATCGAATGGCAGGACTTTTCCCAGACTTAAGTTTTGCCAAAAAGTACGAGTGTTATCAAATGTGAGAAAGGAAAAGGCGGCACTGGTGAGTCCGCCTTCACTATAACCGACAGCACTGTCAGGGTGTGCCAGAATGCTGCTGATTATGGTAAATCCGGTTAAAGTGCACATGACAATTGTGTCCCAAAACACGGCTGTCATAGAAATAGCAGCCTGTCTGGCGGGGGATATATCCGTGGAGGAACCGGCGGCAATGGCAGCGGTTCCAATCCCTGCTTCATTGGTAAACAGTCCTCTGGAAATGCCGAATCTGGCAGCAAGCAAAAAAGTACTGCCTGCAAAACCGCCTGCAGCAGCACGCCCCGTAAAGGCGGAAGAAATGATTAGCGACAGAGAGGGCAGCAAAAAGGAGCGGTTCTGCCACATTAGGAGCAGACAGGCGGCCAGGTATAAAAAACTTAAGCCAGGAATTAATTTCGTGCAAAAGGAAGCAATGCTGTCGACACCACCTAATATGACCATTCCGGTCAATATGGCAGCACCCATACCGATAATATGGGGGGATATGTGCCAGGTACTGTAAGCGGCATCGGCAATAGCGGCAGACTGGGTCGTGCAGCCGGCACCGATGGCGGCACAGACTACGCCAAAAGCATAAAAGCCGGCAAGAAAGCGGCTTTTCAATCCCTTTTCCAGTACATACATGGGACCGCCGGATATGGTACCGTCAGCAGCTTTTTTGCGGTACAGGCAGCTTAAATAGCATTCTGCATAAGCGGTGGCCATACCGAACAGACCGGTTAAAAAGCACCAGAACAATGCACCGGGGCCGCCCAGAGCAATGGCGGTGGAAACGCCTACGATATTACCGGTGCCCAGTGTGGCAGCAAGAGTGGTTGCCAGTGTGGCAAAGCCGGACATTCCTTTTCCGGAAGTGTTCCCGGAAGAGACGGAGAGGCGTATGGCACGGAAGGTGTGCTTCTGGGGAAACAATTTAAAAGTAAAGAATAAATGCGTGGCAGATAAAATAATGATAATGGGACCGTTCCATAAAAAAGCATTGATTTTTTCTAAAGCTTCAATCAGCGGGACCATGTATGTACTCGTTTCAAATTCTTTATTATAAATATAAGTTGTCACACGGTAATATAGAATAAAGTTTTAGAAAATGTTTATAATTAGGATATTGATTTTTGAAATGCAAGTGTTATAGTAATGATAGAACAAAAAGAACAGGATGTCGGTGAGTAAATGAAAAGTAATGCCGATGAGCTGTAAAGGAATAGAAATTATACGGCAGAAAGGGAGGTAATGATATGAACATTTCAAAATTTACCCAGAAATCATTGGAAGCAGTAGAAGGCTGCCAGAAGCTGGCTTACGAATATGGAAATCAGGAAATAGAACAGGAGCATTTACTCTACAGCCTTTTGACTATAGAGGATAGCCTGATTTTAAAGCTGGTTGAAAAGATGGAAATTAATAAGGAGCATTTTTTAGGACGGGTAGAAAATGCCCTGAGTAAACGCGTAAAGGTACAGGGTGGAGAACTGCAGGTGGGGCAGGATTTGAATAAAGTCCTGTTGTCCGCAGAGGACGAAGCAAAGCAGTTGGGCGATGAGTATGTATCGGTAGAGCATCTGTTTCTTTCTCTGTTAAAATACCCCAATAAGGCTCTGAAAGAAATCTTTAAGGAGTATGGCATTACCCGTGAGAGATTTTTGCAGGCACTTTCCACCGTCAGAGGAAACCAGAGAGTAACCAGTGACAATCCGGAGGCAACCTATGATACCCTGAATAAATACGGGCAGGAACTGGTTGCCAAAGCAAGAGAGCAGAAGCTTGACCCTGTGATTGGCAGGGACAATGAAATCCGCAATATTATCCGTATTTTATCCCGAAAGACCAAGAACAATCCGGTGCTTATCGGGGAACCCGGTGTAGGTAAAACTGCGGTTGTGGAAGGTCTGGCACAGCGTATTGTGCGTGGCGACGTACCACAGGGACTGGCAGACAAAAAGATATTTGCTCTGGATATGGGAGCGTTGGTTGCCGGTGCCAAGTACAGAGGAGAATTTGAAGAGCGTCTGAAAGCCGTTCTGGAAGAAGTAAAGAAGAGCGAAGGACAGATTATTCTTTTTATTGATGAACTGCATACTATTGTAGGTGCGGGCAAGACCGATGGTGCCCTGGATGCAGGCAATATGTTAAAGCCTATGCTGGCCAGAGGGGAACTGCATTGTATCGGTGCGACCACGCTGGATGAATACAGACAGTATATTGAAAAGGATGCGGCACTGGAAAGACGCTTCCAGCCGGTGTTGGTGGCAGAGCCTACCGTAGAGGATACGATATCTATCCTGCGTGGCTTAAAGGAGCGTTATGAGGTATTCCACGGAGTGAAGATTATGGACAATGCACTGGTCAGTGCAGCGGTGCTTTCCAACCGGTATATTTCGGACAGATTTTTGCCGGATAAGGCAATCGATCTGGTGGATGAAGCCTGTGCACTGATTAAAACAGAATTGGATTCCATGCCTACCGAACTGGATGAACTGCAGCGTAAGATTATGCAGATGGAAATTGAAGAAGCAGCACTGAAAAAAGAAGATGACCGGCTCAGTCAGGAACGGCTGGCAGTTTTGCAGAAGGAACTGGCAGAGTTAAAAGAAGAGTTTGCGGGACAGAAGGCCCGTTGGGACAATGAAAAGGCTTCTGTGGACAGACTTTCCAAGCTGCGTGAGGAAATTGACAGCGTTAGCAGCCAGATACAGATTGCACAGAGGGAAGGAGATTTGGAAAAAGCGGCGGAGCTTTCCTATGGCAGACTTCCTTCACTGAAAAAGCAATTGGAAATCGAAGAAGAACAGGTCAGAAATGCAGAGCTTTCTCTGGTGCATGAAAGTGTCTCAGAGGAAGAGATTGCCAGAATTATTTCCCGTTGGACCGGTATTCCTGTAGCCAAACTGACGGAGAGTGAAAGAAATAAAACCCTGCATCTGGATGAAGAACTCCACAAGAGAGTCGTAGGACAGGACGAAGGTGTAACCAAGGTATCCGAAGCAATTATGCGTTCCAAGGCGGGCATCAAGGATCCTACCAAGCCTATTGGTTCCTTCCTGTTTTTAGGCCCTACCGGTGTGGGCAAGACTGAACTTGCCAAATCTCTGGCACAGGCACTTTTTGACGATGAAAGCAGCATGGTGCGTATCGATATGAGTGAATACATGGAGAAGCACTCCGTATCCCGTCTGATTGGAGCACCTCCCGGATATGTAGGATATGAAGAGGGCGGACAGTTGACCGAAGCAGTCAGAAGAAAACCTTACTCAGTCGTATTGTTTGATGAAATAGAAAAGGCACATCCGGATGTATTTAATGTCCTGCTGCAGGTATTAGACGACGGACGGATTACGGATTCCCAGGGGCGTACTGTAGACTTTAAGAATACCATTCTGATTATGACCTCCAATATCGGAGCCCAGTATCTGTTAGACGGTATTGAAGACGACGGCACTATCCGGCCGGAGGCAGAATCCATGGTGATGGCGGATTTGCGTAATCACTTCAGACCGGAATTTTTAAACCGTCTGGATGAAACAATTCTGTTTAAGCCGCTGACGAAAGAGAATATAGGCGGTATTATTCATCTGATTATTGCAGATTTGAATAAGCGTCTTGCCGATAAGGAATTGAAGGTAGAGCTTACAGATGCGGCGGCAGCCTTTATCATAGACAATGCATATGATCCTGTCTATGGTGCAAGGCCCTTGAAGCGTTATATCCAGAAGCATGTGGAAACTCTTTCCGCCAAACTGATTCTGGCAGATATGGTGGCTGAAGGAGACACCATTCTGATAGATGTAGAAGGAGGCACACTGACAGCCAAAGCGGTAAGAGAAGGTTGAGAGAAGGTCATAACAACATTCTAACAATTTGAGACGGATAATGGGGCTGTTGCAACAGCCCCATTATTGTAATGGTCAGAAGGCAGTATTGCGATGACCGGAAGGCAGTACTTTACAAACCCGTGGCAATAGGTCTAATATAAGAATAGATAGCTTTGAAGCTACCCCGGAAGAATTTCCCGATGGAAATAAAACAGATTCCGGAGTTGTTATCTGCCATTTGGTGTTCCACAGGTCTCATATAGTAGAAAAATGCTTCATTTATTGAGTATTTGTAAAGATATTTCTACCTAATTCAGTGTATCTGAGCACTGTGGGTAGAAATGTGTAACTTCCAAGTTGTCAAATTGGAAAATGAGAAGTTGTAGAGCCTGAATACCTGCTTTGAGATGGCTGAGGCAGGGTATAGTAAGGAATATTCATACATACCCCACTGTATAGTAAGTCCGGGGTATAGAAATAGAAAGGATTCATATATGCCCCACAGTATGGCAAGCCAGGGGCATAGAAACGGAAAATGTTCAAAAAAACCCCGCTATCCAGGCGGAAGCGGGGTATAGGAGAGAGAAAACAGCTATTTGTGCCCCGGCGAGTGGCGGAAGCGGGGTATAGGAGAGAGAAAACAGCTATCTGTGCCCCGGCGAGTGGCGGAAGCGGGGTATAGGAGAGAGAAAACCGCCATCTGTGCCCCGGCGAGTGGCGGAA
>JBJEMX010000064.1:0-28075 GCA_051879895.1 Lachnospiraceae bacterium
TGGGATTAGCCTTGACAGTATCTATGAAAAAAGTTTAGTATAGTATTTGTGGCAACACTTTGGCAACAGAAAATCAGTAAGCCAAAATAAAATGTGTAAATGAAGTAAAATATCGGCAGATTTCAAATAAAACTTAAACAAAATAGTTTAAGATAAAGAGATAACTTGCCGAGTTCGAATAGACCATCCCTTCAAGGACAAGCATAATCCCACAAGTTTATTGTGAACTTGTGGGATTTTTGATATGATGAAATATATTGGTGGTCAATGTTTTGTATCGAGTATAATTGAACAGTATAGAATCAGGAGGGTATTATGGGCAGGAGGAAAAAAGGAGCGATAATTATTGCTGCAATTCTGATAACTCTGGCAGGAATTATAGCTTTTATAATCGTATGGAAAAAAGGAAAGAATGAAGCAACGAATTTAGTGCAGACGAATACCAACGAGATTTCAGCGGAGACATTGGAAGCAGAAAGCACAGAATCGGAAAACCTGGAATCGGAAACCTTAGAAAGGGAAAACGCTGAACCGGAAAATAACAGTGGAGAACAGGATAACAAAGAAGAGGTAACTACTTCGGTTACACAAGGTGTGGCAAACCATACGGTGGTAGGAACTGAGACCGGAAATGGTTATGAAGGAATCGAAGGAACCGGTAAATACAATTATGGTGAGGCACTTCAGAAATCTTTGCTATTCTATGAACTGCAGCGTTCCGGAGAACTGCCTGAGGTGGTACGCTGCAATTGGAGAGGGGATTCCTGCCTGAATGATGGAAGTGATGTTGGGATTGATCTGACAGGGGGATGGTATGATGCAGGGGATCATGTGAAATTCAATCTGCCCATGTCGTATTCCGCAGCCATGTTGGGCTGGTCATTATATGAGGATTATGATGCGTACGAGGATAGCGGGCAGTTAGAATATGCATTGGCGAATATCAGGTGGGCGAATGACTATTTTATCAAATGTCATCCTGAGGACGAAGTCTATTATTATCAGGTAGGCAATGGAGGCAGTGACCATTCCTGGTGGGGACCTGCGGAGGTCCTGGAGCTGCAGATGGAGCGGCCGGCTTATTGCGTAACGGCAGATGCACCGGGGTCTGCGGTAACAGCAGAAAGTGCTGCTTCGCTGGCAATCTGCAGCATTATTTTTAAGGATTCGGATCCGGAATATAGCAAAATGTGTCTGAATCATGCAGAAAGTCTTTATGCATTTGCGGATAAGTATAAGAGTGATGCAGGGTACACGGCAGCAAATGGATTTTACAATTCCTGGAGCGGATACTATGATGAATTATCCTGGGCAGGTGCATGGCTTTATCTGGCAACCGGTGATAAGGAATATTTGTCAAAAGCAGAAAGTTATTATCCGCAGGCAGTACAGGATTATAACTGGGCTATGTGCTGGGATGATGTACATATAGGGGCTGCAGTAATGCTGGCTCAGATTACGGGAAAAGATGTATATAAGGATGCAGTGGAACAGCATTTGGATTATTGGAGTACCGGTACAAGCAGTGGCGAGCGGATTACCTATACACCCAAGGGGCTTGCCTGGCTTGACAGTTGGGGTTCCCTTCGTTACGCAACAACAACGGCATTTATTGCAGCCGTATATAGTGAGTGGGAAGGCTGTCCGGCTTCAAAGGCGGATGGATACTTTGATTTTGCTGTCTCTCAGGCAAATTATGTATTAGGAGATACCGGATTTTCCTATTTAATTGGGTTCGGGGATGATTATCCTCAAAATCCTCATCACAGAACGGCACAGGGGTCATACAGCAACAATATGAATGAACCTGCATGGGAAAGACATACCCTGTATGGTGCATTAGTTGGTGGTCCGGACGCATCGGATGGATATACGGACCAGGTGTCAAACTATACGACAAATGAAGTTGCCTGCGATTATAATGCCGGTTTTACCGGATTATTGGCAAAGCTTTACAATAGATATCATGGGCAGACATTAAAAGATTTTGGTGCGGTGGAACCGGTTGATGAACCGGAGTTATTTGCAGAAGCGGGCATTAATGTTCTGGGGGATGATTTCATTGAAGTCAAGGCATATGTGTATAATGAAACGGCATGGCCTGCCCGTGCACCGGAAAAATTGGAGCTTCGTTACTATATGGATCTGTCGGAGATATATAATGCAGGCGGTACTGCAAATGACATAGAGATTACAACGAATTATATGCAGAATGCAGCGGCAGATGGATTAAAAGTGTGGGATGAAGAGAATCATATCTACTATTTATCAGTTGTATTTGATGGCACTTCCCTTTATCCGGGCGGACAGGAACACTATAAGAAAGAAGTTCAGGTTCGGGTGAGAAGCAGGATTGGTATCTGGGATAACAGCAATGACCCTTCTTTTGAAGGACTGCCAAACGGAGGTGTGATTCCGGCCATGAATCTGGCACTGTATGAAGAGGATACACTTGTATATGGAACCGAGCCGCAGGCAGGTACCAATGCCGGGCAAAGTGTGGGCACAAGTACCCCGGAAAACAGTAATTCAAACAGTAACAATACTTCAAATAGTAATAATGCTTCAAATGGTAACAGTACCAATGGCAGTACCCAAGGTACGAATGGTAGCGGTTCATTATCAAACGGTTCTGCAAACAACGGAGATTTATCTGTAACAGTGGAATATGCCAATACACAAGGTTCTGCAAATAGTATATCGGGAACATTAAACATTACCAATTTAGGTCAGACGGATATTCCGTTAAAGGAATTGACTGTAAAATACTTTTTCACCAATGAAGGCGGAGGAACATTGGATTATTCCTGTTATCATGCTGCAGTCCTTGGGGAAAACGGAACGTATAGTGCTGTAAATGGTGTACAGGGAACCTATGAGGAGTATCAGGCTGAAGATACGGATACGGTATGCGAAATGACTTTTTCAGATACCCAGAACTTATCAGCAGGTTCCACATTGACCATTAATTTCTGCATTAATAAATCAGACTGGTCAAATTTAACCCTGTCCAATGATTTTTCCGGAAAAAATGTAGAAAATATAGTCATATATAACGGTGGGATTATATTCGGAAATGAACCTGATTCATAAATGAGCACGGAAAAGTCCTTCAAAAAGATAAGAAAACATTTAGAAAGTGATTTGTGAGAGTTAAACAGGAGAAATAATGAAAGTGATAATTAAAAAAGCGGCTGTTGAAGATGCAAAAGCCGTTGCAGGTTTAGCGATACAGATGTGGAAATCAAATACCATTGAAGAATTAACGGAAGAATTTTGTGATTATATCAATAAAGGCAGTTGTGTAGTTTTTATTGCTTTGTTGGATGGCTGTGCTATGGGTTTTGCACAATGTGGGTTGAGACATGATTATGTGGAAGGAACAGATACGAGTCCGGTGGGATATCTGGAAGGTATTTTTGTGACGGAAGAATATAGAAACAGAGGGGTGGCAAAAGACATGCTGAAGGCTTGCCAAGAATGGGCAAAGGAACAAGGTTGTACAGAATTTGCCAGTGACTGTGAGCTGGTTAATGAAGGTAGTTTGAAATTTCATTTGAAAATGGGATTTGAAGAAGCAAATAGAATCATTTGTTTTACGAAGAAGTTATAGGTGATTTAAGTGAAAAGCGTAATACATATTTATGGAGCTGCCGGTTCAGGAACAACTACACTGGGCAGAAAAATCAGTGAAGAATTAGGGTATAAGTTTATGGATACCGATGATTATTTCCGGTTGCCGACTTTGGATGGAACAGATTCACTTTCAGGAGCAGTATTTTGATAGTGAGATTTTGATGTGAAAAGATTGATAGGATAGCAGGTGACACTAAAATGAAATTACTATATGGAACAGGTAATCCGGCGAAGTTATCTGTAATGAAAAGCAGGCTCGAGAAGATAGGTATAGAATTGATTGGACTAAATGATTTGAGAGTGGAAGGAAGGAGTATTCCAGAAGTTACAGAGAATGGCAATACACCACTTGAAAATGCAAAATTGAAAGCATTGGCATATTACAAAGCATTTCAGATGCCGGTTTTTTCCTGCGATTCGGGATTGTATTTTGATAATGTTCCGGATGAAGTTCAGCCGGGTGTTCATGTACGCAATGTAAATGGTAAATGTTTATCTGATGAAGAAATGATGGAATACTATGCAGGTCTTGTAAGACAGTATGGAAACCTTATTGCAAGCTATAGAAATGCAATTTGCTTTGTGATGGATGAAAATCATATTTATGAATCCATGGATCCTTCTATGGCAAGTGAGAAGTTTTTATTAACAGACAAGCCTCATGGTGCAATAAGGAAAAAGGGATTTCCGTTGGATAGTATGTCTATTGATATGAAGACTAATAAATACTATTATGATTTGTCGGCTGATGAATTGGAACAGCTTGCTGTGGAAGATGGATTCCTGCAGTTTTTTGAGAAAATTTTAAATTTGAATATAGAGTATGGTTCTGAGGAAGTACAATTTGGGAAAAATAGTGATATTGACGAGTGGATGAAACTTGTTGAAGAAATCAGTTGGAATTTTCCCGGACTAGAGACAAAAGAAAAAATAGATGAACATCGGGAAACTGTTTTACGCTTTATCAGTAAAGGACAGGCGTTGTGTGTGAAAGACGATGCAAAAATAATAGGGGTTCTTTTGTTTTCAAGAGGACATAATATGATTTGCTGTTTAGGTGTTTCACCCCGATATAGAAGAAGAGGAATTGCTTCAAGATTATTAGCAAAGGCAATAGATAATTTGGATAAAACAAAAGAGATTACAGTATCAACTTTTCGAGAAGAAGATGAAAAAGGGATTGCTCCAAGGACTCTATATAAAAAATTTGGTTTTGTGGAGGATGAGCTTATTGAAGAATTTGGATATCCGAATCAAAAGTTTATACTACACCCATACGGATGCTGCAAAGAGAATAGCTGAGCATAGACAAGCTGTTATGGAGCAGTGTTTCTTGGAGGTAATTCTAAACTCTATGCAAGATTTGGTTTTGAACCATCCAGTACATACGGAATATATCATAAAGATAGAGAAAAATGGGGTGATGAAGGATTTATGGTTTGTATATTAAAATCCGGTGCTCTTGATGGTGTGACTGGTATAACATCTTATTATGGAGGATAATTTTTAGTTTTCTAGTGAACCGGAAGGCACATGATTGTTAAAAACGAAGAAAAAGGGATTTGCAAAAATGCAAGATGAAATGGAGCTGGTACAGTGAGTAGAAAAGTGACAGATTTACAACCATGGGAATGTCTCATGAAAAGAATTGTGTGGAAACAATTAGGAAATATTCATGATAATAAGATTCTTGACTTTGGCAGTGGCATTGGGGTGACGGCAAATTATTTAGCTGAACACAATGACGTAACAGCAATCGAACCGGATGAAGAAAGTGTAAAGGAAAGATGGACTGATAACCAATATACCCAAATAACAGGGAGTATTGATGAACTACGTAAATTTTCTGATGAAACCTTTGACATAATTATTTGTCACAATGTATTAGAGTATGCCAAGGACAGAGAGGATATTGTTAAGGAATTTGCAAGAGTTCTTAAACAGGATGGAAAGATTTCGATTGTGAAGCATAATCGTGCGGGAAGGGTTATGCAGATGGTTGTACTCTTAAATGATTTTGAACATGCACATAGTCTGTTAGATGGAAATGACGGTATGGCGTCTAAGTATGGGGCAATTCGTTATTATGAGGATTCAGATATTGTAAAATGGTGTCCTGAACTTATGATTACCAAAACACTTGGTATGAGAACATTCTGGGACATGCAACAGAATCAGGAAATTCATAAGGATATCGATTGGCAGGACAAAATGATGGAAATTGAGATGCGGGTATCTGATATGGATGGATATAAAGATATAGCATTTTTTCACCATTTAATGATTGAGAAAAAATAATGGAATTCACTTGGCTTTAACGGTCCGATGGCAATTCGGGAACATCATGGCATGTCTGTAACAGGAGTGGGATTGACTTAGACTTAAAAGCAGCAATGTAAACCGGCAGTTGACATTACACATTTAAATAGCGTGTTGGATGTGGTGTTTTTTTTCTAACAGTTATGCAATAATCAATATCATGAAGGCTGTGCTTTCAGTAACATATGTGCTTGGAAGGAGAAGTGTATGAGTTTAGGAAAAAACATTCAGTATTTGAGAAAACAAAAGAAGATTACGCAAGAACAGTTAGCTGAGATTATGTCTGTTTCCCGCCAAACAATATCTAAGTGGGAAGCGGATGAAATTGTCCCGGAACTGAATAAGCTGATTGCTTTAAGTGATGTGTTTTCATGCAAATTAGATGCTCTGGTCAAGCAGGATATAACAGCCTGTGATGAGGTTTATTCGGAAATTACAATAAAACGGGTAAAAGCGTTTCGGATGGCGAGATACGTTATGGTTACACCGAAACCGGAAGATGATGTAAATACATATATGGATAATTGGGCACGGCAATCAGGTCTGCTGAAGTTTCAGCCGGATGCAATGAAGATTGGATGGGATTTTCCATATGTTTCATCCGAATTGCAAAACAGGTTTGGTCTTCGTGGATATGTAGCTGCTTACATTTTACCGGAAGGATTTGAAACGAGTTGTCCGGGGGTGGAATTTGCGAATCAGGAAGAGGCCGATTATGCAGTAATTACAATATATAATCCTTTTGAAGCGGCTTTCGAGCGTATTCCTAATGCTTATAAAAAGATACTGGAGTTTTTACAGGCAAATGGCTTTCGTGAAAAAACGAAGGAGGGCATATTATCCTGTTTTGAGCATGTGTATGAAAAAGAAGGGATTACTTGTATGGATGTATATATTCATGTGGATAGTGTTTCAAAGACGGATAGTTTTACAAATTTATTTATGTGATACTAGAAGAACAGCTCCCCAAAAGCTGAAAACAGTAATCAGACATCCTATTAAAAAAAGCTGTAACGATTTTGCAAAACCTGTGTCTTAATAGCAGAAGACAAAAGAGGAAGGGGGTGTCTGCCTGTGGAATTAGATGATTTGTACCAGGAATATGCAAATATGATTTATAATTTTATTTATTTAAAGTGTAATAATAAAGACTTAGCAGAAGACATTGTACAAACTACTTTTTTAAAAGCTATTTCGCAAATTGATTCCTTTCAGGGGGAGTGCAAGATATCAACATGGCTCTGTCAGATTGCAAAAAATGAGTATTTTAATTATTGCCGCAAGCATAGCAGGCAGCAGTCCTATGATGCATACATAGAAAATCAGGGGGAAGCATCCCTAAAGAAGGATACTTATTTTCCGGATATGCTGTTGGAAAAAATAATACGAAATGAGCAGGCAGATATGATTCGGAAAATTCTTCATACATTGAAAGAACCCTATAAAGAAGTTTTTCTGCTACGGGTATATGGTGAATACTCCTTTGGAGAAATTGCAGACCTGTATAAAAAGAATGATACGTGGGCCAGAGTAACCTATTATCGTGCGAAGCAAAAGATTACAGAGGGCATCAGAAAGGAGAAGCATTATGAAATGTAATATTGCCAGAGACTTACTTCCATTATATTTTGATGGCTTGTGTAGCGATGAAACAAGGAAACAGTTAGAAGAGCATATAGAAAATTGTGAAAGCTGTAAACAATTAATACAAAATCTGGAAGAGGAACCGGCTGTTACTTATGAAAATCAGGAGTGGAAGCAGTCGATAGTACCATTAAAAAAGGTGAAGAAAAAGATACGCAGAAAGAATATGCTGATTGCAGTATGTGTATTTTTTCTGTTCCTTTTTATAGGAATTGCCGCTTTGCTTACTTACGGACAGATTACCAAAAAGGGTTACAGCTTTGAACTGTTATATGAAGCAATCAGGTTTCAGCATATTGGCAGACAGTTTGCATGCGGGAATATAGAGCCGTTATATGATGTTCTGGATAATGGATATTTTCTGGAGGATGCAGAGTCAGTGGTGCTTAGGCAGGCCTATGCGGACAGTGCAATTTATGATGAAGAAATGAAAAAATCCATTCTGGAAAAGTATTATCAGTATTTTGACGGTAAAGACCTGACCTATAGAGGGATTGAAGAAATCAGTTATTGCGAAAATGCAATAACCGGATGGAACAGAAATTTATTTATATCTTTGAAGTTTGAAGGGAAAGACCAAATGGTGTATTATATCGTTTTATATAAGACCCTGAGCGGGCAATATCTGGTAGACGATTATTTTGGAAATCCCTATTTGTCTTATACAAGTGTCGGGGAAACGGAGGAACCGGAAAATAGCCATGAAGAACCATATCATACGGAGGATACATTGTTTTCGTGCCTGCCCAACGGGTTAAAGGATATTGATTTGTATATGATGAGGCAGATGGTACTGGCTTCGGGACAGCGTGCATTACAGGGAGATACACTTCTGGCAGAAAACGGACAGATGCGGTTAAATATTTTTTCGCAGAAGGATTTGGCAGAAGGAACCGGATGCTTACGGGAGGAATTAAATGTAAAATTGTTTGAGCTGGCAGATGCAGGATACTATGTAACCGATATTACCTGGAGTGCCAGGGAATATGATAAAACAAGGCATCTATACAGATATCAGATAAATATGGAATTAACAGATGCAGTAAGTCTGAGGAACGTTATCGTAGCTATAGACTGCTACCGGCTTTCCAATAAATTTGTATATATTACGGGAACGGATAAAATATACGGAAATGATTTGCCAACTGAAATCATGGCTGCATTAGATGCATTGTATGAATAGAATCGCCTTAAAAGCTAATAAAAACTTACTGATTTTCAACAATAAAAATTGAAACAAGGACTGAAGGAGCAAATCAAACTATGACACAGATAAGTACTACAATAAAGGATACCTTAAAAAAGCAAAAGCTGCTTTTTGACGGTGCGTTCGGCACTTATTATGCACAGGTTTACGATACGAAGGAACTGCCGGAGCTTGCCAATACCATGTATCCCGAGCGTGTACGCAGGATTCATCGGGAGTATATGGAAGCGGGGGCACAGATTATCCGTACCAATACCTTTGCCGGCAATACAGTTTCCCTGAATATGCCATGGGAAGCGGTACAGGAGAATATCAGACAGGGATATCGCTTAGCGGCAGAGTCGGTGCAGCCCGCTCCTGGCTACATCGCTGCGGATATCGGTCAGATTCCTTATGAAAATCAGTCGGAACGGGAGGCTGTTTGCAAAGAGTATGTAGAAATCTGCCGTACTTTTTTAGAAGAAGGTGCAGAAATCTTTGTATTTGAGACCTTTTCCGATATGGAAGATATCAGGGCAGCCCTTGATTTTATCGGTGACAGGGCTTTTGTGATGGTACAGTTCTCTGTGAACCAGTTTGGCTACAGCAATCTGGGCTTAAGTGCCCGTAAATTAGTGGAACGTGTGGAAAGAACGGAGTGGGTTGATGCTGTGGGCTTTAACTGTGGTATAGGTCCCGGACATATGCAGCAGATTATCAGAAGTGTTCATTTTTCCGGGAAAAAACTGTTGACGGCATTGCCCAATGCAGGATATCCCCAGATTGTTCAAAACCGCATGATTTTTGACAACCGGAATATAGAGTATTTTGTGAATAAGGTCAGTGATATTGCAGCAGACGGTGCAGATATCGTGGGAGGCTGCTGCGGTACCACACCGGAATACATACGAAAGCTGCACGAAAGAGTATCCTTCACACAGCTTCCAAAAAGTATAATAAAGGCAGAGGACAGAAAAGAGATTACGAAAAAGAAAGACAGCTCTTTCTTTGCAGGAAAAGCAGGAAAAAAAATGATTGCAGTGGAGCTGGCACCACCCTTGGGCAGTGATGATGAAAAATTGATGGATGCGGCACATTTGTTGTTAAAAAGCGGTGTAGATGTGCTGACATTTCCGGATTCTCCTTCCGGAAGAACCAGAGCGGATTCCATCCTTATGGCAGAGAAGGTGGCACGGGAAACCGGTATGTGTGTCATGCCGCATATCTGCTGCCGTGATAAAAACGCGATAGCCATGCGTTCGCAGCTATTGGGGGCACATATCAATCACATTCGCAACTTTTTAGTGATTACAGGAGACCCTATTCCCACCATGGCACGTTCCAGCGTAAAGAGCGTATTTAATTTTGACTCTGTAGGACTGATGCGTATCATGAACGATATGAATGAGGAGCAGTTTTTAGAGGAACCGGTTTGTTTTGGGGGTGCCATCAATCAGGGACGCAGAAATCTGGAGGTTGAAATCGGACGTGTCAAAAAGAAAATGGAGGCAGGGGCGACATTTTTCCTGACCCAGCCGGTTTCTACCAAGGAAGGAGCAGAGCGGTTAAGACATATAAAGCAGGAGACAGGAGCACGGATTTTATGCGGCATTATGCCTTTTGTCAGCTTAAAGAATGCAGTCTTTATGAAAAATGAAATGACAGGTATTGATGTGACCGAGGAGGTACTGGCCCGCTACCGTGAGGATATGACCAGAGAAGAAGGAGAGCAGGCAGGGATTGACCTGGCAAAGGAAATGATGGCTCTTACAGATGATTTTGCAGATGGTTATTATTTCTCCTTTCCCTTTAACAGAGTAAGTATGCTGGAGAAGATACTGCAAAAGGCTTGACCCGAACGGATATTAACCGTTATAATAGAATGTGTGATTGAAGGTTTATGTGGCAGGCAATCCCAAGGGAGCCTGCCATATTTGTACATATGAAGGAAGGTATGGGTATCCTATGAAAATATCAAAAAGAATTCTTTCTTTAATACTGGTAATGAATCTGGCGGTTATGTCGTTATTTGTGTGTGGAGCGGCAGACAACAAAACGGTTATAGGGCCGGTTTACGGTTTCAGGCAGGCACCCGAAAGTGAAGGAAAGGATATATCTGAGGTATTTCCAGCCTATACACTTACGCAGTCGGATATTAAGCAGTTTGAAAAGCAGTTGGGAATTTGTGAAAGAATGATTAATAGAAATGTAAATGCGGCAATTTTGGAAGCAGCGGTCAATCATCTGGATGAACTGGCATCTGACATACAGACGCAGAGTCTGATTGCAGAAGTTCTGTACTATTCCAATATGCAGGATACAGTGTTGGAGGGAAATTATCTGTATGCAACGGAGGTGTCCAGTGAACTTGGTAACCGGTATATAAGTTTCTTGGAGGAAATTTATAATTCAGAGGTGCCGGAATATGTGGAGTTTTTTGATGAATGGTCAGAGGTGGAACTGAAATATTTGTCTTCCGGTTCCGAAGAAGCCGTTGCGTTGGAGGTGCGGAATGCGGAAATTATGACGCAGACCTATGCACTTAGCGGAGAAGAGTTTGAAAACCAAATAGGCTCCCTTTATGGTGAGTTTGTTGTAAACAGCAATCGACTTGCACAATTAAGCGGTTATGACAATTATTATGAATATGCTACAGAACTGGTCTACGTAAGAGATTATGACAGAGAGGAACGGGAAGCCTTCCGGGAGTATGTAGCAGAATATATAGTACCGATATACAACCGGTCCTACCAGTGGTATCAGGATGCGTATGACAATCTGGACAGGAAGGGAAAGGGACTTTTCAGAGATTTTATGTATGATGATTATGATAGTCTGGAGGAAAATTATCTGGATGAGTATTTTTCTTCTCTGAGTCCCAGTGTTACAGAGGGTATGCAGCATATATTTGTAAATGATAACTATGTTACGACAGATTCCAGAAAGGCTTATCAGGGTGCATTTACAGTCAGCGTGTATGAAGAACCCTTCTGCTTTTTTGGCCCGGGTTATCAGGATCTGTTTACGGTTGTCCATGAAATCGGACATTATTATGCGGAACTGTGTTCCGATACCGACTGGGTATCCTATGATTTGTGCGAAACACATTCACAGGGCAATGAAATGCTGTATCTGAAATTCCTTGAAAATGAATTGCCTGCCGATGTATATGATGCACTGATGTATTATCAGCTATACTATTTTGCTGAGCTGATAGTGCAGGCAACGCTCATAGATGATTTTGAAGAACGTGTTTACAATGCTCCCGATATAGCTGCCTATACAACAGAGGATTTTGACCGGGTGGTACGGGAAGTTCTTATAGATTACGGTATTGATGAGTCTGATGAATATATGTATGAGTGTGTGGAATGGCTCTGGAGAAATATAGGTGTCAGCAGTCCGGTTTATTATCTGAGCTATGCCGTATCTGCAATGGCTTCTTTAAACCTGTACAGCCAGAGTGTAGAAGATTATGAGGCAGCAGTAGAGGCATACCGCAAAATTCAGGAAGAAGTAGATGCGGAACATACCTTTACGGTTACATTGGAGAATGCAGGTATTCCCAGTGTGTTTGAAGAAGAATCTTATCAGATGTTATCAGACATTTTCAAAGAGTAGATTTAGGAAAGAGCACTTACAGACGAAAGTACTGAACCGCCCCTCAAAAGTCTTGCTTTTGGGGGGCATCTCATACAAAGATACGGTGAGTGCTTTTTTATTAAATAAGGAGTATGGGAGTGAAAAATAGATTAAAGAATTTTACAAGGTGCTGTCTGCAATATAGCTGGTACTTTGCGGCAGAACTGGTGCTGGCTTATATTTTGTCACTGGTAGTTGTAAAGGGAAATACCCTTATCGGTACAGCCATTGACACCATGTTAAGTGGAGAACAGGTAGCATTTGCAGGTTTTATTGTGACTTTGCTGGGTATGACAGTATTGGGCTTTTTACTCGCTTTTCTGAAAAGCATCTGTATATCCGGATTTGCAATCGGTGTGCAGACAAAATACAAGGAGCTGGTGGTAAGGAAGCTGTATCATCTGGAATACAAATACTTTGATAAGAACAGTTCGGCTTCTGTTATCAATAAAGTAAATTCAGATATTGCGGCAATGGATGGCCTGTTAAACCAGAACATGCCGGAGATTTGTACCAATGCTGTTGCCATGATTACCTATGCGGTATACGTGGGCAGTATTAACTGGCAGCTTCTGGTTCTGATACTGGTATGCTACCCTGTTTTGTTCTATTTTACAAACAAGATAGTCCGCAAACTGGAGAGCCTGAGAAAGGTATTCAGACAAAAGTCGGATATCATTACGGAAATTTCGCAGGACTGTGTCAGCGGTATTATGGTGCTCAGAAGCTTTGGGGCAGAAGCATATTTCCAGAAAAAGCTCAGTGCGGCTGCCGACGACTTGGTCGACAATGAAGCAAAGCGGACCAGAATATCCAACAGTGCTATTCTGGTAAGAAGAATGTTGCAGTGGATGCCCAACATTATCTGTGCCGTATATGCGTATTTCCTGGTGCTGAACAACAGTATCAGTTTAGGGGAACTGGTCGTGTTTTTAATGATTCTGCAAAAGTTTGTAGATGCATACATAGGCGTCCCCTTTAATTTAGTGGACGCAAAGGAAAATATGGTCTGTGTAAAGCGGGTGGAGGCAATTCTTTGTGAGAATGATGAGCCGGATGGACAGGAAACCGAAGGTCTGGATACCGATGTGGCAATAGCTTTTGAGGGAGTGGATTTTTCCTATACAGGAGGTAAGCAGGTATTATCAAACCTTTCTTTTAAGGTGGAAAAAGGCAGCAGTGTGGCATTTGTAGGGGATTCCGGTGGCGGAAAAAGTACAATATTTCACCTGCTCTGCGGCTTTTACCGGGTTGGAAATGGCAGTTATTTTTTGTTTGGCAGACCTTTCTCAGAGTGGAATATGGAGGCGGCAAGGGAGCAGTTTGCACTTGTGTCGCAGAATGTATTCCTGTTTCCCACAACTATAAGGGAAAATGTACGTTATGGAAATCTGCATGCAACGGATGAAGATATTGTTGCAGCCTGTAAAAGAGCAAGGATACATGATTTCATTGTGGGATTGCCGGAGGGCTATGACAGCATAGTAGGAGAGCGTGGAATCCTTTTATCCGGCGGAGAGAGACAAAGGATATCCATGGCAAGGGCATTCCTTAAAAATGCACCAATTTTGTTATTGGATGAACCAACCTCTGCGGTGGATGTGGAAACAGAGAGCCTCATACAGGCCGCACTTTATGAACTGGCGGAAAACAGAACCTGTATTACGATTGCCCACAGGTTGTCTACTATAAAAAATGCAGATGCCATTATGGTACTGAAGGACGGAAGCATTATAGAAAGCGGAACCCATCAGGAACTGATAAATAGTAATGGTGCGTATGCCGGTCTGTATGGAAAGGAGGAAAGTACCAATGAAGCAGTGGAAAATATTTACTAGGACCATGGGAATTATGGGGAAGCACTGCATACCGTATTTGCTGGGAATTTTCTTTATGAGTACGGGATGGGCGTTTTTCTCCGTTATGAGTTCGATTCTTCTGAAGGATGTGGTAGATGCTGCGGAAAGCGGCAATGCCGGACGGATACCTGTTATTATTGCCGGGAATGTAATAGGAGGTCTGCTTTCTCTGATTATTTACCGGGCAGCGGCAATTATCTATAACGTGGAGGCAAAGCGTGCATATGGTACTCTTTGTAAAAAAGTTTTTTATCACGAAGTAAGGCTTCCATATACCTATTACGAAGAACACCACAGTGGCGATTTTATGTCAAAGCTGTCCTATGATTTGGAAAAAACGGGGAGCATCTATGGCTCCCGCTTAAGAAGAACAGTAGCACCTATCCTGCAGGTAGTGGTTTTTCTGGTGCCGATGCTGATATTGAGCTGGCAGATTACGTTGTGTCTGATTGTGGTAAATGTGATTATGCTTTTGATAAACGGTTTGTTGATTGGACCTATTAAGAAGGTCTCCGGAGAATTGTCAAAGACCAACAGCATCATGACAGAAAAACTGTCCAATCTTTTACAGGGAATGGAACAGGCAAGAATGTATGCAGCGGGAAAAAATACAGTAAATGAGTTTGTTGCCGAAAATAGTACCTATGCGAAACAGAGCAGCAAAAAGATGTTGTTTACGGCTGTGCTGGAAAGCTGCAGCACAGGTTTCGACTTGTTGTGCGGACTGGCTTTTCTGATGCTCGGTATCTGCTTTGTGCAGCAGGGATTTACCACGCTGGGCTCTTTAACTGCCATTTATGCCTTGTACGGCAGCTTCTCCTTCCAGTTTCTACAGTTGGGACGCTATCTGCCTGAATTGATAGGTTGTATGGTTAATGCACAGAATATCTTTGATTTTCTTGAGGAGCCTGAGGAACCGGAAAACTGGTATGGTGAAGTGCCCGGAGAGAAAAAAGAGAAGGCCGGTGCTGTTTTGGAGAATTGTGATATTGCAATAGCAATTGACAATATAAGCTTTTGCTACAGGGAGGACAAACCGCTGTTGCAGGACTACTCCATGAAAGTTATGAAGGGGGAAAGTGTTGCCATAACAGGTGCTTCAGGCTGTGGTAAGACAACTGTTTCAAAGCTGCTTTTAGGCTTGTATCCTGTTGCAAAGGGTGATATTAAGATTTTGGGAAAATCATACAGAGAGTGTGCAAATACTGTATTCAGGGAACAGATTGCTTATGTGCCGCAGGAGCCATACCTGTTTAGTACAACCATCCGCGAGAATATCCGTATAGGAAGGCCGGATGCTACTGACGAAGAAATTGAGAAGGCAGCAAAGCTGGCTTATGCACATGATTTTATAGTCAGTCTGGAAGAGGGGTATGATACCAATGCAGGGGAACGTGGCAGTAATCTGTCCGGTGGACAGAGGCAGCGAATTGCAATAGCAAGGGCAATTTTAAAGGATGCTCCCATACTGCTTCTGGACGAAGCAACCTCGGCTTTGGACAATGAATCTGAGAATTGTATTAACATGGCACTTAAGTCCCTTAAAAATAAAAAGACTATAGTGATGATAGCCCACCGCCCCTCTACCATTGCTTTAGCGGACAGAGAGTGCAGGCTTGGACAGCAGTCATAAAAAGTGACTATTAAAAAAAATAAAAAATTTTAAAAATATGTATTGACAAATGAGTAGTGAGGGTATATTATGACATCAACCTACCGAACTAGTAGGAAATGAAAAAGGAGGAAACGACATGAAAACAACAGGCTTATTTAAGAACAACATGATGGATATGATGTGTATGATGTGCTGTAGCTTTATGTGTAAAGATACGGTTTGTTTTCATGCGTGTTGTTACCATCTAAATTGCTGATATGGATTTATCCGTAATATTTTGCATTTAGTAGCAGGTACATGTTCGCATGACCTGCTTTTTTTGTGGCACAAATCAGACCGTAAGATGTTGGATGTGCAAATGGAAGCATTATGACAGGTTTAACAAAAGGGAGAGAAAAGATGAGCAGAAGTACAGAATACAAAATAAATACAAAATTGATACATGGAGGAATCTACGGAGATTCAAAGACCGGGGCTGTCAATATTCCGATTTACCAAACCTCTACCTATGAGCAGGAGGTTCCGGGCGTACATAAAGGCTATGAATATTCCCGGACCGGAAATCCTACAAGAGAGGCGCTGGAAGCTCTGATAGCCGATCTGGAAAAGGGAACGGACGGTTTTGCCTTTGCCTCCGGGCTGGCTGCCATTACGGCAGTTCTGCACTTGTTTAAAGCAGGGGACAGCCTGATACTCTCGGATAATGTATATGGTGGTACATTCAGAGTGTTGGACAAAGTATTTAAAAACTTTGGTCTCCGCTTTCAATTGGTAGATACCACCAAACCGGAAAATATTGAGAGTGTAATTGACAGTACGGTAAAGGCTGTATATATTGAGACGCCAACCAATCCGCTGCTGGGCATTACCGATATCGGTGAAGTGGCACAGATTGCCAAAAAGCATGGATTACTGACAATTGTGGATAACACATTTTATACACCTTATTTACAAAGGCCACTGGAGCTGGGAGCAGATATTGTCATTCATAGTGCTACCAAATATCTGGGAGGGCACAGCGATTTGATAGCCGGGCTTGTGGTAGTCAGGGAAAAAGAACTGGCAGACAGACTTGCCTTTATCCAAAATGCTACAGGAGGTATTTTACAGCCCTTTGATTCCTTTTTACTTATCAGAGGAATTAAGACCCTGGGAGTACGGCTGGACCGCCATGTGGAGAATGCGGTAAAGCTGGCGGAATTTTTAAAAAATCACAAGGATGTGGTGAAGGTATATTATCCGGGATTAGCGGATCATCCCGGGTACGAAGTGAATAAGAAACAGGCAAAGAACGGTGGGGCAATGATTTCCTTTGAATTGGCAAAGGGACATGATACAAATTCTTTCTTTAGAGGACTGAAGCTGATAAGTCTTGCCGAAAGCCTTGGTGGAGTAGAATCACTGGTCTGCCATCCTGCAAGCATGACCCATGCAGCGATTCCTAAAGAAATCAGGGAGAAGGTTGGCATTACGGAGGGGCTCATTCGTCTTTCCGTGGGCATAGAGGATGCAGAGGAACTACAGGCGGATCTGGAAAGAGCAATTGCTGCTTCAAAAAAATAAGAAGGAGGAACAGGATGAAAGTTTATGAATCCATGCAGGAACTGATTGGTAATACCCCATTGGTAAAGCTTCCTAATCTTGGAGCAGGGCTGAAATCGAATATTTACGCAAAGCTGGAGTTGTATAATCCGGCAGGAAGCGTAAAGGACAGGGTAGGAAAATATATGATTGAGGGTGCACAGCAGGAAGGAATCCTAAAGCAGGGAACCGCTATTGTAGAGGCCACCGCGGGAAACACGGGACTGGGAATTGCCTTTGCTGCATTGAATAAAGGATATCGCATCATTTTTGTAGTTCCGACTAAATTTTCTATTGAAAAGCAGAAGCTGATGAAAGCACTGGGGGCAGAAGTGATTAACACTCCCAGAGAAGAAGGAATGGCAGGAGCCGTTAAAAAGGCAGAGGAAATAAAAAAAGAGCTGCCGGATGCGATTTCACTGGAACAGTTTAAAAACCGAAATAATCCCAGAGCACACTATGAAACCACCGGACCGGAGATATATGAGGCATTGGAAGGAAATATTGATTATGTGGTGTTAGGAGCCGGAAGCGGAGGTACCTTTACCGGAATCATGAAGTTTTTAAAGGAGAAAAATCCGGATATTAAGGGTGTACTGGCAGATCCGGTTGGCTCCGTCATAGGTGGCGGGGAACATGCAGATTATAACATTGAAGGCATTGGTAATGATTTTATTGCAGATACCATGGATATTTCATTAGTAGATATGGTGATTAAGGTTACTGATGCAGAAGCGTTTGATGCATCCAGAAGGCTGGCAGGAAAGGAAGGTATCTTTGCAGGTACATCATCCGATGCGGCATTGGCAGCAGCGGAAAAGCTGGCAAATATGCAGGAAAATAAAAACATTGTTGTTGTTTTTCCAGATAGGGGAGACCGTTACTTCAGTGCAAACCTATATGAATAAAGGAGGTGATGTGATGCCTGCAAAAGCAGAACTATTTTGTTTGGAAAATGTGACAAAGAGCTTTGGAGAAAAAGAAGATAAGGTAACGGCTCTGGATCAGGTGAATTTATCCATTTATGAAGGAGAAATCTTCGGCATCATCGGCATGAGCGGTGCGGGTAAAAGTACACTGGTAAGAA
The DNA here is from genome assembly GCA_051879895.1 of Lachnospiraceae bacterium. Classification (GTDB taxonomy): domain Bacteria; phylum Bacillota; class Clostridia; order Lachnospirales; family Lachnospiraceae; genus Acetatifactor. The sequence goes on from JBJEMX010000064.1 coordinate 18,570, forward strand.
CCTTAAACAGACTGGAAGAAATATCCGACGGCAGCATTTTCTTTGCAGGACAAAATTTACAGGCTCTGTCGGACAGAGAACTCAGACATGTAAGGCAGTCTATGGCGATGGTATTTCAGAATTTCAACCTTCTACTGCAAAAAAGCGTACTGGACAATGTGATGCTGCCCATGAAAATTGCCGGTAAAAACCGGAAAGAGCAGCGAAAGAAGGCACTGGAGGTATTAAAAATAGTCGGTCTGGAAGAGAGAGCCAAGGCTTATCCGGCCCAGCTTTCAGGAGGACAGAGGCAAAGAGTTGCGATTGCAAGAGCCTTAACCATGGAGCCGAAGGTATTGCTTTGTGATGAAGCCACAAGTGCTCTTGACCCTAAAATTACGGATGAAATTTTGAAACTATTACAGAACATCAATAAAAATATGGGTATTACCATAGTGATGATTACTCATGAAATGTCCGTGGTTGAGAAAATCTGTGACAGAGTAGCTATTATTGATCAGGGAAAACTGGCGGAAATCGGAAATGTAAAGGATATTTTCACAAATCCGCAAACAGAAGTGGCAAGACACCTGATATTCCCCCAGAGGGAAGAGTTGAATGCATTTGAAGCAGCAGGTGGCCGGTATGTCAGAATTGTTTTTGACGGAAGGGCAGCAAGTGAACCTCTCATAGCCAATTTAGTACAGGAAACCGGTCAGAAGGTAAATATCCTGTGTGCCAATACAAAGAGTGTAGGCGGTATCGGATACGGACAGATGATTGTAGAGCTGCCTGAGGATGAGACTTCGGCAGAACAGGTTATGGCATATTTGAAGAAGCACGGAGTAACCGTCTCGGAGGTAAAGAAGGAGGTGAATGATGCATGACATACGAATTATGGAAAACAATCGGTATAGGAACTCTGGAAACCCTTCAGATGACGGTAATATCCACCATACTGGCATATGCAGCCGGACTGCCTTTGGGAATTTTGTTAGTGGTAACGGAAGAGAAACATATATTGGAAAATAGAATTGTACATACCGCACTGAGTGCACTGGTAAACATATTCCGTTCCATTCCGTTCCTGATTCTTTTGGTTTTCCTGATACCGCTGACAAGGTTTTTGACAGGAAGCAGTATAGGAACCACAGCCACCATTGTTCCGCTGACAATAGGAGCAATTCCCATTGTGGGAAGGCTGGTAGAATCCTCATTAAAAGAGGTACCCACGGGAATCCTGGAGGCAGCACAGTCCATGGGGGCTTCCCCGTGGCAGATTATTACAAGGTTCTTAATACCGGAAGCAATGCCATCTCTTATTCTGGGAGTCGCAATTAATCTGGCAACCATCCTGGGATATTCCGCAATGGCAGGCTGTATCGGCGGAGGCGGACTGGGAACCATTGCTCTCAATTATGGGTATTATCGTTTCCGCTCGGATGTACTTTGGATTACGGTAGCCGTTTTGGTTATTATCGTACAAATATTTCAGGAGGCCGGAACCCGCCTTTCAGCAAAGAACAGACATTCCTGAAGAAATATCATTTAAAGCAAGAAACATCATTTAAAGCAAGAAATATCATTTAAAGCAAGAAGTATCATTTAAAGCAAGTAATATCATTTAAAATCAAAAAAAAAAAATTAAAAATGGAGGAGAAACATATGAAAAAATTATTAGTAATCGGTTTAACAGCAATTTTAACACTGGGAGCATTAGCAGGCTGCGGAGAAAAGAAAGAGGACAAGGTAATCAGAGTGGGTGCCAACCTAACGCCTCATGCAGAGCTTTTGAGAGAGGCACAGCCTATTCTGGAGAAGGAAGGAATCACATTGGAAATCGTGGAAATTGAAGATGCCGTGACCCCGAATACCTCTTTGGCAGAAGGCTCTCTGGATGCAAACTTTTTCCAGCACCAGCCGTACTTAGACAGCTTTAATGCGGAAAACGGAACGGAGCTTGTTTCTGTAGGTGCCATTCACTATGAACCCTTTGGAATTTATGCCGGTCAGACCACTGATTTGTCTCAGCTTCCTGACGGAGCCAAGGTAGGTGTACCCAATAATACTACCAATGAAGCAAGAGCACTGTTACTGTTAGAGCAGGAAGGGCTTTTAACCCTCAAGGAGGGCGTGGGCATCAATGCTACCGTTCTTGATATTGTAGAGAATCCCAAAAATATTGAATTTGTGGAAGTTGCTCCCGAGCAGTTAGTACGCATACTGCCGGATGTGAATGTTGCGGTTATCAACGGTAACTATGCAATTGAGGGCGGATTAAGCGTAAAAGATGCATTAGCAGTAGAATCAGACCAGTCCATTGCGGCACAGACCTATGCAAATATTGTAGTAGTACAGAAGGGTGATGAAGATAACGCAGCAATAAAGAGACTGGTGGAAGTATTGCAGGGTGAAGAAATTAAAAACTATATCAATGCAACCTATGATGGTGCGGTTGTACCTGTAAATTAAGAGAAAAACAGCAAATGGAAGGTAAACCGGCAATCAGGTAAAACAGTAGAAAAGAAAATTAAAAATAAAAGATAAAATTATAAAGGAGATTAAAATTATGGCAAGAGTAAAATTTGTAGAGGCAAATGAAGTGGAAGGAAAAGCAAAAGAGGCTTATGACAATTATGTAAAAGCAGGAAAGCTGACAAATATGAAGAAGGCACTTTTAAGAGATTATGCAACCTATGATGCATTTATGGGATGGTATACATCATGGGACAGACTGGTTGAGGTAATCGGATTGCAGGCAGCAACCATTTATGCACATTCCATATCCACAACCAACAGCTGCCAGCTGTGCTCCCTGTTTTTTATCAGTGACTTAAAGGCATTGGGACTTGATCCTTACAACCTGCAGCTTACAGAGCAGGAAAGCCTTCTTGCACAGTTAGGGGAGCAGATTGTAAAGGACCCGACAGCAGTTGGCGATGAACTGATTGCAAATCTGAAGAAGTTTTACGATGATACCGAGCTGGTAGTGATTGTAGGCTTTGGTGCACAGATGATTGCAACCAATAACTTTAACTCCGTATTAAAGATTGATGTAGACCAGCGTCTGGTACCTATTCAGGGTGAGTTTAAGCCGGCTACATGGAGAGAAAATATTAAGTAAGAGACACAGGAGGGAATGACATTATGGTAAACTTTCAATATTATAATCCTGCAAAGATTGTTTTCGGACCGGGGGCACAAAAGGAATTAAAGCGTCTCCTACAGGAAGAAAATGTAAAGTCACTGTTGATGGTATACAGTGGTGAGTTTGTCAAAACGCTGGGTATTTATGATACGGTAAAAAGCATTACGGAGGAATTGGGAATTGCTTTTTATGAAAACGGTAATGTTGTTCCCAATCCGTCCATAGAACTTGTCAGGGAATTAGTGGAGCTTGGAAAAAAAGAAGCGATAGACTTTGTGCTGGCAGTGGGAGGAGGCAGCTCCGTTGATACCGCAAAGGCAGTGGCGTTAGGAATTCCTTATGAGAAGGATACATGGGACTTTTTTGCAAATGGTGCAGTACCCCGGGAGGTTTTACCAATCGGTGTGATTACCACCCTGCCTGCCAGTGGTTCGGAAACCTCCAATGCAGCCATTATTTCAAACGGAAAGTGGAAGCTGGGGTTTGAAGATGACAGAATTATCCCCAAATTTGCCATTATGAATCCCCAGTACACGTTAGGATTGCCTCAATACCAGACAGTATGCGGTATTGCGGATATATTATCCCATTTGCTGGAGAGGTACTTTTCCGATGTAAAGCATACGGATGTAACAGACTATCTGCTGGAAGGGGCAATCAAAGCATTGTTTGTCAATGCGGATAAGCTTCTTAAAAATCCCTCCGATTTGGATGCCAGGTCAGAAGTGCAATGGCTGGCGTCCATTGCCCACAACAACCTTTTGGATACAGGAAGGGTGGCAGACTGGGGCTCACACAGAATTGAACATGAGTTGAGTGCACAATACGGACTGACTCATGGAGAGGGAATGGCAGTTGTGCTGACGGCATGGACAAAGTACATAGCAAAAGTAAAGCCATGGAAACTGGCACAGCTTTCCAGCCGGGTATTCGGAACAGATACCTTCCTTTATACGGAAGAAGAGAGTGCACTTATTCTGTCGGACAGGCTGCGTGAATTCTTCAAAAAACTGGGATTAAAGGTGAGTCTGGAGGGACTTTCCATAGGAAAGGAACATTTTGAAGAGATGGCGGCCCGTGCAACCAAGGGAGGAACACAGACGGTAGGGCATTATGTTCCCCTGGATCAGAAACGTATCATAGATGTGCTGGAAATAGCAATCAGGTAAATATCGATTACCCCTGCTTCCTAAAACGGGCAGGGGTAATTCCCGTTATCTGCTTAAATTGCCGGTAAAAATGAACTTCGCCCGAGTAGCCGCAGAGTGCGGCAATCTGTACCAGCTTTAAATCGGTGGTAGTTAAAAGGTACTTTGCATGGTCTATCCGCAGGCGGATGAGATCCTTTTGAAAGGAAATGCCGAAGAGGGTGCTGTAAAGATGCTGAAAATAGGATTCGCTGACTCCTATTTCCCGTGCACACTTTTGGATAGAATGATTTTCGGATGGAGACCCCTGCAGGGTGAGCCTCAGTGACTGCAATTCTTCTTTAAAAGGAAAAACATCACCGCACAGATTTTTGTCCCGGTATGCTGTCATAAGGTGATTAAAAAGCACCGTAAACAGGGCGTCAATATTTTGTCCGGCATAGACCGGCTCCATGTAGGAAGCTTCCCACAACAGCTGTCTGATAAAAGCAGTAAAGGTTTCTGTATTTCTGATAGGAAAAGGTATATTTATCATAGGGTACAGAGCCTGAAAGGCAGTCGTATCCTCTACCTCAAAATGCAGCCAGTCATCCATATAATCTCCTTTTGGGTTACTGTAAGAATAAGGCGTATCCGGCGAAAGAATCACCGCATGTCCGGGAAACAGGGAAAAATGTCTGCCTGCAATCTGAAATTCTCCATAACTTCTTATAATCAATAAAACATAATTGGGTAGTCCGTCAGGACGCTGCATATGAAAAGAACCCGCGTGTCTGGTATCACATCCGCCCTTTAAAATCCGATACATAATAGTCCCCTCGTAAAAACAGAATATGTTAGTTTTTGAATAGTATAAGTTATTAAAAAAAGACTGTCAATCCTGTAAAATAGCATAAACAATTCTGTTATGTATGGAGGGAGCTATGGACGAAATCTTGTGGGCATGGGAAATATCCGAAAAAATTAAGAAAAAAATGGAAGTGGTGGCAGCACGTAACAGATATAAAGTCCCCTATACTACAAAGGACGGCGTGTTTGATGATTTGAGCGACAATATCTGCTGGTGGACTAATGGCTTTTGGGGCGGTATGATGTGGCAGTTGTACCATGCCACAAAGAATGAACTTTACCGCGAAAATGCAGAGAGGCTGGAGACAAAGCTGGATGAAAACCTTATGCGTTATGAAGGAATGGACCACGACAGCGGTTTTAAATGGCTTACTACAGCAGTTGCCAATTACCGTATGAATGGAAGTAAAGCCTCTTACAATCGTGGCAGACTGGCAGCAGACAATCTGGCAGGCAGGTTTAATCCTGTGGGAAAGTTTATCCGTGCATGGAACGACTGGGGGGAGGAGCATACCAATGCCGGCCGGGCAATTATTGACTGTATGATGAATTTGCCGTTACTATACTGGGCTTACGAACAGACGAAGGATTACCGATATCTGCATATTGCACAGATGCATGCGGACACAACAGCAGAATATTTTATAAGGGAGAACGGCTCTGTCAATCATATTGTGGAATTTAATCCTAAGACCGGAGCATATGTGAAATCCCATGGCGGACAGGGCTGTGGGGAAGGCTCCTCATGGACCCGCGGACAGGCGTGGGCACTGTATGGCTTTACCCTGAGCTATCTGCATACAAAAGAGGACAGATATTTGCAGAGTGCAAAGAAAATTGCGGATTATTTTCTGAGTCAGATACCGGAAACCGGGCTGATTTGGGTAGATTTCTGCCAGCCTGAGGACTGCACATGGGAAGACTCTACAGCGGCAGCAATTGCTTCCTGCGGACTGTTAGAGCTTGCAAAATGTATAGAGAATAAGCAGGCAGCCGGTGACCTGACAGATGCGGCGATGAAAGGCAACATAGAAAATGACAAGGCAGTATACAGAACCGCCGCATTAAAACTTTTACACGCCTTAGCCGAAAAAAGATGCAACTGGTCTGAAGAGTGTGATAATCTGTTAGAGAAGTGTACTGCGGCTTTTCATGATAAAGAGCATGAGTTCACCATTATTTACGGGGACTATTATTTTATTGAAGCCATTTTTAAACTGACCGGAGAAGAATTCTTTATCTGGTAAGATTGGATTACAGTTTGCCGGACAGAATTTGCTACCGGTAAAAAAGCCGAAGATGGCGGAAGGCGAGGAAATATGAAATTTCAACCGAAGACAACGGATTTTAATATAAGTCCCTACACAGGGTTTACCAGAGAAAGCTTTATAGAGGCGGGAGAATATTTGTTACAGGGGATTTTTTGCAATATCAAAAGCTTTGAAGACCCTGTGGTGGTAGCACGCAGTGAAACAAAGATTACATATCCTCATGCGGATGCCCCTGCGGAAATTTATGAAAAAGAACGGAGAGCAGAGATTTTTGAAGGACTGACACGGTCTTTCTTTATTGCAGCACCGCTGATTCATAATGCACCGGGGTTGACAGTCTGTGACTACAATATGCGTGAGTATTACAAAAATCAGATATTGCGTGTCTGCACAAAAGGGGATGCCTGTTATGTGGGAAATTATGTGGACTTGCAGGTATTATCCGGCAGTAAAGACCCGTTTCAGTGCTTTCAGCAGACAGTAGAAACCTGTGCACTGGTAATCGGGCTCTGGATGTGCAAAGGTGAAATATGGGATACCTATACCGGGGCGGAAAAGGATATTATAGCAGACTTTTTAAGCGGGTTTGCCCATGGGAATACGGTGCCCCAGAACTGGCGGCTTTTCAATATGCTGGATTTGGCATTCTTACATATGGAAGGATACCCTATCGATAAAGAGATTATGCTGGAGCACGCTCAGGAAATCCTGCACTACTACGCGGGAGACGGCTGGTATCGTGACGGACACTCATTTGATTACTATTCCTGTTGGGCATTTAATGTCTATACACCGTTGTGGAATTTGTGGTATGGTTATGATAATGAGCCGTATCTTGCCGGACGGTTTGAGGAACATTCCAACAGACTTATGGAAACCTATGGGGATTTCTTTGACAGCGACGGGTTTACCAATATGTGGGGAAGAAGCAATATTTACCGAAATGCATCCACAGCAGCCTTTGCAGCCAATATGCTTCTTAGGAATTCAAAGGCCGACCCGGGGCTGGCAAGAAGAATTACGTCCGGTTCCCTGATGCAGTTTTTATCCAGAGAAGATTTTCTTATAAACGGTGTTCCCAGTCTGGGCTTTTATGGGCAGTTTTCCCCACTGGTACAGGGGTATTCCTGTGCAGAGTCCCCCTTCTGGTTAGGAAAGGCATTTCTGTGTCTCTGTCTGCCTAAGAACCATCCTTTCTGGACGGCCAGAGAAAATAACGGTTCATGGGAAACGTTGACAGTAGGGCAGGTGAAGGAGACTGTGCTAAACGGTCCGGCACTTTGTTTTACCAACCACAAAGCGAACGGTGAAACCATTCTCCGCACCGGTAAGGTGGTAAAGCAAAAAGGGGATATCCATGGTATGTGGAATTACTCAAAGCTGTGTTTTAATACCAAATATCCATGGGAGGCATTGGGGATTGCCATAAAAAGCGGTGATGTGGAATCCCAGCAGTACATAATAAAGGATTTGACGCATGGAGACTGTCTCAGAGCCAATGTAACCTTCTGGTACGGTGAGAGAAAAGGGGTGTTGTACCGCCGTCAGTTTTTTGAATATGATTTGAATACGGAGTCCCACTGGTTTCAGGCAATCAATCTGGCGGATTATCCCATACCCTGCGGTATTATGCGGGTGGATAAGGTAAGATTGTGGTGCCGCCCGGTAGTATTGACACTGGGAGCTTACGGTTTCCCGGATAACGGTACAGAGATTATCCACAAAGAAAAAGGAAATTCCAAAGCAATTGTTTTAAAGGGGACAGATGCCACCGGTAAAGAAAAGCAGCTCGCTATGACAATTTACGATGGATGGCAGGATTTGCAGTATGTAAACAGTACCGGTACTAATCCGGATTCTGAAAAATCCATAGTAGTGTATGCAGTGACAAAGAGAGAGAAACAGTACGGTGGTTATGAACCGCACCTGTTGATTTCACAGGTAATTACCAAGGAAAGTCACGAGGATTTTACTGACGAAGAACTGTTTGCCATTGCGGATATAAAGTATGAGGACAAAACAGGGGCAGGCAATTACGGTACTACGGTAATTACTTTGCAAGATGGCAGCAAAAAAGAAATCAATTTTGAAGAAATGGAAGCACATCTGGCTTTGTAAAGGTGACTGAATCCGATAGCAGGTATCTGAAACGAATGAGAAAATGCATGGTTAGCAGGAGATAAGAAGCAAGATGGAAAAGAGACGATATGCAATCTTAGACAACTTAAGAGGGCTGATATTGATTAGCATGGTGGTGTATCATGCGGTCTGGGATTTGGTTTATATCTTTGACTATGACTGGAAATGGTATGAATCGGACATTGCGTTCCTATGGCAACAGAGTATTTGCTGGGGCTTTATACTGTTGTCCGGTTTTTGCTTTCCGTTGGGGAGACATAAGCTGAAAAGAGGTCTTACTGTGTTCGGAGCGGGGGCATTGGTCAGTCTGGTAACCTATGTGGCAATGCCGGAAAACATTGTAATATTCGGTGTACTGACCATGCTTGGTTCGGCAATGCTTCTGATGATTCCCATTGAGAAAATCTTAGTAAAATGCAATTCGGTGATTGGACTATGCGTAGTGTTTGCCTTGTTTGTGATTACCCGAAATATAAATGATGGTACATTGGGCTTTGGACCGTGGGAAATTTGTGAACTGCCCGAAGCATGGTATGCCAATCTGTTTACCGCCTATCTGGGCTTTATGCCGAGAGGGTTTTTCTCTACGGACTACTTTTCGATTTTTCCATGGCTTTTTCTGTTTATGGCAGGCTATTTTCTGCATGGCATCTTTGCCCGAAAAAATATGTTAGAGTGTTTCGACCATAAGGAAATAAAAGTATTGGGCTGGCTTGGAAGACATTCCCTGTTGATTTATATGCTGCACCAGCCTGTGATTTATGCGGTTTTATTTGTGATATGTCGGGTGATTTAAAGGTTTGGTACAAAATAACCGAGGCAGCAGCTGTTGTAAAAAGTTTCCACACAGACACGCTTTTCACGGGTCTCTGTCCAAACCATCAATAAACTCTTTGATAATTTTACCGCATTCCTCAGGCTTTTGTTCATATATCGCATGATCTCCGGGTAAAAGAACGACCTTACAGTTAC
>JBJEMX010000065.1:0-28008 GCA_051879895.1 Lachnospiraceae bacterium
CACAGGAATCAGGTGCTTTCTATTTTTTATCTTCCTACAAAAACTTTACCCTAGCCATTTTTGTGCCCTTTTTTAAGGAGGATGCTATTATGCGAATGCCAAATGGTTACGGAAGTGTAATTAAATTAAAAGGCAAACGGCGAAATCCCTATGCGGTACGGACCTCTGAAATTATAGAATATATAGAAATTGATGCTCCAAAAGAATTGCCTAATGCCATTCTGTATGATTTCAAGCGATTCAATTTCAAATGGAAGCGGCAATCACAGATATGGTCTGCCGTTTCAACCGATAACACAAAAGAATTTGCCGAAAAACTCATGGAATCCAATGGATATGAGTACAACATAGTTTTTAAACAGACATTTAAGTATTTAGAGTATTTTGAAAAGCAGGAACATGCCTACTCCTATTTATCTGAGTTGAATAATGCAGAAGTTATCCCGGAACACATCAGATATTCTGAAACACCGACCTTTGCAGAAATGTATAATAAGTGGAAACATTATAGAAAGACTCTGCCGGACAAAATATCAAGCAACACATGGCGAAATTATGAGATAGCCTTTAATCATCTATCTGATCTGCACCACAAAAAATTCAGTGCACTGCGTACTGATGAAGTCCAGGAGTGCATCAATATGTGGACTTGTAAATCAAATTCTACCGTATCGAATATCCGTACTGTACTAAATAATATGTACAAATATGCCCTTATGAATAATTACATCGAAAAGGACTTATCTCAATTCTTTGTGTATTCATGGGCAGGACCTGTAGAGCAAATCCATAGCCGCTATTCAGACGAGGAAATAGCTCTCCTGTGGGCCAATCTGTATGTGATAAATAATGTCGATTTAATACTTATAACAATCTATACCGGGCTTCGTCCTACGGAGCTACTTGAAATTACTACAGACAATATTCACATTGAAGAGCAATATATGATAGGCGGTATGAAAACCGAAGCTGGAACGGATAGAATTATTCCGATTGCGAATAAAATACTACCTCTCATTAAAAACAGATATGATCCCAATAAGAGATTTTTGGTAAACAACAAATATGGGAATCATTACACCTATGGGTCTTATGTAAGTGCCAATTTTAATACGGTAATGAATAGACTACAAATGAAACACTTACCGCATGACGGTCGGCATACGTTCGCATCTCTGATGGATAATGTTGGTGCGAATGAGGTTTGTTTAAAACTTATTATGGGACATAGTATGAAAAATGATGTTACCAAAGGTGTTTATACCCACAAGACAATACCTCAACTTATAGCTGAGGTTAATAAAATTTAGGGGATTTCTCCCCTAAATTTTTTGCATAAATATTTATCAACACTGCCAAAATCCGTGTATATTATGCGTATATTATGCAAAATACTTTGTATATTACGTGTATATTACTTGTATATTATATGTATATTACTATCAAAAATTTACATAAATCAGCGAACACTTACTTTAAAAATACGCACAATAAAACCCCGGAAATACTAATCTCCGGGGTTCGTTTTTAGTTCTTAAACAATACCCTGAGCTGTCATAGCATCTGCTACCTTTAAGAAGCCTGCGATGTTAGCACCTGCTACGTAGTTGCCTTCCATGCCGTACTTCTTAGCTGCATCGTCTAAGTTGTGGAAGATGTTTACCATGATGTTCTTGAGTTTACTGTCAACTTCTTCAAAGGTCCAGCTTAAACGCTCGCTGTTCTGGCTCATTTCCAGTGCGGAGGTTGCTACACCGCCTGCGTTTGCTGCTTTGCCGGGGCAGAACAGAACACCATTCTCCTGCAAATACTGGGTAGCTTCTAAGGTAGTAGGCATATTAGCACCCTCTGCTACTGCAAAGCATCCGTTTGCAACCAATGCCTTTGCATCATCTAAGTTCAGTTCGTTCTGAGTTGCACAAGGAAGTGCGATATCAACCTTTACAGACCACTGATTGGTTCCTTCCGTTGCCTTGTCATGGTACTGTGCACTGGGTCTTTTAGCTGCGTACTCAGTCAGTCTTGCACGCTTAACCTCTTTTACCTCTTTCAGAAGGGCTACATCGATTCCTTCGGGATCATAAATCCAACCGGTGGAATCAGAACAGGTAACAGGCTTTGCACCTAACTGCTGTGCTTTCTGGATTGCGTAAATTGCTACGTTACCGGAACCGGAAATTGCGATGGTCTTGCCGGCAATATCCTTGCCATTGCACTTTAACATTTCTTCTGTTAAGTAAAGCAGACCATAGCCGGTTGCTTCGGTTCTTGCCAGGGAACCACCGTAGGATAAACCTTTACCGGTAAGAACACCCTCATAAAGGCCTGTCAGTCTCTTGTACTGGCCGTACATATAACCGATTTCTCTTGCACCGGTACCGATATCACCTGCAGGAACGTCGGTATCTGCACCAATGTATTTATAAAGCTCTGTAATAAAGCTCTGGCAGAATGCCATTACTTCTCTGTCAGATTTGCCCTTGGGGTCAAAATCGGAACCACCCTTACCACCGCCGATAGGCAGACCGGTTAAGGAATTCTTGAAAATCTGCTCAAAGCCTAAGAACTTGATAATACCTAAGTTTACAGAAGGATGAAGTCTTAAGCCTCCCTTGTAAGGTCCGATTGCACTGTTGAACTGTACACGGAAACCGTTATTTACCTGTACCTGACCCTTGTCATCTACCCAGGGAACACGGAACAGAATCTGTCTTTCGGGAGTTACGATTCTCTCCAGTAAAGCATCTTTTCTGTATGCTTCTTCATTTGCTTCAATAACAACGCGTAAGGATTCTAATACTTCCTTAACTGCCTGATGGAATTCCGGCTGTGCGGGATTCTTTGCAACCACAAGCTCAAATACCTCATCAACGTATGACATCTTTATGTCCTCCTCAAAATAATATGATAGTAAAAGACTAACAGCACAGAGTTACCCCTGTGCTGCGACGCCTTTGTCCCTTTCATTATTATATAATAACATTTAAAAATTGCAAAGCACTTTATTCCACTAAATCGTAAAAGTTTTTTTTGCTTTTTTGTGCAAATTGTACAATCTGTATCAAAGATATTTTTTTAATATACTTATATTTTTTTCTTCAAAATCCATCAGTTCTTTTGCAAGCTCTACTGCGTGAGAGTTACCGTTCTTCATAAGCTGTGGATTATGATTAAGCACTTTATACATCTGTGTAATTCCTCTGTTACTGCCCTGAATCATAAGCTCCGCCAGATGGCTTGTACTGGTATTAAAAAGTGTATTTGCGTGAATTCCACCTTTCAGCATAACATCTGACAGGTAGTTTGGGTGTACCGGTTCAGCCTTTGCCTCTAAAAGTCTGTTCATTGCCTTGTTGCGGATATCGGAGTATTTCAACGACTGGCGGGATATCTGGTGTGCGAATTCATCATCATATACCTTATCTCCCAATGTTTCTATCGCTTTTACCGCCATCTCCGCATTCTTCTGTATCTCCCTGTACACATTGATTTCTTCCGGTTTCATTCCACAGTGCCTCCTTTTCTCTTCTCTATCAGTATGGCACTACCGGAGTGAATTATGCATTTCAAAAATCAGACATTTCTTTTTAAATTGTATGTTAACCGACTGCTTTTATGCCTCAAAAGGATATTTTACTCCCCACTCTTTTCTAAGTCCATCCATCATTCCCATAATACGCAGGGTTTCTGCGTGAGGCATTTGGGGACACTCTGTTAAGCCGTTCTGCAGGGCTTCCCTGCAGGCTTCTACTTCATACTCATAACCGGTAATCTGCTTAGGAGCTTCATAATATGCTATCTTCCGGTATTGATTATTATATACGGTCAGATTTTCAAAATTATTAATATTCTCCACGACCGCATATCCTTTTGTACCAAATATACCCCCGATGCGGTCACTCATAACCGACATAGAGGCATTCAATACTGCCATGGAGCCGTTCTTATAATGTATGGTGATGCTCTCCTGTCTGTCCACTCCACTTTCTGTTAAGTCACAGGAGGATTCAACCTTATCCACATCTTTTCCTAATATCATAGAAGCAAAGTGAATGGTATAGACTCCCAAATCAAGTAAGGCTCCGCCTGCCAGTGCCGGATTCATCAAACGTTCCACACCTTCAATCGGATATCCCAAATTGGCATTTACCATCCTGACCTCACCAATGATACCACTGTCCAGTACTTCCTTGATTGTTTTATACATAGGCATATAACGAATCCACATTGCTTCCGTTATAAATACTCCTGCTTCTTTTGCAAGTCTGAATACTTCCTCAGCCTGAAATGCATTGGCTGTAAATGCTTTTTCACACAGCACAGGCTTCCCATAACGGATACACAGCTTCATATTTTCATAATGCTCGGAATGAGGAGTTGCAATATACACCAAATCTACCTTTTTATCTGCCAGCATTTCTTCATAAGAGCCGTAACACTTTTCTACATGATATTTCTGTCCGAATACCTCTGCTTTTTCCTTGCTGCGGGACGCCACTGCATAACAGTTTACCGTTTCCATTTTACTTACAGTTCCCGCCATTGTACCGGCAATACTGCCTGCTCCCATAATGCCCAGATTCAGTTTACCCATATTTAACCTCTCCTTTTCATCAACTCAGTGTTTTCTGCCGCTTTACCGGATTATGTCCTATCGTCGAAGTTTAAAGTATTTATATAAAAATTATAGCATGAACTATAATGTCCATGCTATAACATTTCATTTTTCTGTTTACTACCATTGTATACCATTACTGTTGCACAAATTCTGACTTTATATAACCTATCTGTCCTTCGTAAACTACCTTACACCAGTCACCCTCAACAGAAATCAGATCTAATGTGCTTCCACCGACTGCCACTCCCAGCTTCTCGGAATTTTGATTTGCAGCCGCACGTACATTGACATTTGCAGTTGTAGTAACGGTGCCAATAATTTCCGCACCTGCAGCACTTTCTGCAACCTCCAGAAATTCGGATTTGATATACCCTGCTCCGCCTTCATATGCAATCTTGGTCCAGCCATTGGGTCTCTGCTCCAATACTTCTACTCTCGTACCGCCTGAAACCTTTCCAAGCTTATCTGCGGTTTCACTGTCAGAGCTCCTGACATTTACGGTAGTAGTTGTCGTCGCATAAACAGGACCTGTGGCTTCCACAACCTCCGGTGTACCCGCTTCTGCATTGCCGTCGCCTGCAGTATTGTTTTCGTTACTTACAGTTGCATCGCCTCCGCTGACCTCACCGTTAATTTCACTTGCCAGAATTTCACCCACTGCCTGCTTTACCTGCCTCTCTACTTCTGCAATGTAATTAAACAGTTCGGGCTTATTTAAACAGATTTCCTTATACTCTACTTCAATCCTGTTACAGAGATCTACGATATCATCCTGTAATATTACCTGACGAATATACTCGGAAATCTCCGGTTCTACACTTTCCTGATTGATATACAGCGTACCATCTTCTCTTGTACAGATATAAAAGGCTGCATATCCCGGAAAATAGTCTTCCGGATAATAGGACATAATCGCACGGGTATAAGCAATTACAATATAAGAGTTCTCTTCCGGCCCCGGTTTCATATAAACCTCTACCATCGGATAGCTTTCAATATATTTTCCTAATTCCACAATGCGGATGCTCTCCATGTCCTCTACACTGCTCTGAATGGTAGAAATAGTTTCCACATCACCGTCCGCTACTGCCTGATAATACATAACCAGTAAATTTTGCACGGCAGTATATGTCCTTTTTTCTTCTTCTGTCAAAACTGTATCCGGTCCGATTAACGGAGTTTCGGGCACTGTCAATACAGCATCCTCCAACGCATTTCCATTTGACACCACTGCTGCCTCCGTATCGGGGGTACCTGCTGTTTCTGTTTTATCTGAACCTGCCTTTAATGCAAACATTACGGTAATGGCAACTGCCGCAATTAACAATATAGGAAATACTATTTTGCCCCGTGCCAGTATAAAATCCCGCACCAGCAATACTTTTTCTTTGATTGTTTCTTTCACACTGTCACCTTTCCTTTTAATGAATAAGGTCTGTGGTTGTTTTCCAGCACAGCCCCAGACCAATTGTCAGAGTGATGTAAATGCAGCCGACAGGAATCGAACCTGCATTAAAGGCGTCGGAGGCCTCCGTTCTATCCATTAGACTACGGCTGCAAATATTACAAATTTGTTACATCACTCTGACTATAATATCATAAAAGAGGCATTATGTAAAGTCATGATTTGTGGTTTTTTATGGTAATTTTATTAAGACTTTCAGACTAAAACGACTGTATTTAAAGATAAATCGAAATAATAGATATTATCTGACAACTGTTCTTGTACCTCTACATGGTCATCATTTACTTCCTTCACCATTCTGCGAAGACTGTCCGGATTTTCTTTTCCGGTGTCCGGTATTAATATCAATTCATGAATGGAGCTGGGCAGAATATAAAAGTTGTGTTTGCATTTTCTTCCGAATACCTGCAGCATATCAGGAAAGCAAATACTTGCAGCTCCATAGTAACGGCCCTTTAATGTCATTACATGCATGGAAATATCCCTGTTCATATAGGACACATTCTCATTCATCTGCAAAAATTCTTCACTCTCGCTGTCACCGCCAAGTAGCTCCAACAGCATATCTTTCATTCCCAGAATTTCTACTCCCAGCTTTTCCCTTGTATTTTTCTCTGCATCCCGAAAGACTTCCTCCTGCGGCACACCCCAGCTGTCTAAGTGTGACACTGTAATCTGGATAGAACCTCTGCCCAGATAATCGTTCATATAGCCATAATATACCACAACTGCTAGGTCTAAAAAACGTTTGTGGGGAATATCAGCCAGCCTGTCTTTATTCTTTTCATAATTGATGACCTTTTGGAAAAGTCTTCCCCTGACTGCCTGATAATCGAGAAAGAAATCCATATTGACGGGCACCTTTACTTTATTTTCCTCATATATCTGTATAATTTCTTCTACAATCCTTCCAAAAGTCTTTCCCTTTAGATAGTCTCCATAAAATCCTTCCAGATAAATTGTGGGGGAAATGGTTTCTGTTTCACCGGTAATAACCACACCGTTCAATACCACCCCATTGTTTTTGGCAATCTCCTTTACCTCTGCTTTTGCCTTTTTTCCATAAAATTCATTGATACTGTTCTCCACTTTTACTAAAAATTCTTTAAAATCCATATTCTGTCCTTCCTTGTATATTTTTTGATAACTAACGGTCCTTGCGGACTAAAATTTCTGGATTCCTGTTATCCCGGACAGACTTACCATGGAGCTGTAAAACACAAAAAGACAACAGAAAGGTTCTGTTGTCTTGATGGCTTATCCAATATGAAAAGATAAATTATACTCTGGACAGATATTCACCGGTTCTGGTATCAATCTTGATAACATCACCCTGATTTACAAACAGAGGTACATATACCAGTGCACCGGTTTCAACGGTAGCGGGCTTGGTAGCACCTGTAGCGGTATCACCCTTGAAGCCGGGTTCGGTTTCGGTAATCTCCAGTTCTACGAACAGAGGGGGCTCTACAGCAAATACGTTACCATTGTGGGAACATACTTTACACATTTCGTTTTCTTTTACGAACTTCAGTGCATCGCCGATAGTTTCACTGTTTAATGCAATCTGCTCATAAGTTTCAACATCCATGAAGTTGAACAGATCACCATCAGAATATAAATACTGCATATCTTTTCTGTCAATACGTGCCTGAGGGCATTTTTCGGTGGGTCTGAAAGTCTTTTCCACTACACCGCCACTCTTAATATTTTTCAGCTTGGTTCTGACGAATGCTGCACCTTTACCGGGCTTTACATGCTGGAACTCAATAATCTGGAAAATATTACTATCTAATTCAATAGTCATACCATTTCTGAAATCACCTGCAGAAATCATAAAATATTCCTCCTAAAATTGTCACGTTTTAATTCATTTTATAGTGTATACTAAGAAATACTATTTTTCAACTGTTTTTTTCAAATCTTTCGTGTGTCAGCCCACTTTTTTCTAAATTAGTACTATTTTGAAGCAAGCTTTATTACCTCATCAATGGCTAAAAGATACCCATCCAGCCCCTTTCCGTAAATTTGTCCGTCACATGCAGGTCTGGTCACCGAAACCTTACGGAACTCTTCCCTTGCCGTAATATCCGATATATGGACTTCTATTTTGGGCATATGCACACTTGCCAGTGCATCATGAATAGCATAACTGTAGTGGGTATATGCTCCCGGATTGATAACAATTCCTTCGGTACCGTCAAAATAGGCATCCTGAATCCTGTCAATAATAGCTCCCTCGTGATTGGACTGGAATACCTCTATGGTGCTTCCTGTCTCAGCTCCTTTTCCTGCTATCAGATTCAACAGATAATCATAATCCTGGTTCCCGTAAATATTTTTCTCACGAATGCCTAAAAAATTCAAATTAGGTCCATTAATTACCAGTATCTTCATTTTCTTTTCCTCCTGTTATACAACCGGTCTCCTCCAGCTTTTCCATAATACCGGAAAGTACTTCTTCCATGTCCTTACCGTCCACATCAAAAATAATATCTGCCGCTTCTTCATAAACCGGTGCCCGAATCGCTAAAAGCTCTTTGATTTTTGCAAGGGGATTCTCACATTGCAACAATGGCCGGGTAGTATCATTTTTCAGCCGTTCCCATACGCTCTCCGGTGTAATCCGCAAGTATACCACAGTCCCCAGTTTCTTTAACAGTGCGTGGTTTTCCCTTTTCATGGGAAGACCCCCGCCTGTAGAAATTATTTTTTCCTCTTTTACTAAAAGCAAATCCTTAAGACACTCTGTTTCCATCTCCCGGAAAGCAGGCTCACCCTGAGTTGCAAAAATCTCCTTGATACTCATCTCTGCTTTTTTTTCAATGAGCTTGTCCGTGTCTTCTACTACTCTTCTCAATTTATACGATAAGCGGATTCCCACCGTGGACTTCCCGCACCCCATAAATCCAATCAAAATAATGTTACTCATAATTTTTCCTTTAATTTCTCATAAATTTTCTCTGCCTGTTCTTCTGAAATACTAATCCGATTCCATAATTCGTAAGCAATAATCCCCTGATATAAAAGCATTTTCAGACCGTTATAGGCACTGCCTCCGGCTTCCTTTACAAGCTGCATAAACCTTGTTTCACCGGGATTATATATCAAATCATAAGCCGTATGAATTTTGTCATAGAATGCCTTATCGTTGATGACTGCCTCTTCTACCTTGGGATACATACCGATATTGGTTGCCTGAATCGCAAGATATCTGCCTTCCGGCAGTGATGCATAATCAAAAAGAGACATAGGTACAGCCACTTCTCTGCCTGCATAGCCGTTTACTTCTCCTGCTATTGCCGCTGCTTTTTCTACCGTACGGTTTAATATGTAAATCTTTTCTGCCTTTTCTGCCAGCATAACCGCTACGGCTCTTGCCACGCCTCCTGCCCCTAAAATGACTATCTGTTCTCCATCCACACAGATTCCATCGCTTATCATAGCCCTGTAAAGCCCCGGCATATCCGTATTATAGCCCTTGTATCCACCTTCACAGTAAACCAGGGTATTGACTGCACCGATTCTCGCTGCCAGACCGTCAATTTCCTTCAAATAGGGAATAACTCTCTCCTTGTGAGGCACGGTCACATTCAGTCCTCCAATCCCCAGTGCATACGCTCCTGCCACCGCTTCTGCAAGCAGTTGTGCTTCCACCCTGAAGGGGACATATACCATATTAATCCCTGTCAGCTCTGCCAAATGATTATGAATTACCGGAGATAAGGTATGCTCCACCGGATTTCCTATCAGTCCGCAGGTCTTTGTCAGTCCGTTAATCTGCATAATTTCCTCTCATTCTGCAATCCGCTAAAATAGCACCTATGCTTTTCTTTTATGGTAAAAGTATAATACTATCTTTTCCAGATACCGTTTCAGTACAATCTGAATTTCTTCTTTGGGATGAATGGGCTTTACCAGATACGTTTCCATCCCCGCTTTTTTTGCTCCCCAGATATCCGTAAACAACTGATCTCCTACAAAAAGTGTGGTTTCCGGTGTGGTTTTCATCTGTGCCATAGCCCTTTGATATCCCGAAACCTTGGGCTTGCCTGCTTTATAAATGTAGGAGGACCCGACGGCATCGTTAAACATCTTGACGCGTGGCTCTTTGTTATTGGACAAAAGCAGGCTTTGAAATCCTATTTTCCTTAAACGTTCAAATAAGGCAACAGCTCTCTCATCAGCCGGTGCGCCATGTGGAACCAGCGTATTATCCACATCAAAGACAACGCCTCTGTAGCCCGCCTCATATAAGCCTTCATAATCTATTTCATAAGCTGAATCCACTTCGTGGTGAGGGTAAAATCTTTCTAACATATCTCTTCCATCCTGTAGCTTTTTATCCCCTCCTATTTTAACGCAAAAAACAGCATGTGTAAACAAACACATGCTGTCAGGAATCTAAAACTTTAAAAATACCATACCGTCTTCGCTCAGGCTCTGAGGAAGAAAGTTTTCTGTGCCTCCCACAAAATACTGGTATTGCTGTAATATCTGATCCTTTTTCATATCAGAAATAGCCTTCTGCATATCCAGATTTTCAATATTGCTGTCCTGGCCTATGTACCCGAAATCCTCACCTGCATTGAAGGTAAGGGAGATTTCCCTTACATCTGCGTTAGGTCTTGCAACAGGTACATTTTCCTCAATAGAAAGGTCGATGTCATTTACGGATTGCGTTTGTGCATCAGATTTCTGTATATTGCTCTGCTCAGCCTTTAGGGTCTGACTGCCTGATACCTCTTCGGTACGCTTAAGCTGCTCTATATCCACGGAAGGAATTTCCGGTACCTTATAATTGCTGAACATACTGCTGTAATCCGATACGCCGCCGATTCTCATGACATCACCTCCTTTGTATCCTGTCTGTGCACTTTAACAGCACTTTTCCTATCGTGCATTAGTTATATCGTCAGAAAAAAGTAAAATCCTTAGTTCGTTTTTTATTTTTCTTTTAATACATTCTTCAATTCATCCATAAAGGTATTGATATCCTTAAATTCTCTGTACACCGATGCAAAACGTACATACGCAACGGCATCCAGATCTTTTAACTTATTCATCACCAGTTCACCGATTGCTTCGCTGGGGATTTCCTTTTCCTCCATATTGAAGATTTCAGTTTCCACCTCATCCACCAGCTGGGTAATCTGCCCTGCACTGACAGGACGCTTATGGCACGCACGCAGTACACCTGCCTCTATTTTAGCACGGTCATAGGTTTCTCTGTTGTTGTCTTTCTTAATAATAATGAGCGGAATGGTTTCAATTTTCTCATAAGTAGTAAAACGTTTATCACATTCGTCACACACGCGTCTTCTACGGATGGAATTGTTATCTTCCGCCGGTCTGGAATCAATTACTCTGGTATTTTCATGGCCGCAAAAAGGACATTTCATAAGATTACCCCCTGTGGTAATAGTGGAATTTCCACCGCTGTTTATTGTTTTTATTATAAAACATATGCTGAATTATGTCAACTTTTTACGGCAACGAACAGCCCCGGTTATTTTGCAGCCCATGCCCTAATCTATGCAGATATCCACCAGGATAATGTCCGGTCCTATCTGCTTGATATCCCTGAAAGAAATTACAATATCTTCCTGACACTTAAAGAAGTTCTCCCACTTGTTGCCGCGGGGAACCATGATTTTATGAATACAACCGATTCGTTCATCAAATTCCAGATCCGATACATGCCCTAACATTCTGCAATCCTTTATATTGATGACTTCCTTACATTTCAATTCTGAAAAAAGCATGTAATACCCTCTTTTATGCTTTTTTACAGTATATGTTACTTTTGCAAAAATGTCCCTTTACCTTTGCATAAAACAAAGTGCCCGCGTACATACTAACACAGACGCAAAAGAGAAAAGCGGATTCCCTTTTCCGCAGCTAAACGCAGAAAAATCTATAGCAAACGGAGGCATCTTATTATGGCACAAGGTAAAGTAGAAATCTGCGGCGTCAATACATCCAGACTCCCGCTATTAAAACAGGCTGAAAAGGAAGAACTTTTTTCAAAAATTGCCGAAGGCGACATGGAAGCGCGAGAAAAATACATCGAAGGAAATCTGCGTCTGGTCTTAAGCGTCATCAAACGTTTTTCTTCCAGCAACGAAAATGTAGACGACCTTTTTCAAATTGGCTGTATCGGTCTGATTAAGGCCATTGATAACTTTGATACTTCTTTAAATGTAAAGTTTTCCACCTATGCGGTTCCCATGATTATCGGTGAAATCCGCCGTTTTTTGAGAGACAACAATTCCATTCGTGTATCCCGTTCCTTAAAGGACACTGCTTACAAAGCAATCTATGCCAAAGAAACCCTTACCCGAAAGAATTTGAAGGAACCCTCTTTGGAAGAAATTGCAACGGAAATTGGTATTTCCACAGAAGATATTACCTATGCACTGGACGCTATCCAAAACCCCATGAGTCTCTATGAACCCATTTTTACGGATGGAGGCGATACTCTTTATGTGATGGATCAGATTAGCGACAAAAAAAATAAGGAAGAGACCTGGGTGGAGCATCTCTCCCTTAGTGACGCTATGAAGCACTTAAACGAACGTGAGCACGAAATCATCTCTCTCCGCTTCTTTTCAGGTAAAACCCAGATGGAGGTTGCCGAAATGATTGGCATTTCCCAGGCACAGGTCTCCCGCCTGGAAAAGAACGCCTTAAGATGTATGCGAAGCTACCTGACGGCCTGAAGCCCCTTTTCCTCACAGCTACCGGCATTTATGCCGATAACTGTGAGAAGCATTATTTTTGCATATCAAATAACCTGTCATTCATCCACGCTATGGCATCTGTAATGCCGTCATCAGAAAAAGAAAAATCTTCGCTTTGCTTCAGCTCTTCCTTGGTCTTAAAAAAATTAAGAGGCTCCGGCCATACGATAGCCCTGAGTTTCTTTTCTTCTCCTACCATAACACCCTCCAGGCGATACCGCATCCCCTGATGACTCCCTGTATATTCTGATTTCTTCAGATATTCCAAATATAAAATATCATCTTTCTTTATCATATATGTACCCCCTGCAGCTTGCGGACTGTGCCTGCAACACTGTATGTAATAAAGAAAGTATAGCATATGCCCGGCTGTTTGAAAAGGCGGAAGCTATTGCTTCTCAATCTCTCTTTTCAGCTGCTTCATAATCTTTTTTTCCAGTCTGGATATATAGGACTGGGATATTCCCAAAAGTGCCGCCACCTCCTTCTGGGTCATTTCTTCCCCATCCGGTGTGTTCAGGCCAAACCGCAGATTGATAATCGTTCTCTCCCTTTCCGAAAGCTTGCCGATTGCTTTCATGAGCAGCTTCTTTTCCACCTCCGTTTCAATATCCCGGTAAATGATGTCTTCATCCGTCCCTAAAATATCCGACAAGAGCAATTCATTCCCATCCCAGTCAACATTTAAAGGTTCGTCTATGGAAACCTCCAGCCGGGTCTTATTATTTCTCCTTAAATACATGAGAATTTCATTTTCAATACATCTGGAAGCATAAGTTGCCAGTTTGATATTTTTTTCCGGATTGAAGGTATTGATGGACTTTATAAGACCGATTGTCCCAATAGAAATCAAATCCTCTACTCCCACTCCCGTATTGTCAAATTTCTTGGCAATATAGACTACCAGACGTAAGTTGTGTTCTATCAGAATGGACTTTGCTTCGTCCTCATATTCCGTCCCCAAATCATTAATCACTTCATTTTCCTTTTCTGCCTCTAACGGTGGCGGGAGCACTTCTGCACCGCCTATGTAATGAATATCGCCACCCTCCTGCCTGTTGGTAATGCTCTTGCAAATCCGAAACCAGGCATTCTCCTTTTTTAATACCTTAAACTGTATTTTTTTCGGAAATGTGTTTCCAGGAAATTCATTTCCTGGTAACGAAACCTTAACTATCATAATATCCCTCCATTTTCGTATTTCTTCTTTATTATTCCTATCCTTCTGCCCATCGCGGAAATAACCTGCAATACTGCAGAAATGAAAATTTGTTATCCCTGTAACAGCTTGGGATGTACCAGTATCTGGTAGTTTCCTGCTGTGGAAACCTTTCCCTCGCTGACTCCCACATAAATATTGCGGCATACTTTTTTGACGCCGTCCTGCTCAATCACCATCTCCGGTACTTCATAGCCCTTCATAATGCCTCTCTCACATCCTACGCTCCGGTAAGGAATGACTCTGAAGCCCAACGGCTCTTCCTCTTCTTTCCACAGTTTTTCAAAAATTTCCTTATCCACTACAGATACCGGCTTTCCGCTAATAGGCTCCGTCAAGGAATTTCCTGTATCCACCAGCCCGTGTATCTGTACTTTTTCCTCTCCTTTACACATTTCCACCAGGCAGGGTTTCTGCTTTTCCTTTTCCATTTTTCCTATCCTGCCGTAAAAGAAAAGTGCAAAAATACCACCAACGGCAACAATTCCCAACCATGACATCATGTGATTTCTAAACCCCTTCACATGGTTTATCAGCATCAGCAGTGCACCGCCTAACAGAAAAGCATAAAGGAACAGATTTTCCGCCAGCTTTATAAACGCCCTGATACCTGACGGCCGGAATACAAAAACAAGTCCTGCACCGCTGACGCATATTGCTGCAAATACAAGCTTTAAAAGCATAGGTATAGGCAAAAAAAACATCAGGCAATATCCCACTCCACCCCAGAGTGCTCCCAAAAAAATCCTGAGCCGCGTGGCAGTGCGGTGCAGGCTTTTATTTATGAGCAGCAACAGATAGAGATTTAAGGTGAAATTAAGCAAAAACAGGCTGTCTGCATAAATCTCATAATACATATCCTCCTCTCCTTCCGGGCTTTCGGGATTGTTTCATACCTGACAATTATTATAAAAGGACTTCCTCAAAGAATTTGTCACATTTTTTCTATGGACTGTCTGTTTTTTCCTACTGTTTTCGACAGACAAAAAAAGAAGCCGCTTGTATCGGCTTCTTTTAACTGACTGTAATAAAATTTCCAATATATTATTTGTTACGCTGTAAGAAATCAGGAATCTTTAAGGATTTCTCTTCTACAGAGGAACGAAGGTCCGTAGGCTTGCTGATGCCGTTTAAAACCGGTTTTACAAAAGGCTTTGCGGCTTCTTCCGGATTACGCTTTAAGCTGCTGTCCGCCATTGCACTCTGATAAGAAGTGGGCTGGATAAATCTGTTTGCACCCGGATATGTACCAAATGCACCGGGCTTAATTCCCTTTGAGGCAGGTGCTTCCAGTCCTGTGGCAATAACCGTAATAGTACAGATATCCGGCTGGGAAGCGTCATACATTGCACCAAAGATAACATTTACATCATCTCCGGTCAGCTCTCTTACATAATCGGATGCCTCAGAAGCATCGTTTAAGGTAATATCACCGGATACATTGATGATAACATGACTTGCACCCGTAATAGTAGTCTCTAACAGAGGGCTTTCTACTGCCATCTTAACAGCTTCAAGTGCCTTATCATCACCCTTGCCCACACCGATACCGATATGTGCCACGCCCTTGTCCTTCATAACAGTCTGTACATCCGCAAAGTCCAGATTGATAACTGCGGGTACATTAATCAGGTCGGTAATTCCCTGTACTGCCTGTTGTAATACTTCATCCGCCTTTTTAAGTGCCTCAGGCATCGTAGTACGCTTGTCCACAATTTCAAGCAGCTTGTCATTGGGAATGACAATCAATGTGTCTACATTACCCTTAATGTTTTCAATGCCCATAAGTGCATTAGTCATACGTGCCTTTGCTTCAAAACGGAAAGGCTTCGTTACAACACCTACGGTCAGAATACCCATATCCTTTGCAATCTTTGCAACTACAGGTGCTGCACCTGTACCGGTACCGCCACCCATACCACAGGTAACGAATACCATGTCTGCACCTTTCAGTGCTGCTTCGATTTCTTCCGTACTCTCTTCTGCAGCTTTTTCACCGATTTCAGGCTTTGCACCTGCACCCAGTCCTTTGGTAAGTTTTTCACCGATTTGCAGCAGTTTGGGAGCCTTACAGAGCTGTAATGCCTGCTTATCGGTATTTACACCGATAAATTCTACTCCGTCAATATTTTCGTCTACCATTCTATTTACAGCATTGTTACCTGCTCCACCTACACCGACTACGATGATTTTTGCAGCAGATTCAGCGTCATTCGTCTTAATCTCTAACAAGGGTGCATCCTCCTTATTCCCTAATAAAGTCCATATAGTTTATCATATAATTATTTTTACAAATTAGCAACATATTTTTTTAATAATTCAAAGGTTTTTTCACTTTTGTCAAGCGAAAGCTTTCTTTTCCGTTACGCCGGCATAAAACCTTCATCCCTCTGGCATAAACCTTCATCCCTTTGGCACGAAACCTTCATTCCTCCGGCATGAAGGGGATTGTCTGGGTATTTTCATCATAATTCTGCAGATTCAATGTACCTCTTTGTCCTGCTAATTTGGGAAGCAGACTCTGTAGCACCATGATTTTTTCATCCAAAAGAGCTTCTCCTCCGAATTCTACTTTGATATCTCCAAAATACAATACCATATTGTCCATGCTTCCAAAATAAATCCTTTCGGAAGAAAGTTCATATTTTGTTAAGGTCTTGGTCATGGACAATATCTTGTAAAAGATATCTTTATCCGCTACCGGCAAAGGCTCTCCCAGAACTGCGTATTCAAAATCCAGTCCGGTTATCTCCGGTACGCCTTCGGTTTTAATATTGGATATCTCTACCACAATTCCGTCGTTGTCAAAGTACAGATACCTGTCCAAATAGCTGACATACCCTGCCAGTGTTTTCTCAAACACTTTTATTTTTATGGTATCCGGATTCAGTACTTCTACTTTCAGAGATGCAATAAAAGGAATGTCCTTTATCTCCTTGTCCGCATATGCCAAAGAAAGATACAGGGAATTGTTTCCCATAGGTCCTGTCATTACCATTGCCTCTATCTCTTCCTTGGTGTAGTGGACATTGCCTTCCACATAGACAGTTTTTACAGTCCGGGTCAGCAGAAAATAATAAAGACCACCCAGAAGCAATGCCACTACTGCCAGCATAACCAGTATTTTAAGCCCTGTTTTCTTTCTCTTTCTCGTTTTTCTGCCCTTATACACCGTAAATCCGCACTCCTAACTCTCTCAAGTCCCTGCATATATTCTCGTAACCACGCTCAATAAATCTACAGCCGTCTACTACGGTTTCTCCCTTTGCAGCCGCTCCTGCTATTACTAAAGCAGCTCCGCCTCTGAGTTCTTTTGCGGATACCGTAAACCCATGCAGTTCTTCCACACCGCTTACCTGTACATGCCGGGTATCCAGTTGTACTACATTTGCTCCCATATCCCGCAGACAAGGTAAGGTATGAAATCTGTTCTCAAAAATATTTTCTTCTATCACGCAGGTTCCCTTTGACAGGGTAAGCACCGTCAAAAACTGTGACTGCATATCTGTGGGAAATCCCGGATAAGGTGCCGTAACCAGTCTTTCTGTTGCTGCAAGCCTTTCATGCACCTGCACATAAAGCCCTTCCTTTGCTGCCTGACAGCATGTGCCCATCTTCTCTGCCTGATGCAGTATGGCCTGCATCTGTGTCACCGGTGCCTCCCTTAAAAGCACTTCTCCACCTGCTGCCATACAGGCACACAGATAAGTGCCTGCCACAATTCTGTCCCCCGGAACTTTAAACTGCACACCCCGTAGTTTCTTTACACCTTTGATGATAATGGTCCTGCTTCCGCTTCCCGTAATATCCGCGCCACAGGCAGAAAGGAAATCACAGAGTGCGACAATCTCCGGCTCTCTGGCAGCTCCTCTGATTACGGTAGTGCCTTCTGCAAGAACGGATGCCAGAATCACATTTTCCGTGGCTCCCACACTGGGAATAGGAAGCTGTATCTCCGCTCCCCTGAGCCGGCTTGTATAGGCATACAAGCCATGGGAGGTTTCTTCAAACTGCACATTTAAGCTTTTCAAAGCCTCAATGTGTATATCTACAGGCCTTTCTCCGATTACACAACCACCGGGGTACTCTATCCTGACCTCTCCTGTTCTGCCAAGTAATGCACCCAGCAGAATAATGGAGGAACGCATTCCTTTTGCAGCATCCTGTGGCATACCGCCCAATGCATGCACAAGATCCACTCCGGCTGCATTGACCTTTAGTTTCTCTCCGTCCCAAAGGCATATACATCCCAGGCTTTTTAACAGAGCCTGCATATGATACACATCCAGAAGTCTGGGACAATTTTCGATAATACTGGTCCCTTCTATCAGTACAGTTGCCGCCAGAACCGGTAACACTGCGTTCTTTGAGCCCTGTATCCTGACCTGTCCCTGCAGTGCAATTCCGCCATGGATATAAATTGACTCCACTCTGCTCCTCCACTGATAAGACCCGATATATGTTATCATATTCATATGCCCCGAAAAGGGTTCGCGGACTGATTATCCTTCTTTTAGCTGAATCCGCATTGCCACATTCAATACCAGACCGATTTCCGCAAGCTGGAACAATACCGCCGTACCACCATAACTGATAAACGGCAGGGAAATACCGGTGTTGGGAATCGTGTTGGTTACAACGGCAATATTCAAAATAACCTGAATTGCCATATGTCCCATAACCCCTACCACCAGCAACGCTCCAAACAAATCCGGTGCATTGTTGGCAATTACCATCAGTCTCCAGATAAGCATAATAAACATCAGGATAATGGCAACTGCACCAAAAAGTCCCAGTTCTTCACAAATAATGGAAAAAATCATATCATTCTGTGCTTCGGGGATAAAGCCTAACTTCTGCATACTCTGTCCCAGTCCTTTGCCCCATATGCCACCGGAACCTATTGCATATAGTGCCTGCAGGGTCTGATAGCCGGTATCGCTGACATAAGCTTCCGGATTCAGCCATGCAAGTACACGGTTGCCGCGGTAGTCCAGACTGTCCGCACTGGCAGCATTTACTATGTAGAAAACTACCACTGCCACTGCCGCCACACCGCCAAGCCCCATTACAATAAACTTTTTATAATCGGGACTTGCTACAAAAACCATAAGCACCGCAATACCCATAATAATAATCGCAGTACTTAAGTTGGAGGTAATTTTCCATACCATCAGGACAATAGGCAATGGCATAAGCATCAGGGCAATAAACCCCTTCCACGTTCGTATACTCTTACCCATCTTGCAAATCATTACCGCCAGGAATAAAATCATACAGATTTTGGCTATTTCCGAGGGCTGTATGGACAAACCTCCGATACGGAACCAGCGTTTTGCACCACCGGACTCATGTCCGAACGGAATAATCAACAGTATTAACAGTGCCGATACCGCATATCCCAGTCCATAAAACTTCTCCCAGAAATGATAGGGAATATTGGCAATTACAATCATACCCACCAGTCCCAAAATCGTTGCCTTTATCTGCTTTTGCAGATAATAGGTAGAACTGCCGTACTTCTGTGCCGCCTCATAAGAACTGGTAGAATATAACATCACCAGACCGAAGCCCAGCAAAAACAATACGATAAACAACAGGCTGTAATCAAAGAAATATTCGGATTGTCCTTGTTTTTTCTTTTTTCTGGTCACCTTGTCATTACTCCTTTAAGGCATTTACATATTCTTTAAAAATTCTGCCCCGTTCTTCATAATTGGGGAACATTCCCCAGCTTGCACAGGCCGGTGAAAGTAATACCGCCTCTCCGCTTTTTGCATTTTCCACACAGATATCAAAGGCTTCCCTGAAGGTTTCTGCCATTTTAATCTCTGTAAATCCGTGCTTTCTTGCACACTCTGCAATTTTTTCTTTCGTCTGTCCCAATAATACCAGACACTTTACCTTGCCGTCAAAGGCCTCTATCCATTCATCGTAAGTACTGCCCTTATCATATCCCCCGCCAATCAGTACGGTGGGTCTATCCATGGCCCGTATTCCCTGAATTGCCGCATCGGGATTGGTTCCCTTCGAGTCATTGTAATACACAACACCGCCTTTTTCGGCTACATATTCAATACGGTGCTCTACTGCCTTAAACTTCTTAATCACACGCAAGACCGTTTCCTTCGGTACATCCATACTTTCTGCAATGGCAAGTGCCGCCATAACATTTTCCACATTGCAGATGCCTACCAGATTCATATCCTTATGAATATCTAAAATCTGCTCACAGCTCCCTGCCTTTGCCCGGTAAATATAATCGCCTTCTAAATAATATCCCTCTTTCAGCTTCTGTGCAGAGGAAAAGAATATTGTTTTCGCAGGACAGCGTTTTGCAAAATCACGCAGATATGCATCCTCATAATTTAATACACAGACCTCTTCCTGTGTCTGTTTTGCCGCTACCGCTTCTTTGGCTTTTACATAATTTTCCATGGTATGATGGCGGTTCAGATGATCCGGTGTAATATTTAAAATGGCAGATACTACCGGATGGAAGGTATCAGTTGTCTCCAGCTGAAAGCTGCTGATTTCTGCTACTGTCACAGAACTTTTGTCTGTTTTCATTACCTCAAGAGTATAGGGGTTGCCGATATTACCCACCACAAATACATTGGCAAAATGAGCCTTCATGATATCTCCTACCAGCGTAGTGGTAGTTGTCTTACCATTTGTTCCTGTAATAGCTATCACGCGGCCTTTTTCCAAAAGATATGCCAGTTCAATCTCCCCGATAACGGGAATACCCGCTGCTTTAAACTCTTCCACAAAAGGCAGATCTGTCGGTACGCCGGGACTTAATACCAAAGCTTCTGTTTCTTTTCTGACATTTTCGGGAAGAGTACCTGCATAACAGGGAATCCGAACCGTTCCCAGTTTCTCTTCCATTTCTGTAACAGTCAGCTTTTCATTGCTGTCAAAAAGCACCGGCAATGCTCCCGCCTCTTTTAACAATCCGGCTGCCGCAATACCGCTCTTTCCCGAACCGATTATCAAAACCTTCTTGTTTTGTAATTCCATATCGATACCTCATTCCTCATCGGCGGCCTCTCCTGTAAAAGACACGCCTGCAATATCCTCTTCATTATAATCCATAATTCCCAAATAAGGAAGAATATTTTCAAAAAGCTGTCTGACGATAGGTGCTGCAATGATGCCGCCATAGTACTGTCCCTTCGGATTATTGATAATGGCAATGGCAATAACCTGGGGGTCATCCGCAGGTGCAAATCCCACAAAAGAAGCAATATACCGTCCGCTGCCTCTGGGAAGCGTCTGACTGGTTGCCGTTTTTCCGCCAATCCTCACGCCCTCAATGCGTGCATTTTTACCGCCGCCCTCTGACACTACCATTTCCAGAATTTCCCGCATGGTAGCTGAGGTTTCCTCCGATACAATTCCCTCCTCCACCGGATAAGTAAGTGTTTCTACCACATTGCCGTCGGAATCTGTAACCTTCACTCCAAAATGCGGGGTTATACGATTTCCTCCATTTACAATAGATGCGGCTGTGGTCAAAAGCTGTATCGGTGTAATCTGGAAGGACTGCCCAAAAGAAATAGTTGCCAGTTCTACTTCTCCGATATTATCCAGCTTGTGCATTATAGTTCCGGCTTCCCCCGGCAAATCCACACCGGTTTTTTTAAGAAGTCCGAACTGTTCAAAGTAATGATAGAAGGTTTCTGCTCCCATACGCAAGCCTACGGTAATGAATACAGGGTTGCAGGAATTCATGGTAGCATGCACAAAATCCTCTGCTCCATGTCCGCCTACTTTGTGACAGCGTATTTTTCTATCCTCTACTACAATATAGCCGGGGCAGGAAAACTGCGACTGGGGTGTTACCACACCGGCCTCCAGTCCGGCTGCCGCCGTGATGATTTTAAAGGTAGAACCCGGCTCATAAGTATCGTTGATACAGCCGTTTCTCCACATGGCATTTAACAGATTCTGCGTCTGCTGTGAGCTTAAGTTTTCGGCATCCCCACCTGAAATATCCGCCGCCAGAAGCACCTCCTCGGAAATTTCATAGGGATTATTCAAATCAAATTCCGGCACATTTACCATAGCCAGAATCTCACCATTCTTCGGATTCATTACAATGATGGAAACACTGTCCGCCTGTTTGGTTTCCATGGCCTGGTAAGCAAGCTGGGTAGCATAGCTTTGAATATTCATATCCATGCTGATGTGTAAATCATTTCCATTTACGGGCTCAATTCTGCTCTCTCCCGCAGCTTCCACTTCAATACCCTTTGCATCGGTTACGGTCAGTATCGTACCGGCTTCTCCCTCCAGATACTCATCATAGATAACCTCCAGACCTATAATCCCCTGATTGTCGCTTCCTGTAAAACCAAGCACCTTGGAGGCAAGACTTCCATAGGGATAATACCTCTTATAGTCTTCATCTACCTTAACACCTGCCATATCATAGTCTCTGATACGGTCCCCTGTCTCCTTATCCACATTGCTCTTAATACGTTCTATGGAAGAGTATTTTTCCACCCTTGCCCGCACATATTCTTCCGACAGTCCCAGTTCCCTGCAAAGCATCTCGATAACGGCTTCCTTATCCTCTATCTGGTTATAAATAACGGAAATGGTACAGACCGTCTTATTATCGGCAATTACCGTACCGTTACAGTCCAATATCCGCCCTCTTGCCGCTTTAATGCTACGCTCCCTTTCATGGAGTTCTACTGCCTTTGCTGCATAGTAATCCGCCCTTGCCACCATCAGATATACAAGTCTGAAAAACAAAAGCACCAGCATCAGGGCACATAAAAAGAAACTGATTGTTATTTTTTTTCTATGAAAAGTCCTGTTTCCTCTTTCTAACATGATAACCTCATAAAAAAGGTGTTGCTATACTCTATTCCCTTTTTTATGAGGTTATGATTTTATCTGTTGTATCTATTCCTGAATGGCAGGATAATCACCGGTTACGGCATCCCCCGTTTCCGGATCCAAAAGTGCACCGGTTTCAGGATCTATCAGATATCCCGTCTCCGGGTCCTTCTCAAAATCCATCCAGGCCGGATGACTGTTGCCATTTCCGTTATTCTGGGGTGTATTCGTATCTTCTGTATCCTCATTACTTACAGCAGGTGCATACTTAATAGTCTCTTCCAGTTTCTTTGCTTCCAGTTCTGCTCTTTCCGACTCAGACAGCTCTTCTGTCATAAAAATTCCCATGTAAGGAAGAACCTCTGTCAGTATATCTCTTGCAATACCGGTTGCACATCTGGTTCCCTGGCTCTGGTCCTGCATATTGGGTCTGTCCACTACTACATAAATAGCTATTTTAGGGTCATCTGCAGGTGCAAATCCAATAAAGGATACCACATACTCTCCGTTTCCACGGGGCAGAGTCTGTGCCGTTCCGGTTTTTCCGCCTATCATATAGCCTGCCGGTCTCGCCGTCTTACCTGTGTTGCCGGTATAATCGGGGTCACACACTGCAATACAGTATTCTCTGATTTTTGCCGAGGTAGATTCTGAGATAACCTGCTTTAATACGCGGGGCTCAATATTTTCTACTACCGCACCATTGGTAGTCTGAATCTGTTTTACCATATGGGGTTCATAATAATACCCGCCGTTAATCAGTGCAGAGTACCCTGTAATCATCTGAATCATACTGACATTAAAGCCCTGTCCAAAGGAGCCTGTTGCCAGCTCCACGCGTCCCATGGTATCTGCATTATGTACCAGTTCCGCAGTTCTGGCCTCACCGGCCAGGTCAATGTTTGTTTTTAAGCCGAAGTTAAAGTTTTTCTGATATTCCAGAAATTTATCTGTACCTACAGCAAAAGATATCTTCATAAGTGCTACGTTGCAGGAGCTTGCAACGGCATGCTTTACGGAAACATTGCCATCACCCCAACGGTTATGACAGCGGATAGGCTTCTCACCATCTACCACTACCAGACCACCGTTACATTCATAAGTTTCGTTACCTGTTATACTGCCTGTTTCCAATCCCATTGCCACTGTAAAGGGCTTGAAGGTAGAGCCCGGTTCATAGGTATCGGAAATGCAGAAATTACGCCACAACTCATTTAACGTAGCATAATAGGTATCGTTTTCCTTCATTGCCGCTATTTCTGTTTCTGTATAATACGCACTTAAATCATACGGGGAATTTAAATCATATACCGGATAGCTTGCCATTGCCAGAATATTGCCGGTATCCACCTCCATAATAATGCAGCCTACATTATTGGCAGCCGGTCCCTCTGTATAATTGTTTGTATATTCATCACTAAACTCTTTTAAATATTTTTCTGCGATACTCTGTATGTTGACATCCAACGTACTGACTACCGTATAACCATCTACTGCCGGTTTTGTGGTACGCTCCAGATTGGAATCATCGTTAAGGTAACCAAACTCTCTGCCGGTAGTGCCTTTTAAAATATTGTCATAATACTCTTCCAGTCCGTACATACCTGTACCGTCCGATGTGGTAAAACCGATAACATCACAGGCAAGACTGCCATTCGGATAGGTTCTCTTGTACTCTTCTTCAAACCAGATACCCTTTATGTAGTTTCCCGGCTTTAATTCGCCGTTTTCATCCTTTCCGGTATCGTTCTGTCTTTCTACAAAAGCACTGATTTCGGCATAGGTAAGTTTCTTAAGTGGTACATAGTATCTGCTCTGGGGATGGGTCGTAACATATTCCCTGACTGCCGCCATATCCAACTGCGGGAAACAGTCACCCAGTGCCTGAAGCGTAGGCTCCAGATAACTCTCCTTACTCAGTACCTGGTACGAATCGATTACCAGATTATAAACCTTTTCACTGACTGCCAGACTGGTGCCGTTGCAGTCCACAATATCCCCTCTGCGGTAAGGAAGCGTAATACTGTCATACTCCTGCTGTTCCAATACCTGCTTACTGTATTTTTCTCCCTTTTCATTGTTTATCCACATCAGTCTGACGCTTAACCCGGCAAAAGCCAGCAAAACCAAACAAAAAAGCACCAATAATTTTTTCTGCATAAATATGGCAAACCTTTTTGTCGTTTTCTGGCTCTTTGTGTCCTCTGCCGGACGTCTTTTATTGTTCTCCACGTCCTGTTTTTTCACTCTGTACTCCTTTTGCCTGCTTTTTGGAGTTTACACTCTTTTCCTATTCTAATCCATTTTTCGTCCTTAGGGAATACCTTACTTTATTTCGGAATATCACTTAACTGCCTTACATAATCGCTTCCCTCATTGGTATAGTGTACAATCTGTCCCTCTGTGGCATATACCATGCCCAGCTCCCCGATTGCAATTCTCTTAATCTCTTCCAAATCAATGCTGCTGTTGATGCGTGTCATTTCCTCATCATTTGCAAGCTGCAGGCTGTACAGTTTGCTTTCCAGAGAAGCAATCTCCTCCACCTGGCTTGTCAGGTCTGCCTGCATCTGTATATATCCAATCAGAACGTATCCTGCAACCAGCAAAGCCGCCATTAAGAACACAACGTAACCAAAATTCATGTGACATGCCCTGTCCCTGTTTTTTCTGGTTTCATTGCTCAGCTTTTTTCTGGGTTCTTCTTCAATTGCACGTCTTACGTCCAGCTTCCTTGCTGTATTTCCCTCTACATAGTATGATGTCTGTCTTCCGTGAACTCCCATAATTACTTCCTCATTTCTTTTCAAATACTCTTAATTTTGCACTTTTGGAACGACTGTTTTCACTAAGCTCCTGTGCCGAAGGCAAAATCGGCTTTTTGGTAATTACCTTTCCCGACGATTTCTTTCCACATACACATACCGGAAACTCCGGCGGACAGCTACATGGATTTTCCTGCTTTTTAAATGCGGACTTTACAATTCTGTCCTCCAGGGAATGGAAAGTTATAATACAAAGTCTTCCGCCCGGATTTAACATTTCTATCATCATATCCAGCGAATCCCTCAACACTTCCAGTTCCCTGTTGCACTCTATTCTGATTGCCTGGAAGGTCTTTTTGGAAGGATGCCCGTTCTGTCGCATTTTTGCGGGAATAGACGCCTTTATAATTTCATTCAGTTCTCCTGTTGTCTCTATTGGTCCGTTTTCTCTTGCCTGTACAATATGTTTTGCAATATTTTTTGCAAACTGGTCTTCTCCATAATCCCGGATAATCCGAAACAGCTCCATTTCCGAATACCCGTTTACAATATCTTTTGCAGTAAGACTTTGTCTTCTGTCCATACGCATATCCAGTCCCGTATCAAAGCGATAGGAAAATCCTCTCTCTTCCGTATCCAGCTGGTAAGAGGATACTCCTAAGTCCAAAACGATACCGTCTGCTTTTTCTATGCCGCGTTCCGCCAGCACCGTCTGCATATAACAGTAATTGCTGCGTATAAGAGTTACCTTGTCTTTATAGGTTGAAAGTCTCTCTCCCGCTGCACTGATAGCGGCATCATCCTGGTCAATTCCGTAAAACCTGCCCCTGTCGGAAAGTCTTTTTACAACCTCCAGAGCATGTCCGCCGCCGCCTAAGGTTCCATCCACATAGATGCCATCCGGTTTAATATTCAGATTTTCAATAGTCTCTTCCAAAAGCACCGAATAGTGTTTGAATGCCATCCTGTTTACGCTCCGTCTGTTGTTGTTTACCGTGCTGCTATTTCCTTAGAATATGCCGTATTGCCTTTTTATCTCTTCATCAGATACCTAAACCAAGCTGTGACATATGCATTGCAATTTCTTCCATATCGTCGTAAGTAACGGTTCCTTCGTATCTTTCTTTACTCCAGATTTCCACCCGGCTTCCTACACCGATAAGTACAACGTCCTTTTCTAATGCGGCAAAGTCCTTTAAGCTTGCCGGAATTAAGATTCGTCCCTGCTTGTCCACTTCTACCGAGGAAGCTCCTGCCATGAAAAAGCGGATAAATTTACGCACATCCGGATTTGTCAAAGAAGGTAATTGTTTCAGCTTTTCTTCAAAGGCGGTCCACTCAGCGTTATCAAATACAAATAAGCAGCCATCCAATCCTTTTGTAACTACGAATTCATCTCCCAGAATCTCGCGGAATTTTGAAGGAATAATCAACCTGCTTTTTGCGTCTATCGTATGATTGTATTCACCCATGAACATAGAAATCAATCACCCGCCTTCAAAAGTGGTCTGCCACGAAAAGTTGCCTGAAACAGTCTATAAATTTACCACTTCGTGCCACTTAGCACCACTTTTCACCACTTTTACTATGATTTTATACTAAAATAGCCCATTTAGCAAGCAAAATCAATAAAAAACTTTAAGATTTCTTAAGAAAATTTGCACGCAAAAAGGGCCGGTACAATATCTTGTACCAGCCTTTTTTAAAGCTACATAATATAGTTTTCTATTATTTTTACTACCTTTTATTTCCAAAAGGATTATCTTTTATCCATACGGTTTTTATACATTAAAGCGGAATAAAATGACGTCGCCGTCTTTTACTACATATTCCTTTCCTTCCATGCCTACCAGACCTTTTTCTCTGGCTGCCGCCAAAGAGCCGTTTTCCAACAGGTCTTTATAATTGACTACCTCTGCCTTAATAAAGCCTCTCTCAAAATCAGAGTGAATCTTCCCGGCAGCCTGAGGAGCCTTGGTACCTACCTTGATGGTCCACGCTCTGGTTTCATCCTCACCGGCAGTCAGATAACTGATAAGGCCAAGCAGATGGTAGCTTGCCTTAATGAGCTTTTCAAGACCCGACTCGGAAAGTCCCAAATCCTCCAAAAACATTGCCTTTTCATCATCTTCCAGTTCTGCAATTTCCTGTTCAATCTGGGCACAGATAACAAAGACTTCGCTGTTTTCACCTTTAGCAAATTCTCTGACGGCTGCTACACCCGCATTATCTGCACCGTCATTTGCCAAATCGTCTTCTGCTACGTTTGCTGCATAAATAACCGGCTTGTATGTAAGGAGATTGTAGGATTTGAACAACTCGATTTCTTCCTCATCCTCTACAAC
>JBJEMX010000066.1:0-27804 GCA_051879895.1 Lachnospiraceae bacterium
CAGAGCAGCTGATTTGTAATCAGCAGGTTATCGGTTCGAGTCCGATCATCGGCTTGTGTCCGTAAGGGTTTATGGACCTTTAGCTCAGTTGGTTAGAGCAACCGGCTCATAACCGGTCGGTCCTGGGTTCGAGTCCCCGAAGGTCCATTTTTCTTTAAAATTTTATATTTGGCCTAGTGGCTCAGTTGGTTAGAGCGCCGCCCTGTCACGGCGGAGGTCGTCGGTTCGAGTCCGATCTGGGTCGTTATGGGGTCTTAGCTCAGCTGGGAGAGCATCTGCCTTACAAGCAGAGGGTCACAGGTTCGAGCCCTGTAGGCCCCATTACCCTTTTAGTTAGCCTATGCTGGTGTGGCGGAATAGGCAGACGCAAGGGACTTAAAATCCCTCGGTGGCAACACCGTGCCGGTTCAAGTCCGGCCACCAGCAGTAAAGGAACACTTTTAGGGTGTTCCTTTTCATTTGACATGAAGATAATCATATCATATGATACCATTAATTTAAATGCTATTTGTAGAAATTCTTTTTTTCTGGTAGTTCACCAATTTTCAAAGTTTTTGAATGTAAGCATTAGTTTGAGAACAATGTCGATATAAAGATATATTGTGCAATGGAAAATGCCTGAACAATAGTTTGAATGCATGTGTTACAAGTTGTTTATCGGTATAAATGAGAGTGTATTGCTAACCTTAAAAGTTATAGGAAGAGGTGTGTTGTATAGCTATTAACGAAATTGCAAGAAGCCTGGGAAAATTAAATTTAGCCCTTTTATCAGAGTGTTTTGAGCAGATTCAAACGGATGAAGTAATCATAACGCAAGAGAGATTGGAACATATTAAAAGTCGTCATCCGGAAGATTTTGATTATTTTTTGATGTATGGAAAAGAAAGTATTGAATCACCGGATATTATATTAAAAGATGAGAAAAATACGGCAACAGTTTTTATGATAAAAAGGTTACCAGAGACAAATCTCAATGTTATAGTGAGAGTTGCTTTAGATACAGATAAAGATGGACTTAAAAATTCGGTTATGACATTTTATCGTTTGCGTAATAGGAATCTAGAAAAAATGATGAAACGGCACGAATTACTTTACAAAGCAGAATAGATGATTTATAATTTACATAGAATAAATAGCATAAAATTATTGAAGTAGAGATTGTGCTGCTACGCACCCTTTGGGTCAAAAGAAATGTGGGAAGGGGCACACCCACCAATGATTTTATGTAACTTGTTTAGGGGTTAAGGCGGATGTCTTAATCCCTATAGCTGTCCTGCGTTCAAGTCCGGTCACCGGCAGTAAAATGTGAGCAAAGTTCACATGGCGAAGCGGGTTCGCTTGAGAGAAATACAGCAGAAATGCCGTATTTCTCTTATTTTTTTGTGTGAGTAATGGTGAGAATACCATACGCTCACAAAAGAGCCTACTTGCAGTATCCGGTTTCGATATATTAGTTTCACGGATGATACAGAGAGTTTTACAACCTAGGCAAAGATGTAGATAGCTGATATAATGGTGACAGGTTAAAAATATGTATTTGAGTTAGAAAGATACAAGGGAGGGTAATGATGAAAGTAAGAAAAATTAATGGTAGTGAGAGGTTTGATGCCTATCTGATTTCTGCATATTGCTTCCACAGTAGAATTGATGATGTGGAGAGTGAGAGGGAACGCATTGAAGGTGAAACTATTGAGGATTGGGGAGCTTTTACGGATGATGGAACTCTTGCCGCAAGAATTGTGAATAACAAATTTAAGTTTTATATTGATGGGCTGCCTGTATGTGCAGGTGGAATAGGAGCCGTATCGACATTGCCGGAGTATCGGGAAAAAGGAGCAGTCAGGGAAATATTCAGGGAACTTTTGCCTGAAGCATATCGCAATGGCCAGGTGATTTCAGCACTCTTTCCTTTCAATCATGCCTTCTACCGGAAGCAGGGGTATGAGGTTGTGACTTTCCAAAGTAATTACGAGCTGAATCCGGCAATCCTTTCCGGATACAAATTTGACGGAACGGTTACAAGATGGAATCCCGGAGAACCGGTTGATGAATATTTGAAACTATATAATGAATTTGCCGTGAACTATAATTTTGCCATGCTTCGTGATGAGAGAAGCATGATGGAGCACATGAAGGTTGATAAGCTATATCAGGAGAGAAAGTTTTCTTATATTTTGAGTAAAAATGGAGAGAACATTGCTTATATCATTTTTACAGATATCAAGAGTGAGCCTGCAGCCATATTGCATGTTGAAGAGTGTGCATGGATAAACCGTGATGGCTTTCATGCAATACTGGCCTTTCTGGGGAGATTTGAAGCAGATTACGGTAAGATTCAATTGCCACTGCCACAGGGAATTGATTTGCTACGGGTCATCAGGACGAAAAGAGCATATGAGATTCACAAGACCTGCCGCCATGATTTTATGGTTCGGGTTATTAATGTACAGAAACTTCTTGAAATCATAAAAAAGCCTGTAGATTGTGACTTTGTAATTAAGGTCAGCGATGAACTGATTCCTGAAAATAATGGTGTCTGGCGTGTAACTGCCGGTTCGGTAAAAATAGCGGATGAGGTTTTGATTCCTGACCTTGAGGTTTCGGAACGTGCATTAGCTCAGATGGCTGTAGGATGTATCAATCTTGATGAGGCAATGTTGAGACCGGATGTTGAAATCAACGCGAATGAGGAAATGCTTCGGAGAGTGTTTATTGAAAAGAAGATATTTGTTGGAGAACATTTTTAATCTGTGAGTGGATATTAAATTGACTACCGAACGGTAGCCTGTTATAATAAAAAGCATGAAAGAGGTGAGGAATATGGAAATATCCGTTTCAAAGCACCGAATATTAGAGGAAGCACTCAGATTGTTTTCAACGAATGGGTACGAAGCAACCAGTATAGAACAAATAACAAATGCGGTTGGTATCAGAAAGGCTTCTTTTTACAGCAATTTTAAATCCAAGCAGGAACTATTGGATATGTTGATAGAGAAGATAAAGGAACGATATGAGGCTTATGCTGAATCTGTTCAAAAAGAGTGGAAAAAAGTAGGGGCAGCTTGCCAAAACTCCGGCAGTCGGACTGCGGAGGCTGTTTTTAAGTTTGCTAAGTGCCAGTTTGAATTTCTTATTCATGATTCTTTTTTTAGTATGGCAAGAAATTTTATGACAATTGAGCAATTTCGTAATCCTCAATTAGCATTCCTGCAAAATAAATGTGAATATATCGATGCATTAAATTATTATAAAAAACTGATTCAATATCTGATAGAAAACGGAATTCTGGTTGAAAAGGGTAACATAGAAATTATGGCATATGAATTTTTTTCACCGATTTATGTTCAATTCTATCATATTCAGAGGACGCCGGAATGTAAAGAAGAAGCAATGGCAATAGTGGAAAATCACATCAATCACTTTTTTAGCGTATATACTACATGATGAGAGGGAGAGGGTACTATGAAGAATTGGAAATTAAGCAGAAAACTGACGCTTGGAATTATGCTGATTGTTATTCTGTGTATGGGGTTGTTGTATATAACGGCCAACAGGACCCTGAAGGGGCTGATTCAGGAATCGGAACGCAGCCATATGGAGAGTGTGCTGGCTGCACAGACAAGCCTGATAGAGGAATATGTAACCAGACAGGAGGAATTACTGATTGCATATAGCAGGACGCCTGCGGTCAGAGAGCTTTTAAAGGATGTGAACAATACGGAAAAACAGAAATATGCCCAGACATATACGGAGTATTATTATGATGCACTGGATAAAT
This sequence comes from Lachnospiraceae bacterium, assembly GCA_051879895.1. Classification (GTDB taxonomy): domain Bacteria; phylum Bacillota; class Clostridia; order Lachnospirales; family Lachnospiraceae; genus Acetatifactor. Next base: position 3,779 of record JBJEMX010000066.1, read on the forward strand.
GGGAAGGCATTTATATCGGGGAATGGAATACACACTGCATTGTACACTCTAATCCGGGTGTGGTAGGGGCTACTTTTAGAACAGGGGATCCTCTGAAGGCTCTGCAGGATGCCATGACGTCAAGAAACGGATTATATGATGCCGGAATCATTGTGTCTCCGGCAACAGGAAAACTTATCTTATCTATGTACTGTCCGGTCTTTGATACGGATGGGAAAACTATTGTGGGATATGTCGGAGGCGGCCCCTTTGTTGAGAGTCTGGAGAAAATTTTATATAAACTGCGAAATGAAGAAGATACCGAAGGCTACTATATGATAAATGTACAAACGGGCATGTATATTTTCGCAGATGATGAGACGGTAATCGCAACAGAGATTCAGGATGAGATGCTGTTGGATATTATAGAGAGGATAAAAGCCGGAGAAGCAACCGGTGAGGTGCAATATGAAGACGAGAATGGTAATCAGATTGCCTATTTCCAATCTATAGAAGAGCATGGGTGGGCAGTTGTTACGTTTGACAGTGAAAAGAATATTTACGGCACTGCCAATAAGGATATGCTCATTTTGGGGCAAATCTGTATTGCCTTTGTTCTGGTAATAAGTGTATTGGCATTTGTTATGATTTTCTTCAGTATGAGACCATTACGCTATATAGAAGAATCCATCATAGAGCTTAGCAGCCTGAAACTTCAAAGAAATGAAAAACTGGCTCCGTGGATTGGAACCAAAAGTGAAGTGGGAAAGATTGCAACAGCCATGAATTCTTTGTATGAGACAATGAAGGATATTGTGAATACTTTATCGGGCTGTTCCGATTCCCTGAATGATACGGCTGCCAAAATGCAGGCTTCCTCCGAGGTGCTGGTTTCCTGTATTTCCGATAATTCCAAGGCGACGACTGCTTTTGCTGAGCGTGCGGAAGAGATTGACGGTTCGGTTGGTAAGGTAGACCAGGAGATTGCTGAAATCGCACAGGTGGTATCGGAAGTAGAAGAGAGAATTAAACAAGGAAATATACATAGCGGTCAATTGCTGGAGAAGGTGGAAAAGATGCAGCAACTGGCAGATGCTACACTGGAGAATACAAATGTACAAATAGCAGAGAATCAAAAGGCAATCGAAAAAGCAATAGGAGAATTGCAGTCCCTGATGCGTATAGATGAGATGGCTTCGCAGATTTTGGATATTACCAGTCAGACCAATCTGTTGTCTTTAAATGCGTCTATTGAAGCGGCAAGAGCAGGCGAGGCAGGAAGAGGATTTGCGGTAGTTGCCGGGGAAATTGGTAATCTGGCAACCGATTCATCAAAAACAGCAACGCAGATACAGGAGATTTGTAATGAAACCAAGAATAATATTTCTCGTGTGCAGTCTTGCTTTGACCAGGTAATTTTGTTCTTACAGAGAGATATTCAGACGCAGTTTGGAGAGTTTGCAAATGCTGCAAAGGATTATTATAAATCAATCAGTGATATGCAGACGATTATAGCAGACATTGCAGAAGCATCGGAAATATTTGCCGGTACAGTACAAAACATACAGGCACAGATTCGTGAGGTATCAAATGTTCCGGATGCTCAAAACATTAAAAGCCGGGATATATTGGATAAGGCCAGACAAACGGAAGAGACAGCAGAGTCTATGGCTGTTATTGTAAATAAGAACAAGGAAAATGCAAACGCAATCAGTGGAATTGTTGAGCGTTTTTCGTAAATCATATGGAGCTGTCCAATATTTACATGAATATGGGGATAACGATTTAAATGAGTTGGAGTGAGATTCTTAAGAATCTCACTCCGGTTTTGTTTCTTGCAAGGTAAACTTGGATACCGTCGCGTTACCATGTCCGTACTCCGTCAATATGCAGAAAACGGGCAACATCATAGATGTAGGAGGATAAAGGTCTGTCCAATGCGTCATAGGTATGTGCGGCTACCAGAATTTCCGGCTGTACAGCGGTAATAACAGGCGAATGATAAAAGTCACCTGTCCGAGTTCCAAGCTGCACAATATCACCGGGCATAACTTCATTTTGTGATACGACATGTGCATAGGGACCAACAGAACGATTGGTTACAAGGAAATTGTAAAGATATTCGACACCGCTCCAGGAGGCGGTGCGGTCATAAGAAGAACGATAGTACCATCCCATAACCGGTGTAAAGTTCATTACCTGTGCTCCTGCATAGATGCTTTGGGAAGCAAAGCTGGTACAGTCGCCTCCGAGATTTTCAAAGTTATAATAAGCAGGGTTACGGTCCAGTGCCCATCTGCGTGCATAGGAGACGGCAGCGGCTCTGTTATAAGGTATCTCACGCATACGTTTACCCTCAGCAGGACTTTATATATACTATGATGAGATAAGAAACTGTTTACAATCATTTCATGACAGGACAGGTTTGCGACACATAACGAGGGTGAAGCGGCAGAAGTGTACTAATAGTTTAAAATACTTAACTTAATACAATATAGTGTTAAGGGTGTCAACAGTTTTTTTATAAAATTATTTTTTATAAAGTGAAAGTCAGAAAATAATTTTGCAGGGAAGAAATGTAATAAGTCCGGTTCTTTTGAACAAGAAAAAGCTTCATGTTTAGAAGAAAGCAGGCATAAGCTGTCAAGGCGTCAGGGATAGGGGGATAGCAAAGAGGAAACTTAACATTATATTGTATAATGTTAATAAGTTCAGAAAAGGCAGACGGATACGGCCGTATAATTCTGAAAATTCAGGCGTTTGCAATTTTTGGATTTTTACATAGATAATACCTGTTTAATTATATGAAAATAAATTATTTTGAAAGGAGTTTTTAGAAATGCCTAAATACAGATTAAATATTAAATTCACGGATAAGGATTTGCAGACCATCTACAAAGCAAATGAAAAGGTAGTATTGGTAAAGCACACTGCGGGAAACGGCGATTCTCAGGTAGCATGGGTCTGCTTTAGCCCGTTTATGAACAACACTATTGACTGGGAAAATCAGTTTGCAGTATATGCGTCCAATACAGAGATTCAGCAGGGGGCAGAAATTAGCAAGCTGTCCGACCTTGCAGCAACCACTAAGGTTGTGTATGAATTTGAACAGGCGATTTTCCAGAAGCCTGCGTTGGCAGCCGGACTGGGTGATAACACCTATGCGGTGAAGAATAAGATGAGTGATTATGATGGACTTACCTTTGGTCTGGCACAGGATGTGCAGGTCAATGGAGTGGGCATTGCCAATAATCCTATTAATGCGGTATTTGTTCCTTATGGACAGGCTATCAGCATGACACCTATTGAAAGAATCGATGTTTATCTGAAAAATGATATCAACGACGGAACTGTTATCAGTCATGTGACAACCATTCCTCTTTCTGTTTCTTATGAGGAAAATGAGGTCGAGCATACGATTGCTTACAACAGTGCAACCGGCTTTTATAGAGAAAGCTAAGTATATGAAAGAAAAGGGGGAGAATGTGTAAGCATTCTCCCCTTTTTGCTTTCAGACCATTATCGCAGAAATAGGCAGTAACCTGCCTTTGCAGGAACAGAGGAAGAGATTTGACAGGAGGAATGAATATGCAGAATACGACATATCAAAGTGATAAAGTGAAATATAAAGAAAAGAGGGACAGCATTTTAAAGGATGACGTGGCTCCGTTTTTTTATAAAAAATTGAAATTGAACGGGCTTGGACAAAGAGAAAAACAACTGGAAGAAAAGATGGGGGAAATCCGTCAGAATTACCGGATGAGATATGAAAGAATGGGAATGGCATTTCCACCTGCCCAACCCTTCTATAAAATGAAGGATACCATAGAGAAGTGTAAACTGTTTGAGGTTTTTCACAAAATGCCAAAGGGCGGATTGTTACATGTGCACAGTAGTGCGGCACTGTCAGCGGAAGGCCTGATCACCATTCTGGAAAAATGGGGTAGGGAGAGTGATAAAAATACCTATCCGGATATCTACATTGTGACAAGAGAAGATGCAGGACAGGACCGCTTGGCGGCAGGTACCCTTTTATATGAGTTTCAGATTGAAAGAGAGGGGTTAGACAGGGACAGAGATGTCGAATTACTGGCTGATTATCTGAAACAGGATTATAATAAAAAGGGGCTGTTGGACTTATTGACTCTGACGTCTGATAGGGTGCAGCAGTTTGCTTATATCTGGGATGAGTTTCAGACTATTTTTTCCAGAACCAGAAGGCTTTTTATGATGAAGGAATTTTACTATAGATATCATGTGGCCTTTTTTAAGGAGTGTATAGCTGATAACATTTTCTATGTAGAATTGCGATGCGGCTATGAGGAATTGAAGGATAATGCTGATGAAGCGGTACGGACAGGCGGTGTAAAAGGAGAACAGGTATACGGACATTATAAGCATGACCGGTATTACCATGAAAAGAATTTATCTGTTACACCCTATAAACCGGACGCGAAATTTCTGGATGAACTGCTCAGGGCACAGAAAGAAGTGCAGCAGGACTTAGGGGAGGACTTCTTTGTTCTTAAGGTAATTCTGTGTGCAGTCAGAGCGTTAAATCCTGATAAGGACAGGGATAAACTGTTAAGTAAGGTGGATGCGGCAATTGTGTTGCAGAGAACGGAGCCGTATAAGGATTTGATTATTGGCTTTGACTTTGTCAGTGAAGAGGACAGAGGCAGAAAAACGGAAGAATATGTGGATGATATTATCTACCAGCAATTCGGTATCGGATACAAAGATGAAATACTACAGGACAAGATGAATGAGTTCCGAGAGCAGTATGGGTACTTTGACAGCAGAATTAGAATGATTCACTTTTATCTGCATGATGGCGAGAGTAATTGGAATGACAATAATAATGTTATAGATGCCGCTATTATCTCCCGCCACAGAATTGGTCATGGCTTCAATATGCATAAATTTCAGGGATGTGTGAGGGATATTGGATTTTTGATTGGCAGTGTGAATACGGAACCGCAGGAACCGGTGTTGGAAATTTGTCCTATCAGCAATCAAATCCTGGGATATTATCCTGATTTGAGAAATCATCCGGCTTATGAACTGATGAAACAGGGGATTCTTTGCTGCGTTGCTAATGATGATCCGCAGATTTTCGGTAATCCCGGACTGTCCTATGATTTTTGGGAAATGTATGTGGGTTTGTGGCTAAACCTAAGTACCATAAAGGCTATGGTATATATTGCATACCGGTATTATTATGAGGCAAAACCAAAAGTAAAAGGACAAATCGTTACGGAAGATGAGGCCAAGAGTACATTCCTTGTTATCTGGGAGCAATTTGTAAAAGAAGCTGCTACTATTTTAGGTATATAAGATGCAGTAAAATGCATACCGCAGATAGAAAGACGATATGGCGAATGAGGGCTCCTCCTGAAAAAGTGATAGAAAGATATTCGCAAAAGGAGGATGAAAATGGGAAGAAAGCAATGGAAAGAAAGACTGTCCGGATACCAGAAAGAATTGGAATGTCGAAAACTTGCCAAAAGCACTATCAGTATCTATCTGCGGGTGGCAGAAAGATTTGAAGAATTTACAGAAAAACGGTGTATAAATCAGGAAACGATAGGGGCATATGTCGATAAACTGAAACGCACATACAGGGTTGGAACCGTAAATCTTTATGTAATTGCACTAAATGTATATCTGAAATACTTAGGAAAAGAAGAATTACGGATAAAGCAGGAGCATGTAACTCAAAGGCACAGCTTAGAAAATGTAATGGGAGTGGAGGAATACAGAAGGTTGCTAAATTATGAAGCGGCGAATACATCCTCAAAATACTATTTGCTTATCAGAACACTGGCACAGACCGGAATCAGAGTAGGCGAGTTGCAGTTTATCACGGCAGAGAGACTGGGTAACGGCTATATCTGCATTTATAATAAGGGCAGAGCCAGAGAAATTTATCTTCCCAGTCCGCTTCTGGAAGAACTGCGTCAGTATTGTAAGGAACAACAGATTGTAAGCGGTGCGGTATTCAGGGGGAATACCGGAAAGCCGATTAGTCGGGTAGCAGTATGGCAGACCTTACAAAAGGATGCGGAGAAGTTACAGATTTCCAAGGACAAGGCACATCCGCACAGCCTGAGGCATATGTTTGCCAAATGCTATATGGACAAGTACGGAAATCTGTCGGAACTGGCAGACATATTGGGACATTCCAATGTGGAAATAACCAGGCGGTATACCATGTCCAGTGTGGAAGAGAAGAGAAAAAGAATGGAGAAACTGGGGCTGTAATTACAGCCCCGCTTTTTGAAAGCGGGACAGGACAGTACGAGACACTGTCCTGTCTAACTGTTCCTATGTGCAAGTGCAGACCTGCGTCTGGGGCCGCAAAGCAGTCCGGCGGCTTTGTTATAAAACCAGAAGGAATGGACAAGCAGTTTATGAAAAATGCCAATCCGGGCTCTTAGCGTATGGGGAAAGTGATGTCCGCCGCAACTGACGGGTGCCTTCTTTTTGATGTAGGCTATCAAATCGGACTCTGAATGGATATGATCCGGCAGATCAGTATAAGCACAGCCGATACTGCTTGTCTTATGGGAATCGCTGCCTCCAAAGCCGGGCAGACGGAAGCGTACAGCCAGGCGGGAGGCTTTCAAATTGGCCTCGTCGGTTTCACAGGCGTTGAAGGTTTCCATAAAATCAAAGCTTTTTATAAGTCCGGGATTTTTTTTATAGCATTTGGTATTACAGAAACTCATATATTTTTCACCACAGGGATGAGCAGGCCCTAAGATGCCTCCAAAGTTGTGCACCACTTCGATTAAGGCAGCGACAGGCAGCCCGCGTACCTCCAAAACAGGCAGGCTTACTGTCTGTGGCATAACAACCAGGAAATGGCCGGCGTCAATGGTGTCATATTCGATTCCCTTTAATATGGTAAAATTCTGGAAAACAGGGTTGTCCATATGGTTTATATAGTGGTAGTAGGCCTGATAGGAATTGTGATCCGTTAAAAGCATTCCCTGATAGCCTTTTTCTTTTAAAAGGGAAATATATCCGGTAAGGGCAATTTTTCCGTCCGGAGAGCCTTCTTTTGTGTGACAGTGCATATCAAAACGCATAAGTACCTCCTGTGGTAAAAACATTTCTTTACATTGCTTCACAGAGCGTATATAATATATAAGATTACTATATTTCATACGCAAAATTTTATACGTGGAGGACGAAAAATGGAATTTTTGTGGGAAGGATTTTTATCCGTTACATGGCAGCAGATTGTCATGTATGCTGTAGGTGCGGCACTTATCTGGCTGGCAATTAAGAAGCAGTATGAGCCTGCGTTGCTTTTGCCTATGGGCTTTGGTGCCATTTTGATTAACCTGCCCGGTGCCAATGCAATAGATACAACGGTTGCCGGTGTCATTGAAACGAACGGTATTGTACAGTGGCTGTATGAAGTGGGTATTGAAGCTTCGGAAGCATTGCCGATTCTGCTGTTTATCGGTATCGGTGCCATGATTGATTTTGAGCCCCTTTTGGCAAAGCCCATTATGTTTCTGTTCGGTGCTGCGGCACAGTTTGGTATCTTTGCTGCATTACTGATTGCTGTTTTATGTGGATTTGAATTAAAGGATGCAGCATCCATCGGTATTATCGGTGCTGCGGATGGTCCTACTTCCTTACTGGTATCCCAGGTGTTGGATTCTAATTATATCGGTGCCATAGCGGTAGCGGCATATTCCTATATGGCATTGGTGCCCATTGTACAGCCTATGGCAATTAAGCTGGTTACCACCAAGAAGGAAAGATGCATGAAAATGGAATACAGACCCGGCTCTGTGTCCAAGAGAACCAAAATTTTGTTCCCTATCGTAGTTACCATTATTGTAGGCTTTATAGCACCCTCCTCCGCATCCCTGGTGGGCTTTTTGATGTTTGGTAACCTTATTCGGGAATGTGGTGTACTGCAGAATCTTTCCGAAGCAGCACAGGGAACATTGACAAACCTGATTACTTTATTATTAGGTATTACTATTTCCTTCAGTATGAGTGCGGAAGCATTTGTAAGAGTGGATACCCTGTTGGTAATGGGAATCGGTCTGGCAGCATTTGTATTTGATACAATTGGCGGTGTACTGTTTGCCAAGGTATTAAATCTCTTTTTGAAGAAAAAAATCAATCCTATGGTTGGTGCGGCCGGCATTTCTGCATTCCCTATGGCATCCAGAGTAGTACAGAAGATGGCACAGGAAGAAAACCCCGGCAACATTATTATCATGCAGGCTGCAGGTGCAAATGTAGCGGGACAGATTTCTTCTGCAATTGCAGGCGGTCTGATTATCCAGCTGGTTGCACAGATGATGTAGGAGGTGGCATATGAGCGAAACGATTATGAAAGCACTGACAATTATGGGATACGGCATGTTAGGTATTTTTGCCGCAATTATAATCATTATTTTCTTTGTATGGATCTTACAGAAAATAGATACTATGAGTAAAAAGAAGGCAGAAAAGAAAAACGAAACTGCATAACAGACCATAGTGTAAATAAAAAGGCTGTTGCAAAATAGCGGCTCCGGTCATCTGAGGTAAGAAACCTTTTACAGCAGACGACGGACAGTGCATTTTGCAGCAGCCTTTGTTGTATACGGAAAGAAGCAGGATAAAAAAGGCAAAAAAAAAGGCAAGAACTTTTAGGGGGAAGCTCCTACCTTTCGCGTGCGTTAGAAGATTCGAACTCCCGACCTTTTGGTCCGTAGCCAAACGCTCTATCCAGCTGAGCTAAACGCACATATTACAACATTACTGCTGCAACATTAAGTATTGTACATGGGCAGGTGGAAAATGTCAAGAGGTTTGTATAGAGAAATTTGAAAAAATTCAAAAATAGAATAGGAAGCTGTAAAATTCAGTTTCACACCATATAGATATAATAGAACCGGCAGAGCTTTTTATCTGCCGGTTCTTAGTTACGATATGATTTGCTTGAAAATTTTTGTTAACCCATAGTTACAACAACGTTGTAAACTGCTTTACCCTTTTCATAAGGAATTACGCAGCCCTCTACTTCTTTGCCGTCAACTACCATGGAAACAACACCCTTCTCCACATTGTCTGGATTCTTCACTTCAATGTTATAGATACCCTCGCGGAAAGCACGGGTCAGCTTGAAGTCGCCGAAGTCCTTCGGTACGCAGGGATTGATACTTAAGCCCTTATGGGTGGGATATACACCCAGAATGTACTGGGAGATATTGGTAAAGGTCCATGCGGCAGTACCGGTTAACCAGCTGTTCTTTGCTTCGCCGTGGAATTTAGCATCGCGGCCTGCAACCATCTGGGAGTATACATAAGGCTCGGTACGGTGGATTTCACTGATTTCCTCCACATAAGCAGGACAGGTCTTTTTGTAAATTTCAAATGCTCTGTCGCCGCGTCCGATAACGGTTTCTGCAATGGAAACCCAAGGGTTGTTATGACAGAAGATACCTGCGTTCTCTTTGTATCCGGGCGGATAAGAGGTGATTTCACCAAGCTCTAAGTGGTATTTGGTGTAAGCAGGCTGTAAAATCATAACACCGTAATCGGTATCCAGTCTTTCCTTTACGGAATCCAGAGCCTTCTTTGCGAGACCCTCTTCTACACCGATGCCTGCCAGTACACAGAAGCCCTGAGGCTCGATAAAGATCTGACCCTCTTCACATTCCTTGGAACCAACCTTGTTGCTGTATGCATCATATGCACGAACAAACCATTCACCGTCCCAGCCGTCCTTTAAGATAGCGTCATACATAAGCTTCACTTCATCACGGGCTCTCTTGGCTTCGGCTTCATCACCTAAGAGCTCAGCCAACTGTGCATATTCTTCGCCGTATTTTACAAACATGCCTGCGATGAATACGGATTCTGCAACAGGTCCTTCACTGGGACCAAAGGTCTGGAAGGATTCACCGGGATGCTCGGAGAAGCAGTTTAAGTTCAGACAGTCATTCCAGTCAGCACGTCCGATAAGAGGCAGGTTATGAGGTCCCTTATGGTTAATGATGTAATCTAAAGAGCGTTTTAAGTGCTCCATCAGAGTGGTAGCTACGGACATATCGTTGTCATAAGGTACCATTTCAGTCAGAATGGAGGTATCACCGGATTCACGCACATAAGCGGAGGTACCGGCAATCAGCCACAGAGGGTCATCGTTAAAGCCGCTTCCGATATCGGCATTTCCCTTCTTGGTAAGGGGCTGGTACTGATGGTAAGCACTGCCGTCCTGGAACTGGGTGGAAGCAATATCAATGATACGCTCCCTTGCACGGTCGGGAATCAGATGTACGAAACCTAACAAATCCTGACAGGAGTCACGGAAGCCCATGCCACGACCGATACCGGATTCATAATAAGAAGCGGAACGGGACATGTTGAAGGTTACCATACACTGGTACTGATTCCAGATGTTAACCATGCGGTTAACCTTATCATTTTTGGATTCTACAGTGTATTTGGAAAGAAGCTGTGCCCAGTATGCCTTTAATTCTTCAAAAGCGGCATCGGCATCTGCCTCTGTTTTATAACGGTCAAGCATTGCAAAAGCACGCTTTTTGTTAATTACATTGGGAGCTTCCCATTTTTCTTCCTGAGGATTTTCGATATATCCCAACACGAAAATATAGGTTTTGCTCTCGCCGGGCTGTAAGGTAACGTTAATCTGGTGGGCAGCGATAGGAGACCAGCCGCTTGCCATGGAATTGGTGCATGCACCGTTTTCAACAGCTTCGGGCTTGTCTGCACCGCGGTAAGCTCCTAAGAAAGCGTCACGGCTTGTATCAAATGCGTCAATCTTTGTATTTACAGAGTAAACAGCATAGTGATTACGACGTTCTCTGTATTCGGTTTTGTGGAAGATAGTGGAATCTACCACCTCAACTTCGCCGGTACTTAAGTTACGCTGGAAGTTTCTGCTGTCATCATCTGCATTCCAAAGACACCATTCTACATAAGAGAATAAGGAAAGGTCCTTTGCAGAGTCAGATTTGTTGGTAACGGTCAGCTTGCTTACTTCACAGGTATCCTTCATGGGAACAAAGGTTAAGATAGAAGCTTCTACGCCGTTCTTTGCACCGGTAAAACGGCTGTAACCGATACCGTGACGGCATTCGTAAGAGTCTAACTCTGTTTTGGCGGGCTGCCAGCCGGGATTCCAGACTGTGTCCCCATCCTTTATGTAAATATATTTGCCATTGGTGTCCGCGGGGATATCGTTGTAACGATATCTGGTCAGACGAAGGAGCTTGGCATCCTTATAGAAGGTATAGCCGCCGCAGGTATTGGATATCAGGCTGAAAAAATCATTGCAGCCTAAGTAGTTAATCCAGGGAAGCGGGGTTTTCGGGGTGTTAATCACATATTCCCGATTCGCGTCATCAAAAAAACCGAATTTCATGATTGACTCTCCTTTTTTATATTATTTTTTGTTGATATTGCAATAGGTTAAACGTTTAAGTAAACCAAAGCAACTCTATAGCTCAAATTATACACAAGATATGTACGAAATGCAATAAAAATGTTTGGTATAAACGGGGGCGATTAGAACAAAATGCTACAAAATTCTGTACAAATAGATAAAAATGCCCTTATTAAAAATGTGTAAGATTGCCAAAAGTATAAAATATGCATAAAAAATAACTAAAAAGTATTGCAAAATGTTCAAACGTGTTGTATAGTTAAGAAAGTCGAAAACGATTAAGTTATTTGTGCGGCTGAGAAGGGGATTGCAATATGGCTTCGATGAAGGATATATCCCGTGCATGCGGTGTCAGTATTGCGACTGTCAGTAAGGCACTTAATAATCACAAGGATATCGGAGAAGAGACTAAAGCACATATCAGGCAGGTGGCAAAGGAGCTGGGATATTTCCCCAATTCCTCCGCAAGAGCTTTAAAGACAAACCGTACATATAATATTGGTGTACTGTTTGCAGACGAAGCCATGAGCGGGCTGACCCATGATTATTTCGCAGATGTACTGGACAGCTTTAAACGGACGGTAGAGGCCAGAGGATATGACATTACATTCCTCAATGCCAGTAAGAACAGGAAAAACCGGATGACATATTTAGAGCATTGCAGGTACAGAGGGTTTGACGGAGTCATGATTGCCTGTGTGGATTTTTCCGATTCGGAAGTGGAAGAGCTGGTAAAAAGCGATATCCCGTTAGTGACGGTGGACAATGTGTTTCCGGGCAGAACCGTTATCGTTTCCGACAATGAAAAAGGAATGCATGACCTTGTTACTTATATATATGAACAGGGACATCGCAGACTGGCCTATATACACGGAGCGGATTCGGCAGTAACCCGCAGCCGCCTTTCTTCTTTTTATAAGACAGTCGGGGAACTGGGACTTACCATTCCCGATGAATATGTGAGGGAAGCGGCATACAGGGATACCGAAGGAGCCGGCAGAATTACCGAAGAGCTGCTGGCATTGAAGGAACCGCCGACCTGCATCATATATCCGGATGATTTCGCCAGCTTCGGCGGAATGAATGTCATCAAGGAGAAAGAACTTCGTATTCCGGAGGACATCTCCATAGCAGGATATGACGGCATCAGGGCGGGCAGACATATAGAGCCTCAGCTGACAACTGTCATGCAGGATACAGAGCGTATAGGAGTACAGGCCGGTATAAAATTAATAAATCTTATTGAAAATCAGGGAACTGCTGTTGGAGAGCAGATACTGATTAGCGGCAAAGTCTATACCGGCAGGACGGTAGGACGCATTTAATCCGGTATTAGGACATAAGTCTTAATATAAATAAACCTATATTTTTAAGGGAGGAAAAAGTAAAATGAAAAGAAAAGCATTAGGTATTTTACTTACTGTTGCTATGGTAGCAACAATGCTTATCGGTTGCGGCGGCAGCGATGACGCAACAACCACAAACGACAGCTCCGCACCCGCAAGTTCTACATCCGCAGATGCTTCTGCACCTGCAGCAGACAACGGCGGTAGCGCAGCAGCTGGTTACACCGGCACACTTTCCATCATGCACTTCTCTACTTCTGAGGAATCTCAGGGTAACGGCGGTTCCGACGGCTTCAGAACTACTCTGGCTAACTGGATTGCAGCAAATCCTGACATCACTGTAGAAGAGAACGTACTTGCAAATGATGACTACAAGACTCAGATTGCAACTTTAGCAAACGCTAACGACCTGCCTGACGTATTCTTACTTCAGGGTATGAATACCAGAGCATGGGCTGAGCAGGGTCTGGTACTGGATATGACTCAGTACATTCAGGATTCTCCTTACTATGCTGATTACAACCAGGCATACTTCACACCTTTCACCGCTGCTGACGGTAAGATCTATGGTCTTCCTGTTCTGACCGGTGGTACTTGTACCGTAGTTATGTACGACAAGACTGTATGGGGTGATGAATTCCCTACAACTTGGGCAGATGTAGAAGCTAAGGCTGCTGACATCATCGCTGACGGCAAGACTCCTATCGCTTTCGGTAACAGCGGACAGTGGCAGGCAAACAGCTGCTTCCTTTCTACTCTGGGCGATCGTTACACCGGTCCCGACTGGTATCTGTCCATCATCAACAAGGGCGGCGCTAAGTTCACTGATCCTGAATTCGTAGCAGCACTTGCTGAAACTCAGAGACTGTTCAATGCAACTGACATCTTCAATGCTGACTTCAATGCAATCAACAACGAAGACGCTCGTGAATACTACATCTCCGGCGACGCTACCGCATTCATCGGTGGTAACTGGGACGTTTCTTATGTAGGTGCTACTCTGAAGGAAATGGGCTCTGACCTGTATGCAAATACCGGTTTCGCAGTTCTTCCTCAGTCTGCAGACGCTACACATCAGAGAAACAGCCAGAACATCGGTCTTGGTTACGCTGTAGCTATCAATCCTGCAGTAGCATCTGATCCTGCTAAGTTAGCAGCAGCTCTTGATTTAGCTTACACCTTAACCGGTCCTGAATTCTCCGGCTTTGTTGCTGAGAATTACGCTCTGGGCGGATTAACCGCAGCTCCTGAAGTTGACTGGAGCAAGTTCGATCAGTGGGATGTTGACTTCTACAACTGGTCTTATGTTGATACCGAAGCTTGTGAAATCTACGACTCTTATGTATCCAGTGCAGTTTGGGGTATTCTGAACGCAGATTTACAGTCCATGATGAATGGTGAAATGTCTCCTGAAGATGTTGCAGCTAACGCTCAGGCAGCTTACGAGGCAAACTACTAATTCATAATATACCGGTTAAAATTTAATTAATGGGTAAAAGATGCGGTACCAGTTGGGCCTGTGCCCGATTGGTACCGTAATTATTAAGCAGTTTTAAAAACGTAATGATAAGGAGGAGAAGGGATGACTAATGCTATACGACCTAAAAACAGGGTATTGTTTGCGTACTTGATTGTCCCTGTAGTACTATTTGTATTTTCGGTGTTTGTGCCTCTGGTGACCGCTTTAGTATACAGTTTCTTTGAGTGGAAGGGTGGTCCGGTTAAAACCTTTAACGGTATAGCCAACTATATACAATTATTTAATGATTCTACATTCTGGTTGTCTTTTAGACACAATATTTTCTTAGTTTTAGTTTGTATTGTCGGACAGATTGGTCTTGCATTCATCTTTGTATTGATGATTAATTCCAAGCTTGTCAAATTTAAAGGAATCCATAGAACCTTTGGTTTCTTCCCCAGTACGATAGCGGCAGTATCCATCGGTTTTATATGGAAGATGATTTATGACTATAATCGCGGTCTTATTAACTGGTTTTTAGACAAAATAGGCCGTGCGGATTTACAGAAGGTATGGCTGAATGAGCCGGATTTGGTAATGCTTTTGGTGGCAATTCCATTAGTATGGCAGTGGATTGGTTACTATATGGTAATCCTGCTTTCAGCAATTTCCTCTATTGACCAGGAAATCTTTGAAGTAGCTGAGTTGGATGGTGCTAACGGAATCCAGCGTGCGATTTACATTGTACTTCCTCTGGTAAAGAATACAATTCTTGTATGTATTACCCTGTGTATTGCAGGTAACATGAAGGCCTTTGATAATATCTACGTCATGACGAGCGGTGGACCGGGTTACGCATCCATGGTTATGGCAATGTACGGATATCAGGTATCCTTCCAGTACAATAACATGGGTTACGGTAGTGCGATTTCTGTTGCAATCTTTGTATTGAGCTTACTGGTAATCGGTGGTTCCCAGTGGTTAATCGGACTTCTGACCAAGAAGAGTGATACTTAGGAAAGGAGGAGGATAAAATGGCTAAAAAGTTTGAAATGACAAAAGTTGAAAAGAATGATATTGGTACTAAGATTAAAAAGGGCGTACTTGGCACATTTTTGAATGTGATGTTATGGATATTCTCACTTACCTGTATCTTCCCCTTGATTTGGATGTTCTATTCTTCTCTTAAGGAAAAGAGGGTATTTAATGCCGATATCGTGGGACTTCCTACGAATCCTACTCTTTCTAATTATGTGAAGATTTTGACGAATCCGGACTATAAGTTACCGCAGTCCATGTTTAACAGCTTTTATGTTACGGCATGTTCCGTATTATTAATTGTATTCTTTGGATTTATTGTGGGATATATTTTATCCCGTATTAAATTCAGATTGAACAGACCGTTTTATATAATGTTCTTAATGGGTATGCTGATTCCTGTTCACTCCCTGTTGGTTCCTATTTATATAGTATTTAAGAAGGCAGGTTTTGTCAGCCAGTGGTATACCCTGATTATTCCTTATGTGGCATTTGGTTTGCCTATGGCAATCTTCCTTGTAGAAGGTTTTGTAAAGGGTATTCCCAATGCTTTGGAAGAGGCTGCGGCTATCGATGGCAGTTCCTTTAGCAGAACGCTGTTCAGCATTATTATGCCGATCTGCCGTCCGATTATGGTTACAGTAGGTATTATCAATGTATTCTCCTGCTGGAATGAATTCTCCTTTGCGTTAATTCTGCAGCAGAACCCCAACTTAAGAACGGTACCACTTGCCATGACACAGTTTACCGGACAGTTTACATCAGACTATCCGAAGATCATGTCAGCTATGTTATTGACCATGTCCCCTATCGTTGTACTGTATTTCTGCTTTAGTAAACAGATTATTAAGGGTATGGTTGCCGGTGCTGTAAAAGGCTAAGTTTTATAAAAAGTTAATAATACCTTTTCTTACCTTTTATTTACGGATAAAATCGGGCATGTTATAATGGATAAAACCATATAACGTGCCCCTTTTTATTTTATGGGAAATTAAATGGCGGGTTTTTACAGAATAGTTGCCGGCAGGTTTCTACAGAATAAAAGTTTTTGGGGCAGAAAAGTATTGTGCCGGAATGGAGAATAAAATGTCAAAAAGAGAATTTCTGGATGAGTTAAGAATGGCACTGGCAAGCAGAGTCAGTGCACAGGAAGTGACAGAGCATATCCAATATTATGAGGATTATATCAACACACAGGTCCGCATGGGAAAAACGGAAGCACAGGTAGTGGCAGAGCTGGGTGAGCCACGGCTTCTGGCACGTAATATTGCGGAAAGTAAAAAATATGCTTCCGGCGAAAAAGCCGGGAACTATCATGAGTATGCGGGCAATGCAGCCGCACCTGAAGGCAAATCCAATAAATCCTATGGGTGGATTATTGTACTGGTAATATTCCTTTGTCTGTTTCTGGTGTTTGGACTCGTTTTCTCCGTGCTTTCCTTTTTAGCACCAATATTGATTCCGGTTTTGCTTGTGGTATTACTGGTGAAGCTTGTCGTAAAAAACACGTAGGAAAGGTAATGAGCCGCCAGGGGGACTGACGGCTCATTGAGGGGAGTATAAATATAATATATAAGGGTTGTGAAAAAAATGATTTATCATCAATTTCTTTCACTAAAATCATTATATAATACTTTAGTACTAAATGCAACAAAAAATAGGAAAAAAGTCCTATAAAAATATAGAATAGATTTTATGTTATCCAGACATACTACTTGTGTAACTAAAAACCAATTAGGAGGACTTTGATATGTCTAATAACAACGATAATCAGAACAAGTATGGCAACTGTTCTAACAGCACTCAGAACAACAATCAGAACAACAACCAGAACAAAAACAACCAGAACAACAACCAGAATAAGAACAACCAGAACAAACAGAATAATTTCTAAGCCGGATACGGCAAAAAAGGGAGCGTGGTATGCTCCCTTTTTTGATGCACAGAGAACTATTATATCAAAGTGCAGAGAACCATTATATCAAAAAAAATGTTGGAAAATTGGTGAAAAAATGATATACTATTAAAGTATATATGCAGAGGATAGTGCAGAATGAGAAGATTTGAACTGATAGCCCCCTGCCATTTTGGAATGGAGGCTGTGTTAAAAAGAGAAATTACAGAGCTGGGATATGATGTTACTGAGGTGACGGATGGCAGAGTTACTTTTTTCGGAGATGAAGAAGCACTGTGCCGTGCTAATGTGTTTTTACGTTCCGCAGAGAGAATCTTGATAAAGGTAGGTTGTTTTCATGCGGAAACCTTTGAAGAATTGTTTCAGGGAACCAGGGCATTGCCGTGGGAAGAATATATTCCTGTGGATGGCAGGTTCTGGGTGGCAAAAGCAGGAAGTGTAAAAAGTAAGCTTTTCAGCCCTTCGGATATCCAGTCCATTATGAAGAAGGCAATGGTGGAGCGGCTGAAGGAGATTTATCATACAAGCTGGTTTGAAGAAAACGGTACAAGTTATCCGGTACGCGTGTTCCTGTTAAAGGATGAGGTAACGGTGGGACTGGACAGTACGGGAGAATCTCTTCACAAGAGAGGGTATCGCAAGCTTACAGCGAAGGCTCCCATTGCAGAAAATCTGGCGGCGGCATTGATTATGCTGACACCCTGGAAGGGTGACCGTATTCTCGTGGATCCTTTTTGCGGCAGTGGTACGATTCCCATTGAGGCCGCTATGATGGCAGCAAATATGGCACCGGGAATGCATCGCAACTTTACTGCCATGAATTGGGACAATGTCATTGATAAGGCACTGTGGGCAGATGCACGGGAGGAAGCCGCGGAACTGGTGGATTTATCGGTACAGACAGATATCCAGGGATATGATATAGATGATAAGATGGTAGCCATAGCCAGAGAAAATGCAAAGCTTGCCGGTGTGGACGGACTGATACATTTTCAACGCAGAGGAGTAGAGGCGTTAAGCCATCCAAAGAAATATGGATTTATTATTACGAATCCTCCTTACGGAGAGCGGCTTGAAGAAAAGGAAGCACTGCCGGCACTCTATAGAACTATCGGAGAGAGGTATGCCGCACTGGATGCATGGAGCATGTATCTGATTACGGCATATGAACAGGCAGAGCGGGATATTGGGCGTAAAGCAGATAAGAACCGTAAGATTTATAACGGCATGATGAAGACCTATTATTATCAGTTTATGGGGCCCAGACCCACAGGCACTAAGAGGGGATAGGGAGTTAACAGAGACGTATGAGAAGCGGATGGGGATTTGACAGGAGCGTATGAGAAACGGATGGGGATTTGACAGGAGCGTATGAGAAACGGATGGGGATTTGACAGGACTGGATGTGAAAAGTTATGCAGACCGGATTGAGAATACAGACGTTAATTTATGCATTGCTGTTCTGCGTATTGTCCATGTGCGGAATGCTGTTTTTTGCACGAAACAAAGCAATTGAAATCAGTAATGTGGCACAGGACCAGGTAGTGGCTGAAGACAGCCTCACGGTGGGAGAACAGGAGGAAAGCGGTTCCTTACGTTTCAGACAGGAAGAGGTAAAGAACGGATATCTTTGTATTCCTCTGGCGAGTGGTGTAAAAGCAGAGAATGTGATGGTGGAAAATCATTACATGGAGAGACAGATTTGGATTTACATAAAGGACACCTCACCGGGGTTTTATGCCAAAGAAGCAATATCGGGCAATCTGACCGGTATTACAGAAGGAAACTATGAATATGCCGGCGGCACTACGCTGATTAAGTTTACGCTTTCCGATGTGTATGAGTGTAAGAGTATTCTGGAGGAAGGAAAGCTGTATATTGATTTCGTACCTCCCGGTGAAATATATGAAAAGATAGTAGTGATAGATGCCGGCGGCGGTGGCAGTGAGAATGGCGCAACAGTCGGGACGATGCTTGAAAAGGATATCAATCTGGATATTCTGAAACGGTTAAAGGTATTGTTGGACGCTGGCGATATCAAAGTATATTATACGCGTACAGGAGATAAAGAGGTTTTGGTACAAGACAGAATTGCACTGGCAAACAGTACCAATGCAGATATGTTTATCAGTATACAGGTAAATGAAAGTGAAGATGTTACCTTATATGGCACAGAGGTTTTCTATAACGGACAATATTTTACACCGGATTTTAACAGTGTAAAGCTGGCGGATTTGGCTGAGAGGAATGTAGTTACCCGAATCAGTACAAGGGGAAACGGCTTGTTTGCGGCTGAAGAGAAGGATACCCTTTTACAGGCGGCAACCGTACCGGCTGTGGTAATTAAAGTGGGATATGCTTCCCATCCACAGGAGGCAGAGCTCTTGCAGAGTGAAGCTTATCGTGAAAAAATAGCACAGGGCTTGTATGATGCAATTCTGGCAGCATATGAGGAGCAGAATTAGGAATGGAGATTATTATGACACAAAAAGTAATATTTGCTACCGGGAATGCAGGTAAAATCAGAGAAGCCGGAGAGATACTTGCAGAACTGGGGATGGAAGTAATATCCATGAAGGAAGCGGGTATTCATACCGAGGCTGAAGAAAACGGAGAAACCTATGCACAAAACGCACTGATAAAGGCAAGAGCGGTGGCCGTTATGGCGAAAGATGCAATTGTGCTGGCAGATGACTCTGGGCTGGAAATAGATTATTTGAACAAGGAACCGGGAATTTATTCGGCACGTTATCTGGGAGAGGAAACCTCTTACCGGATAAAAAATAAAAATCTGATTGAAAGATTAGAGGGAGTAGAGGACGAAAAGCGGACTGCACGATTTGTGTGTGCCATTGCAGCAGTGTTGCCGGACGGCAGGGAGCTGACTACAATGGGAGTCGTGGAAGGCCGTATCGGCTATGAAGAAAAGGGCAGCGGCGGTTTTGGATATGATCCTATATTTTATGTGCCGGAATTCGGCAAAACGACTGCAGAACTTTCAGAAGAAGAAAAAAATGCAATCAGCCACAGAGGACGTGCATTGCGTGCTATGGCAGAAGAATTGAAAAAGTGCAGATAACGGCGGTTCGGATATGAAAGTACTGATTGTAAGTGACACACACAAAAGAAATGATAATTTTTTTCATGTAATGGAGATGGTGGGACCGGTAGATATGGTAATTCATTGCGGAGATATAGAGGGCAGTGAATACGCCATAGAAGCAGGAGCAGGCTGTCCGGTGGAGATGGTAGCCGGAAATAATGATTTTTTCTCCGACCTTCCTATGGAGCGGGAGTTTGAAATCGGACAATATAAGGTCTGGGTTACCCACGGACATCATTATTACGTCTCCATGGGAAACGAGAGGTTAAAGCAGGAGGCCCGCAGCCGGGGCGTGGACATTGTTTTTTACGGACATACCCACAGACCGGATATTGATTTGGAGGATGATGTTATGGTGATTAATCCGGGCAGCATCTCTTATCCCAGGCAGGATGGCAGGAAACCGTCCTATGCATTGATGGATATTGACAGGTTTGGAGAGGCACATTTTACGTTACGATATTTATAATACATACTTATGCAATGGAGGAGAAAAGAAATGGAAACTGTAAAAAAAGGGATTAGCGATAGTGCAAGAATTAACCGGGCAGCCTTGATATGTCAGTCAGGTATCTGCGGTGTCATTACATTGGCATATCTGTTGGAGCTGATAAAGGGCAGCAGAACGCCTCTGTATTTTGCTATGATGGCAATTCTGGCAATGGGACCGGTTGTGGCAGAAATTGTAATATATCGAAAGAAGCCTGAATATAAGAGATTTAAAATCTTTATTGCTGCCACCTATCTGGTAATGTATACAGTAGCGGTGTTGACTACAAACAGTATTCTGCCGTTCATATACATTATTCCTATGATGGTGGTTGTGACCCTGTATAACAATATCCTGTATTGCAGCATAATCGGTGTCGTGACCATGCTGGTTAATATAGTGGATGTGGTCTACCGGGCGATTACCATTGGATACAGCTCCCAGGAAGTGCCGGATTTGGAAATCCGTCTATTAGCTCTTTTACTCATAAGTTTTTATATGGCAGTTACCACCAAGGTAAGTAAAAATATCAATGACAATAAGCAGAAAGAAATAGAAGCGGAAAAGGAAAAGGCAGAAAAGCTTTTACAGGAGATTATGCGACTTTCCGGAGAATTGACCGAAGGGATAGCTAAGGTGGATTCCCATATGAATATATTAGGCTCCTCCGCAGAGAAAATAGGAACCGCCATGGAGGAAGTAAGTGCAGGTACTCTGGAGACGGCAGAATCCGTGCAGAATCAGCTGATTCGTACAGAAGAAATCCAGAGGTTAATTGATGAAGTAAAAGAAATCGGCGAACACATTAAGAATGGTATGGAAACTACTTCTGCGGAAGTGAAAAACGGTGTATCCAATATGAATGCACTGGAAGAGCAGGCTGAAAAATCCGGCAGGGCAAATGCTAAGGTAGCCTCCCTGATGAAGGAATTACAGGTGCAGGCAGAAAAGATGAATGATATTATTACGGTAATCAACGGTGTGGCAAACAGAACCGGTATGCTGGCATTAAATGCCAGTATTGAGGCTGCCAGAGCCGGAGATGCCGGCAAGGGATTTGCCGTGGTAGCATCACAGGTATCCGGCCTGGCAACACAGACCAAGGAAGCAACCGTTACCATTACAGAGCTGATTGAGAACGTGGGTGAAGAATTAAATCAGGTAATCGAAGCCGTAGGCGTGCTTGAAGACAATACCAGACAACAGAATGAAAAGGCAGTTGAACTGGATAAGAGCTTTAAGGTAATAGCGGAAATGACGCAAGATATTACAACTAAGACTCATGATATGGAGAAGATGATTGTAAATCTGGCAACCGCAAACGAGGATATCGTACAGAATATCCAGACGATTTCCGCAATTACGGAGGAGGTTACCGCACACTCCAGCGAAACCATGGACAGCTGCCGTGAGAATGTCAAAATTGTAGGTGAAGTAGGTGAAATTGCTACCCGCTTAAATGAGAACGCACAGGAATTAAAGGCTGTACAGGAGGCGTAAATAAGTACATAAAGGGCTGAGGCTTACGGTTATTTCACGGCGGCTTCAGCCTTATTTTTAATCGTAATCATTCTGTAGTGCGAGGTTGACAAGCTGAGGAAATATATTGTATAATAATTTTCGTGTCGCAGACATATATTGCAAGTGAACAATTACGGGGTGTGGCTCAGTTTGGCTAGAGCACCTGGTTTGGGACCAGGGGGTCGCAGGTTCGAATCCTGTCACCCCGATTCGTTGTTTATGAAGCGGTTGTACAACTTTATACGGCGGTTGCGTAAGCAATGCTCCTATATGCGGGTGTAGTTCAATGGTAGAACACCAGCCTTCCAAGCTGGATACGTGGGTTCGATTCCCATCACCCGCTTTTTGTGTGCTGATTTTTCGGATGAATAAATATTTTACTTTATATTTTCCCAAAATTGTTACATAATATAAATAGCGGTAAGCGGTAATTGAAATAAGTTAGAAAAATGAAACAGTAGTGGAAGATAAACTGTTAAATAGGACAGGTTATCAGGAAAAGGAGAAAAAGGATGAATATATTATTTTTTGGTACGAAAAGCTATGATAAAACTTTCTTTGAGAAGTTGGAGAGCACAGGCATTTATCATGATATTGATATTACTTTTATTGAACCGAATCTGACACCTGAGACCGCACAGCTGGCTGACGGATATGAAGCGGTGTGTGCCTTCGTAAATATGGATTTGTCCGAAAAGACCATTCGCAGACTGAAGAAGTGTGGAGTAAAGCTGATTCTTATGCGTTGTGCCGGCTTTAACAACGTGGATTTGAATGTGGCAAAGGAATGTGGAATTACCGTTATGAGTGTTCCCGGTTATTCGCCTGAAGCGGTGGCAGAGCATGCGATGGCACTGGTACTGACCGCAGTACGGCATACCCATAAAGCGTATATTAAGTGCCGTGAGAATAATTTCAATTTAACCGGTCTTATGGGCGTAAACCTGCATGGTAAAACGGCGGGTATTGTAGGTACGGGTAAAATCGGTGCGGCAATGGCAAGAATCTGCCATGGCTTTGGTATGCGTATTATCGGCTATGACCTGTATCCTAACAAGAGTCTTGATTTTGTAGAATATGTGGACTTTGATACGCTGTTGAAAGAGGCGGATCTGATATCCCTGCATTGTCCCCTTACAGAGGAAAACTACCATTTGATTAACAGTAAAACCATAGAGAAAATGAAGGATGGTGTGATTTTGGTAAACACCTCCAGAGGTGCGTTAATTAAAACGGCAGATTTGATTGAAGGTATCAGGGACGAGAAGTTTTTTGCGGTAGGATTGGATGTATACGAGGAAGAAACCGGTACGGTATTTGAAGATATGTCTGACCAGATACTGGAACATTCCACTATGGCACGCCTTCTCTCCTTCCCCAATGTAATGGTAACCTCTCATCAGGGCTTCTTTACCAGAGAGGCATTGGAAGCTATTAGCGAGACTACGATGGATAATGCACTGGCATTTGTGGAAGGCCGCAGGAATGGAAATGAATTGTAAAAAAGCAAAATTCTGCATTTTATGCGAAAAATAGTGTTGACAATCGCCGTTCCATAAGGTACAATATCATTCGTCGGTGTGATTAGCACCACATGTGTTCGTAGCTCAGCTGGATAGAGCAACGGCCTTCTAAGCCGTGGGTCGGGGGTTCGAATCCCTTCGAGCACATTCGGAGTCTTCGGATTCTGCATATGGTGGGTATAGCGCAGTTGGTTAGCGCGCCAGATTGTGGCTCTGGAGGCCAA
>JBJEMX010000067.1:0-3231 GCA_051879895.1 Lachnospiraceae bacterium
AGCTATAACTGCCATCGCCGCCAGCGCAAACACAGCAATGACAGTAATTCCTGTTATGCTCGCTACTACTATGACAATCTTCATCTCCTGTGATACCTCCTCATTTTAGGTAAACTAAAATTACCGCTTAACAAAACACACTTATGGCATACTCATCTCTGCCATTGTCACAGCTTCATCTTCCGCGGCAAAATACTCATCAGCCACATCCCTGTCAACGCCGAGAACCTCTCCGGCCTCCTTTTCTCCCATCTGGATTGGTATCAGGAACGGGTGAATCTCTTTACAGAAGTTCTGATCCGGGCAGTTGTTCAGAAAATACCCACAGGTGTCTAACACCAGCCTGTCGCACATATCCGTGATAACCATCTTTTCTGCTTCAAACATATGGCTGCCGATATAGTTGGCAATATTTTCCGGGGTAGTGGAAATCATGGACTCCTGTCTTGCCCCACCGTCACGTGGATAAAGATAGGCATATCCTACTCTCTCTGAATCAAAAATCCTCGCAATCATTTCCATATCTTCTTTTCTCATTACAAAATCTCCTTTCATGGTGCTTAATCCCACAAGAATACGGCGGAAGGATGTCCCTCCGCCGCATGGATTCTGTGATTAAGTCTTACTGCCATAATCCTTCACTTCATGTATAAAGTGATCTGCTCCTATTCGACACTACTTCCCGGAGCCGGAACGGCGCAAAGACAGAGCGAAAAATAATCACTCTGTCCGTGGTCATTCCTGGGCAGTCAATCCAGACTGTCTGCGGTTCCTGCCTTATTTGGCAGACAGACATCACAGGAATCTCACCTCCACCACTGCGTGCTGGCTAATCTCAAGGAGTATCATTATAGGCCATTTCTCTCATCGCACCTGTCTACCACAGACAGGCTGTACCCCGGCTTTCCCGCTCGGCTCCTTAGATGCGATCTTTTTTACAACATACGGAATGTTGCAGGAGTGTCAGTGCGCCCCGGTTACGGCTCCTTAAATGGCTAATGTATCTGGACTGCTGGATATGGCTGGCAGGTCACATCGTGATCTGTGTGCCTGCTCTCGAAGACTGACACCATAGTATCCTCTCCGGCATTTGTCAAAGTACCTTGAGAGGATATTCAGAAGAGACCATCTGTCCGAAAAAAGTTCCTCTCATAAAGTACTCACACTAAAACGCATTTTGCACACCCTGAAAAATAAAATTTTTCAATTTTTTGAAATTTTGAGAGAAAATCACGCAAAAAAAGCCCGTAATTGTTCCAGTATTCCCTGTATGGATTTCCATACTGCATTTCTGTTCACTCCCTGTCTCTCTGCGATTTCCCGAATGGTCATCCCTTCAAAAAAATAAAGATGCAGCCGCTCCTTCTGAACTTCAGTGAGTGACTGCATCGCTTTCTGCAATATTTCCAGTTCCATCTGTCTAATGACCATATCCTCTAGTGTTTCCCCTGTCTCCTGCGTAAGCTCCTCAGTCTCTCCTTCCGTATATCCGTCCCGTATCGTATGCCGCAGGTCTTTCATTTCCTGTGCGTGGGCTTCCTTCCGGAAGGTATCTGCCAATGCCTCATAGACTTCTCTGGTGACATAGGTATATTCTGTTTCTCCAACAGCATTATTATAAAAATCTTTTATTCTTATCCTGATCCATTCTGACATCTTTGTGTCCTCCATTTCGCAATTTTTTTGAAATGAAGGACATACGGCGGGCCTCTGGCGCTATGGCCAGGAACCAAAGGTAAGAAAAAAGGGTGCGTTTCACACGCTAAATAAAGCGTGCGACTCAGCACCCAAATCCTTTCACTATTAAATTCTCCCTTCCTGCCGTCTTCCACAATCCAGTACGGCACAGTTCCCCCAACATGCACCAATCTGCCTTACCCCTATCGCCTTTTGGCGGTACTATACTTGTAAAGTAATGGTGAATCAATAAATGTGTAACAAGTGTTAGGTTAACTGTAATAAGTAGCAATTATAATACTATATTCCCTACTTTTCCTGCTTCTTGAAGCATAAAAAATCCTCCCCGTTTTTATCCGGGAAGGACTTGCATGTCATTCCATATGCGCTTGCAGATATTGCTGAATTTTACCGATAATCATAAATCCTGCCGTGATACAGATACTCACATACACAGCATAAGCGTATGGAGTCAGTTCTGCATACCATAACACGCCTAGTATGGTCAGTTCTAATGCCGTTATGAGTCTTGCCTTTCTGCCAAAATGCTTCAGTTCTTTGTCATCCAGTTTCCGATTTTTACTGTGCATTGGACTTAACCAAAAGATGATACCCGATGCCAGAATCAGAAACAGCAATAATATCATGAATGGTGCTTTTAAAAACAGTTTTTCCGTATATACCGGAATAAAAAGCACCAGATTGGAACCAATGTAGCAGAATACACGGCTGTCTGAATGATACCCGCCGGTATAGCTGCGAAGAACCATAAAAGAAACCGTAAACACTGCAACAACTAACAGTTTTTCTGTCAACAGTCCTATCAGGAATGCCGTTACAATGTTAAGCAGTAAAATCATTCCATTTCGGATTCCAAACTCATAGATTTCCTGCTCCTCTTCTTTTATGATTCCCCGTTCTACCATCCGGTGGCTGAGCCACTTTGTCATTGCTTAAAACTTTCTCAGTTTCTCGCAACCGCTTGGCATCTTATCCTGACCAAAATACCACATACAGCAGCGGTTGGTTGCTACTGCGGTTACCATAAGTGCCATAGCTGCCATGATGTTCATGGTCTTACCGCTTAACTTGTTCATCCAGTTTCTTTTCTTCATCTGTAGAGCCTCCTTTGCCTTGATGGCTCTACTCTACCAATTCTATTTCTAAATGCAACCTATCTGTAATAAGTCGACAGTTATCTGTAATAAGTTGCATTTTTACTCTAATTTTTCAATATCGGTCAGCAATAGTATTGCTTCAAATTCCTCTCCATTATCGTGTAGTATCAGATTTCCTCCATATTTTTCTGCCACCTTACGCACGGAGTGGATACCCCTGCCATGTTTCCATTTGTCTACTTTGGATGTGACAAATGTTGGATTTTTCTTAGGCAGTTTACTATTCACAATCTTTAATAACAGCTTGCCCTCCTGGTATCTGGTTTCCACAGTAATATGGCGCTTTTGAAGTTCAACAGCATTATTCGCCTCGATTGCATTATCCAGAAGGTTACCATACAAAACCCCCATATCCCCTGTTTCGACTGATATCTTT
>JBJEMX010000067.1:3331-5455 GCA_051879895.1 Lachnospiraceae bacterium
GATACCTCTCTCTGCATCATCTCTTCTTCATGCTGCTTCTCTGCTACAGTAGTATACTGCTCAATCATTATGAATATGAGATAATTGGTCACGATAATGGCAAAAATAATACACATACACAGGACCATCATCTGTGCAGAAATCAGTTCCTTTGAAACTTCAATCAATAAAAAGCAACTGATCAGACTGGTCATCGGAATAATAGCCAGCATATAAAGTATTTCTTTGGGTATAAGGGACAAACGGATGCTCTTTCCTGACTTTAAACGACAGAATATCTCCACGATTGCTGCATTCAATAGTGCCATCACAAAGACTGTAAAATAATAGGAAACTGTTGTGTCCCGAATTATTTCTTCCATGAATGCTTTATTGCACAGATATCCTATTGGCTCTGTGATTCCTACGATTCCTATGTAAAGTAATATTGCAATAAACTTACTGGAGATTTTTCCTCCGTACTGGCATATATAAATACTTGATATAACAATTGTCGTCAATAGATTCAGCCAGTTAATATCAAGCTGATTTACAGCACTTCCAATCAGTTCACATCCAATCAGCAGGAGGATGGAAAACTCCACAGAAGTCTTCCTTTTTCCAATAAACACCTCTAAAAATCGGCGATAGACACACAGGTCAAAAATGTTGATCATTAGCCGAACTCCATACAAGACCATGTCACATTCCTCCCTGCACAAAATCCATATATTTTTCTAGCAGGCTCTTCCGAAATCCCCTGCTTATCGTCAGCTCTGTCCCGTCCGAAAGTATGACTGTTGCTCCTGAAACATTTTTTACATGTCTCAGATTTACAATAAAAGAACCATGTACGGCGGCAAACACTCGCTCATCCAGTTTCCCCCATAATTCTTCTAAGTTCATGTTCGTCTGATAAATTTTCCCTGGCGTGTGGATGATTGCCTGACGTCCTTTCTTTTCCAGATAAAGGATTTCGTCAAACTTAAGACTGTACCGGCTTCTGCGGTAACTGAAAGAAAAGTTTTGATTTGTCATGTTCAGATAGGTTTCTGCTTTGTCGAAAAGCAAACGGAGCCGTTCTTCTGTAATCGGCTTGGAAATAAAATCAAATGTAACAACTTCAAATACATCCGGCATGTATTTTGTATAGCTTGTCAGAAATACAAGCAGAGCCTTGGGGTCTTTCGTTCTAATCTCCTTTGCGACAGCAAGACCGTCCATTCCCGGCATTTCAATATCCAGTATGTACATATCTGGTTTAGCGCTTGTATCAGTACAAACTTTCAGCAGTTCTCTCGGATTTGTGAAAAACTCATACTCAACAGCATAGTCAATCATCCGCACTGTATATCGCTTAATTATCTCGATATCTTGTGGATTATCATCACAGATGGCTACCCTCATAATGTCTTCTCCTTTACATATATTAAAAATATACATAAGGGAGGACGGTCAACTATGAGCTTGTCATTAGTTTCTTCATATATGCCAGCATACGGTCAAGAAATTTGTCTCTTTCTTCCCTGCTGCAATTTGCCAGAAACAATTCCACATCATATATCTTGTTATGCTCTCCAGCAATCAGATAAGTCGGTTCAATCTTGTATTTTTCATATAAAATCAACATCTTTTCTGGCTGTAGTCCATAGATACCGCTCTCAATCTTACGATAATGCTCTACTCCGACATCCAGTACTTCTGCAAATGTCTCTTGAGTATATCCACTGTTTTCTCTGGCGCTTCGCAACCGTTTCCCTATTTGTATATTTATTTCCTTTTTCTCTGTTTTCATGGCGTTCACCTCGCTTTTATGGTTATGATACCAATGCAAGGCGCATTCAAACAGATTGCAATACGGCACTTTATATGTCGCATTGCGACATCCCCCCATAAATGAAAAGAGAGCAGTAAACCACTTATGGTTTACTACTCGCTTTTCCATTTTTAGTACTTAAAGTTTCTACTCTTTCTCGTTTTCTTCTTTTTTCTTCACTATAAAGAATACGCATAATCCAAGGATAATTACCACTACACCGATTACAATAATCCACCAAGGGTTCCATGCATCGTTGCTTACTTCTGCACCGGTCTGTGTAGATTCAGCTTCTGTAGACTGACTTTCTGATTCAGGTTCGGTAACCT
>JBJEMX010000068.1:0-27300 GCA_051879895.1 Lachnospiraceae bacterium
TAGAGCTGCTTGCGGAAAACTACAAAAAGATGTTTGCACTTGATAATGCAAGAAGCATTTTGCTTGATTTGTCAAAAGAATATCTGCAAAATTCAAAACTGGCAGAGGTTACCGACAGTCAGTTTGGAACAGGCTGTTCGGAATATGTTGCAAATGCCATTAAGCGTTATTATGGAGTATAGTATCTTAAGAAGACTGTACTGAAAAAATTCTATGAGAAAAGTGAGATATTGTACTTACGCAAAGTAAATAAAAATATATCGGAGGTATAGCTATGAAAAAAATATATCTGTATGGAATGATAATCGCTTCAAACAGCTTTCGCCTAATAGAATTTCTTAAGCCTGACGAGTATTCGGAAATCGAAGAATCTTTCCGTTTCCCCGGCGGAGAAACAGGTACTTGTGCAACGGTACTTTCATCGCTGGGTGCAGATGTAATGCTTGACGGAACCTATATCGGCAGAAACAGCACACAGTTGATAAAGGACTTTTACAAGGACAAATCTGTGGATTGCAGCCTTCTTCACTTTGATGACAGCTTTGAAGGATTAGAGGACTATGTTATTATCACAGGCGATACTCGCACTCCTATGGGTACTTTCGGGCATTTCTTTTCAGAGGCATTCAGGGGTGGGATAAAGCACTGGAACAAACCCAACGAAGTAGCTGTCGGGGAATGTGACGTTGCTGCAATAGACCCGTTTTTGGGGGAGGATTCCGACCTTGCGGCAGAATATTGCATAAGGCACTCCAAGCCGTATGTTACAATAGACTGCAAATATGACAGCTTTCTGCACAGAAATTCGGCAGTGTCGGTAATATCGGGGGAATGTCTTAATAATGACTATCCGAATAAAAAGCGTGAAGAAATGTTCCCTTTATTTCAGGAAAACGGCAATGGGCTTACTATCATTACGAACGGCGGAAAAGAGTTCTTTTACGGCAGAAAAGGCGGTGAAGTTAAGTCTTTCACTCCGTTTAAAGTTGATGTGAAAAGCACCCTCGGAGCAGGCGATACCTTCAAGGCGGGCTGCACCTATGCTCTTGCAATGGGCATGAATGACGATGAGCTTGTCCGATTTGCAAGTGCTTGTGCGGCTGTTGCTGTTTCGAGGTATCCGTCGCAGTTAAATCCGCCTACTGTTGCTGAGATTGAGAAAATGATAAGTGTCAGATAAAGAAAGATGAGGATACTATCATTCTGAACAAGGATACAGGTATTGTAACAGTCCATGTGTATATGTATACAGACAGAGATGTTGACAATCAGCTTAATTTTCATACGGAAATATAAAAATAAAATTTGAACACCGGATTTAACAATAGCTTAACACCATCAGGATAAATAAGGATTATGCAGAGTTATAAAGGTTATAAAGGTTATAAAAGGACATTTTCCAACTTACGGAGAGTGTCCTTTTTCTGTTGTTATAGTTAAAACAAAAAGAAAGAGAGCATTATTTTTATCAGTGAAGCATATGAGAAATTCTATTTGTAAGAATGTTACATATGGAAGGATGCCAATTGACTGTATGCGGGCGGAAATCCCTTGTTTTTCTAAGAAACTATGATAAAATATTGAATTGGATAAGTTCTTTATAAGCAGATTATCGTATCGTACACACGGAACAGATAAAAAGAATAAAACGAGGAGGTATAGCAAATGAAAAGGAAATACAGAAATACAGGTCTGGCCGTTCTGCTGGCTGCACTGCTTATGCTGACAGCCTGCGGAAGTCAGACAATTGATGACTTTGCAACCAATAATGGATATGACAATAAAGCAGAAGCTGTACAGGAAGGCAGTGCTTTAGGTGAACAGGGGGCAGAGACTGACGGTACAGAGGCCGGCAAAGGAATTGCAAAAGAAGATATTAAAGTAGGTATCTTACATATTTCTGATCCTGCTGAAGGAAGCGGCTATGCATATACACACGATTTGGGAATCCAGGGCATGCAGGAGAATCTTGGCCTTTCTGATGAGCAGATTGTCAGGAAACTCAATGTGGATGACGGTGATCCGGAGGCAATCACGGCGGCTATCCAGGAATGTATAGATGAGGGCTGCAACATCATTTTTACTACAAGCTGGGGATACATGGAGCCGACTGCAGCAATGGCGGAGAAATATCCGGACATCTATTTTTCACACGGAACCGGTTATATGAGCAATGGTTCCAACTTTAATAATTATTTTGGACGAATTTATCAGGCAAGATATCTGAGTGGGATTGTTGCGGGTATGAATACCACGACCGACAAAATAGGTTATGTGGCAGCACAGGACTCCTCCAATTCAGAAGTTACCGGTGGAATTGATGCATTTGCAATGGGGGTTTATTCGGTAAATCCCGATGCCGTAATTTATGTAAAGGTAACAAACAGCTGGTATGACCCGGATGCGGAAAAGGCAGCTTCGGAGGAACTGCTGGGTATGGGCTGTGATGTAATGGCCCAGCATTGCGACACGCCTTATCCTCAAACACTGGCACAGGAAAAAGGTGTATATGGAATCGGGTACAATTCGGATATGAGTAAGGAAACACCGGATTCCTGTCTGTGCAGTGTAATCTGGAACTGGAGTGCTTATTATACATCTGCGGTACAGAGTGTGATAGACGGAACATGGGATGGCTCCAACTACTATGGCGGTATGGCAGAAGGCTTGGTGGATATTACAAATTTAGCAGACTTCAGTTCAGAGGGAACGCAGGAAAAGGTGGATGAAGCCACGGCTCAGATTTTATCCGGAAAATTTAATGTATTTGACGGTGTAATAGAAACAAATGATGGCAGTACAGTGGGAGAAGAAGGAAAGACTCTTGACGATGCCACAATTACAGGAGGCATTAATTGGTATTATAAAAACGTAGTCGTTTTGGATTAATGCAGGATGTAGAAAGGAGTAGTGGTTTTATGAAAATGAGTCTGAAGAGCAAAATACTTGCGTTGACAATCTTTCCTACAGTGACACTGGGTATAGTAGCAATCCTTATTACACTCACTCAGGTAAAATCATCCCTGATTGAAGAGGTGAAGAATTCCCTGAAAGGAACTGCTATGGCAACTTTGGCGGCATATGATCAGAATTCCGGCGAGTACATGATGGCAGCGAACGGTGATGTCTGGAAAGGTGGCTATAACATTTCCAAATCGGAGAATCTTGTGGATCACATTAAAGGAAATTCCGGAATGGATGTAACGTTTTTCTATGGAGATCAGCGTATTATGACCTCTGCCATAGACAGCAACGGAGAACGTATTTTAGGATCGCCGGCAGGGGAGACTATTGTAGAGAAAGTGTTACAAGGTGGGGAAGAGTATTTCAGTGATGCGGTATCTCTGGATGGAACCATCAATTACGGATACTATATTCCGGTTTATCAAAAGGGCGAAACATCAAATCCTGTCGGAATGATTTTCGTAGGAACCAATAAAGAAATAAAGGATGCTGCAATTAATCAAATCATATGGACGGTTATCCTTGCGGTTTTATTGGTGGTAGGTGTATGCGTACTGGCAGCTATAATACTTTCCGTATCCATTACTAAATCCATGAAAAAGGGAATTTGTGCAGTACAGAACGTGGCAACAGGGGAACTGGGAAAATCAATTGAAGGGAAACTCCTGAAAAGGAAAGATGAAGTCGGAGATCTGGCAAAGGCTATTGATACATTACAGAGAGAACTGCAGCATATTTTAAAGAAAATTGCAGAGAGTACTGACAAACTTACATTTGCATCGGACAGACTTGGGGTTACGGCAAAAGAAACGAACCTTACCATGAGGCAGGTGGAGAGTGCCGTAAATTCCATTACAGATAATATTTCCGAGCAGGCAGAGAATACAAGAAGTACCTCAGAAAATATTATGATTATGGGTGATCAGATCAGTGAAACATCCAGAGAAGTAGATGTTCTGAATCAGAATGCAGATGTGATGCGTCGTTCCAGTGAGCAGGCAGCAGATACCATACAGCAGCTCAGAAAGATTAATGAAGATGTGGAAAAATCCATCGAAACCATTACAAAGCAGACTGACCTGACCAATGCCTCAGCGAAGAAGATACAGGCTGTAACAGAGATTATTACTTCTATTGCAGAAGAAACAAACCTGCTCAGTTTAAATGCAAGCATAGAAGCCGCAAGGGCGGGAGAAAGCGGGAAAGGTTTTGCTGTCGTGGCTTCCCAGATTCAGAAGCTGGCAGAGCAGTCCAATGAGTCCAGCCGGACGATTGAGGAAATTACCAATACGTTGATTAATAATTCCGATGTGGCGGTTGATACAATGCATCGTGTACAGGAGATTATTGACAGTCAGAGTAAGAATATGCTTGAGACAGAGAAAATTGTATCAGAAGTGATGGAGGGCATCAGTACTTCCCTGAAAAGCATTGAACAGATTGAAACAACAACAGTTCAACTGGAGGACTCCAGAAATAAGATTGTAAAAACGGTGGGAGACCTTTCGGAAATTGCCCAGCAGAATGTTTCCGGCACCCGGCAGACCTGCACGCAGACGGAGGAAGTTGCGGATACATTTGAACAGATTGAAAACAGTGCATTACAGTTGAAGCAGATTGCAGATGAGCTTTCTGATACAATGAAATATTTCAGGCTGTAACGCCGGAAAACAGGAAATTAAATATGCAGATATAAAAAGGAATCGCAAATTTGTGATTCCTTTTTATATTTCACGGGTTATCGAAACTTTCTGCAATTATTTAGAATAAGACATTGCAACAGAAGAATTTTTTAGGAAGGATTAAAAAATTTTTTCAAATATATAAAACCAAAGGCGATATAGAAGGTACTTATGAATATAAACAGGAAACGGAGGACTGTATATGAAGAATATCATAAAAAATTTTTTAATCAAAAAAGTAATGATTGGTGGAATGTCTGTTAAAGCAGGAACAATTGCAACAGCGGCAGTGGTGACTACATTGGCGGTTGGCGGTACAACGGTTGCTGTTACGAGCCATACTTTTGATGCAGAAGACGCAATTGTTGAAGAAGTTACTGATTTTGCGGAAAGTATTATTGAACAGGATAACACGGAAACCCAAGAGGTTATCAATAAGGAGGAGTCTTCTTTGGTTACATATGAAGACAAGAATGAAAATTCTGTTGTTATCAGTGAAGAAGACATTCATATCCATACCTTTTTAACGCAGGTGATTGAAGAACCTACTTGTCAGATAACCGGTTCTGCTTATGATTACTGTTCTGAATGTGGGTATACTTCTGCTACATATACCTTACCGGTTAATAATAATCATGTCATAGATGACCAGGGTATTGTTACTGAAGCTGCAACATGTGAAAAGGATGGTTACAAGGTATATACCTGCTCGGTTTGTGGAGAAATAATAGAATACAATGTAATTGCTCCTTTAGGGCATGATTATGGGGAACCTGTCGTAACAGATAGTACCTGTTATGCAGAAGGAAATAGAAAGTATACCTGTCAGAGAGAAAATTGCAATTATTCTTATGAAGAGGTTATTGCAAAAAAAGACCATACAGAAAGTGATTGGATTGAAAATAATCCGGAGGTAGATAAAGCTCCCACCTGTACCGAAGCAGGTAAAAAACATACAGAATGTACGGAATGCCATGCTATTATGCGGACAGAGACAATTCCTGCCGTAGGTCATAGTTTTGTAAATTATGAAGTGATTACTCCTGCTACAGATTTGGCAGAAGGGCTTGAAAGAGCCATATGTGAAAATGGCTGTGGAGAACAAGACAGAGTAATTGTACCTAAGACGAATCATGCAAATGCAGAATGGAAGATAACAAAAGAAGCAACTTACACGGAAATGGGATTAAAGGAAAAAATTTGTCCGGATTGTCATGTAACATTAGAAACAGAAAATATTCCTGTAAAGCCGCATGAGCATGATTATCAGATTACATCTTCTACTGATGCAACCTGCACAGAAGAGGGTAACACAGTGAAGACCTGTTCTGTTTGTGGAAACACTACAACAATCACCATTCCGGCTATAGGTCATGACTATGGAGACTGGATTATTGATACAGAAGCCGGAGAAGGCACAGAAGGCTCTAAGCATAAAGAATGCAGCAGATGCGACAGCACTATCACAGAAGACGTCGACCCTTTGCCACCCCATGTACACAGTTATTCTGAGACTTCCGGAACAGACAGTACCTGTAGCATTGTGGGTTCTGTTACTTATACTTGTAGTTGTGGTGATTCTTATTCAGAGGAAATTGCTAAAAAAGAACATACTCCTGGGGAGTGGACTGTAAAAACTCCTGCAACAGAAGAGGCAGCAGGCTTGGAAGTAAGAACCTGTACAGTATGTGGAATGGAAACAGATTCTAAAGTACTTGACAAGTTACCTCATACCCATAACTACACAACAGAAAGCAAGGCTGCAACATGTACAGAAGATGGTTATGAAAAGCAGACATGTGCCTGCGGCAGTGTGATTAACACCGTTATTCCTGCGACAGGGCATGATGCCGGTGAATGGACTATTGTCCGGGAAGCAGAAATTGGTGTCACGGGTTTGAAGGAGCTTAGATGTACAGAGTGCAACGCACCGCTCGATACGGAAGAAATTCCTATGCTTATCACTGACGGTACTGACAGTATATATTATTT
The DNA here is from genome assembly GCA_051879895.1 of Lachnospiraceae bacterium. GTDB lineage: Bacteria > Bacillota > Clostridia > Lachnospirales > Lachnospiraceae > Acetatifactor. The sequence continues at coordinate 6,639 of JBJEMX010000068.1, forward strand.
CACGGTAAAAAATGAGGATGGCACTTATCGGCAGGAAATGGTGATTGGTCATTATAACGAAGACGAAGCCATGGAAATGCTGGCACTGGTAAATCAGTACAGAGAAGAAAATGGATTGACTACGTTTACTATGAATAGTATCCACCAAAAGGAATATGCAGCATTAAGGGCAGTGGAAACCTCCTACCTTTGGGACCACGCAAGACCATCCGGAGCAGGCTGCGAATGTGCTGAAAATATTGCTATGGGTGGACCTGACGGACATGGGAATACTCCTACAGTGCAGGCAATCTTTGATGCATGGGTAGCGTCCCCGGGACATAAGGAGAATTTAGATGCAACCAGAATCTATAATGTGACAGGCATCAGCGTATTCTATAAGAAGTGCCCTGTATACAATTCAGAAGGTGAAGTGGTACGTTATGCGTATATCGCATATTGGGTAGAAACCTTCCGGTAGAGGGCACAGAATATTTTTACACCGGGGGCGAGGCTATATTCCGATGGACAATTAAAGTAGTTGGCAGTAAAATGTAGATGTTAAAATGTGATTTTTATTAAAATGGAATTATAAAATAATTTTAGTTTTTAAAACCTTGACGCTCCTTTCTGGTACTTATTATCAGAAAGGAGCAGTAAGTTATTCCCGAAAGTACATACACAAAGGAGAGAGATTATGGAAGATAATTTAAAGCAGGCAATAGAACAAATGAAAAAAGGGGAAGAAAAAGGTTTTAATGCTGTATATTCGGCAACCTATAACAGGGTTTATTTCAGAGCGAAACAGATAATGAAAAAAGAGGAAGACGCCCAGGACTTAACGCAGATTGTCTTCATAGAGGCATATAAAAATATACATTCTTTACAGGCATCGGAAGCACTGTATTCCTGGCTGGATGGAATAACTTACAATCAGGGTATGAAAATTTATAGAAAACAGAAGGATATTTTACTGACAGAAGAGGCAGAGGGAATGTTTGATGTTATAGAAAGCAATGATATTTCCTCCATGCCGGAGCTTACGGCGGATCAGAAAGCCACTGCCGATATCATCAAAGGAATTATCGAAGAACTTCCTGAGTTACAGAAAGCAGCTGTTGTTGCTTATTACTTTGACGGCTTTAAGGTGGAGCAGATAGCAGCCATGATGGAATGTTCTGTAAATACCATTAAGAGCCGGCTTAATTATGCAAGAAAATATATCAAAGAACGAGTAGAAGAAAAGGAAAAGAAGGAAGGCTACAGACTTCATGTATTTGGACTGCCTGTACTTTGGCTTGCTATTAAAGCAATGGCAGAAAAAACAACTCTTACGGCTCAGACAGCACAGAGGGTATACAACGGAGCATGCTTTAATGTGGGCTTACAGGCAACCGCTATCTCCGTAGGTGGAGTCACTGCAGCAGCCACAGCGGGTCAAATAGCTACAGCAACAGGCATTGGAGCCAAAATAGCCTCTCTTAGTATAGCAGCAAAAACATTGATTATTGCAGGTACCGTTGCTGTTGCCGGATTGGGAACTGCCGGTATTGTCAGTGTTATTAACAACAATGTACCGGCAGAAACAGTAGAGGATGAGAACACAGACGATTTAACTATTGAGGATGATTTGGCACAATATCTATCCATTTCAAATGTAGATGATAAGAGCAAAATTATCTATGCAGAGAAAGTTTCTGATACGGAATATTGTTTCAGGGCAGAAATATTGGCAGAAACCTTTTCGGAAAACGAGAGACTCCGCTTGGTCTCCTCCCTGCCAAAACAATTTGGAGTATCATTTGTAAGATTTAACTTTCCGACAAATCTTACACATCCGGCACAGACAATGAATGAATATCATGATGTAAGCTTTGAATTGCAGTTAGGATATGACATTATTGTAGAAGTAGATTATATGGGCAATGTTACATATGAAGTATTGAGAGAAGATTTCAGCGAACAGAACGATACCACAGACCGGGCAATGTTTGAACTGACAGAATCAGTTCAAAGACAAATCTCTGCGTTCGTGGCAGCAGCGTATCAGTGCAATTATTCCTCTGTCAATAGGGGGGACGGTTGGAATATTTTTTCCATGACACCGGATGACTGCCTGTTCTTTGTAAAGGATTATATAGATATGGTCAATTATACTTGGAACGGAGGAGCAACGCCTGATGCTGCCGATTTGCCGTATGATTGGTTCTATTATAAGGTGACAGAGCAGGAATTTGCTGATTTTTGCCGGTACGGACTGGGGATAGAGATTCCCTCTGAGTATACCTTTTCTTTTAAAAATGAAGGTGGTTCAATCAAAATTGCAGACGGAGAATTGCGGAGTACCTTTGACGCAAGAACAGTACAGGTTGCAGGTGGAAATGTAGAAATTGTATCACAGGATGAAAACAGTATTGTTCTTTCCGGTATTTGCTATTGGTATGACCCTGAAAAAACAGTATATCAATTCACGGTATCAGGTGTTCCTGGCGGAAACAGTGATATTTTTGGCGGCATGACCATAACAAACATTGAAATTACGGAAGCGGTACAAGAAGCTGTTCAATCCCAAAAAACATTGGCAGACATTGATTTATCCAGATATATCAAAATGCAATCCGATAATTCCTATACGGAAATTGAAGGAGGGTACTTTACACATACGGATGTTCCGTTTTATATCAGAGTTACACCCATGGGACTTTTGGAAGGATACTGGACCTTGGATGGTCAGGAGCTTTACTTTATCGGAGACGATATGAGCGATATGGTGGTTCAGGACTTAAATGGTAACCCATTGGATATTCATATAGGTCTTTATACAATGGGTGACCTTGATACAAATCAGGCTTGTATGTATGTTTACACTACCGCCACTGATTTTAGGGATTATCCTAATTATGTGTATATAAAGTAGATTATTTGGCTGCAAGGGAGGACGGAATATATGCGGGAAATATATGGATTGGAAAATCACAAGGATTTAGAAGAACTTCTTACAAAGGCAGAAACGCGAATCAAAGAGGCTTCGTTTGATGAAGCACTTACGCACATGAGAAAAGCATTAGAATATATTATTCAGCAGTTTGTTAAGGAAAATCCGGAATGCTCGGGGAAAGACCTTTCCGAAATGATTAAGAACCTTGAGGAGGCAGAGGTTATCAGGAAGGCAGATGCTGATTTACTTCATCAAATACGAAAAAAAGGCAATACAGTAGGAGCACATGTCACAGGTGAAAAAATTACAAAGCAGGAAATTACGGATTTGTTTAACAGGCTGTTAAATTATCTTCCCGCATTTCTGGAGGAGTGCCCTTATCCAAGCAGCAAAGCTGTAGTAAACGGAAACAACATAGCTATTGATTATGACAGCATACCACCTTTAAAAGTGGTGATATCAAAGCTCCAATACGAAGATATTGTGTATTATAATCTGGCGGATGATGAGGAAGACGACTATAGCACAGATGATAGAGTAGTGTTCATAAAAAGGTGGGAGAATTATGACACTATTAAGTATGGGTTTGTTCCTGAAGAATGCTTTTACCAAAAAAGAAACGGGGATTTGTATATTAACAGGGCTGAATATGCAAGACTGATTGAGAAAAGAATCAGAAAGATTACGACGGCGAGAAGACAGTTAAGTGAAGAGGAAAGTACGGTCTGCATTCCGGGCATATTGCAGGAGTATTTTGGGTTTTCATGCGTTTATCAGGATGGTCTTACTCCTGTTTTTGAGAAAATTGATGAAGAAAAAATCATATCCGAATTAGTATTGTTTACGGGTGAAATACGAATCCCCAATTCGGTTACTCATTTTGAGTATCATAAAAAGGTATGGAGGGGCAGAGAGAGACAGGCTGACTTCGGGGAAAAATTTGGGAGTTATGTGATTGATACTCCGGTTAGGAACATTTTTTTATCAAATAATTTGTCAATAGATTCCGATTTCTCATGGACTACAATAGTGCCGGCGTCAAACGTTCAAATGATGCCGGGAGAAAAAGGAACGATAACAGTACAAAACGGTTCTGTTTATTCTTCAGATATGAAAAAACTGGTCTTTGCAAGATGCTGTAATACCGATTTTGAAATACCGGAAGGAGTTGAAACTATTGGTAAAAATGCCTTTAGTTGCGCTGACGTAAAAAATATTATTTTCCCTAAGAGTGTAAGAAAAATAGAGAGTAGCGGGTTGGTAAATTACGGTAAGGACGTAATTGTTATTCCGGATTATATAGTGGATATAGCAGACAATGCCTTTGATGAATTTGCAAAGGTCTACTATGAAAGCAATTCTGATACCAATATAAATACGCAGTATGAAAATTATTTAATTAAGAAAGAGCGGGAAAAAGAGGAGGAAAAACGCCGGCAGCAGGAGTATCTCAAACATCAGGAGACAGTAAAAAAATTACAGGAAGAAGAGAAAAAAAGGCAACTGGAAGAGCAGGCTAAAAGGCAGAGACAATTACGGGAAGAACAGGCCAGAAGGGAAAAGGAGCGGAAAGAAGCCCTCAAAAAAGAAAAACAGGCTAAACGAAATCGTTTTATAAAGAAAGCTTTGGTTTTTGTTGCAATAGCAGCAGTTCTTTCTCTCATAGTAATAAAAATTACAGGAATAACAAATAATTCAGACAAAGAAAATGTGGCAGCAAATTTACAGGAATCCGCTGCCAGTCCGGAAAAAGATGAAGTAATTCAGGGCACAACGGAAGATGGTTTATACGAATATACGCAAAGCAACGGTACAATTACACTTACTAAATATTTGGGAACGGAAGAAGAGGTAATGATTCCCGGTGAAATAGACGGGATAGCAGTTACCGTCCTTGGAAACAGTCTGTTTACGAATAACACATCAGTTGTTTCAGTGGTGATTCCTGATACAGTCATAGAAATACAGGCGGGAGGAACAGGCAGATCCGCGTTTGGATATATGGATAAACTGGAGAAAGTAACCATACCCGGAAATGTAAAAGTGATAGGTTCCTGTGCTTTTATCGGCTGTGACATTCTGACAGAAGTCATTCTGGAAGAAGGCATAGAAGAAATTGGTTACTCAGCCTTTGAAGGCTGCTATGACTTGAAAGAAATTACAATTCCTGAAAGCGTGATAAAATTGGGTACCGGTTGTTTCTTTAGAACCGGAATAACCAGTATTACCATAAATCCGCAATGCGAAGTAGAGGGGGCTCTTTTCTTCGGAGGAACGGATGGGGAAATTAATTATTATGAATAAAAAATTTAAAAAATTTTTTCAAAAAAATAAAACCAAAACCAATCTTACCGGTACTTACTGTTATAAAACCAAAAGAAAGGCTGCTAAATGGAGCAGGAAAGGTGATTATAATGGGAAGAATCGTAAGAGATGGTGTACAGGCATGTGAGGTAGTTGATGAAGGAAGAAGACTCATTATACTTATGAAAAGAAAACTTGTAATGATACTGTGCGTAATCTGTTGTCTGGGACAGGCAGCATGCGGAAATCAGGAAAAGCAGAGCAGCGTTGTGGTTGAAAAAAAGGAAGTGGATGGGGAAGATGAGTCAGAAAAGGAAGCTACAGTTGTCACATCAGGAGAAACAGAATCAGTGAGGGATGCTGCCACAGAAGAGGTTATAGGAGATGCAGATGCTGATGAAGGACTTACAATGGCAGATATGACTGAACAGGTTATTGGTATAGATATTCCCATGGCTGCAAGTGAAGGAACAGACAAGGAAACATTTAAAGATTTCACAGTCATTTTTCCCGATCCGGAGTTTGTTACATACTACTCTGAAGGCGGAGCTGAGGCAAGGCTTGACTCGATTTGGTTTGTTATCAGTGCCAGAATGGTTGTGTGTGGGCCTGATAATAATATAAGACCTGAAATGGGTGAATCCCAGGAATACATAGGTGAAAATTACGTGCTTGAAAAAAATGCCGGAAGAAATAATGAATACGGGTATCAGGTGTCTTATCATATTATTGACACAAGGAATGACAACAATTTAATGATAACACTTACTATCAATAAGGAAGAAGAGTATCAGGAGTATGGCGACAAACTGGTTGAAGAATTTGCACCGGCATTTGAAGAAGCTGTTAGAAGCAACCTCCAATAGTACAGTTTAAGGTTATAGTCTGCTTAATAAGGACATTTTTCTAATAAATTAGGGAAGTGTCCTTATTATTGTGATGAAAAATCATCATAAAATGGATAGAAGACAGCAAGAGTACAATCTTTAAGAATCCTTAAGAAAATGCTGCAAAATATTTTAAGGAATAGTGCCTATTATAATTTTAGAATAAATTTCAGCAATGGATTTTCGTACTTTGAATAAAAAGCGGATACATAGTTTATGAAAAAACAGATATATAGTTTGTATTTTGAGACTCTTTATGATAAAGTGTTAAGGGGAAAGGGAGAAGTGTATGCAAAAGAAAGAAATAATACCAAAGCTGATGAGACTGCCGTTGGTTCTTGCAATTGTTTGTAACACCATAGCTTATAATGGTTCCAGACTGTTGACGGGCGGCAGAGTTCACTATGATCTTTCTAACAGCCTGGATGACAAAATACCGCTTCTGCCATGGACAGTTGTGATATATCTGGGGTGTTATATATTTTGGGTTGTAAACTATGTTATAGGGTGCAGGCAGGATGAAAAGACGGCATTTCGCTTCATTAGTGCAGACTTTGCGGCAAAGATAGTGTGTTTACTGTGCTTTGTACTGTTCCCGACAACAAATGTAAGACCGGCTATTGAAGGCACCTCTGTCTGGGATAATATAATGAGAGGATTATACTGGATAGATCCGGCAGATAATCTGTTCCCGTCCATACATTGTCTGACCAGTTGGTTCTGCTTTATTGCAGTAAGGAAAAATGATAAAATACCCAAATGGTATAAAATAGTGTCTGCTCTTATAGCAGTAAGCATTTGTATCTCTACTCTTACAACCAGACAACATGTGCTGATTGATGTAATTGCCGGAATTGCACTTGCTGAAGGAAGTTACTTATTTGTTTGGAAAAGTGGATTTTCAAAGCGGTATGCAGCCATGATATCAAAAATAAGTAATAAACTGGCGGCAAGGAGGGAGAGACGTGCATAAAAAAATACAAGTGTGGGTCATGGTAGGATTTGTTGTTGTATTACTAATCATGGCGAAGCAATTTTTTGAACAAAAATTTACTTCTGTGGAAGATTTGCAAAACTATATGAAGGGCTTTGGCATAGCAGCGCCACTGGTTCTTACTTTATTTCAGGCATTTCAGGTAGTGGTTCCGGTATTGCCGGGGTATCTGGGATGTGCAGCCGGAGCAGTTGCCTTTGGAACTCTGACAGGATTTTTGTGTAACTATATCGGTATCAGCGTAGGATCGATTATTGCCTATTTTTTAGCGAGAAAATACGGAATTGACATCGTACTTACCATGTTTCCGCAAAAGCAGTATGAAAAGTGGAGCAAGAAGATAGAAAAGAGTAAATCCTATGATTGGTTTCTTTTTGTTGCAACCTTACTGCCGCTGTTCCCTGATGATTTTTTGTGTTATTTTTCCGGTTTAATAAAAATGAACAGTAAAAAGTTTATATGGATTATTATTTTGGGAAAACCATGGTGCATTCTGGCATATAGTATTTTGTTTGGATTAATACGATAGGAGAAAACTGCGATGGAAAAGAAAGTACTCGGATATTACGATTATACGGTAATACTTACATATTGTGGGATGTTATTTGCTTTTGGAGGTATATTGAGCGTAATAGGTCAGAATTACTGGATAGCACTAATCTGCCTGATGCTGGCGGGAATATGCGATATGTTTGACGGAGCCGTGGCATCCACCAAAGCAAGGACAGAAAGTGAAAAACGGTTCGGAATCCAGATAGATTCCTTAAGTGATCTGATAAGCTTTGGCATTTTACCCGGTATCTTTGTTTACATGATTTCAGATAAGAATACATTCGTGGGAGTGGTTTCTTCTTTGTTTGTTTTATGTGCATTGATTCGCTTAGCCTATTTTAATGTGCTGGAGGAAGAAAGACAGAAGCAGACCACGGAAAAGCGGAAAAGCTATATGGGAGTGCCCGTAACTACCATAGCTGTACTGCTTCCCATTGTTTATATGTTATATAACTACAGAATTTGTAAAACAAGTATTTGCTTTCCGATAGTTCTGGCATTAATGGGCATAGGCTTCCTTTCTCCGGTTCAGATAAAAAAACCGGGAATGATTGGAAAAATATGTATTATTATTTTGGGCATCTTTGAAGCATTGGGAGTAATACTCTTTATGGGATGGGATATAGTGTGAAAAATCACACCGGAATGGAGACTTATATGAAGGATTCGCTGATATTAAGATTCTTATACAGGACTGTCTTTGGACGGATGGTGTTGAAGCTGTTAATACAACCGGCAGTATCCAAAGCAGCCGGCTGTATTCTTTCTGCCCCGGTCTCGAAATGGCTGGTGCCTTACTATATCAGAAAACATAAAATTGACATGAGCGATATAGATGTTCCGCAGGGAGGCTTCCCCTCCTTTAATGCATTTTTTACCAGAAAGCGGAAAGAGGAGCACCTTGAGCCGGCAGAGGAGCAGTTAATAAGTCCCTGTGACGGATTCTTAACTCCCTTTAGAATTAGGAAGGGCACGGTTTTAGATATAAAGAACGCACAATATTCCCTGGAGGATTTGTTGAAAGACCATGAGCTTGCTGCGGGATTTGAAGATGGCTGGGCACTTGTTTTTCGGCTGACGCCGGCAAATTATCACAGATACTGTTATGCTTCAGACGGCAGGATTCTGAAAAGAAGAAAAATACAGGGAAAGCTTCATTGTGTCAGACCGATAGCCTTGAGGACGCTTCCTGTATTTGTGCATAATTCCAGAGAGTATCAGGTACTCAGAACGGACAGATTCGGAACGGTTATTCAGATGGAAGTGGGAGCACTCTTGGTAGGTAAAATAAAAAATCACAGTTTGCCGCTGAAAACAAGGGCTGTACATGCCGGTGAAGAAAAGGGATATTTTGAATTTGGAGGTTCAACCATTATCCTGTTACTTAAAAAGGATGCCATCTGTATGAATGAAAAACTGTATGAAAGAAGAGACAGTAACGGAGAAATACCGGTACGCATGGGAGAATTTGTAGCGATAGAAAAGAAAAAACAAAAAAATTAAGGGTGAACACTAAAGTTCATTCTTTTTTTTTCGATATATATAGTAACTGATGTGTAAAGTTTTATGGAAAGGAGGAGTCAGATATGCGTATTGAAGCATATAATCAGGTACAGCAGCTTTATAATACCAAGAAGCCGGGACAGGTGAAGAAAACCTCAAGCACGAGTTTTTCCGATCAGGTGCAGATTAGCAGTATTGGAAAGGATATCCAGACTGCCAAGGCTGCGGTTGCAGGAAGCCCTGATGTCAGGGAGGACGTAACGGCTCCGATTAAAGCACAGATAGCTGCAGGAACCTATGAGGTAAGTACAGGCAGCTTTGCAGATAAGTTATTAGCAAAATATGAAGAAATGAGGTAATCCCGGTGGCAAGTCTGATAGAGAATCTGATAAGCGTATTGGAACAGGAAAGCGTAGAATATGAGACGTTACTGGGATTATCAATGAAGAAGACCCCTATTATTGTAAAAGGGGACTTACAGGCGTTACAGCAAATCACGGATGAAGAGCAGGCAGTGGTAACCAAAATCAATCATCTGGAAAACCAGAGAATTGAAGTGATGAAAGACATTGCCAACGTCACGAACAAGGATGTTAACCAATTAAAACTTGCAAATCTGATTCAGATGCTGGAGAGCAGACCCTCTGAAAGTAAAAAGCTTGCAGAGGTACATGACAAATTAAGAAATGTTGTGGGAAACATGAAACGGGTCAACGAACAGAACGGAGAACTGATTGCACATTCTCTGGAGATGGTAGAGTTTGACATGAATCTGCTTCAGGCAATGAAGGCGGCACCGGAGACGGCTAACTATAATAAAGGGGCTTATACCGCAGGTGAGGTAATAGGCACCGACAGGGGCAGCTTCGATGCCAAAAGTTAAGTCCAGAGCATGGAAGACCATGCACATGCACGCAAAGAGCATGTATGACGTGAGGTGATAGTATGCCGCTGATGGGTAGTTTATATATAGGAGCATCCGGATTACAGACAGGACAGAATGCACTCAATACGACAGGGCATAATCTGTCCAATATAGATACAACCGGTTATACCAGACAGCAGACTCTGCTGGCTTCAAAAAATTATATTACCATATCCAAAAACCCCTCCGCAGTGTCTAATCAACAGTACGGTCTCGGGGTTGATTTTTCCGCAGTAAGACAAGTGAGAGACTATTTTTTGGATAAAACATACCGCAAGGAGTCAGGACGCAGTATGTTTTATGAAGTGTCTACAGAAGTTATGAATGAGGTGGAAACCCTGTTGGGAGAAATGAACGGAGAGGATTTCCAGACATCCCTCAGCAATCTGTGGACAGCTGTACAGGAGTTGGCAAAGGATCCCTCCAGTTCTGTAACACAGGGACTTTTGGTACAGCGTGCTTCTGAATTTATTGAGCGTGCCACTTCGGTATACAGTGATTTATGCGACTATCAGGACAGCCTGAACTTACAGGTAAAGGAACAGGTTGACCAGATTAATAAATACGGAAAACAAATTCTGGAATTGAATGACCAGATTAGAAAAATAGAGTGCGGCGGCATAGAACATGCCAATGATTTACGGGATACCAGAAACCATATTCTGGATGAACTGGGAAAACTGTGCAAGATGAGTTATTCAGAGGATGCCATCGGCAATGTATCGGTGCAGATTGAGGGCACGGATTTTGTAAAAGGCAGTACCTGCTATGAAATTGGTCTGCAGGTAGACTCCACAACAGGATTTTATACCCCATTCTGGCCCCAGAATGCAGAATATAGGACAATGGCGGACGGCACGAAGCAGTATGATATTACCCATGCCAGAGTATTTGATTTAAATCAGATAATTTCTTCTACCATGGATACCGATATTGGCGGCTTGAAGGCAACGGTACTGGCACGGGGGGATCACAGGGCTGACTATTCCGATATTGAAAATGGTTATGACAAGGTGTCTCAGTCCATCGTAATGAATATTCAGGCGGAATTTGACCAGTTGATACACAATGTAACAACAAAGATTAACGGTGTACTGGCAGATGCCTATAATCCGGAAACCGGTTATATGTGTGACAAGGATGGTTCTCCGTTACAGTTGTTCAAGAAGCTTACAACGGATGGATATACCAAAGAAACAGATGCGGCAGGCAACGTAACCTGGAATTACATGGAAGAGGACTTTGCACATCCTGATACCATGTATACGTTGAGCAATCTGAAAGTAAATCCCAATCTCTTGCAGGAAGCAGCTATGCTGGGCTTTAAGCTGGAGGATGGTTCCGTGGATTATGCTACGGCACAAGCTCTAAAGGGAGCTTTTACGGAAGAAATATATACGCTCAATCCCAATGTACAGAAAAAGACCTGCTTTATAGATTACTATTCAGACATGGTGTCTCAGGTAGCCAATTCCGGTGCTGTATTTAAAAGCATTTACGATAATCAGGCAGCAACCGTAGAAGCAACCTACAGTGCACGGGAACAGATTGTGGGAGTATCCTCCGATGAGGAGCTTTCCAATATGATTAAATTTCAGAATGCTTACAATGCTTCCAGCCGTTATATTAACGTAATCAGTGAAATGCTGGAGCATATTATCAGTACACTGGCAATGTAAGGAGGGGTGTGTATGCCTTCACAGTTTTTTGGATTGAATATTGCATATAAGGGACTGCTGGCTTCCAATGCCGCATTAAATACTACCTCCAACAATATTGCCAATGTGCAGACGGAGGGCTACAGCAGGCAGCAGGTAGTGCAGCAGGCAAGCGATGCACTCCGGGTATTCCAGACATACGGTTGTGCAGGAGCCGGTGTAGATACCATTGCTATTGAGAGAATCAGGGATGAATTTTATGATACAAAATACTGGAGCTCCAATACAAACTTTGGAGAATACAATATCAAGCAGTATTATATGTCCCAGTTGGAAACCTATTTTTCTGATGACGGAACCACAACAGGCTTTAAAACCATTTTTGACAGGTTTACGGTAACCGGTCTGCAGGCGGTCTTAAAGGATGCCGGCAACACCAATACAAAGGCACAGTTTATCGGTTATGCGGGTGAACTTACCGAATATTTTAACGGGCTTGCAAGTAATCTGCAAAAGGTACAGAAGGATATCAATCAGGAAATTAAACTTAAGGTGGATGAAATCAATTCCCTGGCAAGTGAAATAGCTTCCCTGAATAAACAGATTAATGTAATAGAACTGACAGGTTCAAAAGCAAATGAGCTGCGTGACCGCAGAACCCTGCTTTTAGACCAGATGTCACAGATTGTAAATATTGAAACACAGGAAATTCCCATCAAGGATGCCAACAATCCGGACAGAGTGACCGGTGCCAACCGTTTTCTGATAAAAATAGGCGGAGGACAGTTGTTACTGGATACAGCGGATTATAAGCAGCTGGAATGTGTTGCACGCCCTTCTTATGAAAAGGTGAATCAGACTGATATAGACGGACTGTATGATATATGCTGGACGAATGGGGAAAAGTTTAATATTTATGACAAGACACTGGGCGGTGCCTTGCAGGGATTGGTAGAGATGCGTGATGGTAATAATACGGAAAACTTTATCGGAACCATTACTGCAACCGGAAAAACCGATGTGACTGACAGGGATGGGAATATAGTCTCCCATGATACGGTTACGGTAGAGGTTTCCAAGGAGTACCTGCAGGACTTAAATAAGTGTAATTTATCGGATACCGGTGGCATAATTAATCTGGGGAATCAGTTGTTTTATTATGATTCATGGTCTTATACCTGTAGCTATGATGCGGCAGGTGAGCCTTCTTATTCCTACACCTTTGTACTTTCGGACAGCACCCTGAATGCAAAGAATCTGACAAATGACAGAAAAGGAAAGACTGCTTCTATAGGCAATAGCATTGATTATCAGGGAATACCGTATTACATGAAACAGATGAATGAATGGGTGCGTACCTTTTCCCAAAAATTTAATGATATTTTGAACAGTGGATACGATATGTACAACAATCCGGGTAATGATTTGTTTGCAGCAAAGATGGCTACCAATAATGAACAGTATGATTTTGCTGACGAATATCGTTATGACAAGCAGACAGACGGTAGCATGACCGTAGGAGTGAACGATGCCAGTTATTATAAACTGACCGCAGGCAGTTTCTCCATCCTGGCAGCTTTGGTAGCGGATGCAGATTTGCTGGCCACCAGAAAGGATGCATCTGACGGTGTAGAGCAGTATGATGTGCTGACGGAAATCCAGGACATGCTCAATGACAAGACTAAAATGAGCTACAGAGGCAGCAAGGCCGGAGAGTTTTTACAGTGTATCCTGTCTGATGTAGCATTAAATGCCAGCAATGCCAATACATTTGCAACCAATTATGAAAACATTTCAAAGAGTGTTGATAATCAGAGAATATCCATCTCCGGTGTGGATGAGGATGAAGAGGCAGTGAATCTGGTAAAATATCAGAACGGTTATAATCTGGCTTCCAAGATGATTCAGACGCTGACGGAAGTCTATGACAGACTGATTCTCCAGACAGGAGTATAGTCTGAAAAATTTATTCACAGCTTTGCAACTTCGGTATAAAGTCTGCAGGCAGCAGAAAAGAAGAAGTGTGTGCAGGGAGGATAGACATGAGAATTACAAATAAGATAATGCAGAATAATAATCTGAATAATATTAACACCAACAAGATTTTGCAGGATAAGCTGAGTACACAGATGTCTACCCAGAAGAAAATCAGCAAGCCGTCCGATGATCCGGTTGTAGCAATCCGTGCTCTGCGGCTGCGGAGTAATGTAACGGAAGCAACCCAGTATTACAGCAAGAATATTCCGGATGCAGAGAGCTGGCTGAGCGTTACGGAGGGAGCACTTAAGAACACATCTGAAATCATTACCAATATGATTGGACAGTGCACCAAGGCAGCGAACGGGGATTTGACTTCCTCTGACAGGGAAATTGTGTTGGAACAGTTAAAAGCATTGCGGGATGAGGTATATTCTACCGCCGACGTAGACTATGCAGGCAGATATGTGTTTGCAGGTTACAGAACGGATACTTCTATCAGTTTTACCAAGGAGGAAAATATACCGTATACCATTACCCAGCAGCTTGACAATTTGGCTATAGATGAGCTGACTTTTATTAAGACTACGGGAGTGGATGTCTATGGTGACCCTGTGGACATCAATGATATTGACAAAAGCAACTATGAGGACATTACAGTAGCCGAAGCGGATATATCTGCTACAGAGGTTCATCGTATCCGCCTGGCGTATTCCGATTTGAGCGATGGTATGACACCTGCCATTACCAGGGTGACCGGTAAGGATGCTGACGGCAATGTTACTACGGAAGACGTAGTGGGTGCCGCAGAGGTGACGATAGTTCATTCCTATGATGTGCCGACTGCCTATGAACAGGTGGCAGGCTATCCGGATAAGGTTTTCTTTATTCCGGAAACGGGGGAACTGATTCTGGGTAATAACGTTTATGACAGAATGATGGAATATAAGGATGCGGCCTCCACATCTACCGTAAATGAAGGGGAAATCCGCATTACATATGAAAAGTCTCACTGGCTGGACGGTGATTTGAGACCGGAACATTATTATGCATGCAGCAGTACAGATGCGGAGGGTAACACCATTGCATATAACCAGTCTTATCTGACGGGCAGCGATGTAGAAAAACAGGTTATAGAATATGACGTAGGCTTCAACCAGACCATCCGCGTCAATACAACCGCAGATGAGTGCTTTGATCCCAACATCGGCAGAGAGGTGGATGATTTGGTAAAGGTGCTTGAAGATGTACAGAATCTGGAAAAGGTGGCAGGTAATCTGGAAGAAATGCTTAAAAATACTACAGATGAAAGTAAAAAGGCAATTTTAGAGTCCAGACTAAATGCCGCCAACAAAGCACTGGCACTCACTAAGGATAAGATGCAGAGGATGTTTGAAAGCGGTATTACTGCCATGCAGGGGTATCTGGATGCCAATAGTCTTGCAATCACTAACTGCGGTACAAGAAGCTCTAAACTGGAGCTGATTGAAAACCGTATGAAGAATCAGAAGACCACCTTTGAGACTCTGAAATCGGAAAATGAAGACATTGATATTACAGAAGTGGCAATCCAGCTTACCAGTGCAGAGCTTACATACGAGGCAGCACTGATGGCAAGCGGCAAGGTTATGAAAACAACTTTGCTGGACTTTATATAAAAACTTATGGATAAGCAGAAAACAAATGGAAAGGAAGAGACTATGAAGGTAAATACAAAGGTTTTTGGGGAAGTAGATATTGCGGATGATAAGATTATTGAATTTACAGGTGGAATCATCGGATTTCCGGAACTGACAAAATTTGCCCTGATTCATGATGAGGAAAAAGGGGTGGGAGCAGGAATACGCTGGCTGCAGTCCATGCAGGAGCCTGCATTTGCAATGCCTGTAATGGATCCGCTGGTGGTGAAAGAGGATTATAATCCTGAAGTGGAGGATGAGCTTTTAAAGGAACTGGGGGATTTAAATGAGGATAACCTGTTGGTACTGGTAACGGTAACGGTTCCGTCTGATTTGACAAAAATGAGCGTTAATTTAAAAGGTCCCATTGTGATTAATTCCCAGACCAGAAAGGCCTGTCAGGTAATTGTGGACGGAAATGAGTATGTGGTAAAATTCCCCATATATGACATCCTGCAGGCAAGAAAGGCAGGTGAGTAGTATGCTGGCATTATCCAGAAAGAAAAACGAAGCTATTATTATCAATAATAATATTGAGATTACTGTACTGGAGGTAAAGGGCGACCAGGTGAAGCTTGGCATATCTGCTCCCAAGGAAGTACCGGTATACCGTAAAGAGGTATATGTGCAGATTCAGGAATCCAACAAAGAAGCTACCGATATCGCGGGCATGGAAGCACTGAAGAACCTGTTTGGCTAACTGATAAAGCTGCAGAACTGCAAAAAGCAGAAATGTAAAATAGAAATGTAAAATAGAAATGTAAATTTTTAATTAGTTTATAGTTCTTAAATGAACTGCCGTTTATGCGAAGGAAAAGTGCAAAAACGGCAGTTTTTTTATAAGAACTATAAACTAATTGAAAATCCGGGCCGATAAAAAACATAGAAAACTTGCAATGACGATTCACATGGAGGTGACTGAAATGGCAATTGAACCATTAGGTAGTATGATGAGTGTACAGGCACAGAGCCAGGTACAAACGAAACCGGCAGCACAGACTGCCAAAAATGCTGCAGAATACACGGATGTTTCTGCAAGAGGGGCTGCGGTACAGGCAGACAATGCTGTCAGTATTGTAGAGAATACTCAGGAAAAGGGAAACTCCGGTAACCAGAATGGCAATGAAAACGGTAAACAGCCAACTAATGAACAGATTAAAAAAGCGGTGGAGTCTCTGAATAAAAAGATGGAACACTCCGAGGCTGTTTTTGGTATTCATGAAGATACCAACAGAGTAACGATTAAGATTGTGGATAAGGATACCAAGGAAGTGATTAAGGAACTTCCTCCTGAGAAAACCTTGGATATGATTGCCAGGGTCTGGGAAATGGCAGGTATTCTGGTTGACGAGAAGCGGTAGGAGGAGTTAACTATGGCAATGAGATTATCGGGACTTATGTCCGGTATGGATACAGACAGCGTCATTCAGGAGCTGGTAGCGGCAAAACGTACCAAGGTGGATGACACTAAGAAAGCACAGACCAAGCTGGAGTGGAAGCAGGATGCGTGGAAGGATTTAAACAGCAAGCTGAAAAATCTGCAAAACAAATATTTGTCCAGTATGCGTTTTTCGACGGCATATATGAAGAAGACCACAAAGGTTTCCAACAGCAGTGCAGTCAGTGTAATCACCGGTGAAAATGCCGTAAATGGTGTGCAGAATCTGCAAATTGAAAAGCTGGCAAAGACCGGATATCTGACCGGTGGCAAGATAAAAGCCGCAGATGGCACAAATCTTACTGCATTATCCAAAATTGGCGACATTACGGATTCTGTGACCGGAGAAGGAAATATTACCATTGCAACAGGCGGCAAATCTATAGATATTAAGGTGACGGCAGATACCACGATTTCCGATGTGCTGACACAGGCTAAAAAGGCAGGACTGAATGCAAGCTTTGATGCAAAGCAGCAGCGCTTCTTTATCAGCTCCAAGGAATCCGGTGAGGCCAGTGACTTCAGTATTACGGCATCCGATGCAAACGGTGCGGCAGCATTGTCGGCACTGGGACTGGAAATCGGTACGGAAGAAAACCAGGCTACGAAGGTAGATGGGCAGGATGCTGTTATTTATCTGAATGATGCAAAATTTACCAGCAATGACAATGTCTTTGAGATAAACGGTCTGACCTTTACTGCGTTAAGTGAGACTAAGGCGGGAGAAAGCATAACGATTACGACTCAGGACGATACTGACGGCATTTATGATATGATTAAGGACTTCCTGAAAGAATATAATGCCGTTGTAAATGAAATGGATAAGCTGTACAATGCCGATTCTGCAAAGGGCTATGATCCTTTGACCGATGAGGAAAAGGAAGCAATGTCCGAAAGTGAAATAGAGGATTGGGAGGAAAAGATAAAAGCTTCCCTTCTGCGTCGCGATGAGAATTTGTATTCTGTCAATTCCGCATTAAAAGAAATTATGGCAGGTGGTATTGAGGTCGGCGGTAAGACACTGTATCTTTCTAACTTCGGTATCAATACTCTGGGGTACTTTAATGCACCTGATAATGAGAAAAACGCATATCATATTGATGGAGATCCGGATGACGGTGATACCTCCGGCAATGCGGATAAGTTAAAGAGTATGATAACCAATGATCCGGACACGGTAGTAAGCTTCTTTACCCAACTTTCCCAGAAACTGTATGGTAAGATGGATGAATTGTCTAAGTCTGCTGATGGCTATCGTACTTTCGGCAGTTTCTATGATGACAAGAAGATGAAGACCGATTATGATGATTACACCAGTAAGATTGCCGAACTGGAAGAAAAGCTGGCTGATTATGAGGATAAGTGGTACAAAAAATTCAGTGCTATGGAAACTGCCATGGCAAAGATGCAGTCCAATGCGAGTGCGGTTACCAGCTTATTAGGAGGAATGTAGTATGGCTCTGCCCAATGCGTATGCACAATATAACAACAGTAAGATTTTGACGGCCTCTCCGGCAGAATTGACTTTGATGCTGTATGAGGGTGCAATTAAATTCTGCAATATTGCAATTACAGCAATAGAACATAAGGATATTCAAAAGGCTCATCTTAACATTGTAAAAACGGAAAAAATTATTGACCATTTTCGTGCTACACTGGATATGAAATATCCGGTTGCACAGGATTTTGACAGAGTGTATGAATATCTGCAGCGCAGACTTGTAGAAGCAAATATTAAAAAGGATAAAGAAATTCTGGAAGAGGTTTGTGGTCATATTCGTTCCATGCGTGATACTTGGAAGGAAGTCATGCGGATTAACAAAGTAAAGGGTGCTGTTTGAAAAAATGCAATGTATAGACGCGGAAAGGCACGGTATGTGATATGCTGAATAATTACCTTACCATATTGGAAGAGAGCCTCCAGAAGAAGATTACCATTCTGGATCATATTGAGTCTGTAAATATATTACAGACGGAATTGTTGAAGCACGAGAAACTGGACTTAGAGCAGTTTGATAAATGTGTGGATGAAAAAGATGGTTGTATTCAGGAGCTGGAAAAGCTGGACGAAGGTTTTTCAACATTGTATGAAAACATAAAGCAGGAATTGTTGCAAAATAGGACACAATATGCAGAGCAGATTAAACGATTGCAGCAGATGATTGGGGTAATTACCGATAAAAGCACTTCTATTCAGGCTCAGGAAAGCCGGAATCGGGATATGATTACGGCATATTTCCAAAAAGAACGTCAGTCCTTGGGACAGGGACGAAAGGCATCCAAAGCTGCATATGGCTATTATACAAACTTAAGTAAAGCAGGACAGGAAGACAATCGTATAATGGACTTAAAGAAGTAAAAAAGAGTGCATGGGAATCACCGGGAGTGAATTCCATGCACTTTTGAATATCATAGTACTGCTAAAATATGCGGGGCGATGTGATGACTATGTAAACTGCGGAAAAAGAACCTGCATAATTTGCAGAATCCGGTGGATGTAGGTATGGCGGCTTTTGACTTTTTCATACCCACTCTGGGCTATGCTGTTACGGATATCATCGTGTGTCAGGTAATACCGGATTTTATTCTTTAATTCGGCAAGGCTCTCATAGCAGTCCAAATCTTCACCTACAGTAAAATATTCCGGTATCTCACTCTGGTAGTTGGAAAGTAAAAAGCCCCTGCATCCCAGTACATCCCAGATACGCTGGGATAATCCGCTTTGAATAGGCTTCATGGTAATGTTTAAATTAATTTTGCTGAAATAAAATACTTTGGGCATCTCTGCATGGGTGGATACGCCGCCGCGACAACAAAGTCCGGGTACAGTCCTCAGATCTGCAATATCACTTCTGGTATATAAATTCACGGAAAAGTCTTCCCCTATGGCCTGAAGAGTGCGGATACGGTCCAAAGCAGAAGCCTGCATGCCGAGATAATAGTTGGCAGCAACATAGGAATCCGTGTCGGTAAAGGCATCGGGCAGACGATAAAAATCCGGATCAGCCATGCGAAGGCCCTTTGTCAGAGAAGGAGTAAGTGCCTCCTCTAAAAAGTTGTAACCCATAATGCTCAACTGTGCCTCCATCAGACCATCGGCAAAGCCCTTGTGGAATTTGTCTAAAGTAAGGTCGGCCATGGGGGATTTTTCTGTGTACAGAGAACCTACAAAGGAAATATCACAGGAATATTTTAATTTATCTTCTTCTGTAAGTGAGCTTCTTACATTGTCCCAACGGGTTACGTTTGCTGCCAGGGGCAGGTAAAAAATGCAGTCGGGATTTTCGGAACAAAACCTTTGATACTGTATGCGGTCAAATAAGAAAATACGGTTGCACCGATTGCGGATAGCTGTAGAAAAAAGTTCCAGTACCGGACAGTCTACACTTAAGCATACATACAGCACGTCGAGTTTTTCGCAGATATTGGATATGTAGGGAAAGAAATTGATACTGAAAACAAACATCGGCTGATGGGTTAAAATCAGTTCACTGATAAGACGAATTCTGTCTTTTGCCTCAATCTTTTTTTGGTGGACTTCTGTAGTTTCTTCTATAACGGAAATACCGCAGGCTTGAAATGCCTCCAGAATATCCGGCTCACAAATGCTTCCATAGCGGTAAAAAATGATTTTCACAGGCTGCTCCTCCACTGATGTGCGGTAGTTCTTATGCTCTTATTGTAACATAGCATTGTCAAAAAACAAAGACGAAACAATCAAAATATAACCAAATATAACCAATCAAAATCCGACCAAGATATAATCAAAATATAGCTGACTTGAAATTTTAAATTCCAGTGCAGAGGTAAATTCCACTACACCTTAAA
>JBJEMX010000069.1:0-26971 GCA_051879895.1 Lachnospiraceae bacterium
GTTTTGTATTGACAGAAAAACGAATGTACAAAGATATCAATGATACTGACGAAAAGCTATATCGTTTCTATTCTGTACAAAGAAAGTAACAAATCCCTATTTTCTTAACGATTGGAATATAGATGGAATTAAGTATAAAGCAAAAAATGAATTGCTTACAGGAATAGTATTGGCACAAGAATTGGTTTCGACAATCGAAGAAACCAGAAGATTTATACCTGTAAGATCATTAGAAATATTTCTCGGGAGTGATACCGCAATGGCATGTGGATAGCCCTATAGAATGAACACCAGATTCGAATTTTTATAACTACGGAGGAAATGCAAATGAAAAAGAAAACACTTATATTTGCAATGCTGATAGTCACATCAATAGTTATCATCTTTCTTGGATTCGTATGGTATGCAACGACTTCCATTCCATTTCAAGATTCGGAATTAGTACCTGCGAGTGCATTTGATGACCAAGCGAGAAAATTGCTGATCGGAAAGAGTATGATGTTGATAGGGGTAGTATTGCTTACCGGCTCTATCATTTGGAGATTTATTGTAAGCAAGAAAGCAACTCATGATTTTTCCGGAGAACTTCGCAAGTAATGGTCTGTCAATTATGGTGCAAATTCATATTTTCAGGTTGAAGGGATAAGTGATAATGAGTAAAAAAACAAAAGTGATTCTTACAATTTTATGTTTAGGAATTGCCTTTATGGACATTTCAGGATTGCCCGGAATACTGTTAAAAGTAAATATTGCTGATGTTGACCAGTATATTATTCCATTGATGATAAATTTCATTTTAATTGGGATACTTGCAATAGTTGTCTTAAAGCTGTTTAAAATATCATATAATTTTGGGTTTTCGGTAAGTGGAATAAGAGAAGGATTGAAAAGATATGCTATACCGGGAATTGTAGCGGGAATATTATCTTTTGCAGCCTTTTTTATTGGCTTATTTCCCTTTGATTATAAACCAACCATATGGAAAATATTGATAGAAGGTATTTTGTATTATATCGGGGTGGGGATTGTTGAAGAATTTTATGTTAGAGGTTTGTTTCTTAATGTTGTTGAGGCATTTGCGGACAGAAAGGACAACAAGACTGAAATAGCAATTATTGTTTCATCGGTAGTTTTTGGGTTAGGACATATCCCGGGTATGTTAGGTATGGGAATAGGGGTTATATTATTCAAAGTTATTTCTACCATTGGCATGGGATTTTATTTTGGAACAATTTATAAAAAAACGGGTAATTTATGGGTTCCTATTATTATGCATAGTTTTATTGATATATGTGCTTTGCCATATTGTTTTACCCAGAACATGAGATATGAAACTGTATCGTTAATTATATTGTTAATCACATACGTAGCATTAGCTATTTACTGCATTAGCATTTTGTTCGATAGGAAGGTGAATCAAAATTAAATTGATATTTTTTCGTTCAAAACTCAGTAACCACCCCCAATTTGCCGATGTGAACATTTCAGGGTAAAAGCTCCGTTCATTTTGCAGGAAAGATTTTGCAGGAAAGTATTGTTAATAGTTGACAGGATTAGAGAGTGACGGTTATAATAAGTCTGTAATAATTTTGTAATAAGTAATTGACAATAGTGGATATAGATAGAGAACATAAGCGAAAGGAATGTAAATGAACAGGAACAAAAGAGTAATACGATTGTTAAGTCTCTGTGTTGCAGGTGCATTATTTGCGGGCACACAGTTTTCTATAGAAGCATATGCAGCAGAAAAAGTGGATTTGAAGGATATAACACCTTCGGCAGGTGCAGCCTCCCTTGTAAATATGACACTCAGTGAAGAAGAATGTCTGGCAGTGGCAGAGGCCTCACGTGAAGCTTTCTGGGGCTATACGAATCTGGGGATTGCCAATGTAGAAAGCGGTAACTTGAATGTCCGTGCCATTCCGGGAACGGACGGTAAACTGGTAGGCAAAATGCCTAAGGGGTCTGCCTGTGAGATTCTGGAAGTAACAGAAGACGGATGGGCTCACATTATTTCCGGCGAAGTGGAAGGCTATGTGAGCATGGATTATTTATACATAGGTGCAGACGCTAAAACGAGAGCACTGGAGCTGATTCGGACCGTAGCGGTAGTAAACGGAGACTCTTTAAATGTAAGGGATGAAGCAAATCAGGAAAGTGCAGTGCTGACGCAGGTGCCAAAAGGAGAAGAACTGGAAGTTTTGGAAGTGCTGGACGGTTGGATTAAAGTCTCCATTGACGGTGAAGAAGCTTATGTTTCTGCGGATTATGTAACGGTAGAAGAGAAACTGGATACGGCAGTTACCATGAGTGAATTACGTTATGGTCAGGGAGTGTCCGATTTGCGTGTAGATATTGTGGAATATGCATTACAGTTTGTTGGAAATCCCTATGTGTGGGGAGGCACCAGTCTGACAAAGGGAACTGACTGCTCCGGATTTACCATGTCCGTATACAAGAACTTTGGCATTAGCTTATCCCACTCCTCCAGAGCACAGGCAAACGAAGGAACAAGGATTACAGCAAATGAGCTGCAGCCCGGAGATTTGATTTTCTATGCAAACAGCTCAGGAACCATTAATCATGTGGCAATGTACATCGGCAACGGACAGGTAGTACATGCAAGTAGTGCCAAGACCGGTATTAAGATTTCTAATTATACCTACCGGACGCCGGTAAGATATGTAAGTGTTCTGAAGGATTAAGTATAAGCTGCTGTCAGTTGTGAACGGTCAGATTTGTTACAGTAAATTGAATAACGGACAAACGGCAGAATGTGAGGACAAATGGAACAGATACAAAATGGTTTCATACATGTGGATGAAACCACCCATAAAGAAATAGACGAGACCATGCCTCCGGAGGAGGAAATGCAGGACCTGGCAGAATTTTTCAAGGTATTTGGGGATTCTACCCGTTTGAAAATTTTGTACATACTAAAATGCTCGGAAATGTGCGTGTTAGATATTGCGAAGCTGCTGTCAATGACCCAGTCTGCCATTTCACACCAGCTGAGGGTGCTAAAGCAGATGGATTTAGTAAAGAACAGAAGAGAGGGTAAGACAATTTTCTATTCCCTTGCAGACAGCCATATCGTGACAATTTTAAGTCAGGGTCTTGACCATATTGAGGAGTAATAGGAACAGACTGTGTGGGAATGTGTATAGCGAACAGACAGTAATATATTTTTAAAATAAATAATTTTTTTAATAAAAGGAGAATAAAAATGGATTACAACAATTACAACAACGGAGCAAATGTTTATCAGCCTATGCCGCCTCAGGAAAAGAAGGGATTATCCATCGCATCCATGGTGTTGGGTATCTGCGGTTTTCTGGCATGGTGTATTCCTTTATTCGGTTATCCGGTATGTATTGTAGGACTGATTTTGGGAATCGTAGGTATGAAAAAGGGTGGAAAGGGAATGGCTATTGCAGGTATTGTGATGAGTGCCATTACTTTAGTATTAACTATTGCTAATTCTGCACTGGGTGCATACTTAGGGGCAACCGGTCAGTTGTTCTAGGATGGTTTATTTATGCAGATAAAAAGGACTGCGATAAACAGCTTATACTGTTTGTCACAGTCCTTTTATTCTATTTCTTATATAAAATCCTTATGGAATTTAAAATACAAAGCATGGCAACGCCGGTATCGGCAAACACCGCTAACCACATGGAGGAAATCCCCATTAGTCCCAGTATCATAAATATGACTTTTACAACAATGGCAAATACCACGTTCTGGGTGGAAATACGGCTTGTAGTGCGGGCAATGCGGATGGCGGAAGGAATAGCTTCCATATCGGAGGTCATAAATACCACATCTGCGGCTTCAATAGCAGCGTCGGCACCACTGCCCATGGCAGCTCCCACATCGGCACCGGCAAGTACCGGAGCATCATTAATACCGTCCCCTACAAACATCACAGCACCGTGTTTTTCCCGGATTTGCGTCAGGTGGTTCAGCTTTTCTTCCGGTAACAGGCGGGCATGCACCTCATCAATGCCGGTTTCGACAGCAACTGCTCTTGCACTCTCTTCGGCGTCACCGGTCAGCATGGCAGTAGTAAGTCCCAGTTTCTTTAAAGAAGCAACGGCATCCTTTGCATTATCTTTAATCGTATCCGCAATGACCAGACTGCCAATAAAGATACCGTCCTTAGCTAACAGCACTTCTGTGCCGTAAGAGGAAGGGATATAGGCAGAGGTATCTACATGATATTTGTGAAGCAGTTTCATATTGCCGCAAAGTATGGTAGAACTATCAGCCGCCAAAAGAATACCGTGTCCGGAAATCTCAGTCACACTACCGGCCTGAGATATCGGGATGCTTCTTTCGGCAGCGGCTTCACAGATACTTAAGGCAATGGGGTGCGTGGAGGCAGCTTCACAGGCTGCGGCAAGGGCAATTAAATCATCTTCGGAAATATCGGTGGAAGGAGCCGGTATGACCTTCTGCAGAGTAAAATTACCTTTGGTAACGGTACCTGTTTTATCCATCACGATGGCTTTGATTCCCTTTAATGCTTCCAGTGCCACGCCACCCTTGAATAAAATTCCCTTTTTGGAACCGGCACCGATGCCTGCGAAAAAGGAGAGCGGTACACTTAAAACCAGTGCACAGGGACAGCTGATTACTAAGAAGGTCAATGCGGTGTAAATCCATTTTTCCCAGTTTCCGGTAAGCAAGGAAGGTACAATGGCGGTGAAAAGAGCCAGTGCAACTACAAAGGGGGTATAAATTCTGGAAAAACGGGTGATAAACTTATCGATTTTCGGCTTGCTTGCGGCTGCCGTTTCCACGGAGTTTAAAATTCTGGTTACCATGGATTCGGACAAGGGCTTTTCGACTTTCAGCTTTAATACACCGGAAAGATTCATACATCCGGAAAGCACAGCACTTCCCAAAGACACACTGACAGGAACCGGTTCACCGGTTACGGGAGAGGTGTCCAGCCGGCTTTCGCCGTCCACAACAGTACCGTCTAAGGGGATACGGTCACCGGGACGAACTAAAACGACATCGCCGGGGACTGCATCTTGGGCAGGAATTACCTCTACATTATTATCCGTTACCAGATTGACGGTTTCGGGGCGTAAATCCAGGGCATCCATAATCTGACTGCGGCTTTTGGCTACGGCTCTGTGTTCAAACCATTCGCCAATCCGGTAGAAGAGCATAACGCCTACTGCTTCGGGAGCATAGGCTGCATAGGTACCACCCGGCTCTTTTATTATAAAAGCACCTAAGGTAGCAATACTCATTAAAAAGTTTTCATCAAAGATATTCCCTTTGAAAATATTGCGTACGGCAGTCATGACAATTTCCAGACCCAGTATCAGGTAGGCAATAATATACAGTATAAGAGAAAGCACAGGATGAATAGCTGCCGCGGGCTTTCCCAACAGGAAAAGCAGTGCACCGATACCGATGCAGAGCAAGTCTTTTCGGCTTTCCTTTTGTTCCTCCTCATTTGTTGTCTTACGAATATCTTTTTTCAGAGTCAGCGTAACATCCGGCTCGACGGAGCGGCATACTTTAAGTATGAGAGGAAGCAGAGCTTCCGGGTTCTTGGCGGCTATACGCAATTGCCTGGTGGCGAAGGTGATGGAGGCTGCCTCGACACCGGGCAATTCCTGAATTTTTTTCTCCATTTTTGCGGCACAGTTGGCACAGTCCAGATTTTCTACAATATAAATGCAGACAGGAGCCTTGGCTTCCGTAAAAACACCTTCTTCTGCAGGGGAGTGTTCATGATGCTCGTGTCCGCAGTGGCAGTCTTCTTCGTGATGATGTGTATGTTCTTCGTGGCTCATAGTACAATCCTTTCCGGTTATATGAAATCATATTTCCAATTAAGTATAATTTTATTATGAATAAAGTTATGAACGTATGAATAACTGTTCATATGTATATATAAACAGAAAAAAAGATGTATGTCAATAGGAAAAAAGAAAATACTATGAATAATGGAAAAAATATGACTGATATAGTATACTGTAGTGACAATGCAGCTTATACCGGTATTTTACGCTGCAGAATGAGAGGAAATATGAAAAAGGCGGATAAAAAACAAAATATGCTGACAGGGAGTCCCGGAAAGGCATTGTTTCTTTTTGCATTACCGATGATATTGGGAAACCTTTTCCAGCAGTTTTATAATATGGCAGATTCCGTGATAGTAGGACGCTATGTCGGAGAAAATGCACTGGCAGCAGTAGGAGCCTCTTACTCCCTGACTACAGTATTTATTATGGTTGCAATCGGAGGGGGTATCGGGGCCTCTGTACTGACAAGCCAGTATCTGGGAGCCGGGTCTTATGAGAAAATGAAGACCAGCATCTATACGGCACTGATTACTTTTCTGGCATTGAGTATTTTTCTGGCAGTATGCGGTTATTTCTTAAACCGCAGGATTTTGCTGGCATTAAAAACGCCGGATAATATTTTAGAGGATGCCGTTACCTATTTAAGAATTTATTTCTGCGGGCTGCCTTTTTTGTTCATGTACAATGTACTTTCAGCCATGTTCAATGCTTTGGGAAAATCCAGAATCCCTTTGTATCTGTTGGTGTTTTCTTCTGTGCTGAATGTGGCATTGGATTTGTATATGGTAAGGGTACTGGCATTAGAGGTGGCAGGTGTTGCCATTGCGACCGTTATTGCACAGGGAACTTGTGCAGTAATCGCCTTCTGTATTCTGATAGGTTACATGAAAAAGTTCAAAGAAAGTGCAGAGGGACAGAAAGAATATGAAAAGGTCAGACTCTATGATGCGGATATGCTGCTTAGAGGAACAAGAATTGCCGTTCCATCCATTATCCAGCAGTCCATAGTGAGTATTGGGATGTTGCTGGTACAGTCTGTGGTAAACAGCTTTGGCTCCTCTGTACTGGCAGGATACTCCGCAGGTACCAGAATTGAATCCATCTGTATTGTTCCCATGATAGCTACCGGCAATGCGGTTTCCACCTTTACTGCCCAGAATCTGGGAGCGAAGCAGAGTGAAAGGGTAAAAAAAGGCTATCATGCAGGGCTTTGCATGATAGCGGTATTTGCGGTGATTATCTGGGTGGTACTCGGGCTGTTCCACACCGGTATGATTCAAATCTTTATGGAAGAGGATGCAGGCATACAGGCATTACAGACCGGTAACGGATATCTGACCTTTATTGGCTGGTTCTTTGTCCTGATTGGTGCCAAAGCCGTTACAGACGGCGTTCTGCGTGGGGCAGGAGATGTCAGTGTTTATATGATAGCCAATCTTGTAAATTTAGGAATCAGGGTGCTGGTTGCCAATCTTCTTGCTCCTATTGTCGGCGTGCGGGCTGTCTGGTGGGCGGTTCCCATCGGCTGGGGAGCCAACTTTTTGATATCCTTTGTCCGCTACAAAACCGGTAAGTGGAGCAGAAAACAAGTCATCTGATACTTCAAAATCAATCCTCTGCATACTTCAGTGCGGCCTCCATTGCGGCACTGAAGGTACTTACGGATACAGGCCCGTTTACCGGTGTGCGGTAGACGGGTATTTCACTGCCAAAAGGAGTGAAATATACATAAGAAGAAGTGACATTGATATTGGTGTAGTTGCCTTCCGCTATGATTTCTACGTTCTGTCCATCCAAAGTCATACGCTTTATTGCAGGGTCTGTGGCGGAATTTTTCTGATAGTACAGGTAACCTCCGGCCAGATTAAAACAGTCTACCCTGTCGCGGGTAAGAACTTCCACAATATCATGATTGAGGGAATAGCGGCACAGCTTGTAATTGTCTGATACATCAAGATAATAAATATATCCGTCCTGATATATGGGATACCAGACATTGCCCTGCCATACAACCGAAGAAGAACCGGTAGCGGTATCATATCGGTAGAGATAGTGGTTGCTTTCCGTACCATTGTAGAAAACAGTACCATCGGTCATTGCACCGGCAAAATTCCATCCGGTATTGGAAAGCAGCTCAGAACTTTCACCGTCAACGGACAGTCTGTAAAAAGAAGGCCCGGTGCTGTCTGAGGTAAGGTAATATAAATGATTATCTATAAGCTGCATATTAAAAATTAAATCCCCCGAGAGACTTTTGATTTTTTTTCCGTTTAAGCCTGCACGGAAAAGACCGTTGGCGGAACGTACATATCCCAGACCGGAAGCCCCGGAAGCACCCTCCTGATAATAAAAGAGATAATTGCCTCCGGCATTGATATAAGCAACGTCGGAACTGATCAGCTTTTTCATATTGCTTTCGTTAGGAGACATAGAATACAGGGCTCCGCCGTCATAAGGATTGGAAAAATAAACAACACCGTTATATTCGCAGAAAAGACCCCTGTTATTGGCATTACCGGGAGTGTTTCCTACCGTGCCCGCCGGAAGCGGTGTGGTTTTCTCTTTTCTTAAGGAAAAGAAGAGAAGCAGTACAACAATTATGAAAAACAGGATACCGAATAAAACAGCCTTCAAATTTTTTCTCATAGCGGATTTACAAGTATAATGCAACGCATTATATTCCTTTCTTTCCAGTCTTCTTTTCTATTTATTATAGCCTTTGTTTTACTTGCTATCAAGTGGGTTTTGGTATAAGATAAAGAGTAAAATAAAGAGTAAGTCAGTGACAAAGGAGGAACTCATGGACTTAGCGGAGTTAAGAAAAAAACTGGATGAGATTGATGCACAGATTGTAGAATTATATGAACAGAGAATGGATGTCAGCAAGGGCGTGGCACAATATAAAATAGAAACAGGGAAAAAGGTATATGACGGTGTCAGAGAAAAGGAAAAGCTGGAGGAGGTCAAGGCAATGACCCACAATGCCTTTAACAGTCAGGGTGTGGAGGAATTGTTTGAGCAGATAATGTCCATGAGCCGTAAACTCCAGTACAGGATGTTAGCGGAGAGCGGCAATCAGGGCAGACTGCCTTTTATCGGCATGGACAGGCTGGATACGGAAAATGCCAGGGTGGTTTTTCAGGGGAGCGAGGGATCTTATTCCCAGGCGGCGATGTTTCAGTTTTTTGGTGAGAATGTAAACAGCTTTCATGTAGATACCTTCAGGGACGCCGTGAGTGCCATTGAGGAAGGCAGTGCGGATTTTGCAGTACTTCCCATAGAAAATTCCACAGCGGGTATTGTCAATGAGATTTATGACCTTTTGGTAGAATTTGAGAATTATATTGTAGCAGAGCAGATAATAAAAATAGAGCATTGTCTGATGGCAGCATCGGGGACAGCGATGGAGGATATTAAGACGGTATATTCTCATCCCCAGTCACTGATGCAGTGTGCGAGGTATCTGCAAGGTCATGACTGGCAGCAGATCAGTATGAAAAACAATGCCTTTGCGGCACAAAAGGTAGCGGAGGACAAGGATAAAACGCAGGCGGCTATAGCAGGGGCTCATGCAGCTAAAGCCTATGGACTCACAATATTGGAGCAGGGTGTGAATCAGTCGGATACCAATTCCACACGCTTTATTATCATAACCAATCAGAAGATATTTAAGAAGGATGCGGGAAAAATAAGCATCTGCTTTGAGATTCCGCATAAAAGCGGTTCCCTGTACCATATTCTTTCACACTTTATCTATAACAATTTAAATATGACCAAAATCGAAAGCCGCCCTATTGAGGACCGAAACTGGGAATACCGTTTCTTTGTTGATTTTGAAGGCAATCTGGCAGACAGTGCCGTAAAAAATGCCCTCCGGGGTCTCAGGGAAGAGACCAGAAACATGAAAATTCTGGGAAATTATTAACCGGACCTTTAACAGAGAAGTAAAAATTGTGTAAAGGGAAGTAAGAAGTAAGTATAAGACCTTGCGGCGGCAGGGAAGAAAGGCTAGATTAAAAGATATGAGAGAACATGAGTTAATTGTATATCGAGATTTTGAAGACGGAGAGCTGCTGTACGATATGGCATTTCTCATGGGGCATTATCAGGATGAGTATTACAATAAGGAGGATCTGGCAGCACTTTTTTATGAGTGCATTCATAAGCTGATTGAGCTGGCAGGAAGCCATGGATTTCACGGAAATCTCTGGCATTGCTATCTGGCCAATCTTTTGGTAAACAATGAAAACAGCTACAGTAAATCCTGTGAAATCAGGGGAGAAGTGGCAGGCAGTATCAATCAGGCTGCGTTGCATGATATTGTAATATTTAAGGAATTTTATGATTTTGACTTTACTCCCGTAATGGAAGCCCTTCATGTACCGGAGTATGCGATGCTTACGGATTATCAGGCTACCATGCAGGAAAGCAGGGTGTACAATACTCGGATATGTGCCCGTATCTGTGAACTGGCGGAGCGGTTTAACAGGGACCACACGCCGGAAGAAATGAAGGCTACCTTAACTGAATTTTATAAAGAATACGGAGTGGGCAAATTCGGGCTGCATAAATCATTCCGCATCGTACATGATGAACAGGGAGTACATATTGAGCCTATTTTAAATATTGCACATGTGAAGCTGTCCGATCTGGTGGGATATGAGCTGGCCAAAAAGAAACTGACGGACAATACGGAGGCCTTTGTATATGGCAAAAAAGCCAACAACTGTTTGCTTTACGGTGATGCCGGAACCGGTAAATCTTCCAGTATTAAGGGCATTGCCAATGAATATTATGATAAGGGACTGCGTATTATCGAAGTATATAAGCACCAGTTTCAGGATTTGAACGATGTTATCAGTCAGATAAAGAACAGAAATTACAAGTTTATTATCTATATGGATGATTTAAGCTTTGAAGACTTTGAAATAGAGTATAAATATTTAAAGGCAGTCATTGAAGGCGGACTGGAAAAGAAACCGGAGAATGTACTGATTTATGCGACATCCAACCGAAGACATCTGGTTCGGGAAAAATTCAGTGACAAGGAAGACAGAGAAGATGATCTTCATAAAGGGGATACAGTCGCCGAAAAATTGTCTTTGGTATCCAGATTCGGCGTCACGATTTATTTCGGGGCACCGGATAAGAAACAGTTTCAGGAAATTGTAAAAACTCTGGCAGAGCGTTACGGCATTACGATGGAAGAAGATAAACTGCTCTTAGAGGCCAATAAGTGGGAGCTTTCCCATGGTGGACTTTCCGGCAGGACGGCTCAGCAGTTTATGGATTATCTGTTGGGACAGGTTTAAAAGAGCAGTGTGGAATTGGGGGAAAAGATATGAAAACATTTGCAGCAATCGATGTAGGCTCCTATGAGCTGGCAATGAAAATTTTTGAGTTTTCCGGTAAGGACCGGATACGGGAAATTGACCATATCAGGCACAGAATTGATTTGGGAACGGAAACCTATGCGACCGGTAAGCTGAGCTATGATAAAGTAGACGAACTGAGCCGGATTTTAAAAGAATACAAAAAAATTATGGAGTCCTATAAAGCGGATGCTTACAAGGCGTATGGTACCAGTGCCATCAGAGAGATGAAAAACAGTGGTATCATTCTGGATCAGATTGAGCAGAAAACAGGTATTCACATCGATGTACTGAGTAATTCCGAACAGCGTTTTCTGGACTACAAATCCATTGCGTCCAAGGGTGAAAGGTTTGACCGTATCTTAGAAAAGAATACTGTTATCGTAGATATTGGCGGTGGCAGTATCCAGGTTTCCCTGTTTGATAAAGGAACGCTTACCACAACCCAGAACTTAAAGCTGGGAGTATTGCGTCTGCGTGAACGGTTAAGCCGTATCAATGCCAGACCTGCACAGACAGAGGAACTGCTGGAGGAAATTGATGACGCCCAGCTTTCTGTATTGGACAAATTTTATCTAAAGGATAAAAAGATAGAAAATATCATTCTTGTGGACGATTATCTTTCCCGCTGGCTTATGCAGAAACGGGAAGAAAACGGCACACCGGGATATATTACAGGACCGGACTATCAGGCACTTATGGAATTTCTGCGAACCAGAAGTGCGGCGGATATTGCACTGCGTATGGGTATCTCAAAAGAAAATGCAGAATTGCTGTTTATATCGGCAGTGCTCTTAAACCGTATTATTACCATGACAGGTGCAGAGCTTGTCTGGGCACCGGGGGTTACTTTGTGTGACGGTATGGCTTATGAATATGCCCAACAGCAGAAAATGGTAATCAGCAGTCATGATTTTGATAAGGATATTCTGGATTGTGCCCTTCATATCAGTAAACGCTATATGGGCAGCCGGAAGCGGGCAGAAACGTTAGAGAGTCTGACCATGACTATTTTTGACAGTACCAAAAAGCTTCATGGTCTGGGGAAGCGGGAACGGTTATATCTGCAGATTGCAGCTATTCTGCATGATTGCGGTAAGTATATCAGTATGGTAAATCTGGGAGAATGTTCCTATCGTATCATAATGGCTACAGAGATTATAGGACTTTCCCATATGGAGAGGGAAATTGTAGCAAATGTAGTAAAGTTTAACCATGAGGAATTTTTATATTATGAAGCTTTGAGCAGAGAATCCTCTTTGGACAGACAATCTTACCTGACAGTAGCAAAGCTGACGGCTATTCTGCGTATTGCCAATGGACTGGACAGAAGCCATAAGCAGAAGTTTAAGGATATCAAAGCGGTATTAAAGGAAAGAGAACTGGTGCTTACAGTGGATACCGGAGAGGATATTACATTGGAAAAGGGACTGTTTGCAGACAGGGCACAGTTCTTTGAAGAGGTATTCAGTGTGCAGCCGGTTATCAGGCAGAAAAGAGGTTTATAAATGGGAGAAAATAAGAATTTATTTAAAAATCCGGAATATTATACCAACCGGGAAATGAGCTGGATGCTTTTTAACCACAGGGTATTGTCGGAGGCAAGG
This sequence comes from Lachnospiraceae bacterium, assembly GCA_051879895.1. Lineage (GTDB taxonomy): Bacteria > Bacillota > Clostridia > Lachnospirales > Lachnospiraceae > Acetatifactor. The sequence continues at coordinate 12,811 of JBJEMX010000069.1, forward strand.
GATAAAAATATACCTTTATTTGAGCGGCTCAAGTTTTTAAGTATCACCGCGTCTAATCTGGACGAATTCTTTATGATTCGTGTGGCATCCTTAAAGGACATGGTAAATGCCGGATATACCAAAAAGGATATTGCGGGTCTGACGGCCAAGGAGCAATTAGAAAAACTGGGTGAGCAGATTCACGGACTGGTAGACTTACAATATTCCACCTACAATCGTTCCTTATTGCCACTTTTAGAGCAGAACGGTCTTCATATGGTGAAAAAGCATGAGCAGCTTACGAAGGAAGAAGCCTCCTATCTGGATAAATATTTTGAAAGTAATATATACCCGGTACTGACGCCTATGGCAGTGGATTCCTCCAGACCCTTTCCCCTGATTCGTAATAAGTCTTTAAATCTGGGGGCTTTGGTTACCAAAAAAGAGGGAAAGAATGAATTGGAATTTGCCACGGTACAGGTGCCCAGTGTACTGCCCAGAATTGTAGAAATTCCGGGAAAGATAAGAAAGGTTATTCTGTTAGAGGAAATCATTGAACGCAACATAGATAAGCTGTTTTTAAATTATGATATTGTTTGTGTACATCCCTTCCGCATTATGCGTAATGCAGATCTGACAATTGAAGAGGATGAAGCGGCAGACCTTTTAAAGGAAATTGAAAAGCAGTTAAAGAAGAGACAGTGGGGAGAAGCAATCCGTCTGGAAGTAGAAGACGGCATTGATAAGCGGCTTCTGAAGGTATTAAAAAAAGAACTGGCAATCGGTTCGGAGGCAGTATATGCCATAGACGGGCCTCTGGATTTGACTTTCTTAATGAAAATGTACGGGCTGGAAGGCTTTGATACACTGAAAGCTAAAAAGTATATTCCACAGCCGGTACCCGGACTGTCTGCCGGTGAAGATATCTTTGCGGCTATCAGAAAGGGAGACATTCTGTTACACCACCCGTACCAGTCCTTCACACCGGTAGTAGATTTTATCAGACAGGCGGCAAAGGATAAGGATGTACTGGCAATCAAACAGACTCTGTACCGCGTCAGCGGCAACTCTCCGATTATCGCGGCACTGGCACAGGCGGCGGAAAACGGCAAGCAGGTTTCCGTGCTGGTAGAATTGAAGGCAAGATTTGATGAGGAAAATAATATTGTCTGGGCAAGAATGTTGGAAAAAGCGGGCTGCCACGTTATTTACGGTCTGGTAGGCTTAAAAACCCACAGTAAGATTACGCTGGTAGTCAGACGGGAAGAGGACGGTATCCGCAGATACGTGCATTTAGGAACAGGAAACTACAATGATGCTACCGCAAAATTGTATACGGATATCGGACTGCTTACCTGTTCGGAAGCAATCGGTGAGGATGCTACTGCAGTATTCAATATGCTTTCCGGTTATTCTGAGCCGTTACATTGGAATAAGCTTTCTCTGGCACCCTTGTGGTTAAAGGATAAATTTCTGTATTTGATTGGCAGGGAAAGAGATGCGGCACTGGCAGGAAAGCCTGCCCACATTATTGCAAAAATGAATTCTTTATGTGATGCTGATGTGATTGCGGCACTTTATGAGGCTGCGGCAGCAGGAGTAAAGATAGATTTGATTGTGCGTGGTATCTGTTGCCTGAAGGTAGGAATTCCCGGTGTCAGCGAAAATATATCTGTCCGTTCCATTGTGGGTAACTTTTTGGAGCACAGCCGCATTTTCTATTTTGAAAATGATGGTAATTGTGAAATTTATTGTGCCAGTGCAGACTGGATGCCCAGAAATTTAGAGCGGCGTGTGGAGATTCTGTTCCCGGTAGAAAAAGAGGAATTGAAAGCAGAGCTTTTTCATATTTTGCAGAATCAGTTGAAGGATACCGTAAAGGCACATCTGCTTACCCCGGAAGGCACTTATGAAAAAGTAGACAGGAGAGGGAAAGAAACCTTTAACTCCCAGGAGGCTTTCTGTAAAGAGGCTGTAGCACTGGCCACAGAGAGTAAAGAAGAGGAGAATCACAGGGTATTCATTCCGGAGACACATCATGAATAAAGTGATACTGGCAAGTGCTTCACCCAGAAGAAAAGAGCTGCTTATGCAGATTGGTCTGGACTTTGATGTGTGTGTAAGCACCTGCGAAGAAAGGATAACAAAAACGGACCCGGCGGAAGTGGTTTGTGAGCTTTCCGCCCAAAAAGCCTTAGATGTATGGCAGAAGATAAAAGACAAAAAGGAGATTGTCATCGGTGCAGATACGGTAGTTGCTTATGATGGGAAAATACTGGGTAAGCCTGGGAGCGGGAAAGAAGCTGTTACAATGCTGACGGCACTTTCCGGTCATACGCATGAGGTTTATACAGGGGTAACGTTCTGTTATGAAGAGGACGGCGTGGAAAAACAGCATACCTTTTATGAAAAGACAGCCGTTACTTTTTATCCCATGAGTCAGGAAGAAATCGAGAGCTATGTGGCAAGCGGTGAACCTATGGATAAGGCCGGTGCCTATGGCATACAGGGGAGCTTTGCGGCATATGTAAAAGGGATTGAGGGAGACTATAACAATGTGGTAGGTTTGCCGGTAGGCAGGCTGTATCAGGAAATAAAGGAGCTTTTATGCAGATGAAAAAGGCAGTCATTTTTGATTTGGACGGAACGCTTACAGACTCCATTGCCTCCATCAAAATCAGTGCCGATAAGACGATGGAAAAATATGGTTTCGGACCCTTTACAGAAGATGAGTATAAATATTTTGTAGGAGACGGCGCGGCAGTTTTAATAGAGCGTTGCCTGAAAGCCGGAGGAGATACTACGCTTCAGTATTTGGAGGAGGCATATCGGGAATACCAAAAGATTTTTGAAGAATACTGTATGTACCGGGTAGAGCCTTATAGAGGCATACGGGAATTGCTGACGGCACTGAAGGAAAAAGGAGTAAAGCGGGCAGTGCTTTCCAACAAGCCTCATCCCAGAACCCTGGATGTCATCACCACTATCTTTGGCGATACCTGTTTTGATGTCGTAAGAGGCCAGATGGACAATGTACCCAAGAAGCCCAGTCCCGAAGGTGTATTTAAAATAGCAGAGGAGCTTTCCGTGGAGCCCAAAGATATTCTGTATCTGGGAGATACCGGTACGGACATGCAGACCGGAAAGAGGGCAGGAGCATTTACGGTGGGAGCACTGTGGGGCTTTCGGAAAAAAGAAGAACTGTTAGAAAACGGTGCGGATGCTGTTATTGAAAATCCGCTGCAACTACTTGACTATTTATAACAGGCGGCATATGATGAAGGCATAAATTGATTGGAAATAAGGAGGTCGGTGTAAAAATGCATGAATTTGATGATGCGGTATTAAACTGTTTTCTTCAGAACCAGTCACAGTTGTTTCCTGAGGATGTAGTGTCCAATCCGGAAGAGGCAGAAGCCTTTTTGGAAGAATGTATGGCAGTAGTAGTAGAATCTGTTGAAGAGGTTATTGCATACTTTGAAGAAGAGGGTGTGGACATGGATGGTGCCGTAGGAGATGAAATACTGGAGGCTTCAGAGGTCTTTGATGTAGGTGACGGCAGATATCTGATTGTAGAGGGGTAATCATTGTTTTTAGAGAGGGCTTTCGCATAGCCGGAACCGGTTGGTCCCGGCTATGTGAAAGCCCCTCTTTGCGTTATGGAAAACTATGCTCCGGCCTTTTGCCTTAAGTCTTCTAAAATACTTTCATGCAGATAGAGACTGCCGTAGCCGGTGCCGAAGGAAAGTCCCGGCTTGTTACTTCCGTGGAAATCGGAACCGCCGCTGATAAGTAAGCGATATCTGCGTGCAAGTGTCTGCATTTCCTGCGTGTCCGCATTGGTATAGGAAGAGTAGATGGCTTCCAATGCAACCAGTCCGGCAGCAGTGAGAGAGGCAACCAATTTTTCCAGTCTACCACTGCTCATACCATACAAAACAGGGTGAGCCAAAACCGGTACACCGCCTGCCGCAAGGATTAAATCTACTGCCTGTAAAGGTGTTACCTTTTCTCGGGGAATAAAACAGGGGGCGTGGTCACCCACATAACGGTCAAAAGCTTCGTTCATGCTTTTTACATAACCGTTTTCCAAAAGAAATCTGGCATAGTGGGCACGGGTAATGACTGCACCGGGAAAGGCAGCCTTTAACTGCTCGTAAGTAACTTCCACACCATGTTCTCTTAACAGGGCACACATCTTTTCGTTGCGGTTATCTCTGGAGGCTACGAAATCAGAAATATGCTTTTTAAAAACTTCACTTTTATAATCAATAAAAAGTCCTACTATATGGATATCGCGGCCCTCGTATTCCGTGGAAAATTCAATGCCGGGAACAACCTCAACGGTTTTTCCCTCCGGATTCTTTTCACATACCCTTCCCGACAATTCCTTGGCACAGGCAATCGCCTCATCCAGTCCTGCTACCGTATCGTGGTCTGTTAAGGCAAATGCAGTGATGTCGTGGTTTAAGGCATATTCTACCAGCTCACTTGGAGTAAAAGTGCCGTCGGAGCAAGTGGAATGTACATGCAAGTCTATCATGTTTATCCTCCCAAAAAAGAGTCTGTTGTAAAATGGCATTTTGAACAGCCTCTTTTTTAATCCTCGTCAGTGGAAGTGTTGGTATAAACAGTACGCTTCCTTGCCATCTCATCACTTGCCAGATACTCATCATAGGTAGTGATTTTATCAATCAGAGTACCGTTTGGCAGAATTTCCATAATGCGGTTTGCAGTCGTCTGTACAAACTGATGGTCGTGACAGGCAAAGAGTGCAACACCGCCAAACTTAATTAAACCGTTATTCAGTGCAGTGATGGATTCCATGTCTAAATGGTTGGTAGGTTCATCCAAAATCAGGCAGTTAGCGGCACTGATCATCATTTTGGAAAGCAGACAACGCACCTTCTCACCACCGGAAAGGACACGTACCTTTTTTACACCGTCTTCACCGGCAAAGAGCATACGACCCAGGAAACCGCGGACATAGGTTACATCCTTAACAGGAGAGTAACCAGTCAGCCAGTCGGCAATGGTTAAGTCATTGTCAAATTCCTCGGTGTTATCCTTGGGGAAGTAAGCCTGGGAAGTGGTAACACCCCATTTATAGCTTCCTTCATCGGGCTCCAGTTCACCTGCAAGAATCTGGAAGAGAGTAGTCTTGGCTATTTCGTTGCCGCCTACAAAAGCAATCTTGTCATCGTGACCTACGATAAAGGAAATATCATTCAATACCTTTTCTCCGTTGATGGTCTTGGAAAGATGTTCAACAGAAAGTACTTCATTGCCGATTTCACGTTCGGGGCGGAAGTCAATATAAGGATATTTTCTGCTGGAGGGACGAATTTCATCCAGTTCAATTTTTTCAAGAGCACGTTTTCTGGCAGTAGCCTGCTTGGACTTGGAAGCATTTGCGGAGAAACGGGAAATAAACTCCTGCAACTCCTTGATTTTTTCTTCCTTCTTCTTGTTGGCTTCCTTCATCTGCTTAATCAAAAGCTGGCTGGACTCATACCAGAAGTCGTAGTTGCCGGCATAAAGCTGAATCTTACCGTAGTCGATATCCGCAATATGGGTGCAGACCTTATTTAAAAAATAGCGGTCATGGGAAACTACGATAACCGTATTTTCAAAGTCAATCAGGAAATCCTCAAGCCATGCAATGGCATCTAAATCCAGATGGTTGGTAGGCTCGTCCAAAAGCAGAATATCAGGGTTACCGAACAATGCCTTTGCAAGCAGGATTTTCACCTTTTCATTACCGTTTAAATCCTTCATCTGGGAGTAATGCAGAGAGGTATCAATACCCAGACCGTTTAATAAGGACGCTGCATTGGATTCGGCCTCCCAGCCGTCCATTTCTGCAAATTCTGCTTCCAATTCGCTGGCACGGATACCGTCTTCATCAGTGAAGTCTTCCTTTGCATAAATAGCATCCTTTTCCTTCATAATCTGATAGAGACGCTCATTACCCATGATAACCAGGTCCAGTACGGTATAGTCGTCATATTTGAAGTGGTCCTGTTCCAAAACCGAGAGACGCTGGCCGGGAGTGATGAAAACTTCCCCGTTGGTAGTGTCCAGCTGGCCGGATAAAATCTTTAAGAAGGTGGATTTGCCGGCACCGTTGGCACCGATAAGTCCGTAGCAGTTACCTTCGGTAAACTTGATGTTGACGTCTTCAAATAACGCCTTTTTCCCAATTCGTAAGGTTACATTGTTTGCACTTATCATATCTAAAAACCTTTCTGTTTGTAATATTGTCGTCAAGTGGCTATCGCTTCTTATTTTACATGAAAATAATGCTTTTTCAAGTTGTTTTTTGGATTTGACCCAAAAATGTATGGGGAAAGACGTTGAACTTGCAAACAGTGAATGATAAAATGGTAAAAAATGGCAAAATATCTTAGAAATGTAGAAGATAAGGTTGAAAATGGAGAAAGTAATTGTTATAGGAATCAGTATCTTAGTTGTATGTCTGCTATTGTATTTATGGATGATTATGCCCAGAATGAGCAGGCGTCCCGATAAGAGCCCCTTCTTTGAGGAGAGACTCTATGCTCACAGAGGGCTGCATGATAATGAATCGGAAGCACCGGAAAATTCCATGGCGGCTTTTAAGAAGGCTGTAGACGCAGGCTACGGTATTGAACTGGATGTGCAGCTTACCAAGGATAAAATACCGGTAGTTTTTCATGACTTTACTTTACAGCGTGTCTGCGGAGTAAGGGGAAAAGTGGCAGATTATACTTATGAAGAATTACAGCAGTTCTTTTTGTGTAAATCACAGCAGAAAATACCAAAACTGCAGGAATTTCTAAAATTGGTGGACGGCAGAGTTCCACTGATTATCGAATACAAAATTCCGGGTGTGCATGCGGAAGTTTGTGCCATTGCGGACAAGCTGCTTTCAGAGTATAAGGGCACCTATTGTATAGAATCCTTTAATCCGGCAGGGCTGTTCTGGTATAGACGCAACCGGAAAACGGTGATGCGTGGACAACTGGCGATGAATTTTCTGAAAGCGGGTGAAAAAGAATATCCTGCCATATTGTATTTCCTGTTACACCACCTGCTATTTAACTTTCTGACGAAGCCTGATTTTATTGCCTATCATCATTGTGATTATAAGGATTTATCACGGTGTATATGCAGGTGTTTATACCGTTGTACGTCAGTGGCATGGACGATAAGAAGTGAAGAAGAACTGAAATCACGGAAACAGGACTTTGATTTATTTATTTTTGATAGTTTTGTGCCTTCCCAATATTATCGCAATACCATAGGGAAAGAGCCTGGTATGCAGGGGGAGCGTTATGAAAAAGAATGACCATATCGGAAAGCTCATTGGCTATGAGAGAACAAAAGCGGGGCTTGGAATGGATGCTCTTTGTAAGGGACTGTGCTCGCGGAGCTTTCTGGTTCGTGTAGAAAACGGCGCCAGAAACTGTGAAAAAATATTAACAGATGCCCTGCTGCAAAGGGCGGGAGTATCCGCAGACAAATTTGTATATATGATTAATCCCGAGGAGCAGGACTGGCTGCTTCTGAGGGAAAAGCTGACTATGGCGGTCGAGGCCGGGGATGAAGAAAGGGCATTACTGCTCATCCGGCAGTATCATAAAATGACAGAGGGTAAGAGCAAATTACATAGACAGTTACTATTGCTTTTAAAGGTAATTCTCTCATGGAAGAACAATGGGAACAAAACAGAAATGCAGAGCATGCTGCGGGAGGCGTGGCGGATTACCATGCCCGGTATTGCCATGGAAAAAATTCCGGATGAGAACGCAGAAAATAAAAATCTGACACTGACCGAATTTGTATTGATTATGATGCATTACCGCATTCTGGAGGAACAGGGAAAAAGAAAGGAAGCGGCAGAAGGATATAAAAAGTTATTGGAGCATCTGGAAGTATCCTCGGATGAAGAGGATGCCGTGAAATTGTATCCGCAGATTGCTTACCGGCTGTCCCTGATATATATAAGCCGGTCACAGGAGCCGGAGGCAGTGGTCCTGGCAGAGAAAACCATTGCATTATTAAAAATAAGGGGAAGGCTGTTTTACCTGCGGCAATTTCTGGAAATTATATACAAATATAAAGAGATGAAAGCAGCGGATAAGGAAGAACTGAGGGGAATGATAGATTCCCTGAAATGGCTGTATGCCTGCTACAAAGTAGAGGAAGAGCCATGGACATGGAATATTCCGTTTGGTATGGCGGAAGTGGAACTGGGCGGTAACATGATTCGTTCGCGAAGAAAGGTATTGGGACTGTCTCAGGAGGAATTGTCGGAAGGTATCTGCGATCCGGTATCCATCTCCCGAATTGAGCGTGGTAAAGTAGCACCGAAACGTGAGATATACAGAAAGCTTCTGCAGCGTGTAGGCATGACGGGAAGCAGGTTTGAAAATGTGGTGCAGATGGAGCAGCCGGAGTTAATGGAGCTGGCTGTACAAATCAGTATTCTGCTCAGTCATTCCAAAGGCGAGGAAGCAGAACCATTGATTGCTAAACTGGAAAAGAAGATGAAGCATGCCGGAAGGTTTGCAAAGCAGTATCTGATGAATGTGAAGGCAATTGCTTTATATGACCAGGAGAAAATATCCCCGGAAGAACACGCGGCCTTGCAGGAAGAAGCCCTGTATATGACATTACCGCGTGTGGAGATTAAGAAACTGGCAGAGTGGAGCTTTTCCAGACAGGAAGTCAATATTATCAATACGCTTTCTTATTCCTGTGAAGCTACAGGAAAAGTGGAGGAAGTGATTGCATTATTACAAATTATCCGTAAACAGTATGAAGAAAAACCTTTTTCTTTAAAGCATTATGTGGTGGGATATGAAGTAACGATGCGGAATCTGGGCAATCTGATGGGAAATCTTGGAAGATATGAAGAAGCAATGGAAGCGGCGGACAAAGGGATTTTATTGGGACTTATGACAGGAAGAGGTGCCATATTAAGCACTACGCTGTATGACCGTGGCTGGGATATGGAGCAGATGTGGGAGACGGAGAAATGCACAAGACAAGAAAGCCTCCCTTATGTGAAGGCTTCTTATACTTTGAACCATATTTTTGGCAAACAATCCGTACAGGAATTTTTGAAAGAACACATACAAAAATTGTATTAGAATTAAATGCCGATAGGTTTCTGCTTAATATCTGATTTTGCCATTACGGTTACCTCTTTGTCAGAAGGTGCAACGGCGGAAACAGCCTGTGCGGCTAAAATGCAGATTGCGATAACAGCAATCAATTTCTTTAAGTTTTTCATGGGATTTTCTCCTTTCCTTTTGTGTTTTTTATAGTTTGAATAAATTTTAAAAGGAGAAAAAAGAATGAACCATAACAGAAGTGGCACACTTTTTTAAAAGAAGAATATGTGCCACTTTTGTTATGGGAAAAAGCAGTATGGGGCTGTAAAATAAAAATGAAAACGAGGAAGAGTCTATGCTGCGGTTTCCCTTGTAAAAGTTTTAAATAGGAATTCAGCATGAAACGTATATTGTATCAAACTCCGCATCTAGAGGCTTCCCGTTTTCCAACCGGTTCATAACAGGGGACCGCCGGCGGAATAAGGTACGGAAAATGCTTATGAAACCGGCAATTTGAACCGGGGGTTTTCTGTATCCTGCAAGCTTTCGCAAAAGGAAAGGCGAAGTAATGCGGGGTGCAGTTTTTTTATTGCTAAAAAGGAGAAGGAAAAAGTGTAACCGCTTACAAATTTGGCTAAAATGCATGAAAGGAAAAGGAAAGTTTTGGATAGAATAGACGAAAGTTATTTCCTTTAAGAAGAAATGAGTTAAACTGCTTGATATTTTTTTGTCAAATTAGTATAATAGTTGAGAATGAGTGTAGGAATCAGGGGTGGTTCCTACCGATGTATATGGGAGGGAGCCTAAGGCTTCCATACCGGGGTTCAAAGTTTCATAAAATCTATGAAAAGGGAGACAAGACACATGAACAAATGGGTGTACAAATTCAAAGAAGGCAATGCCGACATGAGAAACCTGCTTGGTGGTAAGGGTGCAAACCTTGCTGAAATGACCAACCTGGGACTTCCCATTCCGCAGGGCTTTACTGTAACAACCGAAGCTTGTACTGATTACTACAAGCAGGGTAAGACAATTTCCGCAGAAATTCAGGAGCAGATTTTCGCAAACCTCGCTGACTTAGAGGCTCTTATGGGCAAGAAGTTTGGTGATAACGAAGATCCCTTACTGGTATCTGTTCGTTCCGGTGCGAGAGCATCCATGCCTGGTATGATGGATACCATCTTAAACCTGGGTCTGAACGATGTTGCTGTAGAAGGCTTCGCAAAGAAGACTGGTAATCCCAGATTCGCATATGATTCCTATCGTCGTTTCATTCAGATGTATTCCGACGTAGTTATGGAAGTTCCGAAGTCCTTTTTTGAGAAGATCATTGACGAGATGAAAGAAGCAAAGGGCGTTCATTACGATACCGAGCTCGATGCTAACGATTTAAAAGAACTGGCAAACAGATTCAAGGCTGTTTACAAAGAAGCTATGAATGGAGAAGAATTCCCTCAGGATCCCAAAGATCAGTTAATGGGTGCTGTTAAGGCTGTATTCCGTTCATGGGACAACCCTCGTGCTATCGTTTACAGACGTATGAATGATATCCCCGGCGACTGGGGTACCGCTGTTAACGTACAGTGCATGGTATTCGGTAACAAGGGTGAAACCTCCGGTACCGGTGTTGCATTTACACGTAACCCTTCCACCGGTGAAAAGGGTATCTACGGTGAATACCTGATCAATGCACAGGGTGAAGACGTAGTTGCCGGTGTTCGTACACCTCAGCCTATTTCCAAACTGGCAGAAGATCTTCCTGAATGCTATAAAGAATTCATGGAAATTGCAAATAAACTGGAAAATCACTATCGTGATATGCAGGATATGGAGTTCACTATTGAAGAAGGCAAGCTGTACTTCTTACAGACCAGAAACGGTAAGAGAACCGCTCCTGCAGCTATCAACATTGCTTGTGACTTAGTAGATGAAGGCAAGATTACTCCGGAAGAAGCAGTTTGCCGTATCGAAGCTAAGTCCTTAGATCAGTTATTACATCCTACTTTCGATGCCGCAGCTTTAAAGGCCGGCGAAGTTATCGGTTCTGCACTTCCTGCATCTCCCGGTGCAGCAGCAGGTAAGGTTTACTTCACTGCTGATGAAGCTAAGGCAGCAGGTAAGGGCGGTCGTGGCGAAAGAGTTATTCTGGTTCGTCTGGAAACCTCTCCCGAAGATATCGAAGGTATGCATGCTTCTGAAGGTATCTTAACCGTTCGTGGTGGTATGACCTCTCACGCAGCAGTAGTTGCTCGTGGTATGGGTACCTGCTGTGTATCCGGTTGTGGTGATATCAAGATTGATGAAGAAGCTAAGGTATTCTCTCTTGGCGGATATGAATTCCATGAAGGAGATTACATCTCTCTGGATGGTACTACCGGTAAGATTTACAAGGGCGACATCAAGACTGTAGAAGCTTCCGTAGGTGGAAACTTCGGACGTATCATGGCTTGGGCTGATCAGTTCAGAACTCTGAAGGTTCGTACCAATGCAGATACTCCTGCAGATACCCTCAATGCTGTTAAGTTGGGTGCAGAAGGTATCGGTCTCTGCCGTACAGAGCATATGTTCTTCGGTGAAGACAGAATTCCTAAGTTCAGAAAGATGATTCTTTCCGATACTGTAGAAGCAAGAGAAGAAGCATTAAAGGCAATCGGCGAGTTCCAGAAGGCAGACTTCAAGGCTATGTATGAAGCACTGGAAGGCAAGCCTATGACTGTTCGTTACTTAGATCCGCCTCTTCATGAGTTCGTTCCTACTGAAGAAGCTGATATTAAGGCACTGGCAGACGATATGGGTCTGACTGTTGCTGAAGTTAAGGCTAAATGTGATGCTCTGCATGAGTTCAACCCTATGATGGGTCATCGTGGATGCCGTCTTGCAGTTACCTATCCTGAAATCGCAAGAATGCAGACCAGAGCCGTTATGGAAGCAGCTATCGAAGTGAAGGCTGAAAAGGGTTATGATATCGTTCCCGAAATCATGATTCCTCTTGTAGGTGAAAAGAAAGAGCTTAAATATGTTAAAGATGTTGTAGTAGAAGTTGCAGAAGCTGTTAAGGCTGAAAAGAATTCCGATATCCAGTACCACATCGGTACCATGATTGAAATTCCTCGTGCAGCACTGACTGCTGACGCTATTGCAGAGGAAGCTGAATTCTTCTCCTTCGGTACCAATGACTTAACCCAGATGACATTCGGTTTCTCCCGTGATGACGCTGGTAAGTTCTTAGATTCTTACTATCAGGCTAAGATTTACGAATCCGATCCTTTTGCAAGACTGGATCAGACCGGTGTTGGTCAGTTAGTACAGATGGCAGCAGAAAAAGGCCGCAAGACCCGTCCTGACATCAAGTTAGGTATCTGTGGTGAGCACGGTGGAGATCCTTCTTCCGTAGAATTCTGCCACAAGGTAGGTCTTAACTATGTATCCTGTTCTCCTTTCCGCGTGCCTATCGCACGTCTGGCAGCAGCACAGGCAGCATTAAACAATAAATAATTGTTGCTTGCAACAATTTGAGATTCCTTGACTAACAGTTAAGAAAACAATGTAAAACATGAGAATCCGATTTTGAACGTAATAGTTTGAAATCGGGTTCTTTTTCTCTGCAAATCTCTATACTCAAAGAAAAGTAGTATTATACGTTTACAAGGTTTGTAAAAAGATATGTGCAGATATATTGTAAAACAGGTAGAGAAAAGGATGATAATAATATATAATTGTCATGTAAGTACTATTCTGGAGTTAAACGCCGTTTGAGCGGTACGATTATGTGTTTGTATATGATGAAAAAATAGTGACAAAAACTAAAGGAGGACAATATATGGCTGCCAAAGTATATTTTTCAAGAACAATTACACCCAAGAAGGTGTTGGAAATGTATCAGGTGATGGGAAAGACATTACCTGGTAAAGTAGCAGTGAAACTTCATTCGGGCGAGAAGGGAAATCAGAATTTTCTTGGACCGGATTTTTGGGAACCTGTAATCGACTATGTAGGTGGGAATGTCGTTGAATGCAATACAGCTTATGAGGGCGAGCGGAATACGACGCAGAAACATCAGAAGCTTTTAGAAGAACATGGCTGGAGCAAATATTTTACGGTAGATTTGTTGGATGCAGAAGGCCCTGATTTGAAACTGGATTATCCCAAGGGCAAGGTGATTAGGGAAAATTATGTAGGAAAGAATATTGTAAATTATGATTCCATGTTGGTTTTGTCACATTTTAAGGGGCATCCCATGGGAGGATATGGCGGTGCATTGAAACAGTTATCAATAGGTGTGGCGTCTTCTTATGGCAAAGCATATATTCATGGAGCAGGAGTGCCTGCGGATATCTGGACTGCGGATCATGATTCCTTTTTAGAGTCTATGGCAGATGCTGCAGGGTCTGTAATAGATTATTTTAAAGGCAATGCTATCTATGTGAATGTTATGAAAAACATGAGTGTGGACTGCGACTGTTGTGCCGTAGCGGAAGATCCTTGTATTGGCGATATCGGAATTTTGATTTCAGATGACCCTATCGCGATTGATCAGGCATGTATTGATCTTGTATATAGTTGTTCGGATGCCGGTAAGGAGCATTTAATAGAGAGAATCGAAAGCCGTAATGGCATTCATACAATCGAAGCGGCAGCAGATTTAGGATATGGGACAAGAGAATATGAACTGATAGAGATAGAGTAAGAGTGATTTTAGTTTTTAAGTAAATATTTAGTACAGAGAAGTATAGAAAAATACCGGATTTGAAACAAGGCAAGTGGGAAATAAGTTTTCACCACCTGCCTTGTGACACTTTACGGAAATAGAATAAGTGTTTGACATGAAAGCGGTTAGGTGTTAGTATACTAATTAAGAAGGTGCTACCGATAGACGGTTAGCCTGATATTATTTTAAGTCAAAAATGACCGCCAAAGTTTACCAGACCGGGGCGGTCATTTTTGTGTCTTAGTATTGCTCTTAGAACCAACGGTATAACCAAGAGCAAAGCAAGTAATACACAAGCTGATGATGGCTATAAAAAGCTCCGTTGTAAGCATAAGCACAAACCTCCTCGTAAGATTTCCACAAGTGGATTTCT
>JBJEMX010000070.1:0-26468 GCA_051879895.1 Lachnospiraceae bacterium
GTAGAAAAAATTATAGAAAGCGGAGACCGATATGCAAAAGAAAGTTCCGTTTTTAATCATATCGATGGCGGATATTCGCTTGTCGTTTCGAAGTTTGATGGCCGACAAACACTATGGACAGATACTTTGGAAGAAAGTCAAAGTGTTGAAATTGAACTATCATTTGTGCTTACGGAAGGACAGGCAAAAATCGTACATATTGATGCAGAGGATAACGTCACTACACTCATTGAGTGTACACCTGAAACCTCTACCGACGGATACGTAACAAAGACGGTTTTTATGACTCCTGGAGAGAATCGGATAAAAATTGTTGGATTTGATTGTAAAAATATTGATTTGAAAATGCTTTTTGAAATATCTCAACCTGAATAGGAAAATAGAAATTATGGGGTTGTTGCTATGGCTTGTGGGGCAAAAGATTAGGAGGTGCCAATGTGTAATATTTTCCTATTCTTGACGAGTTATTTTCTTCTGATAGCATAATTTTTATACTTATCGGATTAATGCTTGCTGTGTTTTTTGCTGTGAAAATGAGAGACACAAAGAAAAAATTGATAGGAACTATTGCCATAGGGTGCTTTCTTGGTTTTGGGATTGGTTGGATAGCGTCTAAAGTGAGAAAGTAACAAATCGGTATTTGTCGATTTGGTAAATTTCTATTTTTCTGTTGTTAAGGAAATCGGGATCTCTTGCGATTGTTTGAATTGTTTGTAAAGAGCCATGTGAATATATATTGACAATCATCAATATATATGATATAACTACACATAGATAACAGTCTATTTAAGGAGGCATAAATGACAAGAGAAGAAGTTGCAATAATCTGTAAAGCAATGTCAGATACAAATAGACTTCGAATTATTGAAATGCTTACACAGGGAGAAAAGTGCGGATGTAACCTTCTAGAGGAATTGCAGGTGACACAGCCTACCTTATCACACCATATGAAGGTTCTTTCGGACTGCGGTCTGGTAAGTTCTTATAAAGATGGAAAATGGCAACATTATTCTATCAACTGTGAGAAGTTTAATGAATATAAGGAGTATATTGTTGCTATCACATGTTGTGGCAATAACCCGGAAGAAAATAATTTGAGAGCCTGTTGTGAGACAAAAAACTAAAAATTGCTATTAAAATAACTGGGAAAGGATGATTGTCAGAATGAAGTTAAAAGTATTAGGTGGTGGCTGCAGTAAGTGTGAGACCCTTTTGGCAAATGCAAAGGAAGCAATTGAAAAGGCGGGAGTAGAAGCAGAGGTTGAGTATATTACAGATTTTGCTGTGATTGGCAGTTATGGGATTATGAGTACACCTGCACTTATGGTAGATGAAAAAATTGTCTCAATGGGTAAGGTACTTAAGAGTAGTGACATTGAAAAATTCTTAAAGTAAAAGAATAGAATGTGTGAAAAAAAGCCGGTGCATATTGTGCCGGCAAAAAATAAAACAAATATATAGATGCTTGTCTATATAGATGGAGGTATATGTATGTGGACATTTATACAAGAACAGATACTTGGTATGAAATGGCTTAATGTTTTAATAGGGAACTTGTTAAATACATTAGGGCTGGATACAACAGAAAAAATTGGTGGAACCGTTCAATTTTTTATCTATGATGTGATAAAGATTGTAGTTTTACTCTGTACCCTGATATTTATCATAAGTTACGTTCAAAGTTATTTTCCGCCGGAAAGAACAAAGAAGATACTTGGAAAATTTCATGGAATTGGGGCAAATATCATAGCAGCATTGCTTGGAACAGTAACACCATTCTGTTCCTGCTCATCAATCCCACTCTTTATAGGGTTTACAAGTGCCGGACTTCCACTTGGAGTGACTTTTTCTTTTTTAATATCTTCGCCAATGGTAGATTTGGGTTCTCTTGTTCTGTTAATGAGTATTTTTGGTGCTAAAATAGCAATTGTATATGTTGTTCTGGGTCTTGTGATAGCAGTAGCAGGTGGAACGATAATTGAAAAACTGCATCTTGAAAATCAAGTGGAAGAATTTATCAGAAATGCAAAGCAAATTGATGTGCCACAGGAAGAACTTACAGTGAAAGACCGTTTAAAATATTCTGCGGAACAAGTGGCAGGGACATTTAAAAAAGTGTTCCCATATATCCTGATAGGTGTAGGTATCGGTGCTTTTATTCATAACTGGATTCCGGAAGATTTGATTGTGAGATTCCTTGGTAATGGAAATCCATTCGGTGTCATTATTGCAACAATAGCAGGTGTGCCTATGTACGCCGATATCTTTGGGTGTATTCCAATTGCAGAAGCACTCTTGGCAAAAGGGGCAAAGCTTGGAGTTGTCCTTTCCTTTATGATGGGTGTTACTACCCTTAGCTTGCCATCCATGATTATGTTAAAGAAAGCCATAAAGCCAAAACTGCTTGGTATTTTCATAGCAATTTGTACCGTTGGAATTATTATTGTTGGATATTTTTTCAATGCGATACAGTATCTACTTGTTTAGGAGGATGTGAATGAAAAAGAAAGCTGGATTCATGATAATACCGCTTATCATCATAGCTGTTATTGGGATATGGTTTCTGAAGAATGGAAAAGCTACTGATACGAATGTGAAGCAGGATACACAGCAAACCCAGACAGAACAGAATGCAGATACGGATAAGATTGAAAATGAGAATACAGACAAAGAAGAAGCAGATTTTTCACTAGAGGAAACAAGTTTGATTGATTATGAAGCATTGGCGGCATATGGATTACCAATCATTGTGGATTATGGTTCCGATTCCTGTATTCCATGTAAGCAGATGGCTCCTGTGTTGGAAAAAATGAATGAAGAGATGCAGGGAATAGCCTTTGTAAAATTTGTAGATGTTTGGAAGTATCCTGAAGCAGCAGAGAATGTTCCGATTCAAGTTATTCCTACACAGATACTTTTTCATGCGGATGGCACACCTTTTGTTCCAAGTGACGAGTTGGCGCAGAAGATACAATTTGACATGTATAGTTCAAGAGATACCGGGGAGCATGTATTTACCGTGCATCAGGGAGGACTTACAGAGGAAGAAATGCGTCTGGTTCTTAACGAAATGGGGGTGAGTGATTGATAGATAATCTATTAAATACTTTGTCTGCCATTATAAAGGATAATATCTGGATTTCACCGCTATTCGCGTTGATAGCAGGGATAATTACTTCCGTTACGCCATGTGCATTGTCAAGTGTTCCGCTTATTATTGGATACGTGGGTGGTACTGGGCAGAAAGATACAAAAAAAGCATTTAAGCTATCGTTAACCTTTGCGGTAGGCACTGCGATAACATTTACGACTCTGGGGGTAATTGCTTCGTCAGCAGGGAAACTGATTGGAACATCAAGTTCATGGTGGTACATTACCTTAGGGATTCTCATGGTATTGATGGCATTGCAGACATGGGAAATCATAAATATTATTCCCTCTACCAACCTTCTTTCAAAAAATAGGAAGAGAGGATATGTAGGTGCACTGTCAGCAGGAATACTTGGAGGTTTATTTTCATCTCCCTGTGCTACACCGGTGCTTATCGTACTACTTGGTATTTTGGCAAAAGGAAGTAATATGTTATTAGGAATTGTGCTTATGCTTTGTTATTCGCTTGGGCATAGCACATTGACAATTGTTGCAGGTACATCTCTTGGATTTATACAGAAGATAAATGAAAGTGAGAAATACAATCGTTTCAGTACAATTTTAAAAATTGTGATGGGAATTGCAATTCTTGGAATTGCGCTCTATATGTTTTATTTAGGATTTTAATAAAATGCAAAGGAGATAAAAGAACATGGGATTATTTGGATTTGGTAAGAAAATGGAAGAAGAAACAAAGGGAGGATGCTGTTGCGGAGGCGCATCTGTTAATGAGACTGCCAATGAATGCTGCTGTGAATCAGCCCCTGTAGAGGAACCGGCATGTGGATGTAACGGACCAGTTAGTGAAGAAAAAACTTTTGTCGCTTCAGAGGGCTGTTGTGCATGTGGAGGAAATGGGTGTCATATTAAGGTTTTAGGTGCCGGATGCAAGTCCTGCCATGAGCAACATGAAAATGTAAAAAAAGCGGTGGCAGACATGAATCTGGATGCAGAAGTTGAGTATATCACAGATATGGAAAAAGTAATGAGTTATGGTGTTATGAGTATGCCTGCTATTGTTGTGAATGAGCAGGTAGTATCTATGGGTAAAGTATTAAAAGCAGCTCAGGTGGAGGAACTCTTAAAAAAGCTTGGCTGCTAGAAAGAAGGTATTTATGAGTAAAGAATCAAAAACAGAGGGTATAAGCTCCTTTCAAAAATATTTAAGCGTATGGGTTCTGTTATGTATGGCAGTAGGAATACTGATTGGAAAGTTTCTTCCGGCAATTCCTACATTTTTGGAGAAACTATCCATCGCAGGGATTTCCATTCCGATTGCCTTTCTAATTTGGGTTATGATTTATCCCATGATGATGAAAGTAGATTTTCAGAGTGTAAAGCAGGTTGGAAAGAATCCAAAGGGTCTGTTTGTTACATGGATTGTGAATTGGCTGATTAAGCCATTTACCATGTATGCAATCAGCAGTTTCTTTTTGTTTACTGTATTTAAGGCATTTATCACACCGGAACTTGCTACAGAATACTTAGCAGGAGCAGTACTTCTTGGAGCAGCACCTTGTACAGCAATGGTATTTGTGTGGAGCACCCTTACAAAAGGAAATCCGGCATATACCGTTGTGCAGGTAGCAACGAATGATTTGATTATCTTAATTGCGTTTGTTCCTATTGTAAAGTTTTTACTTGGAGTTTCAAATGTAACAGTTCCATACAGCACTTTATTTATCAGTGTAGGACTTTTTGTTGTGATTCCTCTTGCAGGTGGTATTCTGACGAGGACACTTATGATAAAGAATAAAGGGCAGGAGTATTTTGAGGAAGTGTTCATACACAAGTTTGACAATACCACCACAATAGGTTTATTGCTTACTCTTGTCCTGATTTTTGCATCCCAGACAGAGGTGATATTAAGTAATCCATTACACATCATATTAATTGCGGTGCCGCTTACAATACAGACTGTTTTGATTTTTGCCATTGCCTATGTTGCTGCCAAAGTATTAAAATTAAGTCATGATATTGCAGCTCCGGCTGGAATGATTGGAGCATCCAATTTCTTCGAGTTGGCAGTTGCGGTAGCAATTGCTCTATTTGGAACTACAAGTCCTGCAGCACTTGCCACAACCGTAGGTGTTCTGACAGAGGTTCCGGTAATGCTTGCACTTTGCTGGTTTGCAAATAGGACGAAGGGATGGTTTAAATAATGGAAAAGAAGAAAGTAGCATTTATCTGTGTTCATAATTCCTGTAGAAGTCAGATTGCGGAAGCACTTGGAAAGCATTTTGCATCAGATGTATTTGAAAGCTATTCTGCAGGAACGGAAAAGAAACCACAGATTAACCAGGATGCCGTACGTATCATGAAGGCATTGTATGGAATTGATATGGAAGCAAATGGGCAGCATAGCAAACTGATTTCAGATATTCCAGAGGTTGATTATGCAATCTCAATGGGATGCAATGTAGGATGTCCATTTATTGGGAGAGCTTTTGATGATAATTGGGGACTTGATGATCCTACTGGAAAAGATGACGAAGCATTTATTTATGTAGCCAGGCAGATTGAAGAAAAGATAAAGGAGTTGAAAAATAAATTATGAGTCATGCTGATAAAGCAATTGAATACTATAGCCACAACTTCAATTGTTCTCAAGGGATTTTTGCAACATACGCAGTTGAGAATGGTTTTGATGAAAAAATGGCATTAAAGCTAGGAACCAACTTTGGTGGAGGGGCCAGAAAAGGTGAAATGTGTGGAGCTGTAGCAGGTGCCCTTATGGTAATCGGTTTACTATATGGTCATTTTGATGGAAATGATTTGGATTCAAAGGCTAAAGCATATGCGATGTCTGAGGAGTATATGAATCGGTTTATTAAGGAAAATGGAAGCGTAGTTTGCCGTGAACTGTTAGGACTTGATTTATCAAAGCCAGATGAAATGGCTATTATTAAAGAACAAGATTTATTTCACACAAAGTGTCCTGAAATGATTCGAAGTGCTGCGGATATCCTTGATGAACTACTTAAGGAATACAAAAACAAATAGAATGCCCATTTCATAATTATTTCAAAGGGCTTGACAGATTCCAGTTTTTCTGGCTCAATCGGAATTGATGAAGAGAAGAAAAATTGAAATACCTGAAACCAACACATGAAGTTAAAGGGGATATTCGGTCGATTCACTTGACATTTGATCATCCCTTGGATACAATAGGCAACATAATGAATATTCCGGGTGAGCACCTACCGTATGCAAGGCTATTGCATACGGTTATTTTTTTGCTGAAGGATAAATATGCAATTCAGAGTCTTAGTTCATCTTTTAGATTTGAGAAAGGAACAACGCTATGAAATTTCAGAAAAAGTCTCTTACTGCAGGAAAAGACTTGCTTTTCTTCAGTCTGCCTTTGATTTTGAGTGGGGTTTTACAGCAACTCTATAGCTGGGCAGACGCCTTTATCGTTGGCCGTGTTTTTGGGGAAGCTGCGTTAGCAGCCATCGGAGCGACTTCTACATTGACAAACCTCCTCATTCTTTCCATCACCGGATTTACGCTTGGTCTGTCGATCTATGCAGCTGAACGGTGCGGAGGAAATAAAACAGACGAGAACAGGCAGATTCTATCATCCTTTTTGTTGATTTTAAGTGGGATATTTGCACTCTTGTCCGGATTAGGGGCAGCTTTCTCCTCACGAATCCTTATGATGATGGATACTCCTGCTGATATGTTCGTTTTATCAGAGGAGTACCTGCGAGTCATACTTTGGGGCATTCCTTTTCTCGCTGTTTACAACATTTATGCTGCCATCCTTCGTGCAGTTGGTGACAGCAAAACATCCTTTTATGCTGTCCTTTTGTCCTCTATTCTCAATGTGCTTTTAGACATTATTCTGGTTGGTGTGCTTTCCTGTGGAGTTGCAGGTGCTGCGGTCGCAACGGTGATCTCGCAAATTGTTATGACGGTCTTTATCATCCTGTACTCCATAAAAAAACATCCGGTTTTACGGTTCCCCATTTTAGGGAAATGGCTATACTGGGGAACAATCAAACAAGGCGTAAAGCTGGGCATTCCTCCGGCAATTCAATCCTGCGTGAATGCCGCGGGCAGCATTGTTTTGCAAAGCTTCATGAACAGCTTTGGCTCTCACACAGTTGCGGCTGTATCCACAGCATACCGCATCGACTCGATTATGCTGTTGCCTATTATCAATATGGGGTCTGCCATTTCTACGATGGTAGCACGGAGTAATGGAGCTGGGGATCAAGAGAAGACAAATAATTACCTGTCTACTGGTATTTGGCTGATGGCATGTATATCACTGGCATTATCAATCCTGATGCCGCTGACAGGAGGTACGCTTGTTGCCCTGTTTGGTGTGGGACAGGAAGCGACGAATATAGGCCGGACATTTTTTAGAAGCATATCGCTCTTCTACATATTTTTCGGAATTTCTACTGCACTGAGAGGATATGTGGAGGGAATGGGAAAGCTTTTTTTCTCCAGCCTGATCGGAATATTGGCACTTTGTATTCGTATTTGCCTGTCATATCTGTTGGCTCCTGTATTTGGTAATATGTCCATTGCCTATTCCGAGGGGTTGCAGTGGGTATTTATGCTGATGCTTTATCTTTTGTTTCTGTTTTCGTGCCGGAAAGTATTGCTTTCGCAGAAAAGCATTTAGACTGCTTATTAGCCTAAAAAAGAATTTTGGGAGATAGATTATGAAAGTTAATGTATATGAATTTTTACCAGATGATGCGAAAATGATAAGGAAAAAGGTATTCATGGAAGAACAAGCTTTTGAAAATGAGTTTGATGATATTGATAAAGTTGCATTGCATATTGTTATGTACGATGAAAATGAGGAGCCAATTGCAACTTGCAGGATTTTTGAAGGTTCTGAAGAAAGCAAGTTTGTATTTGGAAGATTAGCAGTAATTGAGTCTTGCAGGGGTATGAATATTGGGACAAAGATGATAAGAGAAGCAGAAAAGCTCGTTAAAGAAAGAGGTGGGATATCCATGTCGCTCCATGCACAATGCAGAGTGAAAACCTTTTACGAAAAATTAGGTTACACTGAATTTGGGGAAATTGAAGATGACGAAGGTTGCCCTCATATATGGATGAGTAAACAGATTTAATAGTTCAATATATGGGCATTTCAGATAACAAACGTTTATTTCACTGATTTAAAGAAAGCGTCAAATTCCGGTTTATAGAGTTGTTATTGTAGTAATAAAATAATTTCAAAGCAACTCCGGTGAATAGCTTTTTAAATTATATTTCCGGAAATTCTATGAAAATAGGAGAAAATGAGAACAGGGTGTTTGGATGGAAAGATTTATTGCCAAAAAAGCCCCCTGTTTTTTGGTGCTTTTGCATAGTAGTGAAAGCCCTCTTTTTATGGTACAATATTACTACTTTTACGGTTTGCAATTGTAATGCATTAAAGCAGACATAAATAGCAGACCGAATATAGAAATACATAATAAAACGAGACTTTATTTGGAGGAAGTAAAATGATCTGGTCAAAAGAAGAGACCTTGTCCAGGGCGGAAATAGAAGCGATACAGCTTGCCCGCCTGAAGGATACGGTAAAACAGGTATGGGAAAAGGTACCTGCGTACAGGAAAAAGATGGAAGAAGTGGGAGTAAAGCCTGAGGATATACAGACTCTTAAGGATTTGGCAAAGCTGCCCTTTGTAACCAAGCAGGACTTGCGTGACAATTATCCTTTCGGACTTTTTGCAGTTGGAAAGGAAGAATTGGTTCGTATTCATGCCTCCAGCGGTACGACGGGAAAACCCACCGTGGTAGGCTACACCAAGAGGGACCTGAAAATGTGGACCGAATGTGTTTCCCGTATTGCTGTAATGGGTGGTGCTTCCAAACAGGATGTTGCACAGATTTGTTTCGGCTACGGTATGTTTACCGGTGCGTTGGGCTTACATTTTGGTTTGGAAAATATCGGAGCCACAATTGTACCTTCTTCTACCGGCAATTCTGAAAAGCAGATTATGTATATGAAGGATTTCGGTACTACCTTACTGGTGGCTACGCCTTCTTACGCACTGCGTCTGGCAGAGGTCGCAATGTCCATGGGCATTGACCCTAAGAAGGATTTAAAAGTCAAAATCGGTCTGGTAGGAAGTGAACTCTTAACAGATGCCATGCGTGCAGAAACGCACAAACTCTGGGGGGAGGATATGCTGGTAACCTCCAATTACGGTATGAGTGAGCTGATGGGTCCCGGTGTATCCGGTGAGTGTGAGCATATGTGTGGTATGCATATCAATGAGGATTTCTTCATTCCTGAAATTATTGATCCCAAAACAGGAGAAGTGTTACCTCCCGGTGAAAAAGGGGAGCTGGTAGTAACCTGCATTTATAAAGAGGGACTGCCCTTAATCCGCTACAGAACCAAGGATGTGACCAGACTGATTTATGAACCCTGTAAATGCGGACGTACAACCTGTCGTATGGAAAATCTGGACGGGCGTACGGATGATATGTTGAAAATCCGTGGTGTCAATGTTTTCCCCAGCCAGATTGAAGAAGTTATTCTGGGTGTGGAAGAAATCGGACCCCACTATGAAATTATTCTGACCCGCAAAGATCATGCGGACCGTATGGAAATCCGGGTGGAACTGTTAAAGGCAACAGATTCCTTTAAGGAACTGGAAGAAATTGAGAAAAAGATAAAAAGCAGGCTGCGTGTTGTACTGGGACTGGATGCAAAGATCAGCTTAGAGTCACCCAATACGCTGCAGCGTTTTGAAGGAAAAGCAAAAAGAGTAAAAGATTTAAGAGAGGGAATATAATCGTGGCAGAGAAGAAAATTATGTTGGGAAACGAGGCGATAGCCAGAGGTGCATACGAAGCAGGTGTAAAAGTATCCGCTGCCTATCCCGGTACTCCCAGTACAGAAATCAGTGAAAATATTGTAAAGTATCCGGAGATTTATGCAGAGTGGTCTCCCAATGAAAAGGTAGCAATGGAAGTGGCAATCGGAGCTTCCATCAGCGGCGTCAGAGCCTGTGCTTCCATGAAGCATGTAGGAGTGAATGTAGCAAGCGATCCTCTTTATACTATTTCCTACAGCGGAGTAAACGGCGGTCTGGTACTTGTGGCAGCCGATGACCCGGGACTTTACAGTTCCCAGAACGAGCAGGATACCCGGTGTGTGGCACGTGCAGCCATCGTACCGGTATTGGAACCGTCCGACAGTGCAGAAGCAAAGGAATTTATGAAGCTTGCGTTTACACTTAGCGAAGATTACGATACACCTGTTATTTTACGCACCACTACCAGACTTTCCCATTCTCAGGGTGTAGTGGAGCTGCAGGAGAGAGTAGTGCCGGAGGATAAAGCTTATGAGAGAAATCCTGCCAAATTCGTTATGATGCCCGGTAATGCAAAGGGACGTCATGTGTATGTGGAAGAACGCATGAACCGTCTGACTGAAGACGGCTGTCATTTTGCAATTAACCGTGCAGAGTACAGAGATACCTCTATCGGTTTCATTACCAGCGGTATTCCCTATCAGTATGTAAGAGAAGCCTGCCCCAATGCTTCCGTTTTAAAGCTGGGTATGGTACATCCCCTGCCGAGAAAGCTGATTGAGGAATTTGCATCCAAAGTGGATAAATTGTACATATTTGAAGAGTTAGAGCCCATGATTGAAGAACAGGTACGTTCCTGGGGAATTGAAGCCGTAGGAAAAGAAATATTTACCCGTCAGGGAGAATATAGTGCAAATCTGCTTCGCAGAGTGCTGTTAAAGGAAGAACCCTGCAAAGCCGCAGCAGAAAAAGTGCCTGCAAGACCTCCTATTTTATGCCCGGGATGTCCTCACAGAAGTGTGTTCTCCGTACTTAACAAATTGAAAATTCATGCAGCAGGAGATATCGGCTGTTATACACTGGGTGCGGTAGCCCCGCTGAATGTGATTGATACCACAGTCTGTATGGGTGCCAGCATTTCTACACTGCACGGCATGGAAAAAGCAAAGGGAAGGGATTATATTAAAAACTGGGTAGCGGTCATTGGTGATTCTACCTTTATGCATACCGGTGTAAATTCCCTGATGAATATGGTTTACAATCAGGGTACAGGAACCGTTATGATTCTGGATAACTCTACCACGGGTATGACAGGTCATCAGGACCATGCCGCAACCGGTAAGACCCTGATGGGTGAGACTGTGCCGGCAATCAATATTTACCACCTTTGCAGATCCATGGGCATCAATCATGTGGTGGAGGTAAATGCTTTCGATTTAAAAGAGTTGGAGCGTGTTATAAAAGAAGAAACTCAGAGAGAAGAGGTTTCTGTTATTATTACGAAATCGCCCTGCGTACTGCTGAAGGGTAATGTATTCCCCAATGTATGCAGACCGGTACCGGAGAAATGTAAAAAGTGCGGTGCCTGCTTACGGCCCGGCTGTCCGGCACTGACAAAGAATGAAGACGGCACCATTTCCATTGATGAAACTATGTGTAACGGCTGCGGTCTTTGCAAAAATCTCTGCATGTTTGATGCCATTGAGTGCGTAGCCCGAAAGTAAGGCAGATGGGAGGAAACAAAAGTGGAAACGAAAAATATTATGATTGTAGGCGTAGGCGGACAGGGAACCCTGCTTACCAGCCGTATTCTGGGTGGTATCACGGTAGAGGCCGGCTATGATGTAAAATTATCTGAGGTACATGGCATGGCACAGCGTGGCGGCAGTGTGGTTACCTTTGTCAGATACGGTAGGGAAGTAGCAGAGCCGATTGTGGAGGAAGGCTGTGCGGATGTACTGATTGCTTTTGAAAAACTGGAGGCACTCCGCTATGCACACTTTTTGAAAGAAGGCGGAGTACTGATTGTCAATGATTGGAGAATAGACCCTATTACGGTAGTGACAGGTGCAGCGGTTTATCCGGAGAATATCATTGAAAAGCTGTCAAAAAAATATAAGGTGTATTCCATCAATGCAATGGAAGAGGCAGCCGGGCTTGGTAATGTAAAAGCTTTTAACGTTATTGTTCTGGGACTGGCAGCAAAGCATATGGATTTTGACAAGGACATGTGGCTGAAAGTGATTGAAAAAACGGTTCCTCCGAAAACGGTTGAAATCAATAAAAAAGCATTTTTAACAGGATATGGGGAGTAAACTGAAAATGTTTCATATGCAAACCGTGGTCTGTGGTCAGGTTTTGTATACATTGCAATTTATAAAAGGAGAGGTATAGCGACATGATTTGGAACGAAACAAAAGAATGTATGAGCAGGGAGGATATGACAGCCCTGCAGAGTGCAAGGCTGGTAAAAACGGTGGAGAGAGTATATCACAATGTACCTTTTTATCGTAAAAAGATGCAGGAGATGGGCTTGGAACCCGGTGATATCAGGGGTGTTGAAGATTTGCACAAATTACCCTTTACCACAAAAAATGACTTACGGGATACATATCCCTTCGGCCTTTTTGCGGCACCCCAGTCTGAAATTGTCAGAGTACATGCTTCCAGCGGCACCACCGGAAAAGCAACTGTAGTGGGATATACCCGTAAGGATCTGGATATCTGGAGCGAGTGTGTGGCAAGAGCGTTGAGCATGGCAGGGGTAACCAGAAATGATATTATTCAGGTTGCATATGGTTACGGTCTGTTTACAGGGGGCCTGGGAGCTCATGGCGGTGCAGAGAAATTAGGGGCAATGGTAGTACCTATGTCTACCGGTAATACCAAAAAGCTGACTACTATGATGAAGGACTTCGGCGTTACGGCGATTGCCTGTACACCGTCCTATTTGTTACATATTGCGGAAACTCTGGAAGAAGAGGATGCTATTAAGGATATTAAATTAAAGTCAGCCATCTGCGGTGCTGAGCCATGGACGGAAAACATGCGTAAACAGATTGAACAGAAGCTGCATATCAATGCACATGATATATACGGCCTTAGCGAGGTGATGGGACCGGGAGTAGCCTGTGACTGTCAGTATCATAAGGGCTTGCATGTATATGAGGACCATTTCCTGCCCGAAGTTATTGATCCGGACACCCTGCAGCCTGTGAAGCCCGGTGAAACAGGTGAGCTGGTATTTACCACAATCACAAAAGAAGGACTTCCCCTGCTTCGTTATCGAACCAGAGATTTGACAAGTATAGATTATGAACCCTGTGAATGTGGACGTACCCTGGCAAGAATCAGCCGTTTCAAAGGACGTTCCGATGATATGCTGATTATCCGCGGAGTTAACGTATTCCCCTCCCAGATTGAAGCAGCACTGCTGGAAATGGGTGAAACCACACCTCATTATATGATGATTGTTGACCGTGTGGGAAATCTGGATACTTTAGAGGTACAGGTAGAGGTAGAGGAGAGATTCTTCTCCGATGAAATCAAGGAATTAGAGAAGCTTACCAAAAAAATAGCGGCTGTAATTCAGCATGCAATCGGTCTGGCAGTAAAAGTAAAGCTGGTAGAGCCGAAAACCATTGAACGCAGTATGGGTAAGGCAGTACATGTAATTGATAAACGTAAACTGGTTTAAGGGAGGAGAAAGTATATGTGTATTAAACAATTATCCGTTTTTATCGAAAACAGGGAAGGAAGACTGGAAGAGGTACTGGATGTCTTAAAAAAGAGTGGTATCAATATTGTATCGTTAAGTCTTGCAGATACCAGTGATTACGGGCTGCTGAGACTGCTGGTAAATAAGCCCGAGGAAGGTAAGAAAGCTTTAACGGAAAATGGATTTTCTGCAATGCTGACCGATGTACTGGGTGTGAAACTCTGCCACAGAGTAGGATTTTTACAGGAACTTTTAGAGGTTATCTGCAAAAATCATATCAATATTGAATATATGTACGCACTTTCCACGGGTACGGATGATGCGTCCATCGTTATTAAAACCTCTGATTTGAAAAAGGCAGCAGAAATTTTGAGGGAAACAGATGTAGAACTGGTGACACAGGAAGAAATTGCTTAGAGGTAAGGGGATATAACAAATGATTGCTAAGATTTTGATGCTGATTGTATTTTTCGGAGTTATGATTGCTGTAGGAGTGTACTCCAGAAAGCACGCAACCAATGTGGATGATTTTGTATTGGGCGGCAGAGGAGTAGGACCCTGGCTGACGGCATTTGCCTATGGAACCTCCTATTTCAGTGCTGTGGTATTTGTAGGATATGCGGGACAGTTTGGTTATAAATACGGTCTGTCCGCTACCTGGATTGGCTTGGGAAATGCACTGATTGGTTCCCTGCTTGCATGGGTTATTCTGGGAAGAAGAACCCGCATTATGAGTAAGCATTTGAAGGCAAAAACCATGCCGGATTATTTTGGGAAACGCTATGACAGCAAGGCACTGCGTCTGGCAGCTTCCGCAATTTCCTTTATCTTTCTGATACCCTATACGGCTTCTGTGTATAACGGACTGTCACGTCTGTTTGAAATGGCATTTCATATTCCTTATGCGGTCTGTGTTATTGTAATGGCGGCACTGACCTGTGTTTATGTCATTCTGGGCGGCTATATGGCTACCGCAATCAATGATTTCATTCAGGGAATTGTTATGTTATTCGGTATCGTGGCTGTTATTGCGGCAGTACTAAACGGACAGGGCGGATTTATGGAGGCAGTATTCCGACTTTCGGAAATCCCCAGTGATGTTGCGGTGACACAGGGACAGCAGGGAGCCTTTGCTTCCTTCTTTGGCCCGGACCCTTTGAACTTATTGGGAGTTGTAATTCTGACCTCATTGGGAACCTGGGGACTGCCCCAGATGGTGCACAAATTCTACGCTATTAAGGATGAAAGGGCAGTCAAAACCGGTACCATCATTTCTACTTTGTTTGCAGTGGTGATTTCCGGGGGCTGTTATTTCCTTGGCGGATTTGGCAGGCTGTTTGATACAGAGACAATCCGAAATGCCAACGGAGGCATTATTTATGATGCCATTATTCCCAGCATGTTAAATACGCTTTCGGATATTCTGATAGGTATTGTGATAGTACTGGTATTGTCAGCATCCATGTCTACACTTTCCTCTTTGGTATTGACATCAAGTTCCACGCTGACACTGGATTTTATTAAAGGTACCGTTGTAAAAGAAATGGACGATAAGAAGCAGCTTTTATGTATGCGTATTTTTCTGGTATTTTTCGTGGTAATATCGGTGGTGCTTGCACTTGATCCGCCTACATTCATTGCACAGCTTATGGGTATTTCATGGGGAGCACTGGCCGGAGCATTCCTGGCACCCTTCCTTTATGGTCTGTATTGGAAAGGAGTTACCAAGGCTGCCGTATGGGCAAGCTTTGCAACAGGTATAGGAATTACCGTGTTAAATATGTTCATCAAGTTTATTGCATCCCCCATCAATGCCGGTGCGGTGGCGATGATTGTCGGACTGATTGTCGTACCGCTAGTCAGTCTTATTACACCCGGGATGAAAAAGGAAGAAACGGAAAAGATATTCTCCTGCTATGAGGAGAAGGTAACTGTAGAACAAAAATTGGTATTGACCGGAGAAGAGCAGGAATAAGCGAGGTAATATATGCTGGCACTTATTATCATTAGTGTAATCCTATTGGCACTTATAGGACTTTGTCTGTATGGTATATTTATGCCGAAGCTTATGATAAAACAGAGCAGGATAGTGGACGCCAGAGTCATAAGCTGTGAGAAGAGAAGTTTCCCGTTAGGAGAAGAAACTGATTCCTTTTATGAGGTGACAGTGGATTTCTATGGAATACACGGAGAGACCATTCAAAAGCAATTTATATCGGAAGAATATTTGTCGGAAGGAACTGTGATACGCTCCCGTTATATAGACAAAACAGGACGCTTTATGCAGAATGTCGATGAAGATGTAAAGAATAACGGCGGTCTGTGGGTGGTTATCGGGTTTCTGGTATTTTTTCTGGCACTTATGTTAAGCATTATTCTGTTTCAGGATGAAAACGGCGAGATGCCTGACTGGCTTACGAGAGGCGTTTGCTATGCTGTCAGTTTTATATTTATGGGAGTCGGATTTATCGGCATCCGAAGCAGAATCAAACTTATGAGCAACCGGCACAGAAAGCAGGTAATTCCCGGCTATCTTGTGGATTATACGGTTCATGACGGGGATTCTGATGGCGTTTCCACCTATCAGCCGATTTTTGAATATGAGCTGATGGGAATCAAATACCGGTATCAGGGCAACGTATCCGGGAATGCAAAAAAGTACCGTACCATAGGGCGGAAAGTACATATGCTGAGAGACTGTGAAACGGGAGAGGTGGTCTGTCAGGAAGATGAAAAAGCATTGGGTGGAATTACCTTGGTGTTCGGTATAATTGGTCTTGCACTTTTTCTGTTTCTTTTGGCAGACAATCTGGGAATGTTTCCGGAGACTGAAGATAGCGGTACAAATGCAGATATGACTGCCGGAAACAGGACGGATGAAGGTGAAGACAGTAAGAGTGACTCCGTCCTGACGGTATATGTCATGTATCCGGAAGGGGAAGAGAAATGCTCTTATTGTATAGAGATTTCTGAATTCGGTTCGGGCGAAATGATTTTGTTCCCGACTGTTGCAGTCAGTGGTAAAGGTATTGACCAGTATATCTCGTTCAAAATACCGATATCCGATATTGTCAGAATAGGAAGCTGGATAGAAGAGGCCGAGGTAGAAAATCTTGCCATCGAGAAGACTGACAGCACAAGCCTGACGGTTACCGTATATGTTACGGAAGGAAAGGAGCAGTATGGCGGCAGAGGAACGCTTGATATGCAGCCTTATGCCGAGCTGTATGAACTTCTTTCAGAAATAGTACCTGCAAAGGTATGGGAAGAAATGCAAAAGCGGGAAGAGGAGTACTACCGATAGGAGATTCTTTCTGATGAAAAGAAAACAACCTGCAAAAACCGCAGAAACAGGTTATTTTTGTTAAATATATAGTTGACATTTTCCAAAAGCAGGTATACACTGTATATAGTTAAATACTGATAATCATAAAAGAGTGGAACGCGTTCCACTCTTTCTTATTGGGAAAGGAACAGGTGAGTACATGTCGAAACGGGACACATACGAATCCAAAACGGAAGCACTGCTTCTGCCGATAGCAGAGGCAAACGGTGTGGAAATCTATGACATAGAATATGTCAGGGAAGGTGCAGACTGGTACTTAAGAGCTTATATTGATAAGCCGGAAGGGGTAAACATTAACGATTGTGAAAATGTAAGCCGTGCCTTATCAGATGCATTGGACAAAGAGGACTTTATTGAAGATGCCTATATTCTGGAGGTTTCCAGCCCGGGACTGGGCAGAACCTTAAAGAAGGATAAGCATTTGGAAAAGAGTCTGGGAAGCCGGGTGGAACTCAAAACCTATAAGCCTATTGATAAATGTAAGGAATTTACCGGTGAATTAAAGGCTTACGATGCGGATACGATAACCGTGGAAACAGAAAACGGCGAAATGGTATTTGCAAAAAGCGATGTAGCGTTAATCAGATTAGCATTTGATTTTTAAATCTATAGAAAACAGGAGGATAACGGAAAATGAATAAGGAATTAATGGAAGCACTGGATATTTTGGAAAAGGAGAAAGAAATCAGCAAAGAGACTCTTTTTGAGGCTATTGAAAATTCTTTGGTAACGGCATGCAAGAACCATTTTGGAAAGGCTGATAATATCAAAGTAGAAATCAACAGGGAAACCTGCGATTTCCTCTGCTATGCAGAAAAGGAAGTAGTAGAAACCAGAGATGATGTAGAAGATGACTGCTTACAGATTGCATTTGAGGATGCTAAGGCATTGTCTAAGAAAGCAAAGGTTGGCGATATTTTAAATGTAGAAATTAAGTCCAAGGAATTCGGACGTATTGCTACCATGAATGCAAAGAACGTAATTCTGCAGAAAATCAGAGAAGAAGAAAGAAGCGTCATTTACAATCAGTATTATGAAAAAGAAAAAGACGTGGTAACCGGTGTGGTACAGCGTTATGTAGGCCGCAATATCAGCATCAATTTAGGTAAGGCAGACGCCATGCTTTCCGAAAGTGAGCAGGTGAAGGGAGAAGTATTCAAGCCTACGGAAAGAATTAAGGTATATATTCTGGAAGTAAAGAATACACCCAAGGGTCCCCGTATCAATGTTAGCCGCACCCATCCGGAATTAGTCAAGAGACTGTTTGAATCCGAAGTAACGGAAATTAAGGACGGTACCGTAGAAATCAAGAGTATTGCCCGTGAAGCAGGCAGCCGTACCAAGATTGCCGTATGGAGCAATAATCCTAACGTAGATGCGGTTGGTGCATGTGTAGGTATGAATGGTGCCAGAGTCAATGCTATTGTAGAAGAACTGCGTGGCGAAAAGATTGATATTGTAAACTGGGATGAGAACCCCGGCAACCTGATTCAGAATGCACTGTCTCCTGCAAAGATAGTAGCAGTATTTGCGGATCCTGATGAAAAGACTGCAAAGGTAGTTGTACCTGATTACCAGTTATCCTTAGCAATCGGTAAGGAAGGACAGAACGCAAGACTGGCAGCAAGACTGACAGGCTACAAGATTGACATCAAGTCTGAGACTCAGGCGAAGGATGCACCCGGATTCCGATATGAAGATTACATGGATGAGTACGATGAGTATGAAGATGAAGAATATGTAGAAGAAGGATACGAAGAATCCGGCGAGGAGGCTTTTGATATCGAAAATGAATAAGAAGATTCCTTTAAGACAATGTATCGGCTGTGGAGAGATGAAAAATAAAAAGGAAATGATGCGAATTTTAAAAACTCCCGAAGGGCCCATTGTTTTGGATGTAACAGGTAAAAAGAACGGAAGAGGCGCATACCTTTGTATGAGTGCCGATTGTCTGAAAAAGGCAAGAAAGAATAAGGGACTGGAGCGTTCCTTTAAAATGAGTATTCCGGATGATGTATACGAGGAATTGGAAAAGGAGTTTGGTGAACTTGCAGCAGAATAAAATTTACTCCCTGATGGGGCTGGCCGCGAGAGGCAGAAACATAGTAAGCGGGGAATTTCAGACAGAAAATGCAATAAAGGACGGAACCGCAGAGCTTGTTCTTGTGGCAGAGGACGCATCGGATAACACCAAGAAGCTTTTCAGAGATAAGTGCTCGTTTTATGAAGTTCCCATTTATACATATGGGACAAAGGAAGAACTGGGCCATGCCATTGGGAAGGTGCCGCGGGCTTCAATTGCCCTTACAGACGCGGGTCTGGCAGAAGCCATAAAGAAACATCTGGAAGCAAACGTAAATTAGGAGGTAGTAACAAGCATGGCGAAAATAAAAGTACATGAACTTGCAAAAGAATTAGATAAACAGAGCAAAGAAATTATCGCTTTCTTACAGGAAAAGGGCATAGAAGCCAAAGCAGCGCAGAGTACCGTAGAGGATGACGCTGCTGCAATGGTAAGAAGTCATTTCGGCAATAAGAGTGAAAAGGCCGCCAGGAAAGAGGATACAGCAGACAGTGCAGAGGTAAAAGCAGCCGCCGTACAGGAAAAGAAAACAGAAGAGACTCATGTCCAGACAGCGGCTTCAGAAAACAGTTCTCAGAACAGGGAGGAAGCGGCTTCTGCTTCAGAGGAAGCACCGAAAAAGAAGAAGAAAATTATATTTGTAAGTAATCCCCAGAATTCACGGGTACCCGGACAACAGGGTAACAGACCGCAGGGGAATGCCAATAACGGACAGAACCGTAATACGCAGGGGAACAGACCTGTGCAGGGAAACAGACCGGCTCAGAATGTAAGACCCGGGCAGAATGCACCGGTAAGACCCATTAAGCCTCTGACCCCTCCGTCTCCCACACCCAGTGTGCAGATGGTACCGCCGCCACAGCCGCAGAAGAGTCAGTCTGCAACACAAAGTACAGTGACTCCTTCCCAGCCGTCAACTGTACAGACAGCACCCGCTGCTAAAGTGGCACAGGAAAATGCAGAAACAAGGGCTGAGATGAACCAGACCAGAAATGAATCTCAGGGAACCAGACCCCAGAGTGGTCAGAACAGACCGCAGTCAGGAGCAGGTAATGGTCAGAACAGACCGCAGTCAGGAGCAGGTAATGGTCAGAACAGAGCACAAAGCGGACAGAACAGACAGGGTGGTGACAGACCTTCCTATGGAAACAGGGAAAATAGCGGCAACAGAGATAACAGAGGAGAAAGAGGACAGGGCCAGAGGCAGGATAGAAGACCTGATGGCAATGGCAGACAGGGTTCTTTCGGTAATCAGGGCGGTTTCCGCAATAACAATGCTTCTGCATCTGGTGAAAGGAATTTTGGCGGTAACGGCCGCGATAACAGAGGCAATGGCGGACAGAGAGATAACTTCAGAAAGCAGGGCCAGAGCAAAGGCTTTGTGGCAGAGGCTCCCATTAAAGAGGCTGAAAAGCACAGAGATGAAGAAAAACGCCGTATCAGCCAGGAGAAGGATAAACGCTCCCGCAAGGACTTTATCTATGAAGAGGAAGACGCACAGGTAAAGAACAAACCCGGCAGGTTTATTAAACCGGAGAAGAAAAAAGAAGTGGTAGAAGAGGTTATCAAGGTAATCGTATTGCCTGAAACCATCACCATTAAGGATCTGGCAGATAAGATGAAAATGCAGCCCTCTGCCATCATAAAGAAGCTTTTTATGGAAGGTAAGATTGTAACCTTAAACCAGGAAATTTCTTATGAAGAAGCTGAGAATATTGCAATGGAATATGAAATTCTCTGCGAAAAAGAAGTAAAGGTTGACGTAATTGAAGAGCTTCTGAAGGAAGAAGACGACGAGACGGAAGTAAAAGAAGACAGACCCCCCGTTATCTGCGTTATGGGACACGTTGATCACGGTAAAACCTCCCTGCTTGATGCAATCAGAAAGACCAATGTAACGGACAGGGAAGCAGGCGGTATTACACAGCATATCGGAGCTTATACGGTATCCATAGGCGGTAGAAAGATTACCTTC
Organism: Lachnospiraceae bacterium; assembly: GCA_051879895.1. Classification (GTDB taxonomy): domain Bacteria; phylum Bacillota; class Clostridia; order Lachnospirales; family Lachnospiraceae; genus Acetatifactor. The sequence goes on from JBJEMX010000070.1 coordinate 21,073, forward strand.
TTAGATACACCCGGACATGAAGCATTTACCGCTATGCGTATGCGTGGTGCAAACTCTACCGATATTGCAGTTTTGGTAGTTGCGGCGGATGACGGTGTCATGCCCCAGACCGTAGAGGCAATCAACCATGCAAAGGCTGCGGGAATTGAAATTGTAGTAGCAGTCAATAAAATTGATAAGCCCAGTGCAAATATAGACCGTGTAAAGCAGGAACTGACCGAATATGAACTGATTCCGGTGGATTGGGGCGGAAGCACGGAATTTGTACCCGTATCCGCAAAATCCGGCGAGGGTATTGAGGATTTGTTAGAGACCATTCTGCTGACAGCAGATATTATGGAGCTGAAGGCAAATCCCAACAGACGTGCAAGAGGTCTGGTAATCGAAGCAGAGTTAGACAAGGGACGCGGTCCTGTGGCAACTGTGCTGGTACAGAAGGGTACCCTGCATGTAGGAGACTTTATTTCCGCAGGTGCAAGCCACGGTAAAGTGCGTGCCATGATTGACGACAAGGGCAGAAGAGTCAAAGAGGCAGGACCTTCCACACCTGTAGAGATTTTAGGATTAAATGATGTACCCAGTGCAGGTGAAGTATTTATTGCACATGAAAATGACAAAACCGCAAAATCCTTTGCAGAAACTTATCTGGCACAGAATAAAGAAAAGAAACTGGAAGAAACTAAGAGCAAGATGTCTCTGGATGACTTGTTCTCCCAGATTCAGGAAGGCAATCTGAAGGAACTGAACCTGATTGTTAAAGCAGACGTACAGGGTAGCGTGGAAGCTGTAAAGCAGAGCCTTATGAAGCTTTCAAATGAAGAAGTGGTAGTAAAATGTATTCATGGCGGCGTAGGTGCCATTAACGAATCCGACGTTATGTTAGCGAGTGCATCCTCTGCAATCATCATTGGCTTTAACGTGCGTCCTGATGCAACAGCAAAGGCAACTGCTGAAAGAGAAGGCGTGGATGTTCGTCTGTACAAGGTTATTTATCAGGCAATCGAAGATATTGAAGCCGCAATGAAGGGTATGTTAGACCCTGTATTTGAAGAAAAAGTAATCGGTCATGCAGAAGTACGTCAGATATTCAAGGCTTCCGCAGTGGGCAACATTGCAGGCTCCTATGTATTAGACGGTGTATTCCAGAGAAACTGCAAGGTGCGTATCAGCAGAGAAGGCAAGCAGATTTTTGAAGGCGAGTTAGCTTCCTTAAAGCGTTTCAAGGACGATGTAAAAGAAGTAAAAGCCGGCTTTGAATGTGGTCTTGTATTTGAAGGCTTTGACCAGATGCAGGAGCTGGATATCGTAGAAGCATATATTATGGTTGAAGTACCGAGGTAAGAGACTGCTTATCTGCGGTGGTAGAGGTAAAAGATGAGAAAGAATAGTGTAAAAAGTACACGTATTAACGGAGAAGTTCAACGTGTATTGGCAGAAATAATCAGGGGGGACATTAAAGACCCCCGCATCAGTCCGCTGACCAGTGTAGTAGCTGTAGAAGTGGCACCTGATTTGAAAACCTGTAAGGCTTATATCAGTGTGCTGGGAGACGAAAAGGCAAGGCAGGATACCTACAAGGGCTTAAAGAGTGCAGAAGGGTATATTAAGAACCAGCTTGCCAGAATTATCAATCTGCGGAATACACCGGAAATTACCTTTGTAATGGACCAGTCCATTGAGTATGGTGTGAATATGTCCAGAAAAATTGATGAGGTAATGGGACAAATGCCCGAACAGGAAGAATAATGGGCAGAAAGGCAGGAAAAGGAAATGAATCTGCTGAAAGAATGTGAAGGAGCAAAAACAATCGGTATCAGTGCCCATATAAGACCTGACGGTGATGCCATCGGGTCCTGTATGGCCTTGTATCTGTATCTGAAAAAAGCGGTTCCGGAAGCAATTGTGAAATTGTTTCTGGAAACACCGCCCGATTGCTTTGGCCATTTGAAGTATTTAGGAGAAATTGATTCTACATATGAGTGGGAGGAAGCTTTTGATATCTTCTTTGCACTGGATGCGGCAAGCGACAGACTGGGGAAGGCAGAGGCATTTTTTAATAATGCCAAAAAGAAAATCAATATTGACCATCATATCAGTAATGCCAATGGCTGTGGAGATGTCAATATGGTAAAACCCCAGGCAGGCTCCACGGCGGAAGTGTTGTTTACACTTTTTTCGGAAGAGTATCTGGATGAGGATATCGCAACGGCTCTTTATACCGGAATCATTCATGATACCGGTGTGTTCCAGTATTCCAATACCACTCCGGAAACCATGCAGATTGGTGCAAAGCTGATAAGCTACGGCTTTCCGTTTTCCAGAATTATTGAGGAGAGCTTTTATCAGAAGACCTATCTGCAAAATCAGATATTGGGCAGGGCATTGATGGAAAGTATCCGCTTTATGGACGGCAGATGTATTGTAAGCTGCGTGGACAGAAAGATGATGGAGTTTTACAATGCACTTCCCTCCGATTTGGATGGTATTGTAAACCAGCTTAGAAATATTAAGGGTGTGCATTGTGCCATCTTTATGTATGAAACCGGCTTGATGGAATACAAGGTAAGTATGCGTTCCGATGAGATGGTAAATGTATCAAAAGTAGCCTCTTATTTTGGTGGCGGCGGGCATGTGAGGGCTGCCGGCTGTACCATGAGAGGAACCATGTATGATGTAATTAATAACTTATCCCTGCATATAGAGGCAGAATTAAAGGAAAAGGAAGCATGTACAACGGAGTCATAAATATTTACAAGGAAAAAGGCTTTACTTCCCATGACGTGGTAGCAAAAATGCGTGGGATTCTGAAACAGAAAAAAATCGGACATACGGGCACCCTGGATCCGGACGCGGAAGGGGTGCTTCCCGTATGTCTGGGAAGTGCAACAAAATTGTGTGACCTATTAACGGATAGAGAAAAGGAATATGTAGCAGTCATGCGATTAGGGGTTGTAACGGATACCCAGGACTTATCCGGTACGGTTTTAAAGGAAACCATGGCAGAGGTGTCCCAAGAAGAGGTCTTGGAAGCAATCCGCAGCTTTAATGGGGAGTATGGACAGATTCCTCCCATGTATTCTGCTTTAAAGGTGGATGGCAAAAGATTGTATGAGCTTGCCAGACAGGGAAAGGAAGTGGAGAGAAAGCCCAGGCTTGTCACCATTTATGAAATGGAAATTCTTTCGATAAACCTGCCGGAGGTGACCTTCAGGATACATTGCTCTAAAGGAACCTATATCCGTACCCTTTGCCATGATATTGGTGAAAAACTGGGTTGTGGTGCTGCCATGGCTTCTTTGCGGCGTACCCGGTCCGGACAGTTCAAGCTGGATAGTGCAGTCAGACTTTCCGAGTTGGAACAAATCCGGGATGAAGGAAACCTTGACAAGGTATTAATACCTGTGGATGAGATGTTTGCAGATTATGCCGCGGTACATGTTCCGGAAGAAAGTACGCGTCTGGTGGAAAACGGAAACAGCTTTTGTCTAAACCGGATATACGAAAGAAGAATGTTCGGAAACGAAGAACGGGTGCGTGTCTATGACCGTACAGGCCGTTTTTACGGTGTATATCAATTTGACCGAAGCGGGAATAAATTCGTTCCGTGGAAGATGTTTTTATAGAGAGGTACAGATATGCAAATCATCACAGGAACTACCGATTTTTCCTTACAGGAAAGGACGGCAGTTGCAATCGGAAAATTTGACGGAATCCATATCGGACACAGACGTCTGCTGGCAGAAATCCTAAAACAGAAAGAAAACGGTAGAAAGGCCTGTGTGTTTACCTTCGATCCGCCGCCGGCCGTTTTTTTCGGAAAAACAGAAGAAAAAGAGCTGACAACCAGGGAAGAAAAACGAAAGCTTTTTGAAAGAATGGGGATTGATATCCTGATTGAATTTCCTATGAATGAAAATACGGCGGCAATGCCACCCCGGGATTTTGTGCAGCATATTTTAGTGGATAAAATGCGGACAGGTTTTGTGGCTGCGGGTACTGATTTGTCCTTTGGCAGTAAGGGAGCCGGTAACGCACAGCTTTTGCGGGAAATGGCAGCAGTATGTGATATGGAAGTCTGCATTATAGATAAAATTTTATTGGACGGAAGAGAAGTGAGTTCCACATATGCCAGAGAAGCCATAGAGTCCGGAAATATGGAGCTTGCGGAGAAACTCTTAGGAATGCCCTATTCTGTAGAAGGTATAGTAGAGCATGGCAATCATATGGGACATAAGATGGGAATGCCTACTGTGAATATCATTCCGGCAGCAGACAAATTGTTACCGCCCTGCGGTGTCTATTATACCGGAGTTATTATGGATGAAAAGTATTACAGAGGTATTGGAAATGTTGGATATAAACCAACCGTAAAAGAACAGGAAAAGAGACTGGGTCTGGAAACCTATCTCTATGATTATACCGGGGATGCATACGGAAAAGAAATTGTGGTAGAGCTGTATGCCTTTAAACGTCCGGAACAGAAATTTGAGAATCTGGAAGCCCTGCAAAACCAGGTGAGAGAGGATATTATCTCAGGTATGCAATACAGGCATGTTGTGCAATAAAGGTATATTGTACAATACAGGCATGTTGAGTCAGTTCACATTGTCAAGTTGAAAAAGTGGAATTGACCGTAGGCTAATTGTATGGGTCTGGAGAAACGCACAACTAAGAATTGACCGAGCACGTTAGAGCGAGAGATGACAATTGACCTGGGTCAATTGTACGGTATCCTTGCTAAAGGAGAATCCGGGGTTGCTGATAGAAATGAAACAGCTTACCAAGTTGTTATCTGCCATTTGGGGTTCTACAGAGGTCATATAGTAGAAAAATGCCTTATTTTACAGTGTTTTATAGAGTTGGTTCTGCCCAAACAGGGATGTAACAGTCTTTATGGTAGAAAAAACAAACAGTCTCTGTGGTAGAAAAAAAGTCCTGTTTACAGAGTTTATATGGAGAAATTTCTGCTAAACGGGCTTATAGCAGTGACTTAGGTAGAAAAGTATTTCATTTATTGAATATTTATAAAGATATTTCTGCCTAATTCAGTGTATCTGAGCACCGTGGGTAGAAATGGTAACTTCCAAGTTGTAGGACGGAAGAAAACTTAGTTGTAGAGCCTGAATACCTACTATGAGATTGATGTGGTAGGGTACAGTAAGTAAGGAATATTCATACATACCCCGCTGTATAGTAAGCCCGGGGTACAGAAATAGAAAAGATTCATATATGCCCCACAGTATGGCAAGCATGGGGTATAGAAACGGGAAATGTTCAAAAAACCCCGCTATTCAGGCGGAAGCGGGGTATAGGAGAGGGCAAGTGGCTATCTGTACCCCGGCGGGAAACGGAAGCGGGGTATAGGAGAGAGAAAACAGCTATCTGTACCCCGGCGA
>JBJEMX010000071.1:0-85030 GCA_051879895.1 Lachnospiraceae bacterium
TTTACAATTCAAAAAAATTTCAAAAACCCCTTGACTGTTTATAGTTTGTCACCTCATTAGTCCATTAATATTTTATCTTATATGTTGACAGCATGAACCCGCTGATGTGCTGATAGGCATATGCAAAAAGGCTCAGATTCCTTCAACAGAAACCTGAGCCTATCGCTTTTGTAACAGCTTAGCACATCAGCCCCTGCTGTAAACATATAAATTTTACACTACCAACGAATCTTATGTTTTGAATATTTTATATCAATTGCAGAATCAAAATTACAGCTTATAAGAAATTTCTTTATCGTTTTCTCATATATACTATTATCAATCGGCAAATTATTTGTCATTGGTGAAATAATTATTTGCGATAATGAATCATTCAATAATTGCTCGCCTTTAAAACTAATAAACGGATATAAAAACTGATTAGACTCAATGCTTTTCATTCCGTACTCTTCAGGTTTTCTTTTTTCCTGATTGATAGTGTTTTCAAAATAAACAATTCTATACTCATTCTCATATTCGTAGGTGTCGCTCTTTATCAATGCTGATAAAACAAGCATATACAACGATAAATCATTCTTCCAATAATAAAAATTATTAAGTTTAGAAATATTATCAAAAATAAGTTCATATACTTTTTCAATCGGTGTATTTACTGTAATTGTTCCCTGTTTTAAAAGATACTCCATACTTGTAACATATCCTTTTAAATATGTATCTATAAACCTTGCCAAATTGCATGTATCATACAGTTGGTCTGCCTTGTAGTATGAATTTGTCTTTATAAAAGCACGATGATCTCCAAAAATATCCTCTGAATCTCTGTTCATCAGTATAAACTCTGAAAAATCCGGAACTACAATCTTCTCTACATCTAATTCAGAATTTGCATATATTACCTTTGATCTTGATAAGAACTCTCTTTCAGAAACAAAAGTGTTTCTCAATGAATTTATCAAATTTTCAATTGTAAATTCTAATTCCATTCCCCCGTTCCCATAATAATTCCACATATTCATTGCATCTTGTGCCTCTGTTAATGACATTACATACAGTCCAATATTACTCTGAACATACTCAATATAAGGAACCAACTTACATCCCTTTTGCATATACAATGTCTCTACTTCTTTGCTATGTGTAGTTAAGCTTTTTATAGTATCTTTCACTAATTCTTCGTTTGAATCTAAATATTTCTCCACCAGCTTAACGAATAAATGACAATCATATGGATCATTCAAAAATTCTGACCGCGTCATTCGAATAGAATTGTTTTTAATAATTCCCTCAAAGCCACCAACACTCGTATAATGATATAATTTTTCCATTTTCTACCTCCAGCAACTTACACCATCTCAAAATGCTCCAACGCATCCATAATAGCCTTTTCCTTATCCTCCGGACACTTTGGTTGTTTCGCATCTTCTGATTTCGGTTTATTATAGTTCTCCCTCTCAATAATACCGCACTTTCTCTTTACCTGAGCAATATAGAGATTAGTAACCTGTAAACCATACTTCTCCAACACATACTCTTTAATCTCTTCATATGTCGCCTTGCTTTCAGCCGAAGTCAAATCCATCTCATCCATATCCACCGTCACATTCACATGATGCTTTGCCTCATGAAGTTTGGACAATAGACACACCGTCTCCACATGTACCCCCTGCGCGAATTGGTCCACAGGACGTACTCGCTTCAGTTCATATCCTCCATCACACAAAATCCGTAAGTCTCTGGCAAGTGTTGCGGAGTCACAGCTCACATAAACAATTCGCTTTGGTGCCATCTGCAGCATGGTGTCCAGACATTTCTCATCACAGCCCTTGCGGGGCGGATCTACTACAATGACGTCAGGGTGAAGCATGTCCGCTCCGTCTTCTTTCGCTACCTGCACCTGTTTCTCATAAAACTCGGGCAGCACCTCCTCCGCCTTACCAACAAAGAAAGTAGCATTGGAAATACCGTTGCGGCGGGCATTTTCGCGGGCATCATCGATAGCCTGAGGGACAATTTCCACACCGTAAACCTGCTTTGCACGGGTTGCTAAAAACAGGGAAATCGTACCGATGCCGCAGTACAAGTCCCAGACCGTTTCTTTTCCGGTCAGTCCTGCATACTGTAGTGCCAGACTGTACAGCTTTTCCGTCTGCACCGGATTAACCTGATAAAAGGACAGCGGTGAGATAGAAAATGTCAGTTGTTCTCCGGTAAAGTCCATATTTTCTTTTTCCATGTCACGGACACGGATGCTGTCAGTAATGGTGTCTTTTCCCCAGAGTGTGTGTATTTCTTTTCCCATGATAACATTGGTTTTTTCTGTGTTGATGTTAACTGACACGCTTGTCATGTTTTCGATTCGAGCCAGTGCAGACAGTAATTCCTTCTGGCGTGGTAAATAGGTGAGGTCACCTGTCGCAATATCTTGTTCTGCCGGAATAGACCTGCTTTTCGGTTTTGTATTCTGAGCTCCCTTGCACCCGACACCTTTGTCGTTTTTCTCATCTTGAGCCGGTATCGTTTTCTTTCCCTTATAGTTTATCACCAGGCACACCATAATCTCACGACTGTCAAAACCGGTGCGGATAAGGATATGGCGAATCAGCCCGGTGCCGCTTTCTTCATCATAAGGCTCTACATGATACTGCTTCATGTAATCTAAGATAGTCTCCAAAATCACTTTATTTTCTGCACGTCCCAGGTAACAATCCGTATTGGGAATAATAGAGTGTGTCCTGCCTGCATAAAATCCGGTCACAGGATTTCCCTCTTTATCCTTTCCTACAGGATACTGGGCCTTGTTACGATAACGGAAGGGCTCCTCCATTCCAACCGGTGGTTCCATTACTGCTGCCAGTTCTTCTTTAGAGAATCCACCGATACGGAGCAGATTATTTTTTACCTTATCGGCTTTGAATTGCAACTGTCGTTCATAGGACATAGCCTGAATCTGGCAGCCGCCGCATTGTCTGTGAAGGGCACAACGTGGCTCTATGCGAAAAGGAGAAGGTGTTAACACCTTCTCTAATCTGGCATAACCATAATTCTTTTTACTTTTTACAATCCTTGCTTCTACAGTGTCACCAATAACAGCGTCTTTTACAAACAGGGTAAAGCCATCTACTTTTCCGATACCTTCCCCCTCTGCTCCCATGTCCTCTATGTGCAGAGTCACAATATCATTTTTTGCAAATTCCATATTTATTGTCCTTTCAGGAATAATACCCTATTCCATCCTCGTACCACGCAGATTGGATTCAAATACGCGGTTATAGCCTAACCAGCCGGTATCGGTAGTGCTGCTGAAAATTTCAGTCATCATTTCTAATTTGGCATCGGTATTGTCCGCCATATTCAAAGCTACTGCTTCAAACAATGCCGGTTTTTTGGGGGAACCATATTCATATTCTCCGTGATGTGCCAGGATGCAGTGTTTGAGTTCGGAAGCCAGCACCTTAGGGAAACCGGGAATCTTATGTATCTTTTCGTCCAGCATTTCACACCCCATAATGATGTGCCCCAAGAGCTGCCCGTCATCGGTATAGTCATTTTCCGGGAACAGGGATATTTCCTTTGTCTTACCGATATCGTGAAACATAGCAGCCGGCAACAGCAAATCTCTCTTTAACATCGGATATGACTTGCAGTAATAATCACAGAGCTTTGTTACACTTAAGGTATGCTCTAAAAGTCCGCCTACAAACCCATGATGCATGGTTTTTGCAGCGGAAGACTGACGAAATCTTTTTACAAAGGTCTCATCCTCTACAAAAAACGCCTTCAAAAGCTGCTTCATATGGGGATTTTCTATAGACTCTACAATTTTTAACAGCTCCTGATACATTTCATCATTGTTTTTGCTGCTTACAGGCAGGTAATCAGCAGGGTTATACTCACCCTCCCTGCACACACGGATACGCTTTACATTGACCTGTAATGCTCCCTGAAAATTATTTACTTCACCATAAACTTCAATGTAATCCAAGGTATCATATTCTTCAATCCCGGCATTATTGGGTTCCCAAACCTTCGCATCGATAGTTCCGGTTTTGTCCTGTAAAATTACATTTTCATAAGGTTTTCCGTTCTTGGTTACGGCAGACTGTTTGTGCTTGCACAAATAAATATCAAATACTCTGTCGCCTTCCTTATAGTCCTTAATATATTTCATATTTCCTCACATTCTGTCGTTCTACGACTTTCAAAATCAATCGGTGTATATCCTGCACAGTTTTCGCAGTGCACGAAACATTTATTTTCCGGCCTCTACCGTGATAGTCAGTTCCATTTCCCTATAAGTATTCTGGGAAAGTCTCTGAATCACTACGGTAACCGTATCTCCGGCCTCCATTTGCAGCAACGCTGCTGTATAGTTACTGAAATTTTCAATGGAATTACCATCAATTTCTACGATGATATCACCTCGCTGGATGCCTGCCAGCATAGCGGGAGAATTCATTTTTACATCTTTTACATAGGCTCCATAAGGTACATTCATCTCAAGATGTGCCTCTGCCGTTACATCCACTCCGCTGATACCCATATAAATCTTTTCCCTGCCATTAGACATATTTTCAATTAACTTCCGCAGTTCAGATATACCGATTGCCGTTACTGCATTATCCATGCCGTCACCTGCACGGTCTTTCGTAATAATACCCATAATCTGCCCCTGCATATTAAAAAGTACTCCTGCGGAGGAAGGACTTCCGTAAATATCCGTGGTAAGCAGCTTATAATTGGCATCCACCAGACTTAGTGTGCTGCCTGTCGCAGCAATCATTCCATATCCTACCGAGCCGACGGTTCCCATGGGACTGCCCAGTGCCACCACGGGAATTCCCACCGGATTCTTTAAATTGGAGCTGCCCAGTGCTGCTACCTGCACTGTAGCAAGTGTTTCCTCCGACATTGCTCCCATAGGCACGGAAATAATGGCCAGACCTGTCTGGCTGTCTGCCTGCTTTTTCACCGCCGTTACCATTGTACCGTCATAGAAAGTCACACTGAGACTCTCCGCCTGTTCAATTTCATCCTTCTCGGTTAAAATCAGATATTCCCTGCCGTTTGTGGCTACAATCACACCATAGGTACGGCCTTCGCTCTCATAAGTATCATTCAGCCAGTTCACATCCGAAGAAACCGCAGTCACGGTTACCATGGAAAGAGACAGTAAATCCGTATACTCCGCCATAGTGGTATACAATTGTTTATAATGGTCCTTATTCAGCGTTATCCTGCCAAGCACCTTCTGTATCTGTTCTTCATCCAATATAACGGTTCCGGCTTCCACCTGCAGGGGAGGCTCTTCTTCCACCAGCATATCCTCCGGTGACATTTCCTCAGCTTCTTCCGGGAAAATCACCGGCTGCGGTTCTTCTTCCGGATATAACCAGTTGCTGAACACCGGCTCAAGAACCAGAAAAGTAAGACATGCTATGAGGCCGAAAATCACCGCCATCAGAGCTGTAATCATCGTCCTCCGCAACAGTTTTTTCTTATTTACCGGTCTGTTTTTAATTTTTTCAATCATAAAGTCCGACTGTTTATCCGGTTCTGTCTGGGGCATATGCCTACCCTCCGTCATGGTTTTTCTTTCCTACATTATCGGCTCAAACCGCAGTCTGATATCCGGTAATTCTTTCATTTCATAGTAATAGTTTTCCAACCAGTCAGCACCCTGTGCAGGGTCATTTTCCCCCGTTGCGGGCGGTGCAAAAATAGTTAATTTTATTGTACAGGGATCTGTCAGCTTCTGTTCAAAAAATGCCGGCATAAAATCTACAAAGGTGACACCGGATGCCTTGTAAAACCATCTTCCATTGATTTCCATCATCAGGTTGGCTTCTTTTAAGGAACCGTTAAAGTTAGCCTCTGCAAATACCGGGTTACCTTCAAAGGCAAGCTCCATGCACAAGCCTTCTGCATCCTCGGCTCCACCCCAGCGTAAGGTTACAGGCAATTCTTTAGTTCCGGTCTCTTCCATGCCGGGCTTAAAGAAATCATCATTGATAATATCGCGGTATGCTGCCAGCATGGGCTGCTCTACACCTACATCAGGGTTATTGGGATCTGTAATTTCCAGTCCCAGTCTGCCGTCATCCCTGAACTGATAGAAGGTAAATCCACTGAACCATCTCTCAGGATCCTCTTTTATCATATCGCAGAACTCCTGCACCATCTTCACCTGATCAAAGGGACCGGTAACATCACCGTCTGCATTAAATTCAGACATCAGCATAGGCTTAACCACGCCGCCGCACAGCTCTTTATAACGATAAAAGCTTCTTTTGGTCATTTCATATACATAAGCGGCTTCTTCCTTTTTGTGCTGATGATTATCCTTCTCTGCCACCTCATAAGGCCAGCCCCAGTTCAATGCCAGATACTTGTCCACCGACCAGATATCTGTCGTACGCACAGCCTCAGTAAATTCTTTTTCTTTGGTGATTTCAGAAGAATTCGCATCCTCTACGCCGCCAATGCAAAGGATGGTCTTTACGTTAGGAGCATACTCCTTCAAAATCTTGTGGAAACGTACAAAGAAATCCGCAACCTCCTGATAGGAAGCTCTCTTATTAAAGGAGAACCAGTCTCCGGTTGCTTCATGATTTAAACGAAGCATCATACGCCCGTACGGCTTTAAATCTTTGGCTATGGCAACAATCTGCTCATCTGTCACCGCAGGGTCGCAGGTCAGCGTCAGAACCACATCCTGACCGTGTCTTCTGACATCCCGCATACAAGTAAAGGGTTCCCCTTCTTTGCTGCCGTTAAGACCACCCAGATAAGGGAAATAGTTGTCATACGGATAATCCCACGCAAAGGAAACCTCCTTGTCTGCATAGGCATCCTGTGCACGCTTCGGCCATGCTTCATCGTTGGGATAATAACAATACATCAGATTGATGCCTCTATGGGGTCTGTGCAGCTTCTGCAGAATATAATCCTGGTTTACATAAAACCCTCTTTCGCTGCCGTCTCCCAAATCCACCGCACATTTTGCAGGTGTCAGTTTTATTCCTTTTATTTGTGCCATAAACTCATTCTCCTTACCTAAAAATATATTATACTTATTCTATCATAAAATCTTATTAGTTCAAATGATTTTCAAATAAAAATCCCCTGCTGCAAATTACAGCAGGGAAGTTCTTCTTTGGAATATGCACTTACTTTAAAATAATTTCTTTAGGGAATCCATTGCACCGGAAAGCTTGTCCACAGAAACCTTTGCCTTTACACCATCCACCACTTTTTCAACGATGTCGTCCGGCAAATCAACACCGGCTAATTTTTCCACAACCTGAACAGGATTCTTCTTGAAGTCCTCCATTAAGGAATCATCATTTTTTACTTTTTCTACAATTTCTTCAATTTTTGCTTTGATATCCATTTCCGTTCTCCTTATTCCGTCTTATGCTATTCCGTCTTATGCTATTTTGCCTTATGCTATTCCGTCTTATACTATTTTGCCTTATGCTATTGGGGGCATTACTCTTCTACGATATCTGCATCCGGTGCATTCTTCTTTACGGATTCAATACCATTTAAGCAGCCTGCCATTGCTTTGTAGCCTTCACTTACGGCAATAATCTGTCCGTTGGTTGCTTTCAGTCGGAAGCGTAATTCACCTGCTTTGTCTGCATATACTTCAAATTTGGGGTTCTTTTCAACTGCATAGCCCTCTACGGTCTGGTTCTCCACAGCCGCTACAGGTGCATTCTTCTGCACGCTGGCAATACCCTTTTTGCACGCATCATCGGAGGAATATACTTCAGAAGTAGCAATCACTTCTCCGTTGCCTGCCTTCAAATCAAATTTAACGCCTGTGTTAGTTTTACGAATTACAAATTTGCCCATATGTAACCTCCTGTAAATAAATATTATTTAACGACTTTAGCCGTTTTGGTACTGACCATTTTTATCTTAGAAATATATATATAGTGTTATAATATCATAAATTGTCAAAAAACACCAGTAAAACATAAGAGTAGAATGGTATTCCTTGAATGGTATTAAAACCCCAGCATGGACAATCCCTGTTCAAAGCTTTCCTCAGAAAGTGAGCCCTGCCCGTAAGCAACTATATTGCCTTGTGCATCAATGAAGTATGTAGTAGGAATGGACGTCACATAATAGGCATATGCCGCATCCTGTTCTGTATCAAAATATACCGGAAAGGTGTAGCCCTGTTCGCCGATATAGCCTTGTGCAGTTTCTACAGTCTCCGAATATCCGTCCGTCAGATTTACTACCACAAAAGCGATATCCGCGCCATAAGCATCATACATCTGCTGAAACAGCGGCATTTCCCTTTTGCATGGACCGCACCAGCTTGCCCAAAAATTCAGAATGACCGGCTGTCCTAAAAAATCGGAGAGATGCACCTCATCACCTGCCGCCGTGTATACCGTGAAATCCGGTGCAGAGTGCGGGGTAGCTGTACCCTCAGAAGCATCTGAATCAGTAGCTGTAGCTGCCGTACTGCTGCTCTCCGGCAAATCCGTTTCGTCTTCAATGACACTTGTGTCACAATTTGTCTGCCGGACTTTCTCTCCTACAGGTTTTACGTTTTCCGGCTTGTATTCAGATGAAAGATTTTTGTATAAAATGGAGCTGCCTGCCAACAGGGCTGCTAATGCCGCGACTCCAATTACAGGTTTTATGTATTTGTTCATGATTGGCTCTCCGTTCTGTGCAGTTAATGGCCGGTTGTCTTATACATTCTCTAGTACTTATACATTCTCTAATATTTATACATTCCCTAATATCACCAGAAGCCTGCCAAACCATCCGGTCATCATGGCAACACCCACTACAATCAAAAACGTGCCGGCAATCCGGTTAATCCACAGGTAATGCTTTTTGATAAATTTGAAGGTTTCTTTCAGGCGGTCCAATAGGAGAGCACTGAGCAGAAAGGGGATTCCCAGTCCCAGAGAATACACAAGCAGCATAAAGAGTCCCTCTGCCATGGTTCCTCTATCGGAAGCCAACATCAGTGCCGAACCCAGAAATGCCCCCACGCAGGGCGTCCAGCCGATGGAAAATATCATACCAAACAAAAAGGTGGAAAATATATTTTCTGTTTTAATTTCTACATCCGGCTTTTTTGTCCTATTCAATAATCCAATCTGCAATAATCCGCTGAAATTCAGTCCCAAAATCACTACAATTCCACCGGTCACGATATTGACTGCAGTTTCATAACGTTTTAATGCCGCACCTACTGTTCCCGCGAATGCTCCCAATACCAAAAACACTGCCGTAAATCCTGCTACAAAGGCTACTGCGTTGCAAAATGTCCTTTTACGGTTATTTTCCCCATTTGCAAAGTAAGAAATATATACCGGCAACATAGGAAGCAGACAGGGAGATATAAATGTAATAATGCCTTCCAGAAAAGCGATAAAGTATTGCATGGGAACTCCTTATTTTTTTAATGGATTTGTGTTTTGTTTCTTCCTCAAATCATAACTTTTATCTTCTCAATCAGCCCCAAATCTGCCGGTAACCATTCTACGCCGCTCAACGTTTCTTTCGTCAGCCATTTTGCAGCCTCATGCTCTTTTAATACCAAATCACCGGACTTTACTGTGCACCAAAAGCAATGCATAATGAGGTGAAACTGAGGATAATCATACTCCACAGTTTCAATTAGATCACCTACTTCTATTTCTGTATCCAACTCTTCCCTGATTTCACGCACCAATGCCTGTTTCGGAGTTTCTCCGGCTTCCAGCTTCCCACCCGGAAATTCCCAGCCATCCTTAAAATCGCCATATCCCCGCTGGGTAGCAAAAATTTTTTCTTCATGCCTGATTACTGCGGCAACTACTTCTATTGTTTTCATTTATAATCCTTCTGACAGTTCTTCCTATTTGGAGTCTAAAAGAACAAAGTACCAAAATATTTCAAACTATATTAGATAATTAGTATTTTACACCCAAACACATTTCTTTTCTACATCAATTCCGACACAAACAAAAAAATATCTTCATCATGCCGACACTAAATTTAAATATTCTAATTTCTTTCAATATATTATCAAGGTTATCCCAATTGACTTTTCTAGCGCATAGCGCTATGATTTCAGTATGCTATTGACTCGTAACGGAGGCACGCTATGATTGATGTGAAAGAGCCTTTATTAAACGGATATACCTTCATTGATTTATTTGCCGGTCTCGGAGGATTCAGAATTGCCTTGGAATCTTTAGGTGCCAGATGTGTTTATTCAAACGAATGGGATAAACCCGTGCAGCAGGTATACGCAAATAACTTTGGTGATATTCCCGAAGGGGATATTACTAAAGTAGATGAACACACAATTCCTGACCATGATATTTTGTGTGCCGGTTTTCCCTGTCAGGCCTTTTCCATCAGTGGAAAGCAACGCGGTTTTGAAGACAGCAGAGGAACTCTCTTTTTTGATGTCGCCAGAATTGTACGGGAAAAGAAACCTAAAATTGTTTTTATGGAAAATGTTAAAAACTTTGCTGCTCATGACAATGGCCATACCTTGGAAGTAGTTAAAAGCATCATGGAAGAACTGGGGTACACATTTTATCAAAAAGTATTGAATGCTGTTGATTACGGTGTTCCTCAAAAGCGTGAAAGAATATACATGGTTTGCTTTAGAAATGACCTTCACATTACCTCCTTTACATATCCCAAGCCCTTTAAATTAACAAGGCACGTAGAAGACTTTTTAATTCAAGATGAAGATTTGGTTAAGGATTTGTACATCGAACGCTCCGACACCTATTGGTCTCAAAAGGAGGATAATGAATATAGTAATAAGTCCATTCGCTTAGGTATTGTAAATAAGGGCGGACAAGGAGAACGCATATACAGTATAAAGGGTATCGCCATTACTCTTTCTGCCTATGGCGGCGGAATTTTTTCCAAAACCGGCGGATATTTAATAAATGGCAAAACCCGAAAACTACACCCCCGCGAATGTGCCCGCATTATGGGATATCCTGATTCTTATCAGATTTGTACCAACAAAAGCCAGGCCTATAAGCAATTTGGCAACTCTGTTGTTATTGATGTTCTGCAATTGATTGGACAGCAGATCGGATATGCTTTGAAAGGAATATGAATTTATGAATGAATTGGATTTTCGTCAATGGCTGAATCATAATCAGGTCTCCAGGAAAATGCAGAGTGATTTCATATCCAGAATCAAAAAGGTGGAACGCTCTATAGAAAACTGCGATATTGATGAACAATATCGCAGTGACCGATGCTCCTATTTGCTGTCTTTGTTTAAAAACAAGGGTATTAATCCCAACATGTCCCAATATTCTGATGTAGACCTTCCCATCGGTACATATTATTTATGTGTCTACAAACATGCCATTACAAAATATATACAATTCCTTGATGAGTCCTCTAATGTAAGGCAGCAATAAATTCATCAGAAGTTAATCCCTGTACTGAGGCTTTTAGTGAAACCGAAAAAATCACATTGGCATTAAATGTATTTGAAAGTTGTCGTATTTCATATTCCACACCCCGCTGGGAAAACATATACTCATGTTCCTGTAAAATAAACCGCTGATTGCAGAGTTCTCTGTCCGACTTAACAAATAATTTACTCCCTTCATTCCTTGTATTTTGAATACAATAACTGCCATTATTAATATAATTTAATACCATAGGAATGTTACTTTTTCCTACACCCCTTGAACCGCTACGCTTTATGCGGTATTTAGCTGTCACATTAAAATACTCTTTCAATCTGTCAACCATAAAAAGGGTGTGGTTATTGGTAATAAAGTATCTGACTCCTTTGTTCCTATAATTCTGAATAATCCAGTTTGAAAAGATATCCTCGCCATCTTCCATAATGATATCTCTTCCCGCAGTCCCGGCTTCTTTAAATTCGTCAAACTGCTCATTCATATGATTCATTATTTGCTCTGCATAAATATTAATGGCAGTATCGTTACGGGAACTATATACAAAAGAGCGGGACACGATATCCGGCAATAACACAAACTGTCCGCATTGTGCCGGACTGTGCTTAGCCTCTATGTAAAATTCTTCTCCCGAATTTGTTACTACTCTGATATCAGGAACGGTTGAGTCTTCTTCTCCTTCATGGAAAAAACCAGCATACTCTCCGAATTGGCTGTTTAAGTAATTTGTACACTCCAATTCAAAATCTTTCCACACGGGCATATTTTATTCCTCCGGCTTACCGGCAAAATCTACTTTGCTTTTACCTGTCATTCTACGTATCTGAAAAAGCGGCAGCTTCCTACCAACTACTTCCCCAGTATTGCATCCAGAATTGCCTCCGCTACTGCGTCCTTGCTCATCATCGGCAATTCCTTTACAGCGTCCTTGGTAATCAGTGTCACCACATTAGTGTCTGTTCCGAAGCCGGCACCTGTTTGCTTTAGGTTGTTTGCCACAATCATGTCAACGTGCTTCTTTTCCAGCTTTGCACGGGAGTTCTCCAGCATATTTTCGGTCTCCATGGAGAAGCCGCAGAGAAACTGCCCTTCCCGGCGATGGTCACCCAAGTATTGCAGAATGTCCTCCGTACGTTCCAGAGCGATAGAAAGGTCGCCGTCCTTTTTCTTTACCTTTTCATCAGAAACCTGTGCGGGACGATAGTCTGCTACCGCAGCAGCCTTGATGATGATGTCCTGCTCGTCGGCACGGCTCTTTACTGCCTCTGCCATTTCCTTTGCAGACGTGATTTCAATGATGTTAACAAAGGGCGGCTTGGGTGTGTCCGTTTTCCCGGTAACCAGGGTTACCTCCGCCCCCCGGTGCATACAGTGCTTTGCAATGGCATAACCCATTTTTCCTGTGGAGTGGTTCGTGATATAACGAACCGGGTCTATTTTTTCCATGGTAGGGCCGGCAGTTACCAGCACCTTCTTTCCCACCATATCCTTTTCGTGAGCGATCTCTCGCAGAATGTACTCAAGAAGCACCTGTTCAGAAGGCATCTTACCCGGTCCGATGTCGCCGCACGCCAGATAACCGGTATCCGGAGTAATCACTTCCATGCCGTAGTGCTTAAGCTTCTTAATATTGTCCTGTACAATCGGATTTTCATACATATGGGTATTCATTGCCGGAGCAATGATTTTTTTGCAGGTACAGGCCATTACAGTGGTAGTCAGCATATCATCCGCAATACCGTTTGCAAGCTTGCCAATCACATTGGCGGAGGCCGGTGCAACCAGTACTACATCGGTACTTTTTGCCAGCGATACATGTTCTACACTGTACTGAAAATTCCGGTCAAAGGTATCTATCAGGCACTTGTTGGAGGTCAATGTTTCAAACGTAATGGGATTAATAAAGTTGGTTGCATTCTGAGTCATCATCACGGTGACATTTGCATTAAGTTTTTTAAGCATACTTGCCAGATTTGCAATTTTGTATGCTGCAATACTACCTGTTACGGCAAGCACTACATTTTTTCCCTTTAACATGCACATCCTCCTATTTTCCCTGCGGCATCAGTTTCAGTAATGCCATGCTGACTGCGGTACCAATCACAACCGCCACAATTGCCTCGGGCACACCATTAGCTGCGATTATGCCTAAAATAACGTCATACACTGCATCCACTGCTACCTGCTTTGCTGCTGCCATTTCTTCCTTAAAGAAAAAATAAATCATATTCATAACCAAAAGAGTATTGGTAAAGGAACCAAGGGCTGCTGCCACCGGGATAGCGACCAGTCTCCGTCCCTTGAAGTTCTTCATTACCTTCACAAGGCCTTTATATACAAAATAAGGCACCACGCCTACTAAAATACGGGGAACTAATGCGATTATCACACTAAAGCCGTTACCGCCCACACCGCCTACAGAATAAAAGGGTGAAAAAGCAAAGGACAGCAGACTCGGTTCCAAAGTGTTTTTAATCAGACTGGTAAGACCGAATACAGCTCCCAATACCGCTCCATTTTTAGGTCCAAGCACAATGGATCCCACAATAACCGGTACGTGAAGTAGTGTAGCTTTGATGATAATGAGATTAATGTAACCTACGTTGGGTACAAAGGTCATGACTACGATAATAGCAATGAAAAGTGCCGTCATAACC
Organism: Lachnospiraceae bacterium; assembly: GCA_051879895.1. Taxonomy (GTDB): domain Bacteria; phylum Bacillota; class Clostridia; order Lachnospirales; family Lachnospiraceae; genus Acetatifactor. The sequence continues at coordinate 14,084 of JBJEMX010000071.1, forward strand.
ATGTTAAAAGTTTTTTTGTTATTCATCTTATTCCCTCCTGTTATCATTCTCTGACTATAGAGATACAATTACGTTAAATAGAGATACAATTATGTTAAAAAAATAACATAGTTTCCATAAAATGTAAATAGAATATACGAAATATGCCGTTAAATACTGTCCAACCACTCATCTGTTACCTGCCCTTACTTCTGCACAGGGCTTCCCCCAGACCTAATACCAAAAACATCTGGGAAATGTTCATAATCTGCTGAAAACTGACTGCATTGTTGGCAGTGTAGCAGAGCAGTGCCATACCGCATGCCATGCAAAGAGCTGTCTGTGCTCCCATTCCGGTAAATTTGGAGGCTCTTACAAACCTTACCACCGCACTTATCATCATACCCACAAAGCTTACCAGACCAAAAAGTCCCAGATTAGCCAGTACGGAAATCCATTCACTATGAGCATTTGTCAGGCGGCCGTTTCCGAATTGTGCCCTCACTGCTTCCAAAAGCTCTCCATCCGGTCCGTTATAGATATGTGCCGCCATACAGTCCGGGCCCACCCCTATTATTTTGTGCAGTGCATCCTGTGTTGTCCATGTCCGGATACCTGCCGACCAGGTAGCTCCCCGCCCGTTTCCCCAGCCGGGCTGAAACGTAAACCATGGATTTTCCGCCAAAACTCCGATACTGCCCGGATGAGAGGTATTTATCACTACCAAAACTACATATGACACAAATGTCACTCCCAGTAGTCCCAATACCGCAAACCAGATTTTCCTGTAGCCGGTACTAATCAATCCCTGTATTTTCCTACTTTTTCCCCCAACACTCATCTTGGCGGCATTATCTCCGGCAGTTGCTTCTTTCCACTGTAAGAGTAGGTATATTACCAAAACCGCCATTCCTGCAATCGCAAAAAATGACGTTTCCGTCATAATTCTGTATAATTCCGTTGCATATCGGTTTCTCTCCGGGAACCACCTTTGTACCAGTGCCAGCCCACCTGTTACAGCACAAAAAGTAAAAAGCATTTCCAGAAATCTTTTTAATCGCTCTGTATGGTTTACGGCAAGGCTTCCTGCCAGTAAAATAAGTGCTGCCAGTACCAAAATGCAACTGTCACTTCCCTGTGTTATGCCGGCAGCATATCCTGCCGCTGCATAAAGAAGCAGCATACTCTTCTTTACCAGATATTGTTTTGTACTTTCTCCTTCTTTTTGTTCCAGAAATAAAAACCATCCGGCTCCCAGCGGAAACAATACCGACCAATAGCCACAGTACCAGTTAATATTACCGATAGTGGATATAAAGCCCGGTCCCGCATCCTCCATCCCCAGAGGATTTATACCATAACGGTTTAGAAGTCCCAGTAAAAAGACCACAAAGGAAACTCCCAGCAATATGACTGCTCCCGCTGCCCGGACCTTAGTTCTGCTTTTTATGCCCCAAAGCCTGGATATTGCAAAATAGGAGCCCAAAAGCATTATCTGGGGCCAGAACCCCATATACCATCCGTGGGCACCCAATTGAGCCATATCCGGATATTTGGAATAATAATAAGACAGAAACAGTGCCAGTGCATAGGCTATGGCAAACTTATCTGTAAGGGAAAGACTGTCCAGGAGTCCATTTACCAGTTTTGAAAACTTACCTTTTTCCTTCCGGTTTTCCCAAAAATAGCACGCCAAAGCTGCTACCGCATAAAACACCAGTATATGTAAAAATACCCGTCCCAGAAAAAAACCGCATTCTCTGAAAAAGTCTGCTTTATTGGTACCGATAAGCCTATAATCACTTTCCGTATCAAAATAAAAAGGCAGCCCTACCGCCATAGCAAGGAAATACACCATAGTTACCAGACGCAGAAGCATACGAAGAAACGCCCTGCAAAGCTGCAGTACGTTCATCTCCCTGTATTGCTTTTTGTATTTGTGATATCTCTGTGCAAAAATAGTATCTGTTTTCATATTCCGTCAACAGCCCGGATACAGTGCCTCTGCTTCTGTGCCCGGGCTGTACCGCCCCCTTTATGGTGTGGTTTTTTCACTCTTAAAAGTCTCTTTTTCATCATAATCCTTTTGCTCTCCACCGTCAACATAACGACGGTACGCTTCATAAATGTGCTTGATTAAAACCAAGCCGAGAGGCCCTTTTACAATGCCCCACAGTCCGAAAAGCCGGACGCCTGCATAGACCGCAATCAGAATTGCTACCGGATAAATACCTACTTTTTCCCCGATTAACTTTGGTTCAAGAAATTCCCGCAGCAATGCACAGGCCCCATAGAGTACCAGGCAAACAACTGCCCGTATATAGTACCCCTGTATCAGTTGCCAGATTGCCAGGGGGACCAGTACAATACCGGTTCCGATAAAGGGAAGGGCATCCAGTATGCCTGCCAGAATACCGAGAGGTATTGCAAATTCAATGCCTGTAAGAGATAATACCAGACTACAGCTTACGGCAATTAGAAACATAATAATTCCCTGTGCTTTTATAAAGGTGCCAACATACCGCAGCACCTTCAATACCACCTCCAACACCATGCGGCTTTCTTTCCGTGCTCCCACCTTGGAAAGAATGGTATCATAGTCCTTGGCAAACAGTACCGTAGTAATCATCGTAACTGCCAGCACCGCAATCACGGACGCTATCTGTTTAATATATATCCAGGATTCTCCTATCAGTCCCGGCAGTACCTGTGCCTGAAAATTTTCTATAAATACATCCACCTGCTCTACCAGTATCTGCTGCACGCCTTCTGTATTCACCCCCAGAAGACCGCCCACGCCGTCACAGCATTTTATCACAATATCCTGTGCATTCTGCTGCATATCGTCCATGCCCTCCACCCAGATGGGAATCCGCTGCATGAGATAAGAGCCGCCCGTCCAGATTAACACTATCAATATGCCGCATATGAGAAACAGAATGGCACTCGCCAGATACTGCTTTTTTATACGGGTCTTTTTCTGGATATCATCAAATGTGGGGTAGCAAAATGTCAGGAACATACCCGCTATTACTATCGGTGTAATTAACGGACTGATAAAACGCAGAAAAAAATAGACTGCTCCTGTAATCAGAAGCAGTGCTGTATATTTATTTCGTAACATATTCCTTTTCTCCTGCATACCAATCCGCCCTTCCTGTAAACCTGTGGTTTCTTAGGGATTAGTATGCGGATTTTGAACAATTTTATTGCCGCAAATCATTTTTTGCAGAAAATTCTGATTGTCCGGTACTGCCGATTGCTGCTAAAGCTTTCCTGCTAAATTTTAAAATAAGTAAAGGCTTCTCCTGCCGGTATCACAGTATATTCCATTACTTTTTTCTGCACCGGATGTTTAAAACGAAGTCTGTAGGCACACAAAGCTGTATTTCGGATACCTGCCTGTGCAGAAGCCTGCCTGCTTCTTTCATCTCCGTATTTTGCATCCCCTAAAATGGGATATCCCGCGTGGGATAACTGTACACGGATTTGGTGGAAACGCCCTGTCTGAAGCCTTATTTGTAAAAGAGAAATTTCCTCTCCTTCTACCTGCATCGTTTCTTTCCGCTCATAATGCAGAACTGCCCTCTTCGGTTCGTCTGCTTTTGTACTGCCTGCACCCTTGCTGCTGTTCTGCTTTGTATCTTGTCCGCTACCTGCTGCCTCTGCGGATACACTCTCATATACTCTTGCCACCGAACCTTCTTTTACCAGATAATCCACCAATTCACCGCTGTCTGAAGCAGGTTTTCCACAGACCACCGCCAGATACTCCTTGCAGAAATCCTCTTTTGCAAGCTGTGCACTTAACTCTGCTGCCGCTTTGGGATTTTTGGCAAATACAAGGAGTCCTTCCACCGGCTGGTCCAGACGGTGGATAATACCCAGATAGGGAGCCTTCCCTTCCGTCTTTCCGCTCCCCTGCTTGGCTGCCAGATAATTTTTCAGTTCACTGACCACATCCGGTCTGCCCACCTGTGCAGTCTGTACCGCTATACCGGCAGGTTTTTGTATTACAATAATGTCGCAGTCCTCATAAATAATTTTTGTACGCATGCTGATAATCCTCATATCAGACTTTGAAGCGGTATCCTACGCCCCAGATTGTTTCAATATATTGGGGCTTTGCAGTATCTGTTTCAATCTTTTCGCGGATCTTCTTAATATGCACGGTAACGGTGGCAATATCGCCTACGGAATCCATATCCCAGATTTCACGGAAAAGTTCTTCCTTGGTGAATACATGGTTCGGATTTTCTGCAAGGAAAGTGAGCAGGTCAAATTCCTTGGTAGTGAATGCCTTTTCTACCCCTTCTACATAAACTCTTCTGGCGGTCTTATCGATACGGATACCTCGAATTTCTACAATATCATTCTGCTGCTTTGCAGAAGTGCCCACTAATCTTTCGTATCTTGCCATATGAGCCTTTACACGTGCTACCAGTTCACTGGGACTGAAGGGCTTTGTCATATAATCATCTGCACCCAGACCCAGTCCTCTTATCTTGTCTATGTCGTCTTTCTTCGCAGAAACCATCAATATGGGAAGGTTTTTCTCTTCGCGTATCTTGCGGCAGACTTCAAAGCCGTCCATACCCGGTAACATCAAATCCAGAATTACCAAATCGAAATCACCGTTCAGTGCCGCTTCCAGTCCCTCATCTCCTGTATTCTTAATTTCCACCTCAAAATCACTCAGTTCCAGATAGTCCTTCTCTAAATCTGCAATTGCCTCTTCATCTTCAACAATCAATATTTTGCTCATGCTAATTACCTCCTGCTGTTTCATTAATTCCTGCCATCAGACAGGCTTACTGTTACTTCCCTATATCACGCAAACGGGCTCCTTTTTTATATGGACAGCTTATGTTACATCTCTTTGTAGCTCTCTGTACTTGCGGATGACAAAATGCATACAAGTGCCTTCCCCTTCTTTACTGGTGGCCCAGATGTAACCGCCGTGATCCTCTATGATTTTCTTTACAATGGATAGCCCGATGCCACTACCTCCCTTGGAAGAATTGCGGGAAGCATCGGTACGGTAAAACCGCTCAAAAATCTTAGGCAGGTCTTTGGCTGCAATGCCTTTTCCATTGTCTTCTATTTCAATCCGGACCGCATCTATTTCATCCAGAATCCGGATATCAATCACACCTTTTTCCTTGTCCATATATTTAATACTGTTACCGATAATATTGTTGATTACCTTCTTCATCTGCTCAGGGTCTGCAATGACCATGGTGTCCGGGTCTACCAGATTGGAATAATTCAGTTCAATATTCTTGGATTCTAAGTCCAATCCTACTTCTTCCACACAGTCCCCAAAATAATCTGCAACATTGATACGGTGGAAATTATAAGGGATACGGTTATTATCAATACCGGAATACAGAGTCAGTTCGTTAATCAGGCGGTCCATATCATTTGCCTTGTTATAAACGGTCTTGATATATTTGTCCATCTTCTCAGGCGTATCCGCCACACCGTCCATAATCCCTTCCATATATCCTTTGATAGCGGTAATAGGCGTCTTTAAATCATGGGATATATTGCTGATAAGTTCCTTGTTCTGCTTTTCCTGCTGCTGCTTTTCTTCGGTAGACTCCTTCAGTCTGAGTCTCATATCCTCATAGCTGCGGTATAAATCTCCGATTTCACCTTTTGTTTCCGTGGAAAGCATATAATCAAAATTGCCATCCCTTATTTTTTTCATGGCAATGTTCAACTGGTTAACCGGTCCAAAAACGCCTCTGTGAATCCACCATGTAAATATAATACTGATTATCACCAATATCAGTACAATGGCAATAAACATATCTATCAGAAACGGTCTGGATATCAGACTGGTCACCCGGGTAATAATAAAGAGACTTCCCGGCGTACCATCAGAAAACATAAAGTCTAACTGCTTTACATACTTTTGGGAATCACTGAAAAAGTAACCGGAGGCACTGTCATCACTTCCGTCTCCATATTCAGGCAGTTTTGAAAAAATCTGCTGTGCCGCATTGGGACTGCCCGTATAATAAAGAGTTTCTCCTTTACGAACCAGAATATAGCAGTTTTTACTCTTGATACCCTCGCTGACACTGCGTAAAAACTCCTGTTCCTCAAAAATCATGGGATTATTCTCAGCTTCCGCTTTCAATTTTTCATAAAGCTCCTGAGCCTGCTCGCCAACATTCTGTACACTCTCTGACATAGCGATGTAACTCATCTTCCCGGAGTCATCAATCATCTGTCCCTGCATCAGCGAACCACCAATCACAATAAAAGCTAACGCCGTCAAAATCAGCGGAACCAGTGAAATGGTAATAAAGGTTACCCACAGTCTCGTCCTGAACTTCATACTGATATCTGCCTTTCTCTATGTTGTATTGCGAATACATAGTTTCTAGTCTATAGCAAATTATAACACTCTTTTTTATAAAAAGAAATTAACATAAAAGAAGATTATCCTAAAAAAAGTATAAACAGCTTAGATTTCATTTGATTCGGGCAAAGCAGCTAAAAAAATTTTTCACTAATCTATTGACTTTTTTCTCTAAATCCGTATAATAAAAACAGTAATGATTATCGTTTTTGAATTTTAAAGGAGGACTCATGGCGACAAAGTACAGTAGGCAAAGAGAAGAAATCAAAGCCTATCTTGCCACCCGCAAGGATCACCCTACTGCAGATGCCGTATATATGGCCATACGCGAACGTATTCCAAATATAAGCCTTGGAACCGTATACCGCAATCTCACTATGTTAGTGGAAAATGGGGAAATCCTGAGACTCCGTGTGGGGGATGGTGTAGATCACTTTGATTATGACACTTCTTCACATTACCATTTTGTATGCAGCGAATGCGGCAGCGTAATTGATTTGGATATGAAAAGCATTGATTCCATTATGGAGATTGCCGGTGCCGGCTTTGACGGCCGTATAACCGGGCATGTCACCTACTTTTACGGTATTTGCGGCGACTGCTGTAAAAAGCACGAAAGAAACGAAGACTGAAAACCAAAATTATATTTTAATAGAAAAGGAGAAAAAAATATGAAATTTGTATGTCAGGTATGTGGTTATGTTCACGAAGGAAATGAAGCACCGGAGAAATGCCCTGTTTGTGGCGTTCCCGCAGAAAAGTTTACTGTAGTACAGGATACTGAGAAAACCTGGGCTGCTGAGCATGTTGTAGGTGTTGCAAAGGGTGCTCCCGAAGATATCATCGCTGACCTTCGTGCAAACTTTGAAGGTGAATGCTCTGAAGTTGGTATGTATCTTGCAATGGCAAGAGTTGCTCACAGAGAAGGTTATCCTGAAATCGGTCTGTACTGGGAAAAAGCAGCTTATGAGGAAGCAGAGCATGCTGCAAAATTTGCTGAGCTGTTAGGCGAAGTCGTAACCGACTCTACCAAAAAGAATCTTGAAATGCGTGTAGACGCTGAAAACGGTGCAACCGCCGGTAAGTTCGACCTTGCTAAGAGAGCAAAAGCATTGAATCTCGATGCAATCCATGACACCGTTCATGAGATGGCACGCGACGAGGCTAGACACGGAAAAGCATTTGAGGGACTTCTTAAGAGATACTTTGGTTAAAAATTTTTAACCCCCTTTTACTGCAAAATGAGAGGGTATGTTAAACCACTTTGACATACCCTCTTATTTCTGATAAAAATCATATTCCATTTAGGAAAGGAGATTAAATTACTATGGACAAATATTTCTGTAATCCCTGCGGCTACACATATGATCCCGAAAAAGGTGATCCGGAACACGGTATTAAGCCGGGTACCGCTTTTGAAGACCTTCCGGATGATTGGGTATGCCCCATTTGCGGTATTGACAAGAGCATGTTCATGCGTTGCATTGAAAACTACAACTAATGTTGGAAAACCTTGAAAAATAAAGGATTTTTACAGAGAGGATAGAGAAATCTATTCTCTCTTTTTTGTGGGAAAACCAAAAGAAAAAGTAAAAAAAATGTAGATTTATGAATAGTTATGTTTGAATGAGTATTCCGATGCAAAAGTGCATTCTTTTCGGAAATTAAGAGCACCCTTTTCAGGAAAAGCAGAGCATATCTTTCCGGAGTAGAGTGCAGTTCTCTTTTGGAGCAATAGAAAATCGACAGAGTTTATCGCTCTGCCGATTTTTATTTATTGTGGAACATTTGAAGTTTCAAGGATTTTGTTGATTTTATCTTGCATGAGAATAGGAGGAACAAAAGGAACAAAAATCCCCAAAATCAAACAAGGAGTTGCAAGATCAGAAACAACATCAACGGATTTTGCAAGTTTATCAATACGCTGTGCACTCTTATAAGTCCAGTAGATGGAATAGAATGGCACAAACATACATAACAACAATTTGGTTGCAGGATTTCTGTATTCTTCGCCCTCAACACAGTTCAAATACCTTGTAACACGATAATTCCACATTAACACCCAAATGCCAAAAGTAAAGAAAAGTAAAAGAACATGCTTAAAAAGACCACAATGCATCTTTTCATCATACATATATGCTCCTACTTTTGGTGCACTGAGAATGTTGACGAAAACTACAATCAAAATCGCAGTTAAGACAGGGGTCAAAAACACGCGCACATAAGAAAATGAAACTAACGCTTGGGTACCATACTGTACTACACAATTTGAAATTATATTCATAATCAAAGACAAAAATAAACTAATACACAGCGCAATGATTAAGACTTTGACAATGCCTACTTTTCTTTTCTCAACAACCTTTACGCAAAGCAGTGTAGCAAGCACAGGAACAATGAGCCCTATAAGCTGTTTAAACCAGCTCATAGCAGAATAGATCGCTGAAATTTCATCATAGTTTTTTCTCTTTGTAAACAAACTAAATCCAAAACTCCATGCAATATTACACACCAAAATAACAGCTACAATAATTAAAATTTCAATTATTGGATGTAATTTTCTTTCGCTTTTTTCGTCCATTTTCTGAATCCTCCTTCTTGATCGATATCTAGTAATATTATATCCTTCTAATTGCTTACCCAGGGAGAAGTTGCGGATGCCGCAGGCAGGTATTATTGGAGCTTTTTGATGTCAGCCTCCATGAGGACGCAGCTCTGCGGAGTCATCCTATTTTACCACGTTCATAGCTTTTCCATATTTCCATAAAATCTGAACACCTTGACTTGTATTTAGGATAAAATAGCAGAGTCAATTCATCATATGTTAATGCTGCGCAATATATTTTATCTGCAATTATATTAAAACAATCATTTCCTGTTTTTATAGGGCACTTATACTTATTGCTCATATAAGCAATTTTTTCCTCATATCCGTATCGATGATGATTTGTTCCATACTCCATATCTCTCAATACCATTTGTTGTACTAAAGTTTCATTAAGATTTATGTTCGCAAGATGATTGCTTATTAAAAAATCTTTTCTATAAAGTTTTCCTAATGCCTGAATCTGAACAAACCAAAAACGATTCACATTTTCAATTGGCCAATTAGGATTATCGTCTTCATCTTCTTTGGGCTGAAAAGTAATCAATTCTGCATTATCATCATATTCAAATTCAAATCCGAAGTCATATCGCATTCCATTCTTGAAAATAATACGATACATGCTATTTTCCTCAACAAAACAAAACCCCAGACACTTATCTGCAGTGATACCAAATCTTGCAATATGCTTCATATATTCCGTAGGGCTTATGGTATCTTTTGAAGAAATGTTAACTACTACAGATAAATCCACATCACTATAACAATCGTGATAACTCTTATCCATTGCTTCTTCCAACTTATCCGCCCTTTTTACACCCTTTTTTATAACCACGTCTCTAATCCTGACGCAGTTAATTTCTGGTAGCAGAAAAATATTGTCAATAAAACTGTCCAATTCCCTTTTAATAATTTCTCTATTAATCTCCATTTAAAACCTTTCTTTCCAATCAGGGAGATGGGGAGTTATGTATTTCTACCCATAGAGACTTATAGAATCCCAAATGGCAGATAACAACCCCGGAATCTATTTGATTCCTCTTTGCCTTGTAATTTCATACATAAGAATATAGCATGTCCTGTAATGATAAGCATATCTGCTCCAAGTGCATCACAAGAACGTATCATTGTACCGAGATTCCCTTTGTTTGAAGGCCTGTCAAACAAAAATTACTAACAACCCAAAATTGCACTTCCTTTTTTAACATTTTCTTAACATCCCCCTTGTCTTCCCCAAAATCCGTGATATAATACCAACATTGGTATATTTATTCACTGAATATGTTTAAAATTTATTCATCCAAGAAGGAGCAATACTTGATGAACCCCCAGGCTAAACCCCGTTCTATGTTTCATATCGGACAACGTAATGTTAAAACTGCCCTGGCCGCAACACTGTGTGCCGCATTATACTTTGCAGTAGATGAAAACCCTACTTTTGCTTGTATCGGTGCTATTTTCGGTGTCGGCAGTGACATGGAAAACTCTCGTCTAAATGGCGGAAACCGTTTCTGGGGAACTATTATCGGGGGTTTTTTAGGTATGCTTTTATTCCGTATCTATATTTGCTTTTATCCGGATGGGGCGTATCACTGTCTGATGCTGTTCCTTCTGTTCATAGGTGTTGTAGTACTTATTCTTGTCAGCCAGGCATTCCGCTGGCCCGGAGCCATTCAGCCCGGCGGTGTGGTTTTATGTATCATTATGTTCAACACCCCGGTAGATACTTATATTTCTTATTCCATTAACCGTATGATTGATACCGGTGTCGGCGTTGCCATCGCACTGCTTGTCAACTGGTTGTTGCCCAGAGAGAGAATGGACAGGCTGCTGGCACCGTTTAACAAAAATAAAGCACAGGAGTAAATCTGCAACTGCAGTAAAACACCAAACGCCCACGGCAGGGTTAATCCCCAAACCGCGAGGCGTTATTTTATTCCTCGGGCTGTTTAATGATATGCTCCATTACGAACTGCATCATAGGCGGTATTGCTGCCAGACATATCACCGTACCGATACCGATTACCCCTCCGCAGAAAAATCCCAATACCAGATATACCGCATCCACACATACTCTCACCAGGGCATAGGGTTTCCCTGTTCTGTTTACAATTGCCAGATACAGAGAGTCATTGGGTGCTACTGCAATGTTTGCGGATTTTAACAAGGGAAATCCCAGAGAAACTATCACACAGCCCGCAGCAAATTCCAGTGCAATCACCCACCATGCCGGATTCTCGGGCAAAATCCATGCCACTATCCAGGTCATGCCGTTTAGAATCGGACCTGCAAAAATGACTGCCAGCACCATTCCGATTCCAAACTGCGAACGGTCCAGCCAAAACACAATACCCAGAAAAGCAGCCGTCAGAACGCAGTTAGAAGCTCCCACACTGATATGCAGCACCTTTGCCAGTCCCTGCATAAATACGGTAAAGGAATCGGAACCGATATTGGTATGCAGGAATATGGCAACTGCCAACTGAATAATAGCCAGCCCTGCAAAAAATCTCAGCAGCTTTATAAATGTAATTTTTGTCTTTTTCATGTATATTCTCACCCTGTCATGTTTTCAATAAATTTCATTATATCATATTTTGCCTGCAGTGTAAGACCATCGGGCAATTTTCTTGACTTTTATCTATAAATCCGCTACTCTAAATTGTAGAATTGTAAATAGCATGCATGCAGAGAGCATTACAAAGAGAGGGATTTTTATGGAAAAAATTGCAAGTTTTACCATTGATCATATCAGATTACAGCCGGGGGTTTATGTCTCCCGTAAAGACAGGGTAGGCAGTGAAACAATTACTACCTTCGACTTACGCATGACAAGTCCCAACGAAGAACCGGTAATGAATACTGCCGAGGTTCATACCATCGAGCATCTGGGGGCAACCTTTTTGCGTAACCACCCCGACTATAAAGAAAAAGTAATTTACTTTGGCCCTATGGGTTGCCGTACCGGCTTTTACCTCCTGCTGGCAGGGGACTATGAGTCCAAAAATATTGTTCCCCTTATGATTGAAATGTATGAATTTATCCGTGATTTTAAAGATGAAGTACCCGGTGCTTCTCCAAAGGACTGCGGCAATTATCTGGATATGAATCTCCCTATGGCCAACTATCTGGCCGCTAAGTATCTGGATACTGTTTTATACAGAATTGAGGGCAGCCGCCTGGTATATCCGGAATAAGGGAGGGCATGGAAATGAGTAAAATTGGCATTATCGGGGCAATGGAACTGGAAGTAGAACAGTTAAAAAGCGAGATGACGATTACAGAAATTATAACCAAAGCCTCCATGGACTTTCATGTAGGTACCTTAAACGGTGTAGAAGTAGTCATTGTACGTTCCGGTATCGGAAAAGTAAATGCCGCACTCTGCGTACAGATTTTAAGCGACCTCTTCGAGGTAACACATATTATCAATACCGGTGTTGCCGGGTCCTTAAATGCAGCACTGGATATCGGTGATATTCTGGTTTCCATAGATGCCCTGCACCATGACATGGATGTCACAATTTTTGGATATCAGCTTGGTGAAGTACCTCAGATGGGCTTTAGGGAATTTAAAGCCGACCCTGCTATGATAGATGCAGCCGTAACTTCCTGTAAGGAGGTCAACCCTGACATATCTGTCAGAACCGGACGTGTCGTGAGCGGCGACCAGTTCATTTCCAGCAAAGAGGTGAAGGAAAAGCTGATTTCTGTTTTCCATGGCGACTGTGCAGAAATGGAGGGAGCTTCTATTGCTCACGGCGCTTACCTGAACAAGATTCCCTTTGTTATCATCCGTGCCATTTCCGACAAAGCGGATGACAGTGCAGAAATGGATTATCCTGCTTTTGAAAGGGCGGCAGCAAAGCATTCCGCCCGGTTAGTTGCACATATGATTCAGAAGCTGTAGAAGAATATTCTACAGCTTCTGTTTTGTTTACTTCTATCTTAGGAATATTCTTATCAGCTTCTCAAACTGTTTACGATAGGGCTGATAACGCATAGGTAAATCCATCCACGTCTTTTTATCTACAATGCTTTTGATATGGGAGAAGGCATCGTAGCCGTCCTTACCATGATAAGCTCCCATACCGCTTTCGCCTACACCGCCAAAGCCCATTTCACTGGTGGCAAGATGTATAATGGTATCGTTGATACAGCCGCCACCATAGGAACAACGCCCGGTGACCTCACGGACATGTTCTTTATCCTCTGAAAACAGGTACAAGGCAAGAGGTCTGGGTCTGTCCGCCAGAATATCAAAAACCTCTTCAAAACTTTCAAAAGTAAGGATTGGCAACACCGGTCCGAAAATTTCTTCCTGCATAACTGCATCGTCCCATGTCACATGATCCATAACCGTAGGTGCAATCTGCAAGGTTTCTTTTTCCGACTCACCACCTAAAACTACTTTCTCTTTATCAATCAGACCACAGACACGCTCAAAATGCTTTTCATTAATCATTTTTCCGTAATCAGGATTTTCAAATGCTGCTCCTCCATACTGCTGCTTAATCTGGGCACAAATTTCCTGTACCAGTTTATCCTTTATGCTGCTTTCACAAAGAATATAATCCGGGGCAACACAGGTTTGTCCACAGTTCAAATATTTGCCGAACACAATTCGTTTGGCGGCAAGCTTTAATTTAGCAGTGCTGTCTACGATGCAGGGGCTTTTTCCCCCAAGCTCCAGTACCACCGGCGTCAGCCTTTCTGCCGCACGCCGCATCACTTCTTTTCCTACGTTCTGACTGCCCGTAAAAAAGATAAAATCAAATTTCTGCTCCAACAGACTTGCATTTTCCTTTCTGCCGCCTAAAACAACGGCAACATACTCCGGCGGGAAACACTCTGTTATGATTTTTGCAATGACTTCACTTGTGGCAGGCGAATAGGCACTGGGCTTTACCATTACCGTATTGCCCGCAGCAATGGCATCTGCCAATGGATCAATCGTTAATAAGAACGGATAGTTCCATGGACTCATAATCAGTACGCTGCCGTAGGGAGAGGGCTTTTTGTAGCTGGCTGCCGCAAACTGTGCCAGGGGCGTATGTACCCTTCTCTTTGCTGCAAATTTCTTAGTATGCCGAATCATATAGCCGATTTCGCTCAGAGCCATACCTGTTTCACACATAAATCCTTCAAAATTGCTCTTTCCAAGGTCCTTTTTTAAGGCTTCGGCAATTTCAGACTCATATTTTTGTACTGCAGCATACAGCTTTTTTAACATTCTGACACGGAACTCTGTGGGAAGTGTTGCACCACTTTTAAAAAACTTTTTCTGACTTTCCAGTATTTCCTCTATTCTTTCGGTTGTCACTTTTTGTCTCTCCAATCTGCCACTTTTCTGTAGAACCCTTCCAGTTCCTTTGCATCCATCAGCTTTGGTACGGGATAAAGGGGATTTGCTTCTTTATCAGCATGCTTCGCCATCTGTGGAATGTCCTCCTCTTTGATACCTGCAAAGACTTCCGGAATATTCATTCTTTGGTTCAACCGACGGATTGCGGAAATGAATTTTTCCGCACCTTCCCCATAACTGTCATCTTCAGATACAACCCCTGCCGCAATTCCCAGCTTATACAGCTTCTTATGGGCTGCTTCCCCATATTCCTCCAGTACCACCGGCATCAGTACCGCATTGGCAAGTCCATGGGGAATATTGTACTGCCCGCCCAGTGAATGTGCCACTGCATGAATATAACCTACATAGGATTTGGAAAAGGCAATGCCTGCAATGTATGCCGCATGAAGCATCTTTTCCCTTGCCTCCCTGTTGGTGCCGTCTTCATATGCAGTCTCAATATTCTCAAAAATAAGCTTTACTGCTTCCAGTGCCAGCCTTCTGGTTTCTTTACTGGTAGAGCCGCCGATATATGCCTCTACCGCATGGGTCATAGCATCCATTCCGGTGGTTGCCGTCAAAGAAGGCGGCAGGGAATAGGTTACTTCCGGATCCAGCACTGTATATCCGGGAATCAGGGTAAAGTCGTTCATGGTGTATTTATGCTTTTTCTCACTGTCCGTAATAACTGCAGTAATCGTAACCTCACTTCCCGTACCGGCTGTGGTAGGAATAGCTATCAGGGGAGGAATCTTTTTAAGAACCTTCAGTAAGCCCTTTAACTGCTGCAGTTTCTTTTTGGGATAAGCAATCCTTGCCCCTACCGCTTTTGCACAATCCATGGAAGACCCTCCTCCAAAGGCAATCAAGGCTTCGCAGTTTTCTTTTACATAAACTTCCCGGGCAGCTTCTACATTATGTACGGTAGGATTGGGACAGGTTTCATCATATACCGCACACCTGATATTTGCATCTGCAAGACTTTTTTCCAGAGACGCAGTGCTTCCCAGCTTTCTAAGCATTCCATCCGTTACCAGAAGGACGGAGGTTACCTGGAGCTTGCGAAGCAATGCTGCAACCTCTCCTACACTTTCCAGAATTTCCGGCTCCCTGTAGGGCAAAATCGGCAGTGCCATATGAAATGCCGCCTGAAATATTCTACAGTATATTTTTTTAATTGGATTCATTTTCTTTCCTCTTTCCTGTTTTTTCATAGGTCACTTGACACTATCCTATTTTTGTAAACCATTATACACCTATTTTTGTCTCCTGTTTACTCCAAATCTTCCAATTTACCATGTTTCTCATAACGTGTCATGCGGCTTACCCGGTTATTATCATCCACAAATACCACACGCGGCGGATTCTCCTGCAATTCTTCCGGTGTCATTGCCGCATAGGACATAATTATAATTTTATCCCCTACAGATACCATTCTGGCAGCCGCTCCGTTTAAGCAAATCATCCCACTGTCTCTCTGTCCGCTAATGACATACGTTTCAAACCGGGAACCATTGTCAACATCAACAATCTGTACTTTTTCGTATTCTACAATTCCCGCTTTCTCCATAAGCGTCTCATCAACGGTAATGCTCCCGATATAATTCAATTCCGCCTGTACAACGGTTGCACGATGTATCTTACTTTTTAATGCTTGTATTTGCACGATATCTTCTTTCCTTTCTCACATACTATTTTGCTGCTATGCTTCTACAATAAAATTATCAATCAAGCGGGTCTTTCCAATGTATACTGCCATTGCTACCAGCACTGTTCCCTCTATCCTGTCGACCTTCTCAATAGTATCCATGCTCACAGCTTCCACATAATCAATTTTTGCCAGTGGTTCCTTTGCCAGGTTTTCTTTCATTGCATCAAGCAGCTCTTTCGTATCTTTTACCCCATCCTTTACCAACTGCTCGCCCAGGCGGATTGTCCGGCTCAAAACCAATGCGGCTTTCCGTTCCTCTGCGTTCAGATAGGTATTTCGGGAGCTCTTTGCAAGCCCATCCTCTTCTCTGATAATCGGACAGCCCACAATCTCTATATCCATATTCAAGTCCTTCACCATCCGGCGGATAACTGCAAGCTGCTGTGCGTCCTTCTGACCAAAAAACGCCTTATCGGGTGTCACAATATGAAACAGCTTACTTACCACAGTACATACGCCCCGGAAATGAATGGGTCTGGATTTTCCACAAAGCTCCTTTGTTAATCCGTTCATATCCACAAAGGAACAAAATCCGTCCGCATACATTTCTTCAACTTCCGGATGAAAAATCAAATCTACTCCAATAGATTCGCAAAGCCTTGCATCTGCCTGTAAATCTCTCGGATAACTGTCCAGATCTTCGTTTGCCCCAAACTGCATAGGATTTACAAAGATACTGGCTACTACTTTGTCACATTCCTTTTTAGCACGCTTCATCAGGCTTGCATGTCCTTCATGAAGATATCCCATGGTAGGAACAAATCCAATGCTCAAGCCCTGCTTTCTCCACTCTTTTACCTGATCTCTTACTTCTTTTATCGTTGTTACAATTTTCATATGCTTTCTCCTTTCAATCCGCAATCTCTATCCGCAATCATCAATAAAGCTTCTCTAAAACTTCATCTGCCATTGTATATTCGTGTTCCTTCGCAGGAAATGTTCCTGCCTGTACTTCCTTACAATATGCCTCAAAGGCCGCCTTCATTACTTCACCTACGTTTGCAAAATGCTTGACAAATTTAGGGGTAAAGTCTGAGAACATACCGAGCATATCCTGATATACCAGAACCTGTCCGTCACACACATTTCCGGCGCCGATACCTATTGTCGGTATCTGAAGCTCCTTTGTCACAAGCTCTGCCAGTCTGGCAGGGACACACTCCAGCACAACGGCAAATGCCCCCGCTGCCTCTACTGCCTTGGCATCCGCAATTAATTTTCTTGCTGCTGCTTCACTCTTCCCCTGTACCTTAAAGCCTCCGAATGCATTGATAGACTGTGGGGTAAGTCCTATATGTGCAACCACAGGAATTCCTGCTGCGGTAATTGCCTGAATCTGAGGGCATACCTCTGTACCGCCCTCTAACTTGACCGCACCGGCTCTTCCTTCTTTCATCAGACGCCCTGCATTTACAACTGCATCATATACGCTCGCCTGATAGGACATAAAAGGCATATCTATGATGACCAGTGCATTTTTTGCCCCTCTTGCAACTGCCGCACCATGATGTATCATATCCTCCATTGTGACGGATAGAGTATCCTCATATCCCAGAATTACATTTCCCAGTGAATCTCCCACCAGAATCGAGTTCACCCCTGCTTCATCTATCAGCTTTGCTGTAGAATAGTCGTAGGCTGTCAGCATTGTCAGCTTTTCGCCCTTTTGTTTTGCTTCTCTGAATGTTACAACTGTATTTTTCATTTTCAATCCCTTTCTGATTTTCTGCCATCACAACAAAATTACTGCTAATCTGCATTCTCCAGACACATCGATAGGGAAGCATAATCCCTGTCCGGATTTTTTCGCTTTGCCACGCCAACCAGATGATACGACAGAATACGGTAGATTTCTCTCTCTTCTCCTGTCAATGCCGTAAGATGCTTTTCTACAGTTTCCGTATCTCCCCGCTCTACCGGCCCTGTGAGAGCCTGTGTGACCCCGGCAGCAATAATATTATCTGCATTTCCTTTAAACAGGGGCTGCAGGGCATGATCCGCAAAGGATTCGCTCAGCCCGCATTCCTGTAGTATTCCGGACGCCATGTCATAAAGTCCGACCACAAGATTGCTCGCAAATACGGCCGCCGCATGATATTTCACCTTGCCAGCTGCCGAAACGTACTCTACCGGATTTCCACATCTGCCAAGCAGTTCTGCCAGATCCCCAACGTCTTTTCCTTCAATTGTAAAATATGCTTTGGATAATTCCTGATAGCCTGTAAGCTTATTGCTCACGGCACAAATCGGATGGACGGAGCAGCCTCTTGCTCCTTTTTCACTGATATCGGAGAAAACCATAGAAGACAGTGCACCGCTGCAATGCACAAGACATTTTCCTTCTATGTCTGATAGAATCATTTCAGAATAAACCTCACGGATACTCCCATCGGGAACCGTAAGAAACAGAGTATCACTTTCTTTTATCAGTTCTTCTAAGTCTTTGTAATACTTTGTCTTTGTAAATGCCGCCGCTTCTTTTGAAGAGTTTAAATTACGACTATAATAGCCGGATACGTTCACGCCGCATTCCATAAAGTATCTTCCCAGCGAGAATCCTACTTTACCGGCTCCTATAAATCCGATTTTCAATCACATCACCTGCCTTTACTTTCGTTGTGCCACACACATACGTTGTATCAGGTGATACTCTCTTTCTTCTTCCGAAGGTTACATTTTTTCCGGTACAGTTTCTTTTGAATACCATCCAGAAGAAAGTTTAACACTCTGTTCTCTAAATTTCAATAAAATTATTTAAGGCAGACACTACATTTTGCAGCATCTGCCTTTCTTTTCGCTTTAATCTTTTTTCTTAAAAATCAGCACTTTGCTAAAAACATAATTCAGAACGGTAACCAGCACTGCCGAGATACAGATTTTTGCAATCCAATACTGCATATTCCATACATTTACCGTTAACCACATCACTACAATATCCAGTATCCAGGTGGACAGTCTGGAGGCTGCGAACCCGGTAAACTCCTTCAAAATTTCAGGATTGGTACTCTTAAATACCCATTTTCTGTTTAACGGATAAGAAAAGCAGACACCCACAACCCAGCCAAAGGAATTGATTATAAAGTTCTGCCAGGTAATATTCGGGTCTAAGAAAAACCATTCCAAAAGAAAGCAGGCGGCCCAGGATACAATCGTGTTCATAACGCCCACAATCAAATATACTATGATTTCCTCATATTTCTTAAAAAGCTCTTTACATTTTGCAATCATAATGATATCGCCTTTCTTAATATCCGCCGGATAAATGCCCGATAAATTCTTTTACACGTTCGTTGTCCGTTGCAAACAATTCTTCCGGCGTACCCTGTGCCTTAATGACACCCTCTTCCATAAAGATAATCCGGTCAGATACTTCTCTGGCAAACTGCATCTCATGGGTAACAATAATCATGGTCATGTGTTCTCTGGCAAGCTCTTTAATAACCTTTAACACTTCT
The DNA here is from genome assembly GCA_051879895.1 of Lachnospiraceae bacterium. Taxonomy (GTDB): domain Bacteria; phylum Bacillota; class Clostridia; order Lachnospirales; family Lachnospiraceae; genus Acetatifactor. The sequence goes on from JBJEMX010000071.1 coordinate 33,554, forward strand.
ACGGTGAGTTCAGGGTCAAGTGCAGAGGTAGGCTCATCAAAGAAAAGTATCTTAGGCTGCTTTGCCAGTGCCCTGGCAATGGAAACTCTCTGCTGCTGACCACCGGATAACTGACAGGGGTATGCATCTTTTTTATCGGACAGTCCTAACTGCAGTAAAAGCTTCTCTGCCCGCTCCACGGCTTCCTTTTTAGGCACCTTATCCACATGAATCAACGCATCCGTAATATTTTTCAACACACTATAATGGGGAAACAGATTAAAATTCTGGAAAACCAGTCCAAAGTAACCGGAAATTCTCTTTAAATCACTCTTGGAAGCATATACGCAACGGTCGCCTGTGTCCCATGCAGCCGCTTCATTCATATAAATCAGTTCACCGCCGTCCATTTTCTCCAGCATGGTAGCACAGCGGAGCAGTGTGGATTTTCCGGAGCCGGAGGGTCCGATGATGGACACCACTTCTCCCTCCTCCACATAAAGAGAGATATCCTTTAACACGCTTAAATCACCGAATTCTTTTCTTACATGGTTCATTTCCAGTAGTTTCATTTTCACACTCATGCCTTTCTGCTGCCTGTATTCTTCCGGTTATTTTGTGCTCCTCGCGGGCTCACTTATCATTACCGGTAATAAGAATATGCTTTCTCCACTTTTTCCATTACGACTGCTACTATCAGATTGAAAATATAATAGAACAGACCTGCTACCATAAGCGGCAGGATACTGGTCTGAGCCGATGCAATCCGCTCTGCAATCGTAAACATTTCTGCCTGTGCAATAACAAAAGCAAGGGAGGTATCCTTGACCAGGGTTATGATCTCATTGGTAACCGAGGGCAGAATCCTCTTGATTACCTGAGGCAGGATAATCTTAAAAAAGGTCTGTGCCTTATTGTACCCCAATACCTTTGCCGCCTCATACTGCCCCACCGGCATAGATTCAATACCGGAACGGTAAATCTCCGCAAAGTATGCTGCATAGTTAATGGAAAATGCGATAATGACCGCAATAAAACGATAGCTTGGATGAATTTTTATACCAAACACATAGTAGGGTGCAAAGTACACCACAATAAGCTGTAACATCAGCGGTGTCCCACGCATAACGGAAATATAGAATTTTGTAACTGTTCTTACCAGAAAGTTTTTGGACATTCTTCCAAATGAAACCAATAGTCCCAAAGGCAATGAAAAAAGCAGGGTCAGCAAGAATATCTCAACTGATACTATCATTCCCTTTCCTAATTGTAATAACATCATCGGTATATTCATATCTGTACCCTGCCTATATCCTTTTATACTGTTTTATAATCTCTTATTTGCCAAAGCAAACACAGTCTGACAAGCCCCACTTTTCTGCAATTTGTGCAAAGGTGCCGTCTGCTGCCATTTCTTCAAGTGTTTTTTCTACGGTATCTCTTAACTCTTCATTTCCTAAAAGGAAGCCTACACCATATTGTTCGGTTGCCAGATACTCTTCTACAATTACATATCCGCCGCCTCTGGATTCAATCTGGTAATTTGCCACGCCGATATCCATAGCAACTGCCTGCAGTGCTCCTGCCTCCAAATCCATAAATGCGGTGTTGTAATCTGCATACTCAGTCAGGCTGCCAAAGCTGTCTCTTAATGCAATATTCTCAGGAGTCTCTTCATCATTTAATGCACTTAATGCAGAAGAGTCTCTCTGTACGCCTACTGCCATACCTGCCAGATCGTCCTTGGTAGTAATACCGGAATCTGCCGCTACCACAAATACCTGGCTGTTATCTACATAGGGAGAAGACCATGTGTAAGCATCCTCACGTCCGTTAATGGTGAAACCATTCCAGATACAGTCAATAGAACCGCTGGAAAGCTCCATATCCTTAGAATCCCAGTTAATAGGACGCTTTACCAATTCCCAACCGTTTCTTTCGCACACTTCTGCTGCCAGGTCAAGGTCAAAGCCCACATACTCGCCGTTGTCATCCATGTAGCCGTAAGGCGGGAACTCTGCGTCAAAGCCTACAGTAAAGGTATTTTCCTTACTGCCGCAGGCTGTCATCATAACAGCCAGCATACAAACTGCTAATAATGCCATCACTTTCTTTTTCATAATATATCCTCCTCGTTCGCGTTATAAAAATAATATGTATTTCAACTCACTGATACGCTGTCATGTTATCATGTTAAAGTAGTCATGTCAAATAAATTTCGTATTTACGGCTTTGGAAACGGCTAAAAATGCTCCTTAAAAAAGGATTGCAGCAAGGAAATGCATTTTGAAGAATTCTGAGACAGGTAGCCATCCTTCCATTTCAAGTACACATATCGTCTCATGGAAAAATCTTTTATACGGCAAAGCTTAAGTGCTCCGTTGGCAAAGTCAATACCCCATGTTTTTTCCGGAATAAATGCAAGTCCCATGTTCTGACCAAGCAGACGTCTTAAAATATCCGGGTTATCTACCTGAATGGATGTTACCGGACTAAAACCACAGCTTTGAAACTGCTCTGTGATTGTCTTTTGCAGCCACCAGGAAGAATGCAGCGTAATAAACTTTTCCTCTTTTAAATCTGCCAGTAAAATCTCTTTCTTTGCAAGCAAGGGATGGGTCTTGGGAAGTGCCAGAAGAATATCCTCCTCCAAAAGCTGCTTACAATTATCCTCTTCAATCGGTTCTGAAGCTGCAAAAAGCCGGATATCTGCATCTGTATCCGACTGTGCGGCATGATTCCACTGGTATACCTGAAACACTGCATCGGGCAGATTTCGCTGCAAATACTCCATAATCTGCGGCAGATACAGGGAGGCACATTCCACCTGAATACTTACCTTACGGTTGTAACATGCATTGTTCTCCGCCATCTGGGTAAGCACGCTTTCATAATCCTGCTCCGTCCTTTTAACAAATTCTAAAAAAAGCTTTCCGTTTTCATGGAGTGCAATATGCCGCCCTTTTCGCTCAAGTAAAGAGTATCCCAGTTCCTTTTCCAGATGTCTGATAGTCTGGCTTAAGGAGGATTGGGATATGTACAAGGCCTTTGCCGCCTGTGATATATTAAGTGTCTGTGCTACCGCTTTAAAATATTTTATCTGCAAGGAATCCATGATTTTAAACCTCTTAGCAAAATTTATTTATAAGTATACACTTATAAACATATTAGCATAGATGTATTGGATATGAAAGCCCTTTTCTGCTAGGATTTTCAGTAAAGAAGGTACTCTGTTGTGTCTGTGCAGACAGATAAATCATCCCTGCCGCTTACAGAGGCAGAAAGGTTCGGATTGCCATGGAAATACTTTTGCTCTTAGTAGAGAAGCTGATCATTATGTTTCTGTTTATGATGATAGGCGTTGTACTTTTTAAAAGGAAGATTATAACGGAGGCCGACAGCGAAAGTTTAGCCAACCTGCTGATTTATCTGATACTTCCCTGTGTAATTCTGAATGGATTTCTGGTAGACCAAAGCCCTGAAAGAGTATACGGCCTGCTGCTTTGCACCGGGTTGTCCGTTGCCGCTCTTTTTCTGTCCATCCTCATAGCAAGACTGTTTTTTAAAAAGAACCCTGTTGGTAACTTTGCAGCAACATTTTCAAATCCGGGCTTCTTCGGTATCCCGCTGATTGTTTCTGTTCTGGGTAGCGGACACGTTTTTTATGTGGCACCCTTTGTTGCCTGTTTAAATATTTTGCAGTGGACTTATGGTGTCTCCATCCTGAAGGAAGAAAATCTTAAAATTGATATAAAAAAGATACTGAAATCCCCTTTTATCATCAGCTTTCTTTTAGGCATTATACTGTTTTTGAGCAGTATTCCCTTACCGGAGGCAGCAAAGTCAGTTATTTCAACATCTGCCGGTCTGAACACACCTGTCGCCATGATAGTTTCCGGCATCTATCTGGCAAAAGCAGACCTGAAAGCTATGTTTACCAGATGGGAGTTTTATAAGATTTCCCTTGTGAGATTGTTACTGATACCGGCATTAAGCTGTCTGCTGTTCTGTCTGATACCAAATTCTATTTCGGATATAAAGATTCCGGATATAAAAATGTGCCTTTTTCTGGCAGTTGCCTGTCCGGTAGGCTCCAATGTTGCAGTGTATGCACAGCTTCACGGTAAAAATTATATTTATGCAGTACAGACCGTGGTACTATCCACTATTTTATCCATGGTCACCATTCCTTTGTGGGTTTTATTTGCCCAATGGCTGTGGTATTAATATAATGTGTAATATTCATGTAATATATAGAAACAGATAAAAATCAATAAGCAGTTGAATTTAAGTAGCAGAATGGAGAAATGCATTATGGAAAAAGAAGCATGGCGACTTGAAAAAGAACAGATGGTACGTGACTTTCACGTATGGAACAAAAGTGCATTGAAGGGGCAGATTGTATTTACCGGTTCCTCCTTAATGGAAATGTTTCCTATTGAAGAATGGGTGAAGGAACTGGGGCCTGATGCACCTGTAGTATACAACCGCGGCGTGGGAGGCTATAAGACCTGCGATTTGCTCCCTATTCTGGATGCCTGCGTTTTTGAACTGGCTCCCAGAAAAGTTTTTATTAACATCGGCACCAATGACTTAAGCGACAGTTCTATTCCCCTTACCGAAGTTATGGAAAACTATGAGCGGATTATTACTCAAATCGAGGAAAAACTCCCCGGAGTCACCATCTATATGATGGCGTACTATCCCATCAACTACGAAGCCGCAACTGAAGAAATGAAACCCTGCCTTTTAATCCGTACCAATGAAAAAATCAATGCAGCAAATACATTGGTAGAACAATTAGCTGCAAAGCATCACCAGCGATTTATCAATGTAAACGCACCACTGACAGACGTGTCAGGAAATCTAAAGGCAGAGTATACCATCGAAGGTATGCATATCAGACCGGAAGGCTACAGAGCCATCTTTGACGATGTAATGAAATATGTAACGGAATAAGCTCTTCCTTGCAGATTGGTTTGTGGTATAACCAAGAGAATCAATCCAACAACGGTTGGATATCACTCTCTTTATATTGATATTTTACCTCATCCAGTTCCGTAAGTGCGAACCGCAAAAAACCATATTCCGAGGAATTGCCGCGATCTGAGGTAACATCAAACCAAAGCCACTCGCCATCCAGCTTTGCCAGGTTCCACATATGATGTTCTCGGAAATACAGTCCCGTAACGTTATAGCAGGGGATACCAAGCTTTTCGTACAGTATTTTCAATGCATTGGCATATCCACTGCAGATTGCAGTATGGTCACGCAGTGCACCGACAGCAGTCTGAGACTCATACGGCATATTGACCCTGTCGGAATAATACCGCTGGTCGTAAGATACGTTCTGTGCCAGATAGGAATAAATTGCCTCTGCCTGCTCCCTTTGCGTCATATCCGGTGTAATGACATTGGCAATTACCTCGTCCGCCAAATCATCGGCTAACTTTAATGCAGCAACACAATCCTCCATCGTCATTCCAGCAGGTGCACTATATTGAAGGGCAGTGGCATCCATATTCAGAGTACACAGGATATACCCTCCTCCTACCTGTTGCAGGGCACGGTTCATTACATCCGGCTCCAGCATCGTATTTGTTATGTAAACAGGAACCGATACTTCTCCCATGTGGTTTTCTGCCACCACAAGTAAGTCCTTGATGGTTGTGACTTCTTCGCCCAAAAATCCTTCCGGGAACATTCCGGTCTTATAGGGCATATAGTAAAGCTGACAGTTCATCTCTGTTCCGTTCATTTCTACTGTCAGATTGTATGCATACTTCAACTCCGGATATTGTGCTGTGATTTCAAAATAAATGTTTTTAACATCCATTTCCGGGTACTCTAATCCGATGGAAGCAATATCCATAATTCTAGGCTGCCGTAGCTGTTGAATTGATTCCAGAAGTTCTTTTTTGACAGTGTCCCTATCCGATACGAAAATCATTTCCTCCTGCAGAGGCGGAGACAATTCTTCGGACGGCTCCTGATTCTCTGTGGGTACTGTATCGGTTTCTGTAGGTGCTATATCAGTCTCTGCGGGTGCTGTATCAGTTTCTTCCGCTTGGGTCAAAGTATCCGAAATATCCGGCTGGCTTCCACAGCCAGCCAGAATAACAAGGTACATCAAAACTGTTAAAACAATAATACTTTTTGGTTTAAACATAATTGCTCTCACTCCGGCTCATTCTCAATCCATTCTGCGATATTTGAAAAGTCGATTTTAAGCTCTCCATTATAAATCCCCACGGGAACCGGCTGATCCAGTCCATAAATGACGGGGTATACTTCACTCTCAAAAAAATATACCAACAGTTTTCGCTGGTATGGGTCTAAAATCCAGTATTCCCGCACACCGGCTTCCATGTACTTAAAAAGCTTTTTGGTATAGTCTTTTTGCTTTGTGGACGGTGAAATCACTTCAAGCAAGAAGTCAGGTGCACCGTATATGCCCCACTTCTTTATCTTATCCTTATCACAAATGATTCCTACATCGGGCTGAACCATGGTCTTCTCGTCACAATCCAGTTGAACATCCACCGGAGCGATAAAGGGACGGCAGCTTCCGCCTCTTTCCATAATAAAGTTGGCAATCTGTCGATATACTTCACCGCCGACGGACTGGTGTCCGAAGGTTGGCGATGCCATGTCGTAAAAATACCCATCAATCAGCTCCACACGCTGGTCCTCCGGCAAGGCACGATAGTCATCCACAGTATAACTGCCGTTCCTGTCAGGCAGATAAAAAGAGGCTTCCCGCACTACCGGGGTCTCCATAAATACCTTCTCCAACGCCTGAAGCGTGTCGTAACGGGGACTTTCCGTTTCGCCTGAAAAAATCTTCTGAATCGTTCCAAGCGGCACACCGGATAACTCCGCCATCTGTGCATAAGTATAACCCTTTTCCTGCTTTTTCTTTTTCATTTCCTGAACTGTCATACGAATCCCTCCGTAAAATACAATTGAACACCATACATTCTAAATATTTCTATCTTAATTATATATACAGCGGCTTCCGTTTGTCAACCGAATTTTACTATATTTTTAACCGTTTTGCTTTTCACGTTTCCTCTTTTTAACCGTTTTAGGTTAAAACGGTTAAAAAGCCGCCGGAGGGAAAGAAATTATAAGTTCACAATATTCCTCTTTTCGCCGGCTAAGAATGCTTCCACATTTTTGCAGGTTTCTTCTACACAACGGATTCTGGCTTCTATACCTGCCCATGCCAGGTGGGGTGTAATAATCAGGCGGTTACTGTCTTTAATTGCACTTAACGGATTCGTTATCTCCAAAGGCTCCTTTTCCACCACGTCCAGGCCTGCTGCCGCAATTTCTTCCTTAAGCAAAGCCTCCGCAAGGTCTGTATTGTTGACTACGGGACCGCGTGCCACGTTAATCAGCACCGCTGTCTTTTTCATTTTTAAAAGAGCTTCTTTATCGATAAAATTTCTGGACAAATCACTCAAAGGGCAGTGCAGAGATAAAAAATCACTCTCCTTTAAAAGGGTTTCTTTATCCACCTGCGGATAATCCTTCACCGTGCTTTGACCGGTCACCGAATGAAAAATCACCTTACAGCCAAAGGCCTGTGCAATATTTGCCACCTTTCTTCCGATATTGCCCATGCCCACAATACCCCAGGTCTTACCTGCAAGCTCTGTGAAGGCTACATCAAAATTAGAAAACCTGTCCTGTGCACTGTATTCGCCAGACTTGACATATGTGTCATAATGTGCCAGTTTTTGCACCAGTGCCAGTGCCAGCGTAAAGGTATGCTGTGCCACCATCTCCGTACAATAGTCACGCACATTGGCTATGCCGATTCCCCTTTCCTTACAATATGCAAGATCACAGTTATCAAATCCTGTGGCAAAGTTACAAATCAGCTTTACATTGGGAGAAGCGTTCAGACTTTCTTCCCGCATGGGTGCCTTGTTTGCAATCACAATATCTGCATCCTTAGTGCGTTCCCGCACCTCCTCTACCGTAACGGTATTTCCATAATACGTTACATTTCCCATTTTTTCAAAACAGGACACATCTATATCCGTCCCTACACTGTTTCTCTCCAAAATAACTATGTTCGCTTTTTTCATGGTTCTCTCCTTGCATGACAGGCTTCGGGTTCATACCCAGTCTGTTCTGTACCAAAATAAAAAAGCTGCTGTAAAGTAACAATTATGAGTTGATTCTAAAAGCTTTTCTGTACAGAATCTTTCAAAATCAAATTCCCATCAATTCTTCTTTACAACAGGCTCTTTTATTTTACAATTCTTACAATATCTTTAACAGTTCTTCTCTCTGTACCTCATAACCGGGCTTTCCAAGCAGAGCAAACATGTTCTTCTTGTAGCTCTCCACACCGGGCTGGTCAAAAGGATTGACACCGTTTAAGTAGCCGCTTACTCCACAGGCAAACTCAAAGAAATAGAACAATTCTCCTAAGTAAAATTCACTTACCTCAGGAATCTTTACCATAAAGTTGGGAACCTGACCGTCTGTATGTGCTAAAATGGTACCGTTCATGGCACTCTTGTTGACAAAATCAACCGTCTTGCCGGCTAAATAGTTGAGTCCGTCCAAATCAACGGGTTCTTCACCGATAATCAGCTCTTCCCTGGATTTTTCTACATTCAATACGGTTTCAAACATAATACGGGAACCGTCCTGAATGAACTGACCCATGGAATGTAAATCTGTGGTCAAATCTACACTGGCAGGAAAGATACCCTTCTGGTCCTTACCCTCACTCTCTCCAAACAACTGCTTCCACCATTCGGAAACATAATGCAGGCTGGGCTCATAGTTAGCCAGAATTTCAACGGATTTTCCTTTTCTTAAAAGAATATTTCTTAACGCAGCATATTTCAGTGCATCGTTGTTTTCATAATCATTTTCCAGTGCATACTTTCTTCCGCTTGCAGCGCCTTCCATCAGCTTGTCGATATCTGCACCGCTGACTGCGATAGGAAGCAGACCTACTGCGGTCAGCACAGAGAAACGTCCGCCTACATCATCAGGTACAACAAAGGTTTCGTAGCCCTCTTCATCAGCAACATTCTTTAATGCTCCCTTCGCCTTGTCGGTGGTTGCATAAATTCTCTTTGCCGCACCCTCCTTGCCGTATTTCTTTTCCAGAATCTCTTTGAATACGCGGAATGCGATTGCAGGCTCGGTGGTGGTACCGGATTTGGAAATCATGTTGATAGAGAAGTCCCTGTCGCCTACTACATCCATCAGATGCTTAATATAGGTAGAGCTGATGGAATTTCCCACATAGTAAATTTCAGGAGCCTTACGAATGCTCTTGTCTACCATATTGTAGAAGCTGTGACCCAAAAATTCAATTGCGGCACGGGCTCCTAAATAGGAACCGCCGATACCGATTACCAGCAGTACTTCGGAATCAGACTGAATTTTCTTTGCTGCCTCTTTAATTCTTGCAAACTCTTCCTTATCATAGTTTACAGGCAGGTCAATCCAGCCTAAAAAGTCATTGCCCGCACCGGTTTTGGACACCAGCATTTCTTTTGCTGCCAATGTCTGGTTTTTCATTTTTTCTATTTCTGCTGCAGAAATAAAAGAACTTGTTTTTGCATAATCAAATGTTACTTTTACACTCATTTCTTCTGCTCCTTTTCTTTGTCGTGGACTAATTTTTTCAATCCTCCCCATTAACCAAATACAAGTGTAGCAGAGTTATTTGTCAAATTCAAGAAAAACCTTTTTATTAGCTTAATTTAATCAAACTCTGATTAACTAAACTTAACTGTCCGGGATGTCAGATTAGATAAGCTTAGCTCCTAGGATGTCAGAAATTCCTTTAACAGCTCTTCCAGCTCCTTTTCCTGCAAACGGTTAAGAAGTCCTGCTGCCTGTCCCGGGATTCTTTCTTCTCCATCACCGGCAGAACTGATGCCTGTAGCCTTTTTGTCTTTATCCGCTTTGACAGGTACGCTCTGGTATGCAGCGACACCATCGTCTTTTGCAGAAGCAGTGCCATGCACCGGCAGTACTTCGATACCTGTACGTCCCTCCCTGTTCCTTCTGCCCGTCCTCTCTTCTTCAAAAGCACCGTTTCGCAGTCGGTTTACCATGTGGTTTTCCAGATAGTCCACCAGATTGGTTTTTAACAGCCTTCTTCTGCCCTTTGCATCCACAATGCCGGATATGGAAAAGTATATGTAAAGTCCCAGAAAGCTCACAATATAAAACGGCAGTACTTCGCCCAGACTACGTCCGTCGATAATGCCCTTGCAGACACCCACTCCCGCAAAAAATACAGATAGCAGCACAAACTGTCCGGACAGATGATAAATGGTCTGGTAGCTGAAAGGCCCTATCTTTAGTTTCCCTAAAAACTTGTCCACAAATACCGGAATATTGGCAACACCATTATTTAACTGATAGCAGTTTGCGAACTTCAATTTACATTGTTTCAAAATTTTATTTCCCGTAGCAGACATATTTTCTGTCTCTTTTATCATATGTTGATATAGTACCCCTATCATAATTCTGAAAGCTATGCTTAATACTAAGAATGCAAACATAATAGCGGTAATCCATTTTTCTTCCTGAAAAATAGCAAACATAGTCTCCTCCTTTTTGTGGATATCCGTTTTAAATGACAGGCAGCCCTATTTCAGCCCTTTACGGATACTTGTATTTGTCAACTATTATTATAATAAAACCGGACAAACCAAACAATATGACAGAGGCTTGAATTCATCGTCATATTTTGCTTCTTTTTTACAGCAACTACTGGAATATCGACATTTTTTCTGCTATAATCCTACTATTGGAAATGTAGGCAGAAATTTAAAAACAGCAGTATATGCAGGAGGATTTTTATTATGAGATATCAGACCAGAGGAACCTGTTCCACAGCTATTGACATAGAAATAACCGACGGCGTTATTGATTCCGTAACCTTTATCGGCGGCTGCAACGGCAATCTGCAGGGCATCAGCAGACTGGTAAAGGGTATGAAGGTAGAAGATGCCATATCCAAATTGAAGGGAATCCGCTGCGGCTTCAAGTCCACATCCTGTCCTGACCAGCTTGCACAGGCATTAGAATCCATGCAGTAATCACAGGAGGCATTACATTGAAAAAGATTGTACTCACAGGCGGCGGTACAGCCGGCCACGTTACTCCCAACATCGCCCTTCTTCCCCACTTACAGGCTACCGGCTTTGAGGTGGTTTATATGGGCTCCTACGACGGCATTGAAAAAAAACTGATTGAGGATTTTAACATCCCTTACTACGGTATTTCCACAGGCAAATTCCGCCGTTATCTGGACATCAAGAATTTTACGGATCCTTTCCGTGTTATTAAGGGTTTTTCCGAAGCCAAAAAATATTTAAAGGAAATCAAACCGGATGTGGTATTTTCTAAAGGCGGCTTTGTCAGCGTACCTGTAGTGAGGGCTGCTGCCTCCTTAAAAATTCCATGCATTTTACACGAATCCGACATGACTCCCGGACTTGCCAACAAGCTCTGCGTTTCCGCCGCAAAAAAGATTTGCTGTAACTTTCCGGAAACAGTGGCCATGCTGCCCAAGGACAAGGCTGTGCTGACCGGTTCTCCCATCCGTGAAGAGCTGGCGAGCGGCAACAAGATTGCCGGGCTTGATTTGTGCGGGTTTTCTGCCAACAAACCGGTTGTTATGGTAGTAGGCGGAAGTCAGGGTGCCGCCAGCGTCAACGAATGCGTCCGTAAGGCTCTGCCAAGGCTCTTGGAGGATTTTCAGGTGGTACACTTATGCGGTAAAGGCAAGTTAGACGAAAGTCTCCTGACCCTGAAGGGTTACAGGCAGTTTGAATATATCAAAGCGGAATTAAAGGATATTTTTGCCATGGCAGATGTAGTAATTTCCCGCGCGGGTGCCAATGCCATCTGTGAACTTTTGGCCCTTGCCAAGCCCAATATCCTGATTCCCCTGCCCTCTGCCAAGAGCCGGGGTGACCAGCTTTTAAACGCACGCTCCTTTGAATCCCAGGGCTTCTCTATTGTCATTGATGAAGCTGAGCTGACAGAGGACCTGTTAGCGGAAAAGGTACAGGAGCTCTACTGCTCCAGGCAGAAATTTATTGATACCATGAAGCATAGCAATCAGTTAAATTCCATTGCCGCCATCATGGGGCTGATTGCAGACGTCAGTACCGAGTAGTACAAAGAAATGAGTTAAACATGAACCAAAAAGCATTACACACATTAGAATATGACAAAATCATTAACAGGCTGACCGAAAAGGCTGATTCCGAACCCGGAAAAGAGCTTTGTGCCGGCCTTGTTCCCGTTACAGACCTTTCAGAAATAGCAAAGGCACAAGCAGAAACTGCCGATGCCCTGTCCCGTCTTTTTAAATACGGCAGTACTTCCTTCGGCAGTAATCACAATCTGGGCTTTTCCATCAAATCTCTCGAGGTAGGCAGTGCACTCTCTCTGCCGGAGCTGTTAAAGATGGCTGCTTTTCTGGAAAATGTTGCCCGTATCAAGGGATACGGACGCAACGAAAAAGACAATCCTTCCGATGTGAACACAGGCAACTCTGCCGAGGACTCTCTTTCCTCTTATTTTGATGACCTGACACCTTTGTCACCTATTGCTGCAGAGATTCGCAGATGCCTGCTGTCCGAGGAAGAGGTTGCCGACGACGCCAGTCCCGCCCTAAAGAGCATTCGCCGAAGCATTACATTGACCGGTGAAAAGATTCACAGCCAGTTGGGTTCCATGCTCACCGGCTCCTATCGCAGTTATTTACAGGATGCCGTGGTAACCATGCGTGATAACCGTTACTGTATTCCTGTTAAGGCAGAGTACAAAAACCAGATACCCGGTATGGTACACGATCAGTCCTCCACCGGCTCCACCTTCTTCATTGAACCGGCTGCCGTTGTAGAACTGAATAATAAATTGCGTGAACTGGCTATTGAAGAACAAAAGGAAATTGAGAAAATTTTGGCAGAGCTTTCCGCACAGCTTTCCGAACACACTACGGAGCTGATGACAAATCAGACGCTGATGACAAAGCTTGACTTTATTTTTGCAAAAGCAAAGCTGGCCATGGAGCAGAACGCTACCATGCCCCTTTTCAATACGTCCCATTATATTCATATCCGCAAGGGTCGTCATCCGCTTTTGGACAAAAAGAAAGTGGTTCCTATCGATATTCATCTGGGCAGGGACTTTGACCTTTTGATTATTACAGGGCCCAACACCGGAGGTAAGACTGTCTCCTTAAAAACAGTGGGACTTTTTACTCTGATGGGTCAGGCAGGTTTACACATTCCCGCACTGGACCGTTCAGAGCTATCCGTCTTTGAAGAGGTATATGCGGATATCGGTGATGAACAGAGTATCGAACAGAGCCTCTCTACCTTTTCTTCCCATATGACCACAATTGTGACAATACTGTCACATGCTGATGAGAACTCTCTTTGTCTCTTTGATGAACTGGGTGCCGGTACCGACCCTACGGAAGGTGCCGCCTTAGCTATTGCAATTTTAAATCACCTGCATGACAGGGGCATCCGTACCATGGCTACCACCCACTACAGTGAGTTAAAGCTGTATGCTCTTTCTACCTCCTTTGTGGAAAATGCCTGCTGTGAGTTCGACGTGGAATCCTTAAAGCCTACCTACAGACTGTTAATCGGTATTCCCGGCAAGAGTAACGCTTTTGCCATTTCTTCCAAGTTAGGACTTCCCAATGAAATCATCGATGCTGCAAAAGAACAAATCAGCAGGGAAGATAAGAGCTTTGAAGACGTAATTTCCGATTTGGAAAACAGCCGCCTTACCATTGAGAAGGAGCATAAGGAAATTGCGGAATATAAAGAGCGTATCAAGATGCTGGAAGGTCAGTTAAAGGCCAAGAATGAGAAAATTGACAATGCCAGGGATAAAATTCTGCGGGAGGCAAACGAAAAAGCCCGTGCGATTTTACAGGAAGCTAAGGATGTAGCTGACGAAACCATCCGCGAATTCAACAAAGTCGATAAGGGCACGGACATCAAGGAGCTGGAAAAGAAACGCCAGAAAATCCGTGACCGTATTGACGATAAAAACGAGCGTCTTGCCTTAAAGACACCACCCCAGTCCCAGAAGAAGGCTCTGGACCCCCGCAAATTAAAAAAAGGGGACTCAGTCAAAATTGTATCCTTGGGCTTAAAGGGTACTGTCAGCACCCTGCCGGATGCGAAGGGCAATTTATTTGTACAGTGCGGCATTATGCGTTCTTCCGCCAATATTAATGATTTGGTATTACTACAGGATGAGGATACCGCTTCTAAAGCGGTGAAGTTTTCGCCTTCCTCCTCCGGTAAGATGAAAATGTCCAAAGCCATGACCATTTCTACCGAAATCAATCTCTTAGGCATGACCTGCGATGAGGCAATAGCAGCTCTGGATAAATATCTGGATGATGCTTACCTCTCCCACCTTAACAGTGTACGCGTGGTACATGGCAAAGGTACCGGTGCTTTACGGAATGCTGTGCACGGGCATTTAAAGAGGCTCAAATATGTAAAAGAATACCGTCTGGGCGAATTTGGCGAAGGTGACGCAGGTGTCACAATTGTAACCTTTAAATAGTACGGCTTATTGTGGAGGCTTACAGCATCCTCCACTCCAAACCGGGAGGAGTATTTATATCATGGTAAACAAACAAAAAATTCTAATTGTAGATGATGATGAAAATATTGCAGAATTGATTTCCCTGTATCTCACCAAGGAATGTTTTGAAACATTAATTGTAGGAGACGGGGAATCCGCACTGAGTGCGATTGATTCCTTCAACCCCAATTTGATTTTGCTGGATTTGATGCTGCCCGGCATTGACGGATATCAGGTTTGCAGAGAGGTCCGTGCCAAATACCAGACTCCTGTCATTATCCTGTCTGCTAAAGGTGAAGTATTTGACAAAGTATTAGGGCTGGAGATGGGTGCCGATGACTTTATGGAGAAGCCCTTTGATTCCAAGGAACTGGTTGCCCGTGTAAAGGCAGTGCTGCGACGCTACAAACCGGTAACGGCAGTACCGGAATCCCCTTCCGAGAAACGTGTTGCCTATCCGGATTTGATTATCAACCGTACAAACTACTCTGTTATTTATATGGGAAACTCTGTGGACATGCCGCCTAAGGAACTGGAATTGTTATATTTTCTGGCCTCCTCTCCTAACCACGTCTTTACCAGGGAACAGCTCCTGGATCAGATCTGGGGGTATGAGTACATCGGGGATACCCGTACTGTAGACGTGCACATCAAGCGGTTGCGTGAAAAGATAAAAGACCATGATGCCTGGAAAATCGCAACTATCTGGGGCATCGGATACAAATTTGAAGTAAAAGGAACCCTGTCATGAAAAAAACCCTATACCTGAAGTTCATACTGGCCTATGTCATCTTCGGTATTTTCGGTGCTATTATTGTAACTACCTTTGTACCCAGCATGACAAGGGAACATCTGACCCGAGAAAAAGCCAATTCGCTTTATTCCGAGGCCATTTTGATTGCGGACAACTATGCCTCCCAGCTTTATACCAACGATACTTCTCTGGAAGCCGTAAAAGCCCAGATGGACATGTTGTCTGTATATCTCAATTCGATTATAGCCATTGTAAACCCGTCAGGACGTATTGTTACAAGCACGGATACTCCACTGAATGTGGAAAAGATAGTGATGATACCGGATTTTGACCCTACCCTGACTGCAGGTTCCTACTATAATGTAGGTACCTTTTTCGACACCTATGAAGAAAATATGCTGAATGTCATTGCCCCCATTACCTCCGAATATAAGGTAAAGGGCTATGTTGTCATTCATACTTCCATGGCTGACATTGAAAAATCCACCGGCAGTCTGCTCCTGATTTCCTACATTACGTTGGGCATCTTGTTTTTACTGTCTTTGATTATTCTGATTTTCTTTACGGAAATCGTATATATTCCGCTACGGAAAATTACTGCTGCCACGGAGCAATATGCTTCAGGTAATATGCATTATGAATTTCAGATAGAAAGTGATGACGAAATCGGCTATCTGGCCGGCTGTTTAAATTATATGGCCAGTGAAATTGCCCGCACGGAGGACAACCAGAAAAAATTCGTAGCTAACATTTCTCATGACTTCCGTTCTCCCCTGACCTCCATAAGAGGATATCTGGAAGCGATGTTAGACGGTACCATTCCACCCGAACTGCATGAGAAGTACTTACAGATTGTATTGAACGAAACAGAGCGTCTGACCAAACTGACAAACAGCCTGCTGACCTTAAACAACTTAAATACAAAAGGCATGATGTTAGACAAAACAGATTTCGATATCAATCAGGTTATCCGCAATACCGCTGCCTCCTTTGAGGGAACCTGCCGCAAAAAGACCATTGCTATTGAACTGGTTTTAACCGGAGATAAATTGTATGTGAATGCAGATGTGGGAAAAATCCAGCAGGTTCTTTATAACCTTTTGGACAATGCCATCAAATTCAGCCACCACGACTCCATTATCCGCATTGAAACCTCAGAAAAGAAGAACAAGCTTTTTGTTTCTGTCAAAGACAGCGGTATCGGTATCCCTAAGGACGACCAGAAAATGATTTTTGACCGTTTTTACAAATCGGACTCTTCCCGCGGCAAGGACAAAAAAGGCACCGGGCTGGGGCTTTCCATTGTAAAAGAAATTATCGCCTCTCACAATGAGCACATTAACGTTATCAGTACAGAGGGCGTAGGTACAGAATTTATATTTTCCCTGCCCTGCTCTGAGCTGGATGACGACGATGAATAAAATTTTTATGATAATCCTGCTATCGTGATGAATCTGCCGGAATGACAGGTCTACTATAAGCAAAAAGGAGGTTGCCCTATGTACCGGGAATTTGACTGTGATGCAGAAAAGATATTGTCCTCCCTGTCTCTGAAGGAAAAAATCGGACAATTAAATCAGGTAATCCAGCCGGATGCGGATACCCTTGAAGAACTAAAGGAAAGCATCCGCCGCGGCGAGGTTGGTTCTGTTATTTTATCCGACTCCGCTACTGCCGGCAATGACGAGCAGCAGGCCATTCTGATTGACATGATAAATGATTTGCAGAAATGTGCTGTAGAAGAAAGTGCAAGTGGTATTCCTTTGATTTTCGGACGGGATGTTATCCATGGTCACCATACGGTGTATCCTATTCCTTTGGCTTCCGCCTGCTCTTTCAATCCCGATCTGATTACAAGCTGTTATCGTTGTATTGCCGAAGAGGCGTCCAACAACGGCGTCCATTGGACATTCGCTCCCATGCTGGATGTATGCCATGATCCCCGCTGGGGAAGAATCATCGAGGGTCCGGGAGAAGATCCTTTTGTGGGCAGTATGCTTGCCCGTGCTTCCATTGCCGGTTTTCAGGGAGAGAACCTTGCAAACGAGGACAGTCTCGCTGCCTGTGCCAAGCACTATTTAGGATATGGTGCCTCAGAGGGCGGGAGAGATTATTTCCGCACGGAGCTCTCCGATTATACCGTTTACAATCATATTCTTCCCCCTTTCAGGGCGGCAGTAGAAGCAGGTGCAGCTACCGTAATGTCTTCCTTTAATGACATCAACGGACAGCCCGTCACCTCCAGCTACAAATACCTCACTGATATTTTACGGAATAAGCTGGGCTTTGAAGGCTTTGTCATTTCTGACTGGAATGCCATTGAGCAGTTAAAAAAGCAGGGTGTTGCAAAGGACAACAGAGATTGTGCCAAGCTGGCGATTCTTGCCGGTCTTGACATGGATATGGTAGACAGACATTACTTAAACGAGTTGGAAGACCTTGTGCTTTCCGGTGAAGTACCGGAAGAGGTCATTGATACTTCTGTCCTCAGAATCCTCCGCGTAAAGCTTGCTAAGGGACTTTTTAAACACCCCTACTGTATTCCTCACCAAATAGATACTGCCAAACATATACATCTGGCGGAAGAACTGGCAGCCGAATCCATGGTTCTCTTAAAAAATGATAAACAGACACTGCCCCTGAATAAATCCGCAAAGATTGCCCTTGCCGGTCCTTTTGTTAAGGAACGCAGAGCCCTTCACGGAAACTGGACTCTGGATGGCGATGTAAGCATCACCCCCAACCTGTTTGAAGCCATGACGGAGATTGCAGAAAAAGAAGGCGGCACTGTCAGCATAAACGACAACCCTTTGACAGCAAATAATGCTACCGGTCTCTTTGCCAACCGGGATGTAGTGGTACTGGCACTGGGAGAAAGTCATCTGGTATCCGGTGAAGCAAGGTGTATGGCCGATATTTCCCTGTCTGTAGAACAGATATACCTTGCAAAAATGGCACACAACAGCGGCAAAAAAGTCATCGGTATCATTTTTTGTGGCCGTCCGGTGGCTCTTGAAAGCGTAGAACCGTATCTGGATGCCATTCTTTGTGCATGGCACGGCGGTACCATGTGTGCCTCCGCTGCTGCCAAAATCTTGTACGGTGAATATGTTCCCAGCGGAAAAACCGTTACCACCTTCGTCAGAACCACAGGGCATATTCCTCTTTACTACAACACTACTCCCAGTGGCCGTTTTGTAAACAGATACTATGGAGAAAATGGACAGCCCGATTATATGGATATTCCGGGAACCCCGATGTATCCCTTTGGCTATGGACTTTCTTATACTACCTTTGCCATTTCCCCCATTGCAGCAAATGCCGTTAAGATTCCTTTAGACAGGCTGTTGTCCGGTGAACAGTTCCTGTTTACGGTAACAGTGAGAAATACCGGTGCTTATGACGGTAAGGAAGTGGTTCAGCTTTACATTCACGACTTGGTTGCTTCTCTGATGCGTCCCATGAGAGAATTGAAGGCCTCCCAAAAAGCAGAGCTGAAGCAGGGCGAGTCTCGGGAAGTAACATTCCCTATCGGAGCCGAGTCTTTAGGCTATTACAATAATGACGGCATCTACACCGTAGAAAAGGGGCAATTTGATATCTATATCGGAGACAATTGCCTGACTGAAAATAAAATTACCATTGAAGTTATATAGACTTTATATGAAATTATTAAGAGGCTGGTGAAAATTGCCAGCCTCTTAATAATTTTACTGTACTTTCTTGAGCTTTTCCAGCAGTATTCTGACCGGCCTGTACAGAACCAGCATAACCGCAAAGTTTGCAATACCGTGCAGAATATCAAAGGGGATACCTGCCACCCACCAGTTGAATGCCATAATCAGGCCGCTCTGAATACCACCGTCCACCGTACCTATTACAATGTAGGGCAGGGAACAGAAAGCTCCGAAAAGTAATCCGAAAAATCCTGATAAGATACTGTAAAACCAAACGGACTTCTCTTTTCTGAAAAGATAAACAATCAAGGCAAGCAACGGCCATATGTAACCATACATAATAACCCATATATGAATGCCGTAAATTGAAATTTCTATCAGAATAAAAACAATAATAGAATAGATAACTTTCGGTCCGAAAAACAGGGTAAACATAATAATCCAGAAAGTTACCAGCTCTACATTGGGTAAAAAGGACAGCATCAGCTTACTAACCTCAATAACCGCTGTCATCATCCCAATCAGGGCAATATCCCGTATACTGATTTTTAAGCCTTGTTTCTTTTCCATGCCTTTACTCTCCACAGTACTTTCTTTCTGTCTTCCGTACCAGCCTCTTCAGCTTAACTATTAATAGGTTTCATACTTAATAATAAATGCATCACCGTCTTCAACGGGCTGGAAGCTCACGCCATAATTACAGTATGTGTCATTCACATAAAATCCCCAGTATGCATTCTCTGTATTAAAGTCCGCAGTCACACCATTGATAGTCATTACAGTCAGACCATACTCTTCACTTTCGTCACCGGAAAATTCCAGTCCATCCGCATCCTCCATTGCCTGCCGCAGAAATTCCGCATCCGTATTCACATCGTATACCGTACTGTTCTGCTCATTGTCAATCACTTCAATGGTAATCGCTTTGGCACCTTCTACAGGCTTTTCCCTGAATACAAAGAATACCGTTGCCAGTATCGCAACCACTGCCACCAATGCCACGATACCTAAAATTAGTTTTTTGTTACTTTTTTTGTTTTGATTTTCTGCCATTTTTTCTCCTCCTTGGCGTATTTTGTGAATACGGGTTTCAGACTAAAAAATCCCTTTGTGAAATCACAAAGGGACTGGAGAATTTTTCTGCATCATAAATACACCGGAAACAAAACACCTTTCTGCAACTCTTTCACTTCAAAAGAGTCTCCGGTGGCTGCTTTCCATCGTAATATGCGTACAAAACCAATTCCTCGTGGTTTTTCTGTACCGGTCCGCAGGCAGGTCTTCTGACTTTAAGATCCTCACTACATTCTGCCTTCCCGGATTACTCCAGTGACATACTAAGAATGCAGCTCCCTTATTACAGCGACGAGATCGTGCGGGACTTACACCCGCTTCCCTTTTCACCGAATCTGAAGGCATTGCCTTCCATCCGACACCTGCAGCCGCCTGTATTCACTTATATTTACGGTATGTATCCAAAACACCTATTATCCGCTAAGGACAATATTCTATGATGCATACCAAGTTACTGCACGAGTATAGCACAGTAGATTTGTAAATGCAAATTTTTTAAAAGACTGACACCTAAATATCCTGCAGCTTAGTACGATTATTTTTGCGGTACAATACTGCGGTAACCCCTAAGATAAGGATGCCTATTGCCAGCCTCGATACATGATAACAGGTATCCGGTACCAAAGCTGTCAAAACAGCACATAGGATTGCCAGAATAAGTCCTCCCATACCGCCTAACATGGCAGAAGCACTCTGCTTGACCACACTTACCTCACTTTCCCAATCCAGTACGGGAAAATGCAGATTAATTGTAATTCCGTATACACAAGCAAACAGCATTATGAGTGCCGGAATAACAAGCATCCAAATCAAGTCAAGGGCTTGCGGTTTTAATGCTAAAATCAGAAACACTTCAGATACCAGATAGCATGGAAACATCAGTATCAAGTTCATCATAATTTTGGCATCCAGGATTGTTTTGGTGTCAATGGGCAGAGACTTTACAATCCACCAATTCTTACCTTCCATGGAAACAGACGTAGATGTAGTAGTCATCACACAAAAAACTCCCGCCAATATAAAAGGAATCAGCCCCCGGATGTCAATACCGACCGACAAAACCTCATTGATTTTATTAACTCCTACGAAAAAAAGCGTTGCAGAGAAAACCATTCCCAAAACCGGTCCGACAATTGTATTGCACACATAAATTCCGGAAGCAAAGTAACGCCTCAACTCCTTCTTGCAAAGAGCACGTTGTACAGAACTCCTCTGCAGGCTTTCCATCCGGTAATTGTGTTTTGCGGAAGTGCTGAACAAATGCCGGCAAATGGAATGAAAGCAGGCAGAAACAATGAGTATCACAGCTACAAATACTGCAATGAAAAGACCGATACAACCTAACCAGGGCAAAATGTTTTCATCAACCATTGACATACCCAGCCAGATTGCAGGCGGATACAGCTTCCCAAGAATACCCACCACGGTGGAAGAAAGCTCCTTCAGCATCTCTGGGGTAATATTTTCTTCCATACCGGACAGTTGTGAGATCATACTTGGGATAACCAAAACAATCAAAATAGTCAGCCCCGCCTCCACAAGGCTTTTATGTTTCATTCTGGAGGCAATGCCCTTAATCAATGCCCCAATAAATGTAGCTGCCGCCACAGGCAAAAGCGGAATCGCTAAGGTACTTACCACACCAATCAGGTAAAAAGCAGCGCCCGGCTGCTTAAACCATGCATAAACTGCAGTTCCGGGAAGCATTACCACCAGTGCCAATACCAGATTTTCTACATACATACGTAAAAAGCGGCTAAAGACCACAGCCTTCTGTGACACAGGCAGGGAACAGAGAATATCATAACCGTGTTTGCCGAAAATAACGTTTCCTGCTTTAAAGCTGGCAAAGAAAAAAATCACAAGACTGGATATTGTAATCAGGTAAGCCGGAATGACATCTCCCGCACCAATTTTGAAAAGTCCATAGGATAGTCCGCCTACATAGAAAAAAACCAGTGCAATAAAAAATACCCATACTGCGAACATCAGGCGTGACTTTCTTTTTACTCTCGGATCCTTCGTATACCGGGACACATTCCGCCCATAAATATTGCACAGCTCCTGCTTTGCCAATATTTTAATTTGTTGTAGCATTGTCCACCACCTCCATAAAGATAGACTCCAGTGTCTGTCCCGGTTTAACTATTTTCTCCATATCTCCGGATGCAATCAGATTGCCGTCTTTGATGATAGCTACCTTGTTACACAGCTTCTCTGCAACATCCAGCACATGGGTAGAAAAAAAGATGGCACCGCCCTGACTGCAGATATTACGCATAATATCCTTTAGGATAACTGCCGCTTTAGGATCCAGTCCGACAAAGGGTTCATCCAGAATTAGCAGCTTAGGCTGATGCACCAGTGCAGAAATAATTGCTAATTTCTGTTTCATACCGTGTGAGTAAGTGGAAATCAGATCCCCAAGAGAGTCTGTAATCTCAAAAGCCTCCGCATAGGTTTCAATACGCTGCTTTCTCTCCACGGCAGGAACCCCAAAGATATCGGCAATAAAACTCAAATACTGGATTCCTGTCAGATATTCATACAAATCGGGATTATCCGGAATATAGGCAAACTTTCTTTTACTGTTCAATGGTTCTTTCTCGATATCAATTCCGTCTATCCGAATTGTTCCGGAATCAAATCCGTGAATTCCTGCTACACACTTCAATGTGGTTGTTTTTCCTGCACCGTTGTGACCGATGAAGGCATAAATATCCCCGGGAGCAATATGCAGGCTGATATCGTTAATTCCTTTATTGCTTCCCTTATAATGTTTTGTTAAATGTTCAATAATAAGCATTGTTCTCCTCCTCATTTTCCATAGGTTTCTACACAGAACCCGTGATAACCGCAACCGGTGCAGGTCAGCTTTCTGGCATTAGGCGTATGACGTGCCCAGAATGCTTCCCTGAATACAGGTTTGAATACGGTGTGACAATTGGGACAGATATAGGCTGTCCGGTTGAAATAATAGGTACTGAGCCAGATGCCGATGGCGATATCTATTACCAACCATAACAGGAAGGGCCACCAGATACCTTTAACAATCCACAACACAATAGAAGCAATTTCGGCAATATCAACCGGGATTCCTACTCCTAAAAGCACCATGTGCACCTTTCTCAGCTTCTTCTTGTTTTCCATAATATAAGCTATATCACCGATGGATTCAACGGAGAAATTCTCCACGCTCTTTAGTTCCCGTTCCAGCATCTCCAGCTTATTTCGTTTTTCCTGCCGTTGTGCAATCTCCTCTGACAGAGCCTTCTCCTGCTGCCCCAAAAGCAGATGAATAACGGTTTCCGGATGTTCTTCCGCCAATAATTCAGAAATGGCATGAATAGGAAGTCCCAGCTCTCTCAAAAAGCAGATAATCTTCATTCGTCTCAAATCATCCTCCGAATACAGCCTCCTGCCACCCTCGCTGAGTTCGCTGGGAACCAGAATATTCCGGGTATCATAATACTGCACCGTCCTGACCGTCACTCCACAGAGCTTTGCAATTTCTCCTGTCGTGTATAGATTTGAATTTTGATTCAAATCAGACATAGCTTTTCACCTCCTTACGCTGCTGATTCTACATCATTACGCAGCGTCACATGCAATACCTTTTTATCTCTTTTCTTATGATTTACCTCTATTATAACCAACCCTCACTCTTCCCTCAACCACTACAAATCGGGTTTGTCTGTTTCATTTAGATTAAAAAAATACTCCCTTTTTGGAATTGTGTTCCCGACAGGGCCTATCTGTCTGATTGCAAACACGCTCTCGCTTGGAGTTCGTCGTAGCGGTACATAAGGGCCCAAAGTACATGCCCTAAGTACCGACGACTCACTACAGTCTGCGATCAGACAGATAGACCTTGTCGGAAACACAATTCCGAAAAGAAACAAAAAATATATTTTTACCATAAAAATCCTACTGCTCCTTCGTATCCTTTATACAGAAGTAATATTAACAGCTTTTTCCAAATTAAGAGAGGATGATTGTTATGAAAAAAGGTAAAGCAAAATGTAAAGCATTAAAAGAAATCCGCAAGCAGATAGCGGATGCCAACGACATTCCTTATGTGGTATCCCAGTGTACTTATCAGGGAGACTGCAAAGGCACCTGTCCTAAATGCGAGGCTGAATTAAAATATTTAGAGCGTGAACTGGCTATCCGCACAAACCTTGGAAAGGCAGTTGCCATTGCCGGTATTTCCGTAGGAGCCTGCTCTACATTAACAGCCTGCTCACCCATTGATGTGGCAGCACATTTTCTTAGAAATCTAGGGCAGGAGGAGCAATTGGCAGGCGATATTGCCATGCCTCAGTCTCAGCCGGATATAACCGATCCGGATATAGACGGAGCGTTTCCGGATATAGACGGAGGGTTAGAACTTGCACCCCCTGAAGAAATGTATTAGACAGATTCTTTTTTGTTTACAAGGAAAAAAGATTAAATTATAATCGGAGAATTTTGTATGAACAATTCAGAACCCCTTTTACCTGTTTTTTCCATAGAAAGGCATCGACTGACTACCGACGGCAAGGGTGTTACCACTCTGGTAGGCGGCTATGGCTGTCCCCTTGCCTGCAAATATTGTTTAAACCCACACGCCTGGAATCCCGATGTTTTAAAGAAATGCACCACTTACACCCCCCAGGCTCTTTATGATAAGGTAAAAGTTGATAATTTATATTTTCTTGCTACCGGCGGCGGTATTACCTTCGGCGGTGGCGAGTCTCTTTTACATGCAGAATTTATCCGTTCTTTCAGAGAAATCTGTGGTTTGGAATGGAATTTAACTGTAGAAACTTCTTTAAATGTACCAAAGGGAAACCTGCTTAAGGTTTTGGATGTAGTGAATGATTTTATTGTGGATATCAAGGATTTAAATCCCGATGTTTATGAGACTTATACCGGTATGCCCATTGACCGGATGCTTATCAATCTGGAACTTTTAGCAGAAAAAAAATCCCCCGGACATATTCATGTCCGGGTTCCCAGAATTTCTGCATATAATACAGAGGACCATATTCTGTCCTCTGTAGAAAAACTAAAGCAGATGGGGCTGACCGATATTGAAGTCTTCTCTTATATTATTCGATAGAAGTTCTCCAGCGTCTTTTATAGTAACCCGCTCAATCCTCATACACTTACTCTTTCTCATATCCATGCTTTTCCAAGTATACAAACCGTAGTTCTTCTGTAATTTTCTTTTCCGAAAAAACTTTGTATCCCAGTTTCTCATATAATTCTATATTTCTTTTACTTTTTGTACTGGTAAAAAGTTCATACCTACAATCAAGAAACTCCTCTTCTATGCTCAAAAGAAGTTTTGTCCCAATTCCTTTTCCCTGCTCTTGCGGATGAACCATCAGTTTCCCAATATGAACAGTTCCATTTTTCAAACAGCCTCTAACAGAACCTATTATCTTTCCTTCTTCATCCACTGCTTTTAAAATAGTACCTTTTTGATATTCATCAAATACATCTTCCAACGTCTGCTTTAATGGTGGAATATCCCTGTTATTAAAAAGCTTTGCCTCACTCTGATAGGCAAGATATTGTAAATCAAGGATTTTCTGTAAATCCTCTCTTTCTGCTTTTTCTATATTCATTCTCTATTTCTCCGCCTTTCAGTTCTTCTTTGTCCTTCCTTTTTCAGTCTTTCACATCTTGTTAAAGTTTTTTTATTAAAATGATTATGCTCATGTTCATGAACATGATGTTTCACCATAGTATCGTAAACTACAAAAACACTTCCTAGCAGCATAAATACCAATGCAACAAAATATACCCATGTAAGCCTCTCCTCATTAACAATAAATGCAAGAAATGTCCCAATAAATGGTGCCACCGCATAATAAGCACTTGTCTTAGATGCCCCCAAATCTCTTTGAGCTCTGATATAAAGAAAAATACTAAGTCCATATGCTACAAAGCCTAATATCATTGCGGATAGAATATATTTTACATCTGGGAGCAGTTCTCCTTTAACCATAGCTATCAGAAAAGAACCTCCGCCTGAAAAAACACCCTTCAATACAACAATCTCATAGGTACTCTTATCAGAAATTTTTCGCGTACAGTTATTCTCCAATCCCCAACACGATGTTGCTAAGACAACAAATAGTGAGCCATAAGAAAATTGAAAACTTCCACTTCCTTCAAACGAAAGAATAATACTTGAAAGAGTAATAAAAGCTATCGCAGTCCAAAGTTCTCTTGATACAGCTTCCTTAAAAATCAGAAGTGCTATAACTGTTGTTGCAACAATTTCAAAATTTCCAAGTAAAGAGGCATTTGCTGCAGAACCAATGCTGATACCAATCATAAGAAATATCGGAGCCAAAATATCCAAAACTATCATGCCGATTGTATATGGCAAATCTTTTTTAGTAAGTCTCTCAGTTTTGTTTTCCTTCCTGATGTGGAATAAATACATGATTCCTACGCCAAAGCCTGCACCCATGTATAGAAATGCTGCCATAAATGTAGCTGGCACATCATTAAGCAATATTTTTGAAAAAGGTGTATTTATTGCATAAAATACAGCAGCTAACAGTGCATATATAACTGCCACAACACTTTTATTCTTTGTCACTTACATCATCTCCTTATTTATCAGGAAATCCTTCTTCTCCATAAATACCGATTTGCCAACTTGTTGTTTCTTTTATTGTATCATATGATAAGATAGAATCAAAGGACTGCTTCAGCCATTCATGTATTATAGATACATTGTTATTCAGCGGAACTCTTTCCGAAAAAAGAGAAATTTTTCAAAAAAGTATTGACCTTCCATAAGGTGGAAGGTGTAGTCTGTAACCATGAGAGGAGGGAAAACATCCCGCCGAAATACTTTCCGGCAGGATACATGCTATGAAAATTAACGAAGTAGAACAGGCCATCGGCATCACCAAAAAGAATATCCGTTTCTATGAAGAGCAGGGACTTTTGAAGCCTTCCCGCAACAGTACAAACGGATACCGTGACTACTCAAAAGAGGATGTAGACACACTGTGTCAGATTAAGCTGCTTCGCAAGCTGGGTATTCCGATTGAAGAGATTAAGAAGTTACAGTCCCATTATCTGACCTTGGAGGATTGTCTCAGACGACATCTGATTACGTTAGAAAGGGAAAGCAAAAACCTGGAAGCTGTACAAAGCTTTTGCAAAAATATTCTTGAGACAGACTCCAGTCTGGATACCCTGCCTGTCAGGCAGCTTCTGACCGATATGGAAAATCTGGAAGAAGGAGGTACCCGTTTCGTGGATATTAAGAAGAAGGATAAAAAGATTTTAAAGAAAAATGCCATGACTGCCGCCACTATTGCCATTCTGCTTATGGCAATTCCCATTATTGTAATTTTTGTGGCCGCCATAAGCAGCGGAGAGGATATACCGCCGGGTATCATTATTTTCTTCGGTGCAATATCACTGACCGGCATCATCGGCACATTACTGGCATTAAAAGAAAGATTAAAGGAAATTGAAGGAGGAGAATTAGATGAAGCTTCTAAATATTGATTATATTCCCGGAAAAGAAATTGAACCCTTAGGTATTGTAAAAGGAACCATTGTTCATACCAAAAATGTAGGTAAAGATTTTATGGCCTGTATGAAAACTCTGGTGGGAGGCGAGCTGACAGGCTATACACAGATGTTAAACGAGGCAAGGCAGATTGCCGTAAAACGTATGGTGGATGAAGCTGTTGAACTGGGTGCTGACGCTGTTATTAATGTACGTTACGGCACTTCCTCCGTTATGTCCGGTGCTGCAGAGGTCATTGCCTATGGCACTGCCGTTAAAATTATTTCTTAAGGAGGAATTTCTAATGAATATGGTTGCAACAGAAAAGACTTGCCCGAATAACAATCTGACTACCAAAAGGCTGATACTATATATTGGAATTACCTTTCTGCTTACCTATCTGGCAGACTTTCTGGTAATTTATCCCCTTGTAAAAAATATTTCCCCGGGTATGCAGTCCATAGGGCAGCTTCTCATCGGATGTACTATGTTTATTCCTGCTATCGGAGTACTGCTTACCAGACTGCTTACCAAAGAA
Source organism: Lachnospiraceae bacterium (assembly GCA_051879895.1). Taxonomy (GTDB): domain Bacteria; phylum Bacillota; class Clostridia; order Lachnospirales; family Lachnospiraceae; genus Acetatifactor. Next base: position 61,732 of record JBJEMX010000071.1, read on the forward strand.
GGCTTTAAGGATTCCTATATCGTGCCCAAGACCGGCAAACGTTCGATTCCCTATTTTTTCTTCGGCTGGTTTGCTCCTGTTATTTTAACCGTCCTGGGTGCTGCCGTATTTTTTATAATCTTCCCGGACAAATTTGATTCCGGCATGGGATACCTGGCTTCTCTGATGGCTGCAAGCGGCGTGGAACCCACTCCGCAGATTTTGTGGATTTCCGTCATTTCACAATTAGTTTCCGGTCTGCTTCTTGCCCCTGTGTTAAATGCACTCACCTGTTTCGGAGAGGAATGGGGCTGGAGAGGATACCTGCTCCCAAAAATGCAGGAAAAGGTGAGTATGCTGCCTATGCTTATTATAAATGGTATTATCTGGGGTCTGTGGCATGCCCCGCTGACCATACTCGGGCACAACTACGGAACCGGCTACTTGGGATATCCCTTTACGGGTATTCTCGCCATGTGCATGTTCTGCATTGTAATGGGTATTATTTTTTCTTATATCACCATTAAAACCGGAAGCTGCCTGCCCGCAGTACTTGCCCACGGCAGTTTAAACGGCTTTGCCGCAGCAGGCATCCTTTTTACGGACGGTAGTGCGGTAAATCCTTTTATAGGACCCGCTCCCACCGGTATTATCGGCGGCTGTGCATTTTTAATTTGTGCGGTTGTGATGGCTGTATTACTGATGAAAAAAAGTAAGGCTGTCGCAAAATAGCTACGACAGTCCGGCTGCTGTAAAAAGTTTCCACACAGACACGCTTTTTACAGCAGCTGGTCGTTGCAGCTATTTTGTAGCAGCCTCATTTTATTGCATCGTCACTGCATGATTTACTTATTTCTTGACATTTTTAGGAAAAATAATATATTATTATATTAGTAATAATTATTATTATTAACAAAATGGAGGAAATTTATGAATCATTTGCCAATGAGTGTACGCGTTCCAATTGAACCGGATAATCCATCCATTTCCCGCTGCGAGGAGCTTTGCATCAAATGCGGACAGTGTCGGGATATTTGCAGCAATTATATTGGTGTACATGACACCTACCGTCTGGAGGATACCAAAAACAAAGCTGTCTGTATCAACTGCGGACAGTGTGCAAATGTTTGTCCGGTATCCAGCATTACTGAAAAGTATGAGTATCCGGAAGTAAAAAAAGCAATTTCAGACTCCGATAAAATAGTCATTTTTAATACTTCCCCGTCTGTCAGAATTGCTCTGGGGGAAGAATTCGGAATGGATGACGGCAGTTTCGTAGAAGGCAAAATGGTAGCACTTCTCAGAAAACTGGGCGGTGATTATGTTCTTGATACAAATTTTTCTGCGGATCTTACAATTGTGGAAGAAGCCAGTGAATTGATCGAGCGTGTGACCAAGCATACTGCTCCGCTTCCCCAATTTACAAGCTGTTGTCCGGCCTGGGTGAAATATGCGGAGACTTACCACCCGGATATTCTTCCGCATATCTCTTCTGCAAAGAGTCCTATTGGAATGCAGGGACCTACCGTTAAAACATATTTTGCCAAGAAAATGGGCATCGATCCCACCAAAATCGTTAATGTGGCAGTTACTCCCTGTACAGCAAAGAAATTTGAAATTAGAAGAGAAGAAATGAATGCAGCCTCACAATATCTGGGAATTGAAGGCATGAGAGATATGGATTATGTCATCACTACCAGAGAACTTGCAAAATGGGCAAAGGAAGAAAACCTTGATTTTGCAGCATTAGAGGATTCTGCATTTGATCCACTTATGGGTGAGGCTTCCGGTGCAGCCGTTATTTTTGGAAATACCGGCGGCGTTATGGAAGCTGCTTTGAGAACTGCTTATCAATATATTACAGGAACACCGGCTCCTGCGGAGTTTTATCAATTGCAACCGGTACGGGGAATGGATTCCGTAAAAGAGGCAGAAGTTAAAATCGGCGACCTGACTGTAAAAGCTGCCGTAATCTACGGAACTAAGGCAGCCTCCGAGTTTATTAAAAAGTGGAAAAACGAAGAATGCGAATACGCATTTGTAGAAGTTATGACATGTCCGGGCGGATGCATCGGTGGCGGAGGTCAGCCAAAAGGAACTTTGATAAAGGGTGATGAACTTAGGAAGAAACGTATTGCAGGCCTCTATAAGAGAGATGGAGAAATGCCGCTTAGGAACAGCCATGATAACAGTGAAATCCACGTTCTTTACAAAGAGTTCTATCAAAAGCCGCTAAGTGAATTGGCAGAGGCAATGCTACATACAATCTATACAGACCGAAGTGAAGATTTAGGAGGAAAAACTATGAGCAAGTATCGTTGCACCGTTTGTGGTTATATTCATGAAGGTGAATTAACAGAAGATTTCAGATGTCCGCTTTGCAATCAGCCGGCATCCGCATTTGAAAAAATTGAAGAAAAAGCACCGCAGACTCTTGAAACAAAATATGCCGGAACAAAAACAGAAAAGAACTTGATGGAAGCATTTGCAGGTGAGAGTCAGGCAAGAAATAAATATACCTATTTCGCGAACATTGCAATGCGGGAAGGCTATGACCAGTTAGCTGAAATTTTCTTAAAAACTGCCAGAAATGAACAGGAGCATGCCCGCATCTGGTTCCAGGAATTAGGACATCTCGGAAACACAGCCGAAAATCTGGCTGCTGCTGCAGAAGGTGAAAACTATGAATGGACCGATATGTATGATCGCATGGCAAAAGATGCTGAGGAAGAAGGTTTTTCCGAATTAGCCGCAAAATTCCGTGCAGTTGCTGCCATTGAAAAAGCCCATGAAGAACGCTATCTTGCATTATTAAACAATGTTGAGATGCAGCAGGTATTTGAAAAGAGCGAAGAAGTGATGTGGGAATGCCGTGTTTGTGGACACCTTGTAATCGGTAAAAAGGCACCGGAGGTGTGTCCGGTCTGCAGCTATTCCCAGAGTTATTTTGAAGTACGAAAAGAAAACTATTGATGGTAATACCATAAAGGATACAATATCACAGACCTGCACCGGAGGCTGCCACTTGTTTTGGGGCAGCCTCCGGTTGTAAAAATCTATGATATCGTATCCTTTACCAGATTTTCAAGCGTAATACCATCAAAATACTCATTGGTCATCTTATAGAACTTACTCCACATACAGAGTGTCTTACAGGTATTCATGCGCTCGCACGGCTCTGCACCGCTTTCCAGGCAGGCCACCGGTGCAAGGTCGCCCTCGGTAAGTCTTAAAATTTCTCCAACCGTATATTCCCCGGGACTCCGTTTGAGACGATAACCGCCGCCTTTTCCCTGCACTCCCTCTACAAGCCCGCTCTTAACGAGAGCCGGCATTATTCTTTCAATATATTTTAATGAAATATTCTGCCGCTCTGCAACTTCTTTCATGGGAACATAATTCTCTGTTGCCCGTTCAGCAAGATCAATCATTACCCGCAGTGCATATCTGCCTCTGGTTGAAATCATCATAAATGCTCACCTCTTATTCACTACAACAATGTCCACAGCTTTCACAATCAGGGAATTCCTTACTGTCATAGGCAATTCCGTGCTTATCGTAATAATCTTTTAACGCCGCCTTAATTGCCTCTTCTGCCAATACGGAACAATGAATCTTATGGGGTGGAAGCCCGTCCAATGCCTCCACCACCGCCTTGTTTGTAAGCTTTAAGGCATCGGCAACCGGTTTCCCTTTAATCATTTCTGTTGCCATAGAGCTTGCCGCAATTGCACTGCCGCAGCCAAAGGTTTCAAATTTTACGTCTTCTATCATATCGTCCTCTATCTTAAGATAGATTTTCATAATATCTCCACACTTTGCATTTCCTACTTCTCCGATACCGTCCGCATCCTCAATAGAGCCTGTATTTCTGGGATTTCGGAAATGATCCATTACTTTCTCACTATATAAAGCCATTGTTGTTTCCTCACTTAATCACAAATTCTTTTCTGCCGTTAATCATATCATTCCATACAGGGGAAAGCTTCCGCAGGTATGCAACTACTTCTTTCACGGCACTTATCATATACGCAACTTCTTCCTCGGTATTGTCTTCCGCCAGGGAAAGTCTCAGGGAACCATGTGCTATTTCATGGGGTCTGCCGATAGCCAGAAGCACATGACTGGGGTCAAGAGAACCTGATGTGCAGGCAGAACCGGACGATGCACAAATCCCCTTATCATCCAAAAGCAGAAGTAAGGATTCCCCCTCTATTCCCTCAAAGCAGAAATTCACATTTCCGCAAAGGCGGTTTTTTCTGTCTCCGTTTAAAACTGCGTGAGGTATTTCAGAAAGCCCTTCGATGAGCTTGTCCCTTAGTTTCTCTATCTTTGCAGTATTTTTATCTATTGCTGCACAAGCCTCTTCTAAAGCGGCTGCCATTCCCATGATTGCCGGAATGTTCTCTGTGCCGCCACGTCTTCCACGCTCCTGTGCCCCTCCTTCAATTATATTAATAAGCGGGATATTCTTTTTACTGTAAAGTACGCCGATTCCCTTAGGCCCGTGGAATTTGTGGGCAGCCATGGAAAGCATATCTATATTCTGTTCTTTTACATCAATGGGAAGATGGCCTGCTGCCTGTACAGCGTCTGTATGAAAAATGATGCCATGTTCTCTGCAAATCCTCCCGATTTCTTTAATCGGCTGGATGGTTCCGATTTCATTATTGGCGTACATGACAGTTACCAGGCAGGTGTCCGGACGAATTGCTTCTTCCACCTGCGTCGGCGTCACGATACCATTTTCGTGTACGTCCAACAGTGTAACTTCAAACCCTTCCTTTTCCAGTTTCTTAAGGGTATGCAATACGGCATGGTGCTCAAATGCAGTAGAAATAATATGCTTTTTACCCTGTGCAGCTCCTCTGTACGCCGCAGAAATAATCGCCTGATTGTCAGCCTCACTGCCACCGGAAGTAAACAATATCTCCCTCGGCTCACAGTTAATCAGTCCTGCAATTCTCTCCCTTGCCTCTGTAAGTGCTTCATTCGCTCTTTGTCCGGCAGAATGAAGGCTTGATGGGTTTCCGTAACAGACATCCATATAAGGTAACATCGCTTCTATGGCTTTTCTGCTCATTTTGGTAGTCGCCGCATTATCTGCGTATATCTGCATGAAAATTTCACTCCTTTAACAAAATACCGCTGCCGGCCTAAACCGGCAGCGGCTTCTTACTTATTCCTCAAACAATGGTGTAGACAAATATCTGTCACCGGTATCGGGGAGAAGCACTACAATATTCTTTCCTGCATTTTCAGGCCGTTTCGCAAGCTGAATGGCTGCCCATGCAGCAGCACCGGAAGATATTCCTACCAATACGCCTTCTTTTCTTCCAATCAGCTTTCCGGTTGCAAATGCATCCTCGTTTTCTACTGTAATGATCTCGTCATAAACCTGTGTATTTAAAACCTCCGGCACAAAGCCTGCACCGATACCCTGAATTTTGTGCGGGCCGGCAACACCGGTGGATAACACTGCAGAAGAAGCCGGTTCCACTGCTACCACCTTTACATTGGGATTTTGGGATTTCAAATATTCTCCCACGCCGGTAACCGTACCACCGGTACCTACACCTGCTACAAAAATATCCACTTTTCCATCTGTATCTTCATAGATTTCAGGACCCGTAGCAGCTCTGTGTGCCTTGGGATTTGCAGCGTTGGTAAACTGGGAAGGAATAAAGGCATTGGGAATTTCTTCTAAAAGCTCCTGTGCCTTGGCAATGGCACCCTTCATACCCTTTGCTCCCTCAGTCAGTACCAGCTCCGCACCATAAGCCTTTACAAGCTGTCTGCGTTCTACAGACATGGTTTCCGGCATTACAATAATGATACGGTATCCTCTTGCCGCTGCAACAGAGGCAAGACCGATTCCGGTATTGCCGGAAGTAGGCTCAATAATAACCGAATCCGGTTTTAATATGCCCTTCTCTTCCGCCTCATCCAGCATAGCCTTTGCAATACGGTCTTTTACAGAACCTGCCGGGTTAAAGTATTCCAGTTTTGCAATAATCTTTGCCTGTAAATCCAGTTCCTTTTCAATATGGGACAGCTCCAATAACGGTGTTTTTCCAATAAGCTGATCCGCTGATGTATATATGTTTGCCATAATAATCCCTCCTTATACTGCATCAAAGCCACGCTGTAAATCAGCAATAATATCATCAATATGTTCTGTACCGATAGAAAGACGAATCGTGTTGGGTTTTATGTTCTGTTCTGTCAGTTCCTCGGGTGTAAGCTGGCTGTGGGTCGTAGTTGCCGGGTGAATCACAAGAGATTTTACATCCGCAACATTTGCAAGCAGAGAGAAAATTTTCAGGCTGTCAATAAACCTGTGTGCTTCTTTCTCTCCTCCCTTAATTTCAAAGGTAAAGATAGAACCACCACCATTGGGAAAATACTTTTCATACAATGCATGATCCGGATGATCGGCAAGCGACGGATGGTTTACCTTTTCCACCTGAGGATGACTTGCTAAAAATTCCACTACCTTCTTTGTATTCTCCGCATGACGCTCCAGACGCAGGGAAAGAGTTTCTGTTCCCTGTAACAGCAGAAATGCCGCAAAGGGTGAAATGGTTGCTCCCGTATCACGCAATAAAATTGCTCTGATGTAAGTCACAAATGCTGCCGCACCTGCTGCCTTCGTAAAGGATACACCATGATAGCTGGGGTTCGGTGCGGAAATGGCAGGATACTTACCTGCTGCCTCCCAGTCAAACTTACCGGAATCCACAATAATACCACCCAAAGTCGTGCCGTGTCCGCCAATAAACTTAGTAGCGGAATGTACTACGATATCTGCACCATGCTCAATGGGTCTGATCAGATAAGGGGTACCAAAGGTATTGTCTACCACTAACGGGATATTGTGCTTGTGCGCAATGGCTGCCACTGCATCAATATCGGGAATATCACTGTTGGGATTGCCCAATGTTTCGATATAAATTGCTTTTGTGTTATCCTTAATTGCGGCTTCTACCTCTGCAATATCGTGAATATTTACAAAACTTGTTGTAATACCGAAATTCGGCAATGTATTTGCAAGCAGATTATAGCTGCCGCCGTAAATGGTCTTCTGTGCTACAATATGACCGCCGTTCTGTGCCAGTGCCTGTATGGTATAAGAGATGGCTGCTGCACCGCTTGCTACTGCCAGAGCTGCTACGCCGCCTTCCAGTGCGGCAATTCTTTTCTCAAAGACATCCTGAGTAGAATTGGTAAGTCTGCCGTAAATATTACCGGCATCCTGTAAACCAAAACGTGCTGCTGCGTGTGCACAGTCATGGAATACATAGGAAGTAGTAGCATAGATGGGTACTGCACGGGAATCGGTTGCGGGGTCGGGATTTTCCTGACCAACATGGAGCTGAAGTGTTTCAAATTTGTATTCGGACATAATTTTTATTTCCTTTCTCATTTTGGATTTTGTCTCAGTCTTTAAATGCTTTGTCTATACATTTAAAAGTACCTGATATTTATTGTTGACGGTTTTTTTGTTAACACCAGCAACACATTCGCCCAAAACGATAATTGGATCTTACGAGCTTTTCAAAATAAATTGTCATATGATCTTCACTCCTATCCGGTGTAGTAAAATCAGTCTTTTTTATTTCCTACTTGTTTAGTGGGTAAAGTCATAATAACTCCAATTACCTACCTTGTCAATGGGTAATTGAATTTTCTTTTAAAAATTTTTTTCGGGAGCTCTATTTCGACAGATAAACCTCTGTTAGCGGATTATGAAAGGGATACACCGCTTTAAAGCTGTTTTCCTGCAGCATTTGCAGTAAATCACTCTTACTTTGATGATGAGGATATAAATACTTTACCGCTTTTCCCTCCATATACAGTTTTTCCGGGAGACTACTCTGCTTAATCCGTCCGGTTATAACCAGTATACCTCCCTTCTTCATTATATGTTCTGCAAACTCTGCATTGTTCTGCTCTTGCAAATGAGTATCCGCTATCAGCAAAATGTCAAAGTCTTCATCATTTGCAGTTCCTGAGGATATCTGTAAAATATTATCCCTGTCTGCCAGCAAATTATGGATTATTTCCAAGCCTTCTTCTTTATACCAACACTTCTCAGCCAGCATTTCTGTTCCATATTGGACAAAGGCTTTGTCCACCTTTATCTTTAACTGAGGAAACGTTTGCTTTAACATATAAAACATCTCTATTCCCCTGCCAAATTTCGGTACCGGAAATATCACCTTTCTGTCCTGGGCCAAAAGGTTCTTTACTTCTTCACATATTATCTGCCGCAATTCGCCTGCCTTTTTCTCCGTCCTGTGATGTGCACAATCAATTATGGCAAGGTCTGCCTTTATACCCTTTACGCTATCACATGCATATAACAAAGTATCTGCCTGATAATCTCCGCTAAAAAAGCTGCTGCCAAATACATCCTGAATCAAAAACCACAGTCCTCCCGGACAATGTCCGCTCCTTCCGTATTCTATCTGCATGCTTTCCAATGTGATTCTCTGTTGTCCCAAAATATGCTCTGTCGGAAGATATAAAATCTTATCATATTCCAAAGCAGCCAACTCTACCGTCATGCGAGAGGTGATAAGCCACCCGGTAAATCCCTTTTCTATCATATATTGTACCGCACCTGTATGGTCCTTATGACAGTGCGTTATAAACAGATAATCCACTGCCTGTACTTCTTCTTCAGACAATGATGGGCAGGGAAATACCTCACTGTCCATAATGCCGCAGTCCACCATATAATAACGGTTTTTGTGGGTATACTGTACCAAAAAGCAGCTACGACCATGCTCACCATATCCGCCCTTAAATATCAGTCTTCTCGTATGCATACAGTTTATCTCCTGTGATTTTCATAAATCCTTTTTCGCCGGACTCTAAGTAAACATCGTGTAACAGGCAGACTCCTTCACCCGCAGACGTTTCTACCTTTACACGGTACTGCCCGCCTTCAAAAGTGGAAAGTACTACCGTTACCGGAATCACGTTTTCTGTCTCCTCCTGCACAAAACTACATTCTTCCGGTCGAAACCGCATTTCTACCTTGCTTCCGGACTCTTCTTTTGCTGAAAGGAAGTTTCTTGCTTTTACAGTATGTTCTCTATAACGCACCGATGCATATTCCTCTTCCAAGGACACTACAGTCCCTTCCTCCAGACGGTTTCCCGCACCTAAAAGGCCTGCCACCATAGCAGTCTGCGGCTTTAAATAGCACATTGCCGGGATATCAATCTGGTCTATTTTTCCACTATTCATTACAATAATCCTGTCCGCCATTGCAAAGGCCTCTGACGGGTCATGGGTCACATGAAACACAGTTGTTCTCAGCGAATGGAACAGCTGTGCCATTTCTGTTCTCATCTCAATGCGAAGCTGTACATCCAGATTACAAAGAGGCTCATCCAAAAGAATAATGGCCGGTTTGGTAATCAGTGCTCTGGCAATTGCCACTCTCTGCTGCTGCCCCCCTGACAGTTCAGCAGGATACTGATCTAACAAACCTTCCAGATGCAACAGGGACACAACCTCATCCAGACGCTTCTCCTTTTCTTCTTTGCTTACCTTTTTTACTTTTAATCCATAAAGAATATTGTCCCTTGCCTTCATATGAGGCCAAAGAGCAAAATCCTGAAATACCATGTTGACATTTCTCGCCTCAATGCCCACATTTTTCTTTTGGGAAGATACTTCTTTTCCATATATCCGGACCGTACCGTCATCCAGATTCTGAATACCTGCTATAATATTCAGAAGCGTAGACTTTCCACAGCCGGAAGGACCCAGCACACTAATAATCTCCCCTTCTTTTACTTCTAAATTAATTCCTTTTAAAATTTCTTTTTTTCCGTAATTTTTTTGTATATTTTCTAATTTCAGTATGGTTTCCATATTCTTTCCTCGTACTTTTCTGCCCGGTATATTCCACAGGTATCCGGATTCTATTTCTTTCCATGCGGCTTCAGGTTTAACAATGTTTCCAATATCAGCATTATCATAATGATAAAGACCCCTCCTACAATCGTAGCCGCCGCCGCATAGCCAAATTCCAGGTCATTATAGGCATCGCTGATATACACCGGCAGGGTACTATAATTAGGCGGATACAGGATTGTAGTAATGGCCAGATTGAATACACTGCCACCAAAGGCTGCCAGAATTGCCGATACGGTGCTGTTATGAATCAGCGGCAGTAAAACCGTCCGTATTCTGGTGATGAAGCCCGCTCCCTGCATTTGTGCTGCTGTTAAAAGACTCTTAGGTATTTTTGCCATACCTCCTACCAATACCCTGTTAATCAGAGGAATTGCTGCCGCTACACTCGCCAGTACCAAAATAGAGGGCTCTCCGTATAAATGCAAGCCCACAGGCTTAAGCCATTTCTGGTTCCATACAAAAATATAACCGATACCCAATACCACTCCCGGTACCGCCATAGCAACCAGAGTAAGCATATCTATCATACGCTTTAACCTAAATTCAGAATAGGTCAGCACAAAGGCCACGCAGAAGCCGATTAAGATACCGATAACTGCTGCCATGCCTGCAAGACTTAAAGAGTTCTTTACTCCCTCTAAAAGATTGCTGCTTTCTGCAAATACCGCCTTGTAATTATCCAACGTAAAAGTAAATTTCTGAATACTGATAGAACCTGAAAACGACATAATCAGATTGGAACCTACCGGAATTCCCAATGCTACCAGCCCAAAGAGAACCGTAAAGACTGACAGCAGTATTCTCTGTGGCAGTTTTACCTTTTTCGCAACTACCTGCTCGGTACCGTTATCCAGAAAATCATACTTTCTTTTTCCCATGGCCTTGTACTGGATAAACATAGCTATCACTATCATAATCATCAAATACAGGGAAAGAATACCCGCCATGTCAAAGCGTGCCGGAGAAGTACAGATAGCACTATATATTGTGTATGGTAATGTTGGAAAGGAATAGACCGCAGTGATAGTGGAGGACATACCATAGTCACCCACTGTATCCATAAAGATTAACATAGCTGCAGAGCAATACGCCGGAATGCAAAGGGGAAGCTGCACACTTTTCCACGCTTTCCATGCAGAAGCACCATTCATTCTTGCTGCATGCATCAGCCTTGCCGGATACCACTCCATTGCAGTTTTGATTGTCACATATGCCATGGGGAACTTACAAAGTACCATAACCGTTACAAGCCCCCAATAACTAAATACAAATTTACTTACACCCTCTATCCCCAGCCAGGCTCTTGCAATTCCGTTACCGGAAGCAAAATATACCCAGCCCTGTGCCAGAATAAAGGACGGTACAATCATCAAAATCCAGCTGATTAAATCTAAAAGCTTTGCACCCGGAAACTGATACTGTACCCGGATATGTGCCAGTACAGCTGCCAGAATCAAACCTATGATTGTAGTTCCCATACTCAGGAAAAAAGAATTCAGAAATGCTTTTTTCCACAAATTTCTTGTAAAGACACCTAAAATAAGAGACAAATTCTTTATATCAAATTTTTCTGGCTGCAGTCCCGGACATACAATCTGAAAAAGTACTGCTACCAGAGGCAGCAGTACTAATATTATCAGAACACCGAGTATGCAGATACCTGAAATATTATCTCTGCGTTTCATACCCGATACTTTCTCCTATTGTGCTGACATATCTGCAAACCATGCTTTAATATCTGCTTCATTTTCAGAACCAAAAATGATATCTGCTACTGCAAGTGTTGCATGGGCATCTCTTTCTTCTTTTAATGTCACCCCTTCTACCGAAGGCTCAAAGTATCCTTCATCACCGGTATTGATCAGTTGCTGCTGGGTCTGGGCTGCAAGTAAAAAGTTTACAAAGATTTTTGCAATTTCCTGCTGGTCGCTGTCTGCACTGATTGCCGCTACACGTGTGGAACCGGGGGCACCTGTTTCAGGCCATACAATTGCTATAGGTTCACCGCTTGCAACCATATCATACGCATTGGATTCCTGCAAAATTGCCACACTGATTTCTCCGGAAGCCAATGCATTTACTACCTGCGGATTCTTGGGATATACCTTTAAGCCCTGAGAAAACAGGGTAGAAAAATATTCTTTACCGCCATCCAGTCCAAGACTGTCCATAAAGTAAACTGCCAGCGGATATGCGGGTGCCGCCACACCGGGATCTGCCATACCTACCTGATTTGCATACTTTGCATCAGTCAGTTCTGCAAAAGTCTTAGGTGCATCTTCTTCACTGTATACATCGGTGCGATATACCAGTACACCTGCCGCATGAACGCCTGTAGGATACATACACTTGTTTTCAGGAACCAATGCCTGTGCAAATTCAGTGAGGTTTGCTGCATTTTCAGGCTCCCAACCGGTTAACAGTTCGCCGTCGGCTGACAGAGAATAAATATCATACATGGAATCTATCCACACTACATCCCACTGCGGATTTCCTTTCTCTGCCGCAATACGGGACATGGTTTCTGCACCATTGCCTACTACTACTTCTACATCATAACCGGTTGCTTCTTTAAACATATCTACAATTACGGCATCAAAATCGTTCAGATACACAACTAAAGGCTCCTTCTGCACAGGTGCTTCATCATTCGTACCATCTGTGACGCTCTCGGGGATACTCTCTGTAGTACCTTGGGGAGTACTCTCTGTAGTGCTTTCCGGTGCCGAGCTTTCGGTCTTATCGTTTGCAGAAGCATTTTTGCCTTCTTCACTACTTCCACAGGCAATGAAAGATGCCGTCATTACTAATGAAACTGCCAATGCAGTCAGCTTTTTGATGTAATTTTTTTTCATAATAATCTCCTTTGTACATTTAAAATTTGTTTTTGTCATCCGAAATTATATAGAAAAAAAATTACCTTTGAAATCAGCGGCCCGTAAAAGAAAGGTAAATTGTTTGTAATATTACCGGGCTGTTTACTTATTCATCCGCACTTCACAAACAGCTTTTATTCACACTCATATGCCCACAGATTCTTAATCTGTCCCTTTAAGGTTTCAAACTCCCACTGCCTCTCGCTTCGGGAGATACTGTTAGGGTCGTTAACCAGGAAGCCATTTTCATCATAGCCGTAGATGACAATAAAATGACCGGAAGTGGTAAAATCTCCCTTTCTCACAACGCAAATAATAGGATTCCCATTATCCAAACAGTCTTGCATGCTTTTTTCATCCAGACTGATTTCCTCTGCCCGAAGTCCATAGGCTTCTGCACCCTCCGTCATCAGCGACCATGCGGTACCGGCTCCTTTTACATAATGACCGTTCTCCTCGCTATATTCAGCCAGTTCATCCGGTGTTGCATTTTCATTGCCCGTCAGTGCCAGTATAACCATGGAAAGACAGGTAGGACCGCAGCCCGCCACGCCTATATTATTGCTTCCATAATCCACATATCCCCACCGCTTGTCCCATTGCAGCAGCAAAGGAAACTCCGCTGTCAGTTCTTCCTCTGAAAATCCGCCTGTTACTATATGCTCCGTAGTCAGATATCCTTTTACAAATTCCACCATTTCCGGATTGTTTGCCAGTGCGGTAAGCAGTGCCTGCGGATAAGCTTCCTTGTTTTCATAAATTATCGCAATGTCGGGACTGTTTTCTGCCAGCTTCAAAAGAAGTGCCTCCGTTTCCGAAGCATCCTCCGCCCATACACCGGCACCTAAGGAAAAGGCAGACAATTCCGCTATTCCCAAAAGCCGTGCCGCTTCTGCCAGCATCAGTGCTATCCACACTGTCAGTAATAGTTTTTTTAAAAATGACTTTCTCTTTTTCATAAGAATCTCCATTCCTGAGCGTTAGCGTTTCTACTAAAGAAAAAACAGGTACTGTCCTTAGTATAGACAATACCTGTTGTATTTTTCTTTAGGTTCTATTAAGTTTTACCGTACGGTTTTCTTAAGGTTTTATGAATAGAGGCTTCCTCACCGCCTCTGTTGGTACAATCTATTATCTACCACTCCCGCACACTGTACAAGTAGCTGCTGCCCGCTTTTCCCACCCGTTCCACGCACTCCACATAGGTCAGAATATTTAAAGCCGTCTGTGCCAGCGGTCTGCGGATATGCGCCGCCTTGGCAAACTGCTCTGAGGTAAAGGGTTCCTGTAATTCGTAAGGTACGAACTGCAGGTAGTCCCGTACATTCTCTATACTCACCTCTTCTGCCAGCCGGGAGGGAACTCTGTCATAGCGGCAGGAGCCTTTTTTCTTATCTGCACTCCAACCGTTAAGCAGCCTGTATTCTTCCATGTCAATCAATGCAAATTTCAGCCGCAGATTTGGGTTTTTCAAAAACTTTTTTATCTTATAAAGCTCCTTGAAAGCCTGATAAGGCGTTCCCTTGGCAGGAGACTTATGAGGCTTGGAAAGCTCTCCGTTTTCCTCATCAATCCAGATAAGCCATTTTTGCCGGGGAATAGGGTATACGATAGTAACCGGATACTCTTTTAAGAAGGTATCGAGTTTTTCCCGCATCCGGTTAAACTGCCCGGTCTGTATTTCTATGATTTCCATACCCGTATAAATATCTGCCACATAATTTTCAATGGGAATCTCATGCATATCCTCATTGGGTGCATAATAATGTTTCAGAATGGCATGAACGGTTTTTTCAGACAATGTGCCAATACCCAGACGCTGTCTCTCTCTACCGATAACCTGCTCCTTAGCCCATTCAAACTGCGGATTAACAGGCAGTTCTTCTGTTTTCTGCTTACGGGGCATTTTCTCACCTCTTCTCTAAAATACAAACTGCACCAGTAACATATAACAAACGGTTCCGCCTGCAATAGATAAAAGCATCTGCCGTTTCCAAAGGTGCAGCACTACCACCAATGTAATGGCAATCAGCTCCGGAATTCCATGACTGCCTGAAAAGATACTGACACCCTTAAGACAGTAAATCACTAACAGCCCGAATACCGCACCCGGCAGTACCTTGCCCAGATACCGGATATATTTAGGGGTAGGCTTTCCGGCAGGAAATAAAATAAACGGTAAGAAACGGGTGAGCATGGTGCCCAGTACCACCATTCCGATTGTAAGCAACTGCTGTGTTAAGGTCATACCGGTTCACCACCTTTCTCAACGGGCTTTCTAAGCAGGGTCAGCATACCCAGAATCGCAAGCATGGCCGGAACAATAAAATCCTCCGCTCCAAAAGCAAGCAGACAAAGCAGGGAAAGACCAATTCCCAAAAGTGCACTGATATGCTTCTTTTCCTTTAACCATTGTTCCAGAAAAATCACCACAAACATAGCTGTCATTACAAAATCAAGGCCTTCCGTATTAAAGTGAATCAGAGAACCGAAAATACCTCCCAGTGTAGCCCCGAAAAACCAATAAAAATGATTTAACAAGGTAACAAAAAACATAAACCACCCTTTGTCCACATCCTCCGGCACCTCTGCCGTATAGTTAATGGAAAAGCTTTCATCACACATTCCAAATATCAGGTAAAATTTCTTCCATCCGGTACCCTTGTACTTGTCCAGCATGGAAATGCCGTAAAATAAGTGTCTGGCATTAATCATCAATGTCATGACCAAGGCCTGCAGGGGATTAAAAGCCCCCAGCAACATATTTACCGTAACAAATTCTATAGAGCCTGCAAAAATAGTCAGGCTCATAAGCATCGGATACCAGAAACTGAAACCCGACACATTCATATAAATACCATAAGTCAGTCCCAGAAACCAAAATCCCGCAAAAATAGGGATAGTGTGAGGGAATGCCGCCAAAAAGGCTTTCTTAACTGATTTTTTTGTCATATGCCATACCATTTTTCATTCCAGATTATGTAAACTTTCTTGTCTTTTATACCAAACACAGTATGGCACATTTTGATAAAATATACAAATATTTTATTATTTCCTCTTACAGCTTACTTTCTGCTTGCTTGATTTCATATAGAATTCCTCTGCATTTTGAATTGATAATGGTTTCCCGCCTGAAACGGCTTGAATTGTTTTGAAAGTCACAAAGCATTTCAACTATGCTCCATGCCCTTGAATAAAAGCATAAATTTATGCTTTCTGAGATTTACATATTTTCTAAGAATTGCTCAATAGAATCTGCTTTTGCTGCCAGCCTGTGCCACCGCTTTAGTACTTCCAGATTCATTTCACCCATGATTTTAGACTGCAGGTCTTCAGAAACATTCCCCAACTCCTGCAACAACTCAAGAACATCCTCTGCTTTTCCTTCTGCTTTTCCTTCTGCCTTTCCTTCTGCACGTTCATCTCTGAGCATTTCATGTAAACGCATAAACCGATCCTCCCATTCTCTGCTTGCTTTGATTGATTTCACTGCGTTCTGCAAACTGCTTACAAAATCATCATTAAAGTCCTGTGTGCTTTCCGGTAAATCTGCTCGTACATACTTAAGAAACTTGACTATCTCTTCCGGTACTTCTGTTTCGTTTCTTCCATGAGTACTCAGAAAAATGCTTATACTGCCGTCATCAGAATTTAGTTTTGGCACTTCTAAACATTGGTTTTGAAAAGTGTAACAGTATTTTTCTGCTCCAAATGGATCAAAATCACAGATAAAGATAACATAAGTATTAGGCAACTCCGGGTATCCGGCTCCACGTAATAGCAGTTCCATATCAATCTGACTATGATAGTAACGGCTTCGTCTTCCCAATGCCGGTTGTCTGATAGCCTGCATTTCTACATTGTAATGAGTGCGTTGTGCATCTTTTGCATAAACATCCAGTCTAACTCCTCTGTACTCCGGATGATAAGCAATATGTTTCTGCCTGCACACCTCTACTCTTTCAATCGGAAACTGAAGTATCATTTCTAAAAGTCTGCGGCAATTATTCTCGTCACTCATAACTGCACCAAACATAAAGTCATCTTTTAAAGTAAGGTCTCTTAAGGTCTTTGTATCATTCATATATTTTCCTCCATATTACAGAGGAATTCTATGAAAGTATTATAGCATCATATCTATACTTTTTCAATCGCAATTTAGATATAATAAGTATGAAATTAAGGAAAACCGATATCTGTTTCCTGTATTATTAATATGCAAACCCCCGGACACCTGAAATGGTATCCGGGGATTTTATTCTTCGTTCTCCGAAAACACGAGTTGCCTTTTATCTTTGTGTACCTGCCCGGAATTCTGATAGGGTTTATCAGCCGATACTTTTACTTCCAACCTTCGCATTGATTTTATTCAGCTTACGGCGAATGGAAAGATAAATGCTCACCCATATGATACCATACGCCGCAAGAAAAGTACCCATATATGACAGTGCACCTAAGATGCTATGCTCCATCCAGTGCATAAAATATGCAACCGGAAATGTAGTAATCGAAACAATAAGCAGATGGGTAATTGTCTGTTTCAAAAGGCTCCAGTTCTCCATATCCCAGATAAGGGAAGTACCGCCGAACATGGCTCCATACAAAATTCCCACAATTGTCTGCACCAGTACGGCATTCATTTCACTGCCGCATATTCCGGTCAGTTCCGGTACAACCGGGTAATAATTTCCATCTCCCACAATAAGAGAAATCACGATAGTAATTCCTACACAAGCCGTTAAACCAATAGGACCTCCCATCAGACAACGTTTCATCAGTTCTTTTTTCATATTTGCTCCTATCTGCCCGCTAAAACGGGCACTCAAATCAGGAGGTTGCCATTTCTTTCAACCTTCCACCTCTCATATCCCTAATACCTGTTTAATCTTAGCCACAAACCTTCTGGAAACGTAAGTAACCGTGCCGTCGGACAACGAAACACAAATTGTTCCCGAAAAGCTTAAGTCAAAATTTCTGACCTTTTTCAGATTGATTATTTCCGAATTGGATATTCGCACAAAGCTGCTCTTGTCAAGCCGCTCTTCCAGCTCATACAATCTTAGCCGCAGCAAATATTCTCCGTCTCCGGTTACCGCATACACCTTACCTCCATTGCAATAAATCCTGAAGATATCTGTCTGCTCCAGAATTTTCAAAGAGTCTTCCTGAAAGCCTGCCAGCATCTGCGGTGCTTCGGCTGATAGTTTAGCTGCCAACGCCTTTACTTCCTCACTCATCCGGTCTGCCATAATGATAACTTTCGGCTCCTTTAAGGTGCTGTCAATTTTGATTTCAATCTGCATTTTATTTTCACCTCCTATGGTTACAATAGTAGAAAGTTACAACTTTTTCTACTGTTTTTGCATAGATGGTCGTTTTAGGGATATAAGTGGTGAATTTACCATACAAAACAGATGGTTTGAAAGTTCTCTTCAGACTTTTTCCTATTCTTCAATATCGGCTTCCAATAGTCTGATATAGTGATTTGCTTCACGCAGCACATGATCTGCAAGAAGCGGTAAAATAATGGAGGCGATTTCCGTTTCCAGAATGCCCTCTGCTCCGGCCGCCTTAAAGTCGCGGTACCGCATGGTTTCTTCCAGCGTTTCCTTTGTCAGATTCATCGCCCTGTCATCCTGTCTTCTGGCTCTTTCCAAAAGCTCCTTGTATTCCATTGCAAACTTATCCGCTGTTTCAATCAGTTCCTCTTCCGAAGGATCTAACAGCCCTCTGATAAACAGGGCGTGCTCCATCATAATCTGGTTCCAGAACCTCTCCGTATTCCGCAGATTCCGGCAGGATATCTTTTCATTACTCTGCAATTCCTCTATTGTTGCCCGGTACAGCCGTGCCTCCCTGAGAATATGCTTAATAAGCAGGGGATAATTGACTGTAAAAAGGTTTCCTTTTCCCACTTCTTCCAAAATGTTTTCCTTAAACGCAATGAGACCGTCCAAAAGCTCCAGTGCTCTCATATTGAGCCTGCTGATTACTCTTGTCAGGTCCCTGTTATCGTTGCAGCTACATCCGGCACGCAGATTTTGCTCCTGTACGGAAATCCGGCTGTCAATAGGCACTCCCCCCAGTCTCTCCGTAGCTCTCTCAGCCGGTATTGTAAACTCCGTTACCAGTTCCTCGGAACGCAGGATGTCCCTGCCTACTCTTCCATCACTGATTCTTACCACATCGCGGAGAAAATTTTCAAACTGCTCCCGAAACTGGTCCGCTCTCTTAATCCATGTCTCATTCACGCAGGGAAACCCTGCCTCCAGAAAGAGTGCGTGTTCTTTCATAATTCTTGCAAAAAACAAGTGTGTCTCTAACGA
Source organism: Lachnospiraceae bacterium (assembly GCA_051879895.1). Taxonomy (GTDB): domain Bacteria; phylum Bacillota; class Clostridia; order Lachnospirales; family Lachnospiraceae; genus Acetatifactor. The sequence goes on from JBJEMX010000071.1 coordinate 80,849, forward strand.
CAATACTACATAATTATCCATGACCTTATGCCTTGAGTTTGTTATTCGCTATAGTATATGCCAAGGGACAAGGAGTGGACACTCAATATTCCGGTGTTTTTACCTCTGCTCTATTAATCGCAGGGCCTTTACACGCTGCTGTTTCTCCTCCTCATTTGAGGTCTCGTCCAACACCACTTTATGAGGCTTCTTCTTTCCTGTATCCTTATCTATCGTCACAAAGGTAATATATCCTTCAATAGCCGCCTCCCCCGCCAGTGCATCCTTTGCTGTTACAGCCACTATCAGACTGGTGCTCCCCGTATAAACCACTCTGCCTGTAAATTTAACTACGGTACCTTTTTTAACGGATTTAAAAAAAGACATACTTTGCAGATTCCGCATCACTATTTCATCTGTGTCCCCATGCTCACAGGCTGCGGTGGCAAATCCTGCCTCTACTAACCAGGCTGCAGCTCTGGCGGCAAACAGCGTTCCATGATGGTTTAAGTCTTCTTCTTTTACTAAATGGAGCGTTTCATATTCTTTCATAATTTTATTTCCTTTATCTTTTTATTATTTTCAAGAATGGGATATATCTTATCACCTATTTTATATGCTTTGGGGAACTCTGACAAGGGAAAGGATTAATTAGATGTGTACTTGAACTCCGTTTTTTGTTACAATGAGAAAGTATAAATTCCTATTTTCTTAAATCAACATATTTCTCGTTTTGTGTTGTTCCGTTTGAGTTTGAGGCTTCCTATAATGGACTTATCAAACATAAGGAGGCTTTAAGCTATGAACACAGATAAGATTTTTGCAGAAGCAATTGCAAATGAGTATGCACCCAAGGACACTTCCAAGGTTGTTGCTCTTAAGAAACTCGACAAAAAGGCAAAGCTGCCGGCGAACATTTTTGCTTTTTCATTTGGCACGATTATGGCACTTGTGCTCGGAACGGGAATGTGCCTTTCAATGCAGGTGATTGGTAATGGTGGCACTGCTATGACGGCCGTCGGAATTATCGTTGGTATCATCGGAATTATCGGAGTAAGCCTTAACTATCCTATTTACAGGAAAATGCTGGAGAATGGAAAGAAGAAATACGCATTTGATATTATGACTCTGGCAAAAGAAATAAGCGAAGCCGCAGAATAAGGAAAGGGGGACAGTATTATATGAATAAATCAGAAAGTAAATATTTTAATACTGCCCTGCTGATGGATGAGGCACTTATTAATCTTTTGGCAGAAAAGGATATAGGGTTTATATCTGTAAAGGAAATCTGTGAAAAAGCGGGAGTAAATCGTTCCACTTTCTATCTTCACTATGAAACAATAGGAGACCTTCTTGAAGAAACAACGGAATACGTGGTCAGTCGGTTTCTTGCATCCTTTGATAAAACACCGGATCTTTTCAGCGGACAAATAGAAGATGTACCGTTAAGTAAACTTGTCTTCATCAATGATAAATATCTGAAACCATATTTGCAGTTTATATATGAAAACCGGGGCGTATTTAAAGCAGCTATTCATAATCCGGTAAGTATGAAAGCCGATATGATGTATTCAGGCATGAAAAAACATATTCTTGAACCAATTATGCAGCGATTTGAGATTCCAAAGGATGAGCAGAATTATTGGATGGCTTTTTACTTCAAAGGTATCTGGGCTGTCATACAGGAGTGGATAGACCGGGATTGCAAGGACCCTGTAGAAAAAATCGGAGCAATCATCGAAGACTGCGTACGCCCGGAAAAAGCTCTTCCATATAACAAGTTCGGAGAGTAAATGATGAAGGTAGTGATTAAACGATTTTTGGATGTATGGAAGGCCGATTATAACTTTAAGACATATGCCACATCGACGTTGTCATCGCTCATAGGAATAGCATTCACCATATATAACGGCTTTCTTGGATTTTATTATTCATCCATATGGAATTGTTCCATATGCGTATATTATATTCTGCTGGCTGTTGTAAGGGGAATTATTGTAGGTTATCAAAGAAAAACCTATGATATATCAAATGAATCAGGGAGAAATCACGGAAGAAAAATATTCTATTTAACACATATTATTATGTTTTTGATGAATGTGTCCTTAATTGTTCCGATAGCCGTAATGATTAAGGGTGGCAGAGCCTATAATCTTGGAATGATTCCGGCAATAACGATGGCAACCTATACCACATATCGAATCGTAATGGCAATTATGCATTATTCAAAATCAAGAAAAATTGACAATGCTCTGGTAAAAGAACTTAGGACAACAAATTTGATTGATACGCTTGTTGCAGTGTTGACCCTGCAGAATACGATGATTATAGCAAGTGCGGGAGAAATCACGGAAGAAATGCGGATTTTATCCATAATATCAAGTACTGTGATTTGGTTGAGTATCGTGACGTTGTCGGTATTGTCATTCGGATATTCCTTAAGAAGTGAAAATAAGTGAACCCATAATGGCTGGAGGACTATTGATGAAAGCAGCTTTATATCAAGGAGTACATAATATAGAAATTGCAGAAATACCGGATTATGAATGTGGTGATGATGCAATTGTTTTGAAAAATATATATTCTAGCGTATGCGGAACCGATGTTGCGGTTTATAATCATGGACTTGGTCTGGGACATCGAATTACTGTCGGTGGCGAATTTGGACATGAAACTGTTTGCAGAGTGTCCGCGGTTGGAAAGAATGTAACAAATGTCAAGGTAGGAGACAGGGTATATCCTTATCCTCTTTTAGTAACAGGTGATAGGAAAAAAGTAGGAACCATTGGCGGATTTTCCGAATATATTTATTGCCCGCATCCGGCATGGGAAGAATCAATATATCATGTAGATGAGCATATTTCAGACAAGGTCGCAGCTTTGATAGAACCATTTACCGTTGGCTGCAGGGCAGCAAGAAGAGGTCTACCGGGTCAAGGGCAGAAAGGACTTGTATTTGGAGCAGGTACCATTGGCATAGCAGCGGCAATTGCACTAAAGTATTTCGGATGTGAACAGGTCGTTATCTGTGATTATTCGGATTACAGACTCAGCATCTGCAAAGAGCTTGGATTTGATGTATACAACAATAAAGCTGATATTGAGCTTTCCGGGCTTATGGGCATCCTTGGAAGGAGTATGGGTGTGAACGGTGAAGCGGTTGATTGCGATATATGGATTGACGCGGCCGGAGCTGATGCTGTCCTTACTGCATACGAAAAGTATGGTAAGTATAATAGCAAGATGGTAATGGTTGCGGTAGGAACAAACAAAAGAGAGGTAGATATCCTTGGACTTACGTTTGGTCAGAAATCCATTACCGGCAGTGGTGGCTACACACCTCAGGATGTTATCGATGTGTTAGATATCATGAAATCCGGCAGATGGGATATTGAGAAGATGATTACCCACGAATTTGCCATAGATGATTTATCGAAGGCAATTGAGCAGGCATCGGATGTTGATGATGCACTGAATGTGATAATACATTTTGAATAACACAAAACACTCCCCAAAAGCCTTGCATACTTAAGTTGTATAATCCCTTTTATAAAACCATTTTTAATATCAAACCAATTATAATTATCCAAAACAATACAATGGAAATAGCATAATACCATTTCTTAGGTTTTCCGCTTTCCCACAATCCTGCTGCTTTCTGTCTGTTTCTTTCTATGATATCAGTGGGTATAAATTTTATAGTCAATGCCACTAACATCGGTAGTAAAATAACATCATCTAAATATCCTAAGACAGGAATGAAATCAGGAACCAAATCAATAGGAGAAAGTGCATACGCTACTGTTATACCGGCAAATATTTTTGCAGTTATTGGTGTATCCTTATCCTTTAATGTCAAAAATATTGTTGGAACATCCATTTTTAACTTTTGTGCCCGCTCTTTTAAGTTCATTTGCTTATCTCCGCAACTTCAAATTTTATCTGCCGGTCTTATATCAGTTACCGCCATCTTTGAATAGGATGATAAAATTTGCAAAGGCCAAAAATTGAGGTTTTTCTATTTCATCAATCCACCATGGAAATAGCATTCGTATACCTTTTCATTGTTACAATAGATTTCTTCGTAACCTTGAAACCATGTAAAGTCTCCCGCAACATTGCACTTATATATATATTCCCCCGACTGATAATATTCCGGTCCCCGGTAAGGCATTTTTTTATCTGCATTTCTAAGTGCTTCCT
>JBJEMX010000072.1:0-25805 GCA_051879895.1 Lachnospiraceae bacterium
GGAAGCTTAAGGAAGAGAGACCGGAAGCTTAAGGAAGAGAGACCGGAAGCTTAAGAGACTGGTCTGTTTATGACAGAATTGTCAGGTGTTATTTATGGAACTGCTGCAAAGAGCTTTTTTAGCAGCAGTTCCTTCTTTATCTTCATTTTTTATTTTTATCTTTTTATATCTTCATTATTTATCTTCTTATCTGCATCATTTACTTCGGTCTTTATTTTAATGCGGTTCTTTTTCCACAATCCCGAGAAATATAACCCCAGCAAAATAAAGGCACTGATACCATTACTCACCACTACCGAATACCAGACGCTCTCCACGCCCATGTGTAATACCTTCTGGCAGAAAAACAGGGTCAGGAAACGGAACACCCATAAACGCGTTGCATCTACTGCCATGGTAACCTCTGTATGCCCCGTTCCCTGAAACAGCCCCGATGTAGCATTATAGATGCCGTTGGTCCAGCACCAGAATGCCATAATGCTCAAAAAGTCCGCCGCCATAGAAATGACATTCGTGTCATCAGAGAAAATACTGACAATCGCAGTGGAAATCTTCTCTGTTGATAAAATCATACCGCCAACAAACAGGAAAATCACTGATATGTACATGGAGATTTTGTACCCCTGTTCTGCTCTGTCTCTTTGCTTCGCCCCCATATTTTGTCCCACAATGGTCGCCACCGCAGAACCGATACCATTAGAAGGCAGTGTAATCAGTCCGTTTACTTTATTTCCGATACCGTAAGCTGCCATAGCATCCACACCATACACATACACATTCCGGCTCATTAACAAAAAGCCAAACTGCATGGTACTGCCGCCGATAGCGGTAGGCAGACCGATACTGATAATAGCCTGCAGCTTATCCTTCTGAAAACGCATATGACGCACATCCAGGTGCACCGCTTTTTTCCTGTCTGACAAAATACAGAACGCAATTACTGCCGGTACTGCCTTTGACAGTAAAGTAGCCAGTGCCGCACCTGCAATATTTAAATCCAGTACAATCATAAGAAGTGGGTCAAGTATCATATTCAGGGAAATTCCCAAAAGATTTAAAAGCATGGGACGAACCGTATCTCCCTGTGCCTGATTAATTGCCTGGAAGATATTCACCATAAATAAGAAGGGCATATCTAAAATTACAATCCGTAAGTAGGTTACCGCATAGCTTCCGGTCATTCCTTCCGCCCCCAGCCACCTTACAATACCCGGTGTAAACCCAAAACAAAGAGAGACACATACCAGTGCAAACAGCATGGCACAGGCAAATATCTGATTGGTCATGGATTTGGCTTCTTTGTCCTGCTTGGCACCGATATACTGTGCCACCAGAACAGAACCTGCCACCGTAATGCCGGAACCAAAGTTAATTACAATATTCTGCACAGGTGTTACCAGGTTGATTGCCGCCAGTTGCTCTTTGCCAATCTGTCCCAGCCAGTAGGTATCAGTCAGATTGTACATGGTATGTAAAAAGCTGTTTATCACTACAGGAATTGCCAATGACAAAATTGCATGAAGCATATTGCCATTCAATATCAATTCCCGGTTTATTTTTTTATTGCCTGCTTTCATATGAACTTCCTTCCAAAACAAATTCTTAGAAATACCTATTCTGTGACATCTTAGGTATTGTGCTCAGACTCTTTGATATTGCTTATCTTCCATATTATCGCAAGAGTACAGTATTCTCTATGTGAAATTTGTGTATATGGAATAAAATTACAGTTTTTTTATTATTACAGGCAAATTTGATGAAATTTGAAAGAAAAAACAAAGAACTAAACAGAAAAGGCAGCAGAAAAAATTCCCTGCCGCCTGTTTTCATTTTATACCCACTTAAAATTGCTTTTTCCTGCACCAAGTTCAAAGTGATACTTCACTATGCCCAAATCCAGCTTCGTGTAAAATCCCGCTTTTGCCTTTGCCGAAACCTCCCCTGACACAAGCTTCAGATAAAATTTCTGCTGATTCATGGCAGTGGGTGCAAGCAATGCCGCCGTCACACCCTTTTTAAACCACTCCGGTGTAGTACTGTCAATATTGCTGACAGCCTCCGGTGCTTTGGATTTATGCTCTGTCCCCTGTGTCTTTCCATAACCAAGGGCAATTACCACGGTAAGCTTTTCACCCTTCTCTACCCGGAATGTGCCGGGTACTTTACTGTATGACATTGCTACCCAGCAGGTGTTCAATCCCAGTTGTTGTGCCTTTAAAACAAGTCTTTCACCAAAATATCCACACTTTTCATCCAAATCTTTTCCTTTTTTACCGATAAGTGCAATATAATTTGTTACCCCTTCAAATTTTCCATAATGTGCCATAAAACTGTCAAAGGCTTTAGGCTCATCAGTTATGAGCTGAATGTGTAAATCCCCTTCCCGGTTGCATACATCGATTTCTTCCTGTATTGCCTGCAGCACTTCTGCTTCCATTGCTTTATCTGCATACTGACGAACACTGTGCCGTTTCTCCATTGCTTCTAAAAGTTCCATTTTCCTTTCCTCCCGCATGATGCAGTTTCTCCGCTCCTATCCGGTAACTGCTCCATAATTTCTTTTACATGTGCAAGCATTTGCATCACTTGATTAAACCATTATACCACGTATTTAAAAGAAAGAAATATTGGTAAAGAAAATCGATACCATTAACTTTTCCATATAAACCACATACTTTCCAACTACATACTTTCTTTGAGTTCTCTCCTAAAGCTCTTGACTTCAATCTGAAATCATACTATAGTATATCAAGTACGATTTCGTACTTAGGAGGTTTTTATGACTACTCATATAACAACAGAACTGAAACGTTTTAATTATCTTACAACAGAAATCGATGCCACCTACCATGAAGCTGCGTTGAAGCTGGGCTTGTCTGATAGTGCCATGCTAATTCTCTATACCATTTGCAATTATGGGGAGGAATGTCTGCTCAGGGATATTACCAAAATGTCCGGTATCAGTAAACAAACCATTAATTCGGCTCTCCGAAAACTGGAAAGCGATGGTATCGTATATCTGGAAATTTTCAGTGGAAAAAAGAAGAAGGTTTGCCTTACCGACAGCGGTAAAGCTTTGGTCAAGAATACTGTTCTCAAGATTATAGAAGCAGAAAACGAAATTTTCAATTCCTGGTCAAGGGAGGAGCGGGATATCTATATAAAACTTACACAAAAATATCTTTCTGCTTTCCGGGAGAAAGTCAAGGAGTTGTAATTATGAATATTCAGTTATCAGAGCATTTCACATATAAGAAGCTGTTACGCTTCACGCTGTCATCCATTATTATGATGATTTTTACTTCTGTCTACGGAGTGGTAGACGGCTTTTTTGTATCCAACTTTGTAGGCAAAACACCTTTTGCCGCAGTCAATTTCATTATGCCCTTTTTAATGATTCTCGGTGCTGTAGGCTTTATGTTCGGCACCGGCGGCAGTGCTCTGATTGCCGTCACCTTAGGCGAGGGCAAAGCAAAAAAGGCAAATGAGCTGTTCTCGCTGTTTGTATATGTATCAGCAGGCTGCGGTATTATCATTGCCGTCCTGGGCATTATTTTCATTCATCCCATTGCTGCTTTTCTCGGTGCTGAAGGTGTTATGCTGGATAATTGTGTTACCTACGGAAGGATTATCCTAATTGCACTCCCTGCCTATATGCTGCAATATGAATTTCAGAGTTTCTTCGTAACTGCTGAAAAACCCCAGTTGGGACTTGTTGTTACTATCATCGCAGGTATCACCAATATGGTGCTGGACGCACTTTTAGTCGCAATATTTCCCTTAGGTCTTCCGGGAGCTGCCCTTGCGACCGCTATCAGTCAGTGCGTGGGCGGTATCATTCCACTGATTTATTTCTCCCGTCCCGGTTCAAGCCTCTTACGTCTGACCAAAACCAAATGGAACGGACGTGCCCTGTTAAAAGCCTGTACAAACGGTTCCTCTGAACTGATGTCCAATATTTCCATGTCCATTGTCAGCATGCTTTACAATGTACAGTTAATTAAATATGCCGGGGAAGACGGTGTTGCCGCATACGGTGTACTCATGTATGTAAACATGATATTCCTTGCCGCTTTCATTGGCTATTCCGTAGGCAGTGCACCGATTATCGGTTTCCACTACGGTGCCGGCAATTATAACGAGTTAAAAGGCCTGTTAAAAAAGAGCCTGTTTATTATCAGCTGCTTTTCTGTGACAATGTTAGCTGCGGCAGAGCTTCTGGCCAACCCCCTTGCCTCTGTTTTTGTAGGCTACGACCGAAATCTGCTTTCACTGACCCTGCAGGCTTTCCGGATTTTCTCATTTTCCTTTTTGTTTTCAGGAATGGCAATTTTCGGTTCTTCCTTTTTTACTGCCTTAAACAACGGGCTGATATCTGCACTGATTGCCTTTTTAAGAACTCTGCTGTTTCAGGTTGCTGCTGTGCTGATATTCCCTCTTCTCTGGGGAATAGACGGTATCTGGGCCTCCATCGTTGCCGCAGAGTTTATGGCGGCATTTGTAACCGCTCTCTTTTTACTTGGAAAAAGGAAAAAATATAAATATTAATTTGTTTCAGTCTCTTTTAGCCAGACACGTACTTATTCTTTAATGCAGCTATTTCCAGTGTCTGTCCTCTTTCTATGCCTCCTCTACCAATGTATAGGTAAGCATTTCATAATGCAGTCTGCACCCCTCTGTAATATTCTCGGGAAGCAGTGCCCTTGCCACAAAATTGAGGTCGCCGTCTGCCGCTAAAGTCTCCTGTACTGCGTCAATACCTTCCGCCTGCCCTTCAGGCAGTTTTAACAGTCCTGCATAATCCCCATCAATTCTTATTACTCTGTAATCACATGTAAGCATATCTGTTCTCCTTTTTCTGAACGCATTTTTCCTTCTAACCTCAATTTTTATTGTAGCATATTCCCTTTTATAATCCTAGAAATAAAGTCCATGTACCGGTCAAAAAAATCTATTTTACAGCAAACTGCTTTGTGATACGATATATTTTATATCATTATATAAGGAGTATACTTATGACATGCAGCAAAAATTATAATGGCACTATTTATGCCTGCTTCATTGGCTATGTCGTACAGGCAATTATCAACAATTTTGTGCCGCTTTTGTTTTTGACGTTCCATTCCTCCTACGGAATTCCTCTGTCACAGATTACCCTGCTTGTGACCGTTAATTTTGGATTACAGCTTATTATAGACTTTGTATCCCCCGCCTTTATTGATAAAATCGGTTACAAGGCCTCTATTATGATTGCACACATTTTTTGTGCTGCCGGATTACTCTTGCTGACCATTCTGCCCGAAATGTTACCCAATGCCTTTGCAGGTCTTTTGCTATCTGTCATGATTTATGCACTGGGCGGCGGTCTTTTAGAGGTTCTGGTAAGCCCCATTATGGAGACATGTCCTACTGACAATAAGGAAAAGGCCATGAGCCTTCTACATTCTTTTTACTGCTGGGGACACGTAGCAGTTGTATTACTGTCCACTATATTTTTTCAGACCTTCGGTATTCATAACTGGAAGATTATGGCCTTCCTCTGGGCACTTGTGCCGATTGCAAATTTCTTTTTATTTGGCACATCCCCGGTGCCTTCCTTAAGTGAAGCAACCGGCAGACAGCTTTCCATAAAAGATATGCTGAAACAAAAAGTATTCTGGGTGTTCATTATTTTAATGATATGTGCCGGTGCCTGCGAACAGGCTGTCAGCCAATGGGCTTCTGCCTTTGCAGAGAAGGGTCTGGGCATCAGCAAAACTGCCGGGGATTTGGCAGGTCCTATGCTCTTTGCTATCCTGATGGGAACTTCACGACTGGTTTACGGTAAGTGGGGTGATAAAATAAATCTGGAAACGTTTATGTGCTGCAGTGGAATTCTCTGCCTTGTTTCCTATCTGATTATTTCGCTGTCACCCTGGCCCTTCTTAAGTCTGATTGGCTGTGGAATCTGCGGACTCTCAGTAGGTATTCTCTGGCCCGGCACCTTCAGTATGGCAGCAAAGGATTTCCACGGAGGCAGTACTGCCATGTTCGCTTTCTTTGCACTGGCAGGTGATTTGGGCTGTGGCGGTGGTCCTACCTTTGTAGGCTTCGTTTCCGGTGCCCTTCATGACAATTTAAAAATCGGTGTTCTCGCAGCTATTATCTTTCCGATACTATTACTGGCAGGACTTTTTATCAAGGCAGGAATGAAGAAAAAAAGCTTCCATTGATGCAGTACTGACAAAAAAGGAACCGCTGTTACCCGGTCTGTGACGGTAACGCAGTTCCCTTTTTATTTTTACCGACTTACAACGCTTCTCTGCCGGTACTATTTTTCACTTTTTTCAACATTTGCTCCAAATTCATAATCATTTCCCGGAAGAATGGCATTTAAGATAATTCCTGCCAGTGCTGCAATGGCAAGTCCGGTCAGAGTAATAGCGGTTCCGGCAACAGTGAAGGTAATTCCGTCTGAGAAACCAAGTCCGCAAACCAGAATCACTGCCGCTATAATAAGGTTTCTTGATTTTGTAAAATCAACCTTATTTTCTACCACATTTCTGACACCAATAGCAGAAATCATACCATAGAGCATAAAGCTGACACCGCCGATAATGGCAGAGGGAATGGAACCGATAATTTCAGCCATTTTAGGAATGAAGCTTAAAGCAATGGCATAAATTGCTGCCAGTCTGATTACCTTAGGGTCATATACCTTGCTCAGCTCCAGAACACCGGTGTTCTCACCGTATGTTGTGTTTGCAGGACCGCCTATCAATGCGGCAAATGCAGTTGCAAGGCCATCTCCCATCAAAGTTCTGTGAAGTCCCGGCTTTTCAATAAAATTTTCTCCTACGGTTGCTGAAATAGCGGAAATATCACCGATATGCTCCATCATAGTAGCTAATGCGATAGGTGCCATAACCAGGATTGCCGTAATATCAAACTTGCAAAGCTGGAAAGGAGGCAGGCCTACCCAGTCAGCTGCCTGTACACCGGAAAAGCTTAAAATTGCAGAACCGTCTGCATTGGTAAATCCAATGGCATTCATAATAACAGCTGCCACATAAGAAATGATAACCCCCATCAGAATGGGAATAATTCTAAACATTCCTTTTCCCCATACATTGAAAATGATAATCGTGCCCAGTGCAATAATTGCCAGAATCCAGTTTGCAGACGCATTGGTTACTGCGGACGGGGCTAAAGAAAGTCCGATACAAATAATCATCGGTCCCGTAACCACCGGAGGAAGAAATCTCATTACTTTTTTTACTCCGATTAACTTAATTATCAGGGCCAGCACCAGATATAAAAGACCTGCTACCACAATGCCTCCGCATGCATACGGAAGCTTTTCTCCCATGGTCATATCGGCAAAGATTCCGGTATCCAAATCCGCCACCATTTTAAAACCACCCAAAAAGGCAAAGGAAGAACCTAAAAATGCAGGTACCTTGAGTTTGGAACAGGCATGGAAAAATAATGTTCCCAGTCCCGCACAAATCAAAGTAACCTGAATGGAAAGTCCCTCTCCTTCAAAATAATTGTTTACCAGAATCGGCACTAAAATAGTGGCACCGAACATGGCAAACATATGCTGCAATCCGAGAATAAGCATCTTGGGAATTCCAAGAGCCCTTGCATCCCGAATCGCTTCCTGTTGCTTCATCATCACTTTCTCCTCCTTTTTCTTTTGCTTTTAAAACCTTCCAGTAAAGTATACTTTTTTGCAGACATTATTACAAGACCCTGACTTCCTTTTTTTCACATTTCTTTGTGTAAAAATATATATAAAGTTGCCCTTTTTCTTGACTTCATTGGCAATTTACAATAAAATTTTATATAGTATAACAATTTTATTGTATGGAGGGATTTTATGGAACATTTAAATAATATGGAAAACGTATTTATCTTAAACCACCCGTTAATTCAGCATAAAATTTCCCGGTTGCGTGACGAAAACACCGGCACCGGAGAATTCAGAAAACTGATTGAAGAAATTGCCATGCTGATGGGGTATGAAGCATTGCGTGATCTTCCTTTAGAAGATATCGAAGTCAAAACTCCCATTGAGACCTGTATGTCTCCTGTCCTTTCCGGCAAAAAGCTGGCAATTGTTCCCATTCTTCGTGCCGGTCTCGGTATGGTAAACGGTATTCTGGCATTAGTGCCTTCCGCTAAGGTCGGACACATCGGTCTTTATCGTGACCCCCAGACCCATGAACCCCACGAATATTACTGTAAGCTTCCTGAACCTATAGACCAGCGTACTATCGTTGTTCTTGATCCTATGTTAGCTACCGGTGGTTCCGGTGCCGAAGCTGTAGACTTTATCAAGCAGCACGGCGGAAAGAACATCAAATTCATGTGTATCATTGCTGCTCCCGAGGGCTTAAAACGATTGCAGGAGGCTCATCCCGATATTCAGATTTACGTAGGCCATTTGGACAGATGTTTAAATGAACATGCCTACATCTGCCCCGGACTCGGAGATGCCGGCGACAGAATCTTCGGAACAAAGTAACAATTAAAAAACGATAAAGAAGCTGTTGCTTTAAGGAATAAAATCTATAAAGCAACAGCTTCCTTTTATTATACGCCGTTTTCCGAATAATATAATATGCACGAGGCGGTCATTATTTATAGCTGTTTCTATACTCTCCCGGCGTGCTGCTCTCCAGCTTTTTAAAGACCTTCATAAAATATTTTTCATCTGTAAACCCACAAGAGCAAGCTACTACTTTAATGGGAAGTCCTTCCGTTTCCAGTAGATTTTTAGCCGCTTCAATGCGGATTTTGTTTGTATAGCCTACAATAGAGATACCCACGCTTTGTTTAAAAAGAGCGGAAAGGTAGTCTGCCTGATAGCCCAGTGCTGCCGCCAGTTCTGTTACTTTGAAGGGACGGCTGTAATTTTCCCTTATCCATTCTCTTGCTTCTACGATTACCGTGGGCAAAGCTTTCCTACCCGTGTTTTGTTGCTTTTCATCCGCCTTCCGGCAGGCAAATTCCTGTGATATCTCCATCAAAAGAAGGCTCAAGGTATAATCAAACATTTCCTTCACATACAGACTCTCTTCCAGCGACAGGTCGATGAGCCGGCGGAAAAGCCGCTGTACACGGTTTGCCGCCAAAATTTCACCATATTCGGGAAAGAGGTACAGACCACTTTTTCCTATCTCCCCTGCTGCCATCCCTTTTGGCACCATGCCTTTGCCTTCCGGGCACAATCCATCCCCAATGGTTGTCCTACCGTCCACAGCTATCACCGGGCAGTCCTCCGCTATATGTACCCAGTAATAAGATAATACGCCCTTACTGGCCTGATATCCGAAATGTTCTTCGCCCGCCTTCAAAAAGATATACTGGTTTGCTCCTACACTGTACTCTTTGCCACAGGCATTGATATACAAAACCCCTTCCGTCACCAGAATGAATACATGCTGATCAAAGCTTCTGCGGTGATGCAAAAATCCTTCCTTATCTATCAGTTGTCCGCAAAGCAAATACTGCAAGGGCTTTTTCGTATCAAGTGTAAAGTATCTCATATTTCTCCACATTCTGTTACTTTGGTAAAATACACGGTGTAGGTTTCGTCCGTTACCTCATATAGGGGTACAAACCTCAGATTTTCAGGCTGTTTTACAGTCTGATAGGTACTCTGCAGCCATGGGAAGGTACTATAGGTATGCTCAAGCTGGGGCATCAGTATTTCTTCCGGCTGTCCATTCTTCAAATACAATCCCTTGTCTCTGTCGCACAAGCCTGCCAGTACAATGGGACCCTCCAATACCGCTGCCACACCCGGCATATCCGGCAGTTCCGAAAAGTACAGTCCAACGGGGAAGTACAGCCCCAATTCATCCTCATTCCACTCTCTGTCAATGTGCAGATAACCGTTTTCCACAGTATAATCCGTGAATGTTTCCCCATTTAAGGTTACTACAGGCTCTGACTTTACCCAGTCCGGAATGCGGAAGGAAAGCATAAAGCGGCTGTTACCCTTCACTTCAAATTTTAACTGCCATCTGGACATCTGGCCTTCATCTTTTTCATCAAAAAGTGCCTGCACACCATAATATTTCATATTCACGTTCTGGGTGATGGTTACATTTTCTCTCCACTGTACCTGAGAGGGAATATACTGGTTTATCACCAGCCTGTTATTGTCTTTATCCTCATAATAGCAAAGTGAAGGATACAGGGTCTGTGCCTGTACCATGGTTCCGTAGCAGCACCAGAAATCCCTTGTACGGCTGCCCCACTTCTTTCTGCTGCCGGCACGCATGGGTAGAAAATAGGTCGGCATACCGGTCTCCTTGTTCTGCTGTGCCAGAAAACCGTTGTAAAGATTCCTCTCAATATAATCCGCATACTGCTTATCACCGGTGAAACGGTAAAGATAGTCAGCCAGACGTACCATATTGTATACTGTACAAAATTCCTGGTTGCGGTCACTTAAAAAATGTCCCTGCATATGAGGAGGTACCCAGTATTCACCTGCTCCCTGTCCACCTGTGCAATATTCGCCTCTGTCTGTTACCGCCTGTTTCCAGAATGCTAATATAATATCCAGCCACTTCTTTTCACCGGTTATCTCATACAGCTTTGCAGCACCATGTGCAAAAGGAATGCTTGCATTCTGGTGGCAGGAGGTTAATGCATCCTGTCCGTTCAGCAGCTTTTCAAAGATAGACGGCTCCGCATAAGCCTGGGCCAGATTCCAATATTTTTTATCACCGGTCAGTTCATACAGGGTTGCCCATACTTCCAGCATCCCCCCTTCTTCACCGGAATAAACGGCATGAGGATTTCTCTCCTGCATATCCTTTACCCAGTCGGTATACCAGTCAGCCAGACCATCTAAAATTTTCAAGGCCTTTTTGTTGTCTGCATAGAGGTACGCATGCATAAGACCCAACAAGGTTTTGTGCATGACATACTGAGGAGACCATATGTAATCATTCCTGGCAAGCTTCTCGAAATATTTCTCCGGAATAGAGCCGCACCATTTTCCGCCATTTAATTCCTGACATTTCTCCATCTCATCGATAAGCTTATTAAGCTTTGCTTCTAATTCATAATCATTCTCAGTTGCAGCCAACATCGCTGCCGCACTCATAAAATGCCCTGTAAAGTGACCTCTCAGCTGACAGGTTGGTGCCTCCCAGCCCCAGTGCAGTTTTGCACTCTCCGGATTCTCCACTATCTGCAGTCCCGGCATTACAATGCCTGCCTCCAAATAAAAGTTCTGCAAAAGTCCCTGACTGCTCAATTCCATCAGATACTCTCTGTTTACATCCGCACGTTCCTTAAACAATCCCGGCATTAAGTGTACTTTTTCCGGTCTAAAACTATTTAACATCATAATTCCCATACCCCTTCCTTTTTATGAAGCCATTGTTTATCAAGCTTATATAAGTTCTTTATACTATACCCTATGCACATCTGTCAGTAGACAAAGCGTAGTATATGGTGGAAATTTCTTTGATTATAACATGTGCAGATTTTTTGGGCAACATCTGCTTCGCCATGCTTCCTAACCTCCGAAACAGTTGTACGTTGCAGAATAGGTCCTGTTGTATTATAATTTATAATATAGTGAAAATAAGAAAATGCAGACAAATAGCATTTATATGCAGGTCGGTGAATTTGTGGAAATCATGAAGCAGTATCCGGATGAATAATAAACACATATAAATTACAATAAAGAAAGGAACAGGTAACAGTTATGTATCAGGATAATAAGATATGGATTGGAAAAGCAGGCGACAAAAAGGTGTATATATACCCTAAAATGGCAAACCGCCACGGTTTAATTGCCGGTGCTACCGGTACCGGAAAAACCGTCACCTTAAAGGTATTGGCAGAATCCTTCAGCGATTGCGGCATACCCGTGTTTCTGGCTGATGTAAAAGGTGACTTAGCCGGCATGTGCCGTCCCGGAATAAAGGACGAAAATATGGCAGGCCGCATTGAAAAATTCGGTTTGGATAAGGAAGGCTTTGATTTCTCCTCCTACCCCACAAACTTCTGGGATGTTTTTGCACAGACCGGTCTTCCGTTAAGAACCACAATCTCCGAAATGGGACCTTTACTGCTTTCCAGAATTATGGGTTTAAACGATACCCAGACAGACGTACTGACTATTGTTTTCAAAATTGCAGATGACGAGAACCTGTTGTTGATTGATACCAAAGACTTACGCTCCATGCTGCAGTATGTTGGTGAGAATGCCAAAGAGTACTCTTTAAAATATGGCAATCTTCCTACCGCAAGCTTAGGTGCCATTACCAGAGCACTTGTTGCACTGGAAAGTGAGGGCGGCGAAATCTTCTTCGGTGAGCCCGCTTTAAATATCACTGACTGGTTCACTACCGACAACACCGGAAAGGGCACCATTCAGCTTTTAGACTGCCGTACCCTGATTAACTCCCCTACCATGTATGCAACCTTCCTGCTCTGGATGATGTCTGAGTTGTTTGAAACCCTTCCGGAAGCAGGTGATTTGGATAAGCCCCGCATGATTTTCTTCTTTGATGAAGCACATCTTTTATTTGATCATGCTTCTAAAACATTGCTGGATAAGATTGAGCAGGTAGTCAAGCTGATTCGTTCCAAGGGCGTAGGTATTTACTTTATTACCCAGAACCCCAAGGATATTCCCGATGGTGTTCTGGCACAGCTCGGCAACAAAATCCAGCATGCCCTGCGTGCCTATACTCCTGCTGAGCAAAAAGCTGCCAAGGCTGCCGCACAGTCCTTTAGGGAAAATCCGGCATTTAAGACCTATGATGTTTTAACCGAACTGGGTATCGGAGAAGCACTGGTATCCGTTTTGGACGAAAAGGGTATTCCTACCATAGTGGAGCAATGTAAAATTCTGCCTCCCCAGAGTCAGATGGGGGCATTGGACGATGCAATCAGAGCACAGCAGGTAAACAGCAGTTTATTGTGTGTACGCTATTCCCAGACAATAGACAGAGATTCCGCTTATGAATTTTTACAAAGAAAGTTCTCCGAGGAAGCTGCCAATGAACAGAAAGCAGAAATGGATGCCGTTGCCAGAAAGCAGGCTGAGAAAGAAGAAAAAGCAAAGCAAAAAGCCATCAAATCCGCTACCCGCAGTGTTGCAAGCTCTGCTGCAGGTACTATCGGACGTGAAATCGGAAATACCCTTGGCTCTTCTATCGGCGGTAAATTCGGCAAAAAGCTTGGCGGTAACGTCGGTGCTTCTTTGGGAAGAGGCATCCTGAGCACGTTGTTTAAGTTGTAAGTTGGTTTGTTTCACAAACAGGCTGTACAGATGAGCTTCAGGGTGACCCTGTCTGCTCCCTCCCGCACTTACTTGTGGGCAGGAGCAGATGGGGCACTCTTTTTATGAGCGATAAATCAGCTTACAATACAGATAGACAGGAAATCTGACTGTCCTTAACTCCTCCAGCATATCTGTTCTTTCTTTTAAGATGACTGCCAGCATATCAGCTTTAACAGGATACTTACCGTACAGAATTTCCTCATAGTATTGCAAAAATTGCAGGGATAGTCTGCGACCGCCTTCACTTTCTGACACGCGTGTCGTTATACGTTTTTTCAGTTCGTGAATGGTTTCACTTTCTCCACGCTTATAGCCCAAAAATCCCAGTATCTTTAGATTGTTCTGAATTTCTGTCAGAATTCGTTTCTCCAGACTCCACTTATTATTACGGTAATATTTTACTCCGCGTTCAAAAGCAAACCACAACAGACCTGCTATCACAGCAAAAGTAATTATAAAAAGAAATACCTTAAAAAGATCCTTTTCCTGCCGGGCTATATCTGTACTGACACTTTCTGTATCCGCAACAGCAATGTCCTGTATGACTTCCTCATCCTCTGCTTTACTATCGGAAGGTGTCCACATCGGAGCCTCCGTTGCCCACGGTGTATAACGGATTCGTGCATATCCGGGTGTTGGCTCAAAGGGAAGCCAGCCAACACCTTCTATGTAAGCCTCCGGCCATGCATGTGCCATGTCAGAATACACACCGACTCTTTTTTCTCCCGAAACCGGTACACAAAAGCCTTCTACATAACGTGCAGGAATTCCTTCTGCCCTTGCAAGCAACACAAACGCAGTCGCAAAATAACTGCAATATCCTTCCTTGTTTTCCAACAGAAAATATTCCAGAAAATCATTGGGGGAGTCTATACCGTCCGGCAATGCTCCCGGTGTCTTTGTATAGACCATTGCCGACAGTGCCGCCTCAATTGCTTTCAATATTTCTACATCCGTAGTTGCACCGCCCAGCATTTCATCCAGGCAGCTCCTCATCTCCTTTGATAAAACCACCGGCTGCCCATAGACCTCATAAATCTCCTGCCTGTGCTTCTGCAAGTCCGTAAAAGAATATCTGTCCTCTGCTTTTTCCAGATATTCCTTTTGCACCTGTTTCCATGCTTCTTCATTATCTTGTCGTGCATTCTCCACAAACCGGTAGAATTCCACATTATCTACGTTTATTTGTGCAAAGTAGGCCGCATAGGAAGTGCCGTAGCCCTTAATTCTATCAAAAACCAGATTCCCGCCTTCCAGCTTATAGGTCACATTCCGCCCGTCTATATTCCAGGTTTTCAATGGTGTGAACACATAATGCGTGTGAAAAAAAGTATAGGACAATTCCAGTCTGGTAAACTTGATATAATCCTCTGCATTCTCTTTATCATACATCTCAACGGCATATATGGTTTCCAGAGTGTCTATCAGTCTGTCATTTTCTTCTCCCGCATAAAGCTGCTCCCAGCCGGTGCCATTAAATGTATCATATACCTTTCCCATCAGATATACATTCGTCTTCAGGCTCTTTTGTCCCTGAATATACATGACTAGCTGTTTATTGTCCTGTAATCCTCCCTGTAACCTTCCATCCTCTGAAAATCCGGTCATGGACATCTCAAAGTCTTCCCGGCCGCTTCCTAAGTTCTGGGTTACAACCATAAAATTTTCATAGACCTTATCCACTACATTTCTTAAAAATTTCCAGTCGTAAGGCTCCTCTTTTGCCGGTATCGCCAGCATAAGCAAAAAGTACAGTGCCAGGAAAGGTAGCATCCATACCAGATACTGCTGTCTTCTGCCGGTCTTTTTCTTTTCCCAGCCTTTTTGCGTCCATTCCACATATACCATGATGACATATCCCCAGATACATACTACCTCGATATGTCCCATTCCTCCGGCCAGCACCATATCTGTCAGGGCAAGCACAACAAGAAGCAGTGCTGTTGCTATTTTGACAGCCAGAAACTTTTCTGTAAAAAACTGCACTGCAAAGCAAACCACCGAAAGAAGCACCACCTGCATACACTCATGCCAGACACCCCATTCCATAGCTCCTATGCCCGTTCCCGTAAGCCGTCCGATATAGGACTTCACAAACAATACTACGTTCTCTGCCCCTGCAATCATAACCATAAAACCTATGCAAATAACTGCAGACATGACAAAAATCAGCTTTCCCCTTCTTTTCAGACCCACCAGTGTTACCAGACCTATGGTAACCATCAAAGCCAATATAAAATGATATGCTTTCAGACCTGCTATTCCCAGTTCATTACCAAATCCCAGCAAAAGAATCATAACCGGCAGAAAGCTGTTTACCAGGCGGTACAAGTTTTTTTCCATCATAATCTCCGTGTGAAAATCAGCACATCAGTTTGATTTTTACACTACCCCCTCCAATTCTGCTTCCGTCGGAATGACTACTATTTTTTTCCTGACAGTACTTTCTCTGATATAATTCTCTACATTGTTATCTGTCACAACATAAATAACTATGTAAATACCTTCTGTGGAGATACGCTCTGCCATCTCCATAATTTCATCATTCAGCTCATGAAGAACCACAATCAATACCTTGGCGTCCGCAAAAGTCCCCTGCTCATATAGCATCTGAAAAAGAGCGGTAATTTCCTCTTCTTCCCGAAAAGAAATATTCGATATCCGGCTGTAAAACTCTTCAAAGCTTTTTATATTGGTAATCTCATCCCGCCTGACTCCGTTCTGTCCGTAATGTACGGACGTCACCATATCTCTTGCGGCAAAGAACATCCCCAATGCAAGCAGTGCCTCCAGCATTTTACTTTCCAGAGGCAGGTACTCCTGCATGTTCCGGCTGTATCTCTTCGTATCAAAAAGCATATGGATTCCCTGCTTTTCTTCACCGGTATCCGTACGCACCTTCAACCTGCTTTCTCTGGCCGTGGCTTTCCAATGAATCCTTTTGGGGCTGTCACCCCTTATATAATCCCTCACCACCACATCCGGCTCTGTTTTGGAAAACAACGCTTCCCTTTGCAGGCTTACCACTATATCTGATAATTCTGTTATTTCCTTCAGGTTTACAATTTTAGGTCGTACAATGGCTCTGATGGTTCCGGGAATAGGATAACGAAGCTGAAACAATCTGAAAAAATCTGTCACCACTACTTCTTTTAAGCCGATTTCATATTCACCGCGATATTTGCAGGTCACCTTAGTCCGGTAAATAAATTCATCCCCCGGTAAAAGCTCATATTCTATATCCTCCGCCAGATTTTCCACATAAGAAAAGTCCGGAAACAGTCTTACATTGACACCGGCAAAGCCAAAATAGTCTTCGTTACGCAGCGTAAAATAATAGTTAAAAGCCTGCCCGCACACCATGTCTCTGGACTCCACTTCCTGATAAATACGAAAACGGAAATACACACATAACAAATAAACCAGTGAAATCACCGGCAGCAGAGTAAGTGCCCAGAAACACCCGTAGCTTACCGCACCGCCCACACAACTGATTCCCACCAGCGAAAGAATCCATATTCCCAACCAAATCCATTTTCTCTTTTTCATACTTTCTTCTGCTCTTCCGTGTCAGAAACCAAATCAACGGGTTTTTATTGAATCCAACCCGTGCCGCCCACATTTTATACTGTAGGAACCTTTGCTTTTAATACCAGACTTTTCAAAATTTTAGACGCATCCTCTTTACGGATTTTTGCCTCTGACGTAAGGGAAATTCTATGCAATAATACCGGCTCTGCCATTTCCTTGATATCATCCGGCTTTACATAGTCCCTGCCCTGTAAAAACGCCCTGCTCTGTGCTGCCCGCACAAGAGCTAACATGGCACGCGGACTTGCACCCAGCAGAAATCTTGGTTCTTTCCTTGTCAGGTCAATAATATCCTGTGCATAGGCAACCACCGGCTCTGTCATCTTTACTTTGGCAACTGTTTCTTTTATACGGCAGATATCTTCCGTCGTGCAGATCGGCTTTACCGTATCCGGCGTCTTTCCCTCCAGATACTGCATTGCCATCTTTACTTCCCGGGTTTTATCGGGATACCCAATCGTAAGCCTCATCATAAAGCGGTCCATCTGAGCCTCCGGCAAAGGATATGTCCCCAGAAACTCTACCGGATTCTGTGTTGCGATTACCATAAAGGGCTTTGGAAGCTGATACACCTTTCCATCCACCGTAATCTGCTCTTCTGCCATCGCTTCCAATAAACTGGCCTGGGTTTTAGGTGATGTACGGTTAATTTCATCAGCCAGAATCAGTTGGTTCATTACCACCCCTTTTGCATACTCGAACTCACCTGTTTTCATATTATACACGGACACACCCAGCACATCCGTCGGCAAGGTGTCCGGCGTAAACTGAATACGTCCCAGACTGCACTCCATGCTTCTTGCCATCGTATTGGCAAGCGTCGTTTTCCCCACTCCGGGTACATCCTCAAGCAGTACATGCCCGCCCGCAAACAGGCACACCAGCATATTCTCTACCACTTCCTCTTTTCCCACAAAAACAGAATTGATATTTTCTTTCAATTTCTGCACCAGTTCAAAATATTCCATCATAATTCCTCCACACAAAATGGTACCGTTTAGCATCACACACTGCCATACATCCGCCTGCCGTACCTGCTACTTAAAGAAATTTACCCCCAAAATAGTCGCTCCAAGTACTACAAGCACTACGCCTGTAGCACGGTTTAAGGTAACGGCACTCGCCTTATTGGCAAACTTTGCGGCAATTCTTGCCCACAATAAAGTAGATGCCACACAGAGTATCAAACACCTTATATCCGGCATACCTCCAATAACAAAATGACCGGCTGAACCTGTAAATGCAGTAAAAGCCATAATAAATACGCTGGTTCCCACTGCTGTTTTTAACTCATAGCCCAATACACTGGTTAAAATCAGCAGCATCATCATACCGCCCCCCGCACCGACGAAGCCACAGATAAATCCAATTCCGATTCCACAGATAACGGACTGAATAATCCTCTTTTTGACACTGACCGCATTCATGGCTTCTTTGGTCGTCATAACCGGCTTTACAATAAACTTAATTCCCAGAAGCAGCGTCATAAACACAGAGAAATTTCCCATGGTAGTGTTTGGCACCAGACTTGCCACCCAGCTTCCGAAGAGAGTAAACAACAGCACCGCTACCATCATAACCAGCCCGTTCCGGATATCCAGATTCTTATTTTTTCCGTAGGTGTAAGCACTGACCGCACTCGCCAGTACATCACTTGCCAGTGCAATCCCCACGGCCTCATAAGCCGGCATTCCCAGAAAAGTAATTAGCATAGGACTGACGACCGCCGCCGCACTCATACCCGCAAACCCGGTACCCAGTCCGGCTCCGATTCCCGCAACAAAACAAACAATAAACGTAAGCATTTTCTTTCTCCTAACCTTTGACTCCTGCTCTATGCTTTCTTTCTATCCGGCAGCAGAAAAACAAACAGTAAAGAACTGAGTAACAGCATGAACGGGTAAATGAGATGAGGTATAATCTCAAATGCCGACACCGTCGCGCCAAGCTCTGCTGCAACAGATACGGCAACCAGCATCTGGGCACCGTAAGGAATAATCCCCTGAAAGATACAGGAAAAGGTATCCAGGACGGAGGCTGCCTTTCTGGGTGAGATATCATAGTTCTGTGCCATTTCTTTCGCTATAGGATTTGCCATTACGATTGCCACGGTATTATTTGCTGTGGCAATATCCATAGCTCCTACTAAAAGCCCCATACCAAGCTGACCGTCTTTTTTTCCTTTAAACACCTTCTTAATCAGCATAAGCAGTGCCGCAAATCCACCGTTTGCTTCAATCAGGGCACAAATAGCCGCCACCAGAATCGCTACCATGGAAGTTTCAAACATGCCGGAAACGCCGGTTCCCATATTGGCTAACAATTCCGTAGCAGGTGTAGCACCCGTATACAACATAATAATGGCTCCGCTCAAAATACCGATTAACAGTACAAGAAACACATTGATACCAACAATGCCTCCCAGCAATACCAGCATATACGGAATAATCTGCACAAGATTATATTCCTTAACCACTGCTTCTCCCACATCTGTTCCCACTGTCTGAACAGCCAGAATCACCAATGTTGCCAAAGCTGCCGGTAATGCAATACCAAAATTCTCTTTGAACTTGTCCTTCATGGCACATCCCTGTCCGTTACATGCTGCAATGGTAGTATCTGATATAAAGGACAAATTATCTCCAAACATGGCTCCGCCTACCACCGCACCGATACAGATTGCGTTCCCAAATCCGGAACTTTCCGCCACCGCTACCGCAATCGGGGTAATCAGTGTAATGGTTCCTACCGAAGTCCCCATCGCAAGGGAAATAAAAGCACTTACCACAAACAGTACCAGAACCGCAAACTGTGCGGGAATAAAGGAGAGTACAAAATATGCCACACTTTCCGCACTGCTACGGCCTACCGTACCTACAAAAATGCCGGCTGTCATAAAAATCAACACCATGGTAACAATATTCTTATCGCCTACACCCCTTGCCATAATTTCAAATTTCTCATCAATATTTACCTTGGAATTCTGCATACACGCCACCAACAGGGCAATCAAAAAGATTACCACAATGGGGATATTATAAAATCCCATCGATATCTTCAATACATATTCAAATAAAATACCAAGTCCTAAATAAAGCACCAGAAAAACTCCGATAGGGAGCAGTGCCATGTAATTTGCCTTTTTCACTGTTGCCTCCATGAATTTTCTCATTCCTCTATTCTGCTGTTTTCTCCCTGCTCCTTCATTTGCAGTTTTTTCGCATACATTCGTTCATCAGCATGCTCAAATACACTTCCATAGTCTTTATCCTGAGTTTTATCGTAGGAAGCACTTCCGATGGCTGCCGACAGCTTGATTTTACCGTCATACATTTTCAAAATTCCTTCAAATTTGCTTTCCATCTCGCCTAATCCCTCTGCCGGGGCATTTTTCAAAACTACCGCAAACTCATCACCACCGATGCGATAAACGCAGTCGTTTCCGAAAACCTCAACCAGTGCTCTGGAAACTTCAATAATCAATTCATTGCCACAAGCATGTCCATAGGCATCATTGACAGCCTTCAGCCCATTTATATCTGCTATAAATATTGAGAAGCTGCTTTCTCCTTTTTGTATTTCTTCCTGTATTTCAGAAACTGTCTGCAAATAAGCCGTATTGTTTTTGCAGCCGGTCAGTTTGTCAATATAAGCAAGGCCGTTGATATAATCAATCCGTATTTTAAGCTGGTTCACCGTTTCCCGCAGGCTTTCCGTCAGAGTTCCCACCTCATCCTTGGATTTGCAAGTGAGTAAGACATCCAGATTGCCGTCTGCGACCTTCTTTGCAGCTACATTTAACTCCTTCAGTGGTCTAATAATGGTTTCCGCAATTGCTGCGGTAATAAATATAAAGACTACGGATATCACAAATGACGAAACAAGCACTTGTGTAACCAGCACATTCTTACTGCTGTCAATCTCCGAAACCGGCACCGTAACCGCCAGACACATACCATTTTCAAGTGCCTGAAATGCTACTTTTTTCTTCTCACCGTCCAGAGTATGCTCATAAAGTATGTCCATACCGGTAATATCGTCTGCATCAGCCGTAGCCAGTGCTTCACTAAACTCTCTTATTTGTGTTCCCGGAAGATAATGAGCACTGTGTACAATATAAAAGTTTTCATCCGTCAGGAATGCATGTCCCGTATTATACACCTGAATACCGTCTACCAAACCGGTAATCAGACCAAAATCAATATCCATTCCTACTATACCTATCAGCTCATTGTCCTTATAGATGGGAATTACATAGGAAATCATATAAATATCTATATTCTGATTATAGTAGGGCTGCATCCATACTGCTTTCCCTGCCTGTACCGGAATATAATACCAGCCCACATGCTCCACATCATCCGGACTGTACATGGTAAAGTCTGTAGGCTCCTCCCATTCAAACTCTCCTGTTGCAGTGTTTTTTACCCTGAAAAAGCCCTCCTTAGGACCCGTAATTTCCGGATTAAACCGTGCATAAATTGTAACTACACCATCTGTGGCATTGGCAATGGTTAATCCCAGTTCCTCCATATCCCTTGTATATTGATTCCGGTACTCTTCATCCGTAATCAGTCTTTCTTTGCTTTCCAGATTTTCAACTGCATACACTGCCATAACTTCTACAGACTGCTCAATCCTGCATAGCACATTATTCAATTCCCCTGCCTTTTCCTTACACAGCAGATTCATAATCTGAACTGAATTATCATCAATGACCCGGTTGGCATTTATAATTCCGGCTCCTCCGATGATTGCTGAAGAAACTACAATTCCTACCAGAATCAATAAAATAATTTTTGTCTGTATGGACTTCATATACTGTTACCTTCCGTTATTTCCCTATACTATCTGTACCTTAGTACACTATGTTTATGCTTTTGCATCTTTCATATTATTCAACTGGGCATTTCTCTCTTCTGCCCATGAATACTCACTCATATATCTCCCCGCATACTTCCTGATAGCACCCATATCCCCCTCAAGAATCCGATACAGGTCACATTCTACCTGATCCCTTACAATATACTTCTTCCGTCCCTCCGAGCAAATAATATTATCAATTTCCACTGCCCTTAATGCGTCCATCAGTCTCTTAAAGGTTACCCGGTACAGCGACTGGGTATTTTCATCATTGGCTCTGTCCGGCCAGAGGCAGGCAATTGCCTCCCCCACTGTAATCCCGGCATCCCCGTGGTCTACCAAAAGTGCCAGCATTTCTTCTGTTTTTGCCCTGCCCAAGGATAATGGTTTTCCGTCCACAAGAACCACAAAATCCGGAATCGTAATGATTTCCACTCTTTTCCTCGGACGCGAACGCATCAATGCCGCCTTTTCCAGCTCCTTACAAATTTCGGCTCTGCTATAAGGCTTTAGCACATAACCTATAGCATCCACCCCAAATGCTTTTAATGCATACTGATCATATGCCGTCACAAATATAATGCGTATATTTGGGTCAATTTTCTTTAATCTTTTCGCCAGTTCAAGACCATGTATTCCCTGCATCTCCATATCCAGAAATGCTGTATCCACCGGATTCTGTTCTGCCCATTTTAGTGCTTCCTCACCCTTACGGAACAGATGCAGACTGTCTATTTCCGGAAAGTCCTTTACCGTCAGCCGGAAATTATCCAATGCCGGCATTTCATCGTCCACATAAATTATATGCATCGTACAGTCTCCTTATCTTATCCATTGAGCTTCTTCATATCTTCAAACATTTCTTTGCTGATATAACAGCCGGCTGCCGGAAACTGCGTCGCATTAATGGCACAATCAAATGTATCAATCATTCCACTGATTGGCTGCACCATGCCACCCCACTCGTTATCATACACCATTCGCAGCCTTTTCCAGTCTGTATACATACGAATGGCATCCCGCTCTCCTTTACCCTTCATGGTAGGAAATTTAATGCGGACATCCTTTTTCAGAACAACCTTTCCGTTTTCATCTCCCTCCGGCAGCTTGCCTTCATGCTGCATCGGTATCAAGAAACGAGCCTTCGCTATCTCCATCGACATAAATTTATAATACAGTCTGTATATCAGCTCCGCATCCTTACCTTCCGGTTTCCCTAACTGCCCAATCAAAAGCATCCACCGCATCAGGTCGGGATTTGCTACCGGAATATTCTGGGGCGGCACATTGCTGTAGTCCGGCTTTGGCACAAGCATCTCTGCCGCAATTGAGGTCTGCGGGGACTGCACGGCTACGCCGCAGGCACCGTTCAGATAAAAGGTACTGCCAAGGAAATTATAAATTCCTTTTTTATCCTCTCCGTTTTCTATCCGCCTTATTTCATACTTTTGGGGAGAGAGTTTCTTCACTATGGCTTCCGCATATGCTTTTGTGCCGATAGTAATCTGTGGCGGTGTACACATATAGCTCCCATTTTCCTGCTTTACCGTCTGGGAAAACATATGAGGCTCGCCCGTCATCCTGTTAAATACACAATAAATCGCATCCGCATTCAGTATTTTTTTGCACAATTGTGCACCAATACGGTTAATCTTGTTTCTGTCACTTACCCCGGCTTCTTCACTATCATTTTTGGCGACATTCTTTCTATACCAGAGAAATAACCGCCATATCTCCGCACAATCCGCAATACTTAACTGTTCAAAGTCCGTATCGGATATTTCCAACTGCTGCTGTGCCACGAATACATCACCCAGAGTACCGGTATACATACCAAATACATCTCCCATATTCGCATCTCTGGAAAATAAAACCGTTCCTTTTTTGATTTTAAAGTCAGAACCGTTTTCCAGACGAAGTCCTGCCCGGCAGTCTGTTGCCTCTGTGGCAGACACCGAAGGAGCTGTTTCAATTGCTTTTACAACGGTCAGAAAATGGCTTCCTTCATCTTCTCCGCAATTTGTCAGATATACCGCCGCACCTTCTTTTATGGTCCCCTTCACGGTACCTGTTACAACCACGTCTTTGCTGTCCGCTAAAGAAAATACATCTTGAATTCCCATTAAGGTTGTTGCCATTTACTTACCTTCCCTTCACTGTTACTTTATCTTTATATTATAGCATATACTTCCCTGCTTCGGGAACTAAGTTTTGACAAAAATGCACCGTGGAAAACCAATCAGATTTAATTTTCATTTAAAAAGACCCGCTTCAAATGATTTCTCAAATGAAGCGGGCCTTTTTATTTATTAAGCATTTCCGTCACTGATTTTCACCAGTCTTTCTGCAACATTTTCTACACCCAGGAATGCCGTTTCTACTTCCTGTGTCACCTGTTCCTGACTCCTGCTTTGCTCTACAACCTGTTCTGTCTGATATCTTAAGCTTTGTACCAGTTCCTGCATCTGTTCTGCCATATCTCTTAATTTACGACCCGACTTCTGCGTTTCCTCACTGGCCTCTGAAACAAGCTTTGCCATTTCTTTTGAATCCGTTTGCAGCGTGCCAATCTGTGTTGCCTCTTCTTTAGCACCATCAATCTGGCGAATTCCCGCTTCAACAGAGTCTACATTTTTCCGGTTTGCCTCCTGTACCTTCGTAAGCAGAACGTCAATATTGTTTATAATGCCTTTGATGGATTCACTTGCCTCTTTGGAATTATCCGCCAGAACACGTACTTCATCAGCAACTACCGAAAATCCCTTGCCCATTTCTCCTGCCCGTGCTGCTTCGATAGAAGCATTCAATGCCAGAAGATTGGTCTGTGCGGTTATCTGTCCGATTGTTGCTGCAAACTGTGAAACTTCACCAACCGCCTCCTTCAGGCTTTCTACAGACTGCTCTGTCTCATTTGCAGTTTCTCTTACCTTACGCATGTTTTCCGCAGTATCTGTCATAAATACAATATACTGCTGCATTTTTTCAAATGTTTCCTCTGCAATGGATACCATTCCGCTGCTCTTTTCGCGGATATGCTCTACGTTTTCCCCTACGGCTTCTGTTTCCTGATGCAGAGAATCCGCAAACTGCTGATTGCTGTCACAATCCTCCAGGGTCTTTTCCGCAGCATCAGATATCATGGTATTTGTTTCTCTGAACCGGCCGATATTCTGCTCCAGTCCTCCGATTACGCCCATCAAATCTCCCGAAGCCTGGTTACACTCCGAAACCAGCACTGCAACCTTGTGTGTATCGTTCAAATTTTCCAGAACCTTTCTTGCACCTTGTGCAATTGCGCCACAAACAATTGCGGTAATTACGGTTTCAATCAGAAAACCTGCCGAACGGCTTACAAACCAAATAAAATTTGTCTCAAACTCAATCTGTGCCACACCAAGAGAACGCAAATACAAGGATAACACCAAAAATACAAAGCTTATGGCAGCAATCCGAAACGTAAACTTTTTGTCATAGTAGAAAATACTGAATATCATCGGCAGTGCATAGGTCATATAAATTCCTATGGATGCATTACTGGCCATAAGAGTTAAAAGTCCGCAAAGAGAAATCACCGTAACATACTTCAAAATTTTAAGCGGTACTCCTACCTTATATAGAACAGTCGGTCCCATTGTTACAATCAGACCAATCCCCGTCATGATTACTAAATCCACTATTTTGGATTGAAATAATCCAAGAATCGAAAAGAGCATAATTGCCGGAAACGCAATTATCAGCCAGCGTAATATTTTAATCATATTCTTTGTTACTGTTACATCATTTTCATAAAAAAACTTATTTTCTGTATCTCCCATATACCTTCTCCTCTTTTCTTTATAAACGATTTAGCTCTTTTTATAAGCAGTCCGTCTTCTGTCCTTTCTATATTTTTATGTTAAACAAAAAAGCCTCTGTCCGCAACCCTTTTTTCGATGAAATGCAAAATCAGATGACAAAATACGTCAAAAAGAGACAGTCCTTTCAGACTGTCTCCCAGACTGTAGACAAAGTTCCGCACTCCTGTGCGGGATTTTTCTTTGCAAGGTGC
>JBJEMX010000073.1:0-84624 GCA_051879895.1 Lachnospiraceae bacterium
ATATTACTTGGGGAATACTGACAATTCTAAGTTTATTAGTTGCAGTGTTTTCAATCGGACATTTGCCGGCTGAAATTCCTATTCAGTGGAGTGGTGGCAAGGTAAGTAGCTTTGTAAATAAACAATTCATTTTTGCATTTCCGATTGCCTGCGTAATGCTCAGATTTGTATTACGCCCTTTCATTTGGAGGTGGATCAAAATAAATATTATTGATAGTGAGTCTGTCACAGATTACATTACTAATTATTTATGCCTCATAGCATTATCAGTAGAAACATTCATAATTCTTTATTTAAAAGAAATTGTGAAACATGTGACAGTAATGCTTTTCATTGATACCTTTGTGTTAATCGGATTATTGTTAATGGCTGTGTATAGAACAACAAGAAAAAGATAAGTGAGAATGAATTTTTATTCTTCCTATGTATGGATTCTTGTGGTAGGATGCAGCCTTAGTAAGAAGGCTTAGTATGCTACAGATAAAGTCTCAAGGAGAAAATTGAATAGTTTATGATTGAAAATCTGGATGAAGAGTAATGGTTGTTATGGTATAATTATTTTGCTATTATGTGAGAAAGGAGCTTGCAGCAAATGAACAATCGAATAATTTATCACCCACTGACAGCAACTCCTTTCAAAAGAAACATCTATTATACGGAGTCAGCACCTTGTAAAGAGCTGCACTCCTATATCAGATGCTATTGGGGAACAGAAATTCCACTTATGCAAGTCGCAAGTGATGGTGTACCGGAATTAGTAATACCGGATACCTGCGTGGATATTATATATCACATAGACTACACAGAGAATACTGTCTCCGGTGGCTTCTGCGGAATAAATGACTGTAGCTTTCATGCACATAGTGACGGGACTATAGGACATGAGGTAGCAACATTCGCTATTCGCTTTTATGCGTGGAGTGCGTATGCATTTGCCGATGATTCTTTAAAATCTACTATAAATGGGTATTTCGACGTGGGTTCAAGGTTTGAATGGTTGGATAAGATTATCCGACCGAAACTGCTGGAACTGAAAACGCTGAAAGAAAAAGCTTCTTTTGTAGAGAGCCTGATACTTAAGAGATTATCTGATGTAAAGGAAAATATAGTTGTTAACAATACGATAAAGAATATTTTGATAAATAAAGGTTCTTTGGATGTGTCAAATTTGGCAAAGGAGTCTTTTATAAGTACCAGACAATTGGAGCGTTTGTTTCATGAGTATATCGGTATTACCCCTAAAAAGCTGAGCAATTTGATACGGTATCAGTTCTTATGGAGAGATGTTTTATATGAGCCGAATTTTGAAGTGTTAAGTGCGGTTCATAAATATGGATATACCGACCAATCCCATTTATTGCGTGAATTTAAAAGATATCATTCTATGGATATACATAAGGCGAGAACCATTGCTTTCAAGGATGTCGGAAATATACAAGATGCTCTTGCAAAAATTTAGTAAAATAGTTTCAAATTCTGACGAGCAGGAAAGGGATGAGAAACGATGAAATATTGTGCTACCGTAATTGCAGTACGTGATATGGAAAAATCCTTGCAGTTTTATAAGGATTTATTTGGTCAGGATGTTATTGTGGATTTAGGTAAAAATAAGACTTTGACTTGTGGGGTGTCGCTTCAGCAGGGATTGGAGCATATAGCCGGTTTTGATGCCGGTACA
Organism: Lachnospiraceae bacterium; assembly: GCA_051879895.1. Taxonomy (GTDB): domain Bacteria; phylum Bacillota; class Clostridia; order Lachnospirales; family Lachnospiraceae; genus Acetatifactor. Next base: position 1,679 of record JBJEMX010000073.1, read on the forward strand.
ATGAGATTTCGCTCAAATACCATGGAGTTGTATTTTGAAACGGAAGATTTTGATGGGTTTATGCAATTGTTAGATTCTTATCCACAAGTGGAAAGGCTTCACGAACCAAAAACATTTTCCTGGCTCCAGAGAGGGATTCATATCTTTGATCCGGATGGACACTTGATTGAGGTCTCGGAAAGTATGTATTCTGTTGCTTGTAAGCAATTTGAAGCAGGCAAAACGATAGAAGAAACAGTGAAATTAGTTCAACATCCGATTGAGGTAGTTCAATCATGGTATGTAGTGTATCAAAAGGAAAAAAGGGAACTGATTAGTGTCTGTGGTACGGATTGCAGTGCGTGCTACTGCTTTGACAAAATGTGTAATGGCTGCAATGCATGTGAAGGTAAGGTTTTTCATGCACCGGAAGGAAAAGCCTGTCCGATTTATGATTGTGTAAGAAATAGCAAGTGTATGCAAAACTGTGGTGAATGTGGTGAGGTTCCCTGTGAGATATGGTTTGATACCAGAGACCCTAAGTTTTCAGATGAGGAATTTAATGAAAATGTGGCAATGAGGGTACAGACGCTGAAAAAGGAGTAGAGGTATTTATGTCAAAGAATAAAGAACTTGCAGAATATATTATGGACCAACTATCTGATTTGGGAGATATACGAAATATTGCTATGATGGGCGGATATATTTTTTATTATAAAGAACGGATATTTGGCGGAATATATGGAAACGGTTTTCTGGTAAAGATTACAGAGGCAAGTGAGAAGTATATGCCGGACAGTATACCGGAGCCGCCGTATGAAGGTGCAAAACCTATGTTGCCGGTAACAATTTTGGATGATAAAGCTGTGTTGCAGGCAATGGTTGAAGAGATGTATCCGGAATTGCCGGAAAGAAAAGTCCGGTAAATAAATCTGAATTTGAAAAGAAAATCAGGGATAAAATGGGTTATGTGCTATTGGAGGACAATAAGCCAATTGCTCTATTCAGATATTGAAAAGTGGTTATGGCATGGTAATGACTTCAACGCAAGTGGATGAAGCTTCACAGTATTTTTATTGATTGATTTTGATTTGTCTTAAAAAAGGAGTATCGCAAATAACTGACTTTAGTTATTCTGCGATACTTCTTTTTGCGTGTTTTTAATAAAGAATAAGAGAAAATTGCATAATATACGCAAGGATGAAAAAAATATAGAAAGGAAACAAAAAAGCTGCCTGACTACAACGACCTGTAATGCAGGTACAGTCTGTGGCATGCAGGAGGTGTAAGAATGGCACAATGTAAGGATAGTGGAATAGTGGATGGAACGATGGGGCTAAAGCAGAAACTGGAAGCCGGGAAGAAGTATTATGAAATCCGTCTGGAAAGCATCGGCGGCTTAGGAGCTAATTTGTGCGGAAAAATGTTAGGTGAGCTGGGAGTAAAATATTTGGGTGTAAACAGCAGCAGCTTTTCCAGTTATGGTTCCGAGAAGACAGGTACACCGGTAAAAGGCTTTATCAGATATTGCAATAAGGAAAAGGAAATCAGAGTACATTCTCCGGTAGTAGAGCCGGATTTGCTGGTGATATTTCATCAGGCACTTTTAAAGGATAAAGCAGTTCTAAAAGGATGCAGCAGCGAAACAGCGGTGATTGTTGCCTTGGAGCCGGGGCAGGAATGGCCGGAAAGGTGCAATATCGGTACCTGCTATGGGCTGGAAGCCCAGAGGATTGCTATGGAGACTCATTCCCGGATTAATGTAGTTATGCTGGGAGCAGCATTAAAGGTTATGGGGCTTGAGAATACGGAAGCGGGAGAACAGATATGTAAAGATACCTTGGGGAAAAAATATCCGGATGCATTAAAGAATAATCTGGAAGGAATGAGAAGAGGGTATGGGGAAGTCCGAAGGTTAGAAAGAACCGGGGAGAATAAGCAGGCAAAGCCGGATAATGCAGAGCCTCAGGAATGGGGCTACGAAACTGCTCCCATAGGTGGTATTAATCCCAGATTCGGCAGCACGGTGGTAGCGGACTTGTCACCCTCCAGACAGGGGTATATTCCTCTTTTTATTAAGGAAAGATGTATCAACTGCGGGTTGTGCCATTCCACCTGCCCGGATATGGTGTTTCAGTTTGCTCCGGGTGAGTATAAGGGTAGGGAAATGATGGTCAATCAGGGCTTAGACTATTATCATTGCAAAGGGTGTCTTCGCTGCGTAGATATCTGTCCGGTCAATGCACTGGTAAGAGGCGTAGAGGCCGAACATCCGAATAAGGAGTATTTCTTACCCAATCAGGAGCTTTTACGCAGACCTGAGTATTACGAAGAAGCAGGAGCGGATGGTTACATTACATCAGAATCCTTTCTCACCGAAAAGAGAATGGAAGGAGGAGAAGTATAATGCAAAAGCAGGTTATGGAATACGCTTCAGGAAATGAAATGGCGGCGATATCCATTAAACAGATTGGATATGACCTGATGGGGTATTATCCCATTACTCCTTCTACCCAGATTGCGGAAAATCTGGATATCATGCGTGCCAACGGGGAAACGGATATGGTGATGGTGGCGGCGGAAGGAGAGCATAGTGCGGCGGGAATCTGCTATGGTGCATCAGTAGCCGGAGGCCGTGTGGTAAATGCCACCAGTGCCAACGGACTTTTATATGCAATGGAACAGTTTCCGGTACAGTCCGGAACAAGGTATCCTATGGTTATGAACGTGGTATGCAGAACGGTTTCCGGTCCTTTGTCTATTAAAGGAGACCACAGCGACATTATGTATCTTTTAAATGCAGGCTGGCCCATTTTGTTCGCAAGCACCGTGCAGCAGGTATATGACTTCAATATTATTGCGTTAAAGCTGGCAGAGTCAGTGAGGCTTCCCGTGGTGGTGGCTTATGACGGATTTTTTACCAGTCATCAAAAGGGGCGATGCTTTCGGTTTGAAGAGGATAAGACAGTCAGGGAATTTATTGGTTTAAAAAAAGAAGAGTATCCGTTTCTGGATTTGGAGCACCCGATTACGGTAGGGTCTTATATGAATGAGCCGGACTTAATTAATAACAGATATCAGTTACATCTGGCAATGGAACAGGCAGACCGGGTATTGCCGGAATTGTTTGCTTCCTACAAGGAGCTCTCCGGCAGAGAGTATGGCAAGGTAGAAGGAATACACTGTGAGGATGCCCAAAATCTGCTGGTACTTTTAGGCTCTTCTTATGATACCTCTATAGAAGCGGTAGAGGAAATGCAAAAGCAGGGGGAAAAGAATGGTGCGGCTACTTTACATGTGCTTCGACCTTTTCCGCAAAGGGAACTGTTTGATTTGATTGGCAAGGCTGACAATATTCTGGTGGCAGACAGACAGGACAGCTATGGGGGAGGTGGCGGAAACCTGTCTTTGGAGGTGCGTGCCGCCATGCAAAGATTCGGCAGTAAGACAAAGATTAAGAGCCTGGTTTATGGGCTTGGCGGCAAGGATTTCTTTAAGGAGGATGCAAAGGCGATGCTTGCCTGGGCAGAGGATTCCTCCAAACCGGATTTTGCCTATTATGGGGTAACACCGGGAGAAAAAAGAGAAGAGGAGGACGGCCCGTTGTTTGCCCCTGTTACCGGGGAGAGAACCAATATAGGTGCAACAAAGGCAGAACGCATAGTTGGAACAGAACAGGCGGGGCAGTTAAAGGTAACCGGAGGTATGCTGAATGCGGTTACCGCTATGCCGGGACGTATTGCACCCGGTCACGGTGCCTGTCCCGGGTGTGGAATTCCGGTAAACTTAAACCTGCTTCTTCGAGGAATCGAAGACCCGGTAGTATTCTTATTCCAGACCGGCTGCGGAATGATTGTGACTACTGCTTATCCTAAGACCAGTTTTAAGGTTCCCTATCTTCACAATCTGTTTCAGAATGGAGCCGCTACCTTAAGCGGTGTGGCGGAAATCTGTTATCGTAAGCAACAGAAGGGAGAAATTCCTCCGGGAGATATTATCTTTATCATGGTCAGTGGGGATGGCGGAATGGATATCGGTATGGGGTCCGCTCTGGGAACGGCACTGCGTGGGCACAGACTTTTATTATTTGAATACGATAATGGCGGGTATATGAACACAGGCTACCAGCTTTCTTATTCCACGCCTTTAGGTGCCAGAAGCTCTACTTCCCATGTAGGAAAGGAGCAGTACGGAAAGACCTTTTTCCACAAGGATATGCCTAAAATCATGGCAGCCACCGGTATTCCCTATGTGGCTACCGTAGCGGAATCGAATCCTACGGACTTTATCAAAAAGGCCGCCAAGGCAGCACATTATGCAAAAACCACCGGAACGGCTTATGTCAAGGCAATTTCTGCCTGTCCCTTAAACTGGAACGACAAGCCGGCTACAGAACGCAGGGTAATTGAAGCAGCAGTAAACAGTTGCTATTTTCCCTTATATGAGGTGGAACAGGGCGTGACCAGACTTTCCTATGACCCTGAAAAAGCAGGTAAGAAGATTCCTGTATTGGACTGGCTTTCTATGATGGGACGAACCGGGCACCTACAAAAGGAAGAGTACAGGGAAGTGGTAGAGCGGATGCAGCAGGAAATAGACAGAAGGTTCTATGAATTAAAAAATCCCTAACCTCAACAATTCTTGAACTTTGGTTGAACCAGAATTGAATAAGTACTGGTAAATTCTATAAAATAGGATTATTATCAGAAGTAGAACTGGTATTGAAGTGGAGGCAATAAATGTTTAAGATTTTAATCGCCGAGGACGATAGAGAGTTACGGCAGTTGTTTCAGCATGTGCTGGGAAAAAACGGTTATATGGCAAAAGGGGTATCGGACGGAAAAGAAGCTCTGGAAGCCATGGACAATGACTATTTTGACCTGATTATATCGGATATTATGATGCCGAATATGGATGGATATGAACTGGTACGTTCCCTGCGGGAAGCAGGGAATATGATACCGGTTTTAATGATAACGGCAAGAGATGCTTTTGATGATATGCGTATGGGCTTTCTGTCAGGAACGGATGATTATATGGTGAAGCCTGTCAATATCAATGAAATGGTGTTGCGTGTCAGTGCACTATTAAGACGGGCACAGATGATAAATGAGCGGAGACAGACCATAGGAAATACCGTTTTGGAGTGTGATTCCCTGACGGTGACTACCGGAAGCGAGAGTATGATTCTTCCGCAGAAGGAGTTTATGCTACTGTACAAGATGGTATCTTTTCCGGGTAAAATTTTTACCAGACAACAGTTAATGGATGATATCTGGGGATATGATTCAGAAAGCGATACCCATACGGTAGATGTACATATCGGCAGACTGCGTGAGCGGTTCAGGGACAGTGAAGACTTTAAGATTGTGACCATACGTGGGGTTGGATACAAGGTGATAAAAGCATGAAAAAAGTAAAGAAGAGATTTCTCAATCTGGGGATGACCATGAGCGTGCGGTTTTCGCTTCTGGTAATGGCGGAACTGGTTGTTATATCTGTTATTTCCTGGGTATGTGCGGAAATATTACATATTACGGTGAATCTGCCTCTTGCGGTATGGCTGGTGCTGTTGAGTGTTATTATTGGCGGTGCAATCAATAGTTTTTTGAGCAGAAGTTTTTTTGACCCGATTACGAGGCTGGGTGAGGCGATGCAGCAGGTGGCAGAAGGAGATTTCAGCATCAGGCTGGAATCCAAGCACGGTTTGAAAGAAATCCGCGACATTTATGCCAATTTTAATCTGATGGCAGAGGAGCTTGGGACAACGGAAATTTTGCAGACGGATTTCGTATCCAATGTATCACATGAATTTAAAACTCCCATCAGTGCGGTAGAAGGGTATGCAACCTTACTACAGGGCAGCGAGCAGCTAAGCAGTGAGGAGCAGGAAATTTATATTGAAAAAATTTTGTTAAATACCAAAAGACTGTCGCATCTGGTGGGGAATATTCTGCTGTTATCCAAACTGGACAATCAGGCAATCCAGAGCAGGCAGACACAGTTCAGACTGGATGAGCAGATTAGACAATCAATTGTAATGTTGGAGCCACAGTGGTCTAAAAAGGATATTGAATTTGATGTAGACTTGGAGGATATTGAGTATGTAGGTGCGGAGAGTCTGCTGCACCATGTCTGGGACAATCTGATAGGTAATGCAATCAAATTCAGTCCACAGGGTGGAAACATACGCATTCGGATGGCAAAGAAAAATAAGCAGATTGTTTTTTCTATTGAGGATAGTGGTCCGGGAATCAGTGAGACTGCCAAGAAACATATATTTGACAAGTTTTATCAGGAGGACAGCTCCCATAAGGAAGAAGGAAACGGACTGGGGTTAGCACTGGTAAAAGAGATTTTGCATATATGCGGAGGAAGTGTTTCGGCAGAAAATATTCCGGGTGGAGGATGTAAATTCAGTGTTATCTTAAAATAATACAGTTAGCAAACAGGAATGATGAGGGCAGGCTTGTGTCCTCATCACTTTTTTTCAACAATTGTTGAAAAAAAGTTGATGTTGAGTTGCGGATTTACCTATATATTGTACTTTGACAGGGTGGAGATGGAAAATGCACAACAAGTAGTTGACTGCATTGCTAAACGTAGTTATAATAACTATGTGTTGAACAAGAAGAACCATATCGGCACGTTTTAAAATCAGATACGGTAAGAAAATAATATTCTGGGAAATGAGTGATGGGTGCAGAGAGTTTGTTATGGAAAAACAGATAATCTATTATAAAGATGAACTGAATGATGAGTTTTCTACAGCGGTGATTGTTCCCAAAAGGATTGAAGGAGATTATGTATATATCCATAAAGGAGTGTGGAAGAAATTTACGCACTTTTTCTGGTACAGGGTGATAGCAAATCCTTTGGCATACGCATATTTAAAGTTGTACTTTGGACACAGGATAGTCAATAAAAAGATTTTAAAGGAAGCAAAGGGAACCGGTTATTTTCAATACGGTAATCATACCCATTTTATGGCGGATGCCCTGATACCGACCATGGTCAGCAATCCCAGGGATACTTATGTGATTGTGCATCCGAACAATGTATCCATGCCCTATCTGGGCAGAATAACACCCAGTCTTGGAGCACTGCCCCTGCCGGATGATGCAGAGGCTGCGAAAAACTTTGTGAATGCCATAGAAACCCGTATAAAGGATGGTCAGGTGGTATCCGTGTATCCGGAAGCACATATATGGCCCTATTACACGAAAATAAGACCCTTTAAGGATACGTCTTTCCGATATCCTATAAAGTGTAAGGTCCCGGTGTATTGTTTCACAAATACCTATCAGAAGCGGAGGTGGCGAAAGACACCTCGGATAGTAACTTATGTGGACGGACCTTTTTATCCTGATGAGAATTTGAAAGGGAAAAAACAGCGGGAAGATTTGCGAAACCGGGTATATGAAACCATGGTGAAGCGTTCGGAAAACAATTCGGTTGAAATGATAAAGTATGTAAAGGCAGGGGATGAATGAGAAGAAAGCTTTTTTATTCGGATTTGGGCTAAAAAAGAAGGGATGAGGGAAAGCTATGATTAACATTTTGTTTTCAGGAAACGGAAAGGTAGTGGACGGTGTTATTACCTGTATGCTATCCATCTTTAAAAGAAGTGAAACGAAGGAGCCTTTCCGGTTTTATATCTATACCATGGACATTACCAGAATTAAGCCGGAATATACCGCAATCAGTGAAGAAGAAGTAGGTTATCTGGAGGAAATAGCAAAGTCCTATAACAGTGAAAATCAGGTAATAAGAGTGGATGTATCAGACATTTATGAGAAAGAATTTGCCCGTTGTCCTAATGAGATGGCCTATTGTTCACCCTATACCTTGCTGAGATTGTTTGCGGACCTTGTGCCGGATATGCCGGATAAAATATTGTATCTGGATGTGGATATTTTGTTTAACAGGGATATTACATTACTGTATGACATTGATGTAGAAGGTTATGAGTATGCCGCAGCCAGGGATCATTACGGTAAATATTTAATTAACCCCAATTATATCAATGCGGGTGTACTGCTATTCAACTTAAAAGAAATGAAGCGGACACAGATTTTAGAAAAGGCAAGAGAACTGATAAAAACGAAGAAGCTGATGTTTGCGGATCAGAGTGCACTTTACCGTTCCACTACGAAAAAGAAGATGCTGCCTCAGCGGTTTAATGACCAGAAGTTTTTACACAGGCATACCGTAATAAGACACTTTTCCAAGCGGCTGTTTTATCTGCCTTATCCTCATACGGATAATATAAAGCAGTGGATGGTCGGAAAGATACATAAAGTATTTGGTTATTATCAGTTTGATGATATTTTGTTTGAATATATTTATTTGAAGAAAAAGTTTGAGAGGGAAAAGATATGAGTCAAAAGAAAAGTATTCCGATATTTTTTGCATGTGACAATGCTTTTGTAAAGTATACAGTAGTATCCATGCACTCCATTATGGCGAATGCATCCAGAGAGTATCATTATAAAATTCATATTATGCACAATGATATTACGGAAGATATGCAAAGTAAAATCAAGGCAATGGAGGATGAGAATTTTGAAATCCGCTTTGAAAATGTAATGCCCTATCTGGAGTCCGTCAGTGAAAGGCTGCCGATTAGGGACTATTATTCCAAAACCACATATTATCGTATGTTTATTGCAGATATGTTTCCGGAATATGATAAAGCCATTTATATCGACAGTGATACCATTGTGCTGGGGGATATCTCCGAATTGTACAATAAGGAACTGGGAGACAAATATGTAGGTGCTGCTCATGAGCAGGCTATGGTACAGGTGGATGTCTACGGTACTTATGTAGAAAAGGTACTGGGTATCGACAGAAACAATTATTTTAATGCAGGACTTATTCTGATTAACTGTGAAGCATTCAGAGAGAACAGAATACTGGAGAAGTTTATTGAACTTCTCGATGTATATAACTTTGTAGTGACACAGGATGAGGACTATCTGAATGTTTTGTGCCACAATAAGGTGTTGTGGATTGAGCAGCAGTGGAATACAGAAGTGTTTGGCGAGATTGCTTATGATGAGAGCACCTTTAAGATATTACATTATATTATGGTATCCAAGCCCTGGCATTATGAAGACTGCCGCCTTGGAGAATATTTCTGGCGGTATGCAAAGGAAACCTTTGTATATGAGGAAATTAAGCAGGTACTGGCGGCGTACACGGACAAGGAGCGGGAGAGGGACAGCGTTTCCTGTGACCGCCTGCTGCAGACAGCCATTTATGAGACAAATAAGGAAAATAACTATCTGAATATAATAACAAAGGGTACTACCAAGTCCAGAGACAGATTGGAGATCATCGATAAAATTGCCAAGTTTGAGAGAGAGGGCAGATTCGATGAGGATGTGGAAGAAGATCCGCCATCCAAGGAACTGTTACCGCAGGATATTGACTACCTGAGAAAAAAGGTGAGCAGTAAGGTTAAAAGTAAATTTGCGTATGCAATTGCCAGAAAATATGTTTACAGTCTGATGGATGAAAAAAAATTTATTATAAAGGAAATTAAAGGGATAGAGCATTATGCCGGTCTGAACTCCGGTGCAATTATTACCTGTAACCATTTTAATGCAATGGACAGCTTTGCAATGGAACTTACTTATGAGGCTTCCGGTCAGAAGAACAGAAAGTTTTACAGGGTTATCAGAGAAGGCAATTATACGAACTTTCCCGGATTTTATGGAATATTGATGCGAAACTGCAATACCTTCCCCTTAAGCTCCAATAAGGATACCATGAAAAAGTTTTTAAAATCCATGGATACTGTATTGCAGGAAGGTCACTTTATGCTAATATATCCGGAACAGAGTATGTGGTGGAATTATAGGAAACCAAAGCCCTTAAAGAAGGGTGGATTTACCTTTGCGGTAAAGAACAATGTGCCCGTACTGCCGTGTTTTATCACAATGGAGGACAGTGATGTACTGGATGATGACGGCTTTTTCGTACAGGAATATACAGTTCATGTTTCAGAACCGATTTATCCTGATAAGAACCTAAGCAGGGAGGAAAATATAAGGAATATGATGGAGAAAAATTCCGAGGTCTGGAAGAACATATATGAAGAAACCTACCATATACCTTTACAGTATGGAGAAAAAATAGTGTAAATTAGCTGCATCCTGTGTTGAAAGGGATGTTGCAAAAAAGCCACGACCGGCCGGCTGTAGTAAAAAGCTTTCCTAAACAGACCCTTGAAAAACGTCAGCACTTAAATTTTTCAAGTTTTACGCTGAAAAATTCTTAGTACTGTTACGTTTTTCGTGGAGCGAAAGCGTGTCTGTGTGGAAACTTTTTACTACAGCCGGTCGGCCGTGGCTTTTTTGCGATACTCCCTTTAATATATGTTTTTTATATATGAGAAAGGAAGTTTTGACAATTGGTGATGTTTGTCGTAAAATGTAGAAGAAAATTCGCATGACTTGAAGGAGCATCTTCGGTCTATAAATATGAGGGGCATTAAAATGAAAATATTAATTACAACGGACCTGTTTACGACATCTACAAATGGTGTTGTTACTTCGTTGCGGAATTTATGGGAGGAATTGCAGGCAAAAGGCCATGAAGTCCGCATTCTCACGTTATCAGCGGGAAGAAACAGTTATAAAGAAGGCTCTGTATATTACATAAAATCAGTATCCATTGGATTTGTCTATCCGGATGTACGTATGCCATTATCCTATCATAATTCTTTGCTGAAGGAATTGGCGAACTGGAAACCGGATGTGATTCATAGCCAGTGTGAATTTTTTACATTTCAATATGCAAAACACATTGCAAAGCTTACCGGTGCACCGTTAGTACATACCTATCACACCATGTACGACAGCTATGTTACCTATGTAATTCCCAGCGAACGAATCGGAAAGCGTGTGGTAAAGCGGTTTATTCGTATGCGGATGAAAAAGGTCAATACCATTATTGCACCTACCAGTAAAGTAGAAGCTGCATTAAAGGAGTATGGACTGAAAAATGATATCCGGATAGTACCCAGCGGAATTTCACTAAAGCAGCACAATAAGCGTCTTGGTGAGGGAGAAAGAAGGGAAAAAAGGCAGGCCTTGGGAATTCCGGATGAAAATAAGGTTCTGGTGAATTTAGGACGTCTTGGTACAGAAAAAAATCTGAGTGAACTGTTATGTCTGTTCGCAGATACTCTTTTGTACAATCCCGGACTTACCTTTATGATTGTGGGAGACGGGCCGGATAAGGCACATCTGGAAAAGGTAGTTGCGGAGAAGGGTCTTACAAATAATGTAATTTTTACCGGTATGGTAAAACCCACAGAGGTGCAGGACTATTATCAGCTTGCAGATATATTTGTAAGTGCGTCTACCAGTGAAACACAAGGGCTTACATATATTGAAGCAGCAGCTAACGGACTGCCGCTTCTCTGCAGGAAGGATGAGTGCTTAAGTGATGTCATTCAGGAAGGCATCAATGGATATGCATATGAAAGCGATGAAGATTTTCATACAAAGCTTGGCATGATTCTTGAAAATGACGAATGGCGTGCTAATGCGGGCATACAAAGTGCTAAAATCGCAGAAGGATTTGATAAGAGTCATTTTGGTGATACGGTGGAGTCTATTTATGAATCTGTCATAATGAAATAAGTATGATTTAATGAAATAAATATAATTTTATAAGAGTGTCTTTGTGGAACTGTCCTCAAATATCAGATTTTGAGTCTGATATTCGGGGGCAGTTTATTTTATGCAGAGGTGCTTTGGGGATGAATGGAAAGGTATCTTATTGTGGCATTTATGCATTTTATCTTTCGCAGAATGCATCTTACCTAAACTGCTATTGTGTTCCGGTTTAAATCCCCTTATACTACAGAAAAATAAGGTCGGTAAAAACGCATATATAATTAAAACGTGCAAAAGGGCTTCTGTCAAATAAAAAGCAGGGGTCAAAGAAGGGAGACGCATATGGAAGAAATCATAAAGGTCAGCCATTTGAAAAGATACTTTAAGGATGTAAAAGCAGTGGATGATGTCAGCTTTTCGGTACAGAAGGGAGAGCTGTTTGGATTTTTGGGAGAGAATGGTGCAGGAAAGACCACAACAATCAGTATGTTGTGCACTCTGCTTGCTCCCACCGGGGGAGATGTTGTGATTGACGGCTTTCAACTGGGAAAGGAAGACCATGAAATTAAGAGACATATCGGTGTGGTTTATCAGGACAACTGTCTGGATGATATTCTGACGGTAAAGGAGAACCTGTTATTAAGAGGAAGTCTGTATGAAACAAGCAAAGCAGTGGTAAAAGCCAATCTGGAGCATCTCTGCGAAATCCTGGACTTAGGGGATATATTAAACCGCAGGTTTGGTAAGCTTTCCGGAGGTCAGAAAAGAAGGTGTGAAATTGCAAGGGCACTTATGCATACACCCGATATTCTGTTTTTGGATGAGCCTACAACGGGGCTTGACCCAGCTTCCAGAAAAAACGTATGGGACACGATATATAAGCTGCAAAAAGAGATGAGGATGACAGTATTTTTAACCACCCATTACATGGAGGAGGCTGCAAGAGCCAGTCATATCGGTATTATGCAAAAGGGACATCTGACCCAGTTCGGAACGCCTTTTACACTGAAAGAAGCCTTTGCTAAGGATAAACTGATTTTAGTACCCATGGCAGATAAAAAGGAAGCGGTTATTGAAAGTTTAAAAAAGAGAGGACTGGAATACAGACTGAAAGAAAACAATATTCATGTACCTGTCGGCTCCACATTAGAGGCATTGCCGGTTATAGAGGAGGTTAAAACGCTTCTGAGCGGGTTTGAAGTATTGCAGGGAACCATGGATGACGTATTTTTAAATGTAACGGCAGGAGAGAAGTAAACACAAAATTGATACCTGTGTTCCTGATTTGACAGGGATGGAAAGCGAGAGGATGCATATGAGTAAATGGATAAATATGACAAAAAGAAATTGTCTGGTATTTTTGAAAGATAAAGGGGCGGTGTTTTTCTCCCTGTTGTCCATGATTATTGTATTATTGTTGATGGGGGTATTTTTAGGAGAACTGAATGTGGAAGCGGTGGTGGAGCTGCTACAGGAGTATGGCGGAAGCAGGGATTCCGTATTGGACAGGGAAAATGCAATTCATCTGGGGCAGTATTGGACGCTGGCCGGACTTATGGTAGTCAATTCCCTGACTGTTACTATGATGGTAATCGGAACATTAGTAACGGATAAGGTAAGTGATAAATTAAAAAGCTTTCATACGGCACCGGTCAGCAAATTTCTGGTGGCAGTATCTTACATTACATCAGCAGTTTTAATTGGTTTTTTCTTTTGTATGCTTACCTTTGCGGGGTATATGATATACATATATGCAACAGGCGGAGCCCTGCTCTCGGCAATGAATGTTTTTTATGTGTTGGTGTATACGCTTATGGATGTGATTATATTTGCTGTTATAATGTATCTGGTGGCTACCGTGGTAAAAAGCACCGGTGCATGGGGCGGCGTTGCTACGGTAGTGGGAACGCTGGTTGGATTTCTGGGGGCAATTTATGTACCGGTAGGAAGTCTGACAGAAGGTATAGTGAATGTTTTAAAATGTCTGCCCATTCTTCATGGAACCTCCCTTATGCGGAAGGTAATGTGTGAGGAAGCTCTGACAGAGACTTTTTCGGGGGTACATACCGAGGTGCTGGCCGGTTACAGAGAAGCTATGGGTATTGATGTACTGATGGACGGAAAGGCGGTAAGTGATATATGGCAACTGCTTTTTTTAGGAATATGTGGTATGATGGCATTAGTTGTAATAGCAGTGATGGCAAAAAGAAAGGATAGCAGAAAATGAAAATCACAATAATGGACCTGCCACCGGGGGAGGAAGAGGAAATCATTATAAAATGCAGTTCCTTAAGTCCCAAAGTAACAGAACTGATAGCGGAGTTAAAGCAGAGTGAAATGCCCGTAAAAGTAAAATATGCACACAAGCTTCATGCTTACCTGGACGGGAAAATTCATCTGATTGAACCGGCAGATGTGTTCTATTTTGAATATGTAGATGCGAAAGTGTTTGTATATTGCAAGACCAAGGTATATGAAATTAAGAATAAGCTGTATGAACTGGAAGAAATACTACCTAAGCAGGATTTTATTCGTGTAAGCAAGACGGTTATTTTAAATCTGAACAAGATAGGTATTTTGTCGCCGACATTGGGAGGCCGTTTTGAAGCCTGTTTAAATAACGGAGAAAAAATTATTATTTCCAGACAATATGTAAACGTACTAAAAGAAGCATTGGGATTGTAGAGACGGAAAGTTTACAATGTCCGTTAAAACGGACACGGAGGTATAGATATGAAGAAAAGCATGGAATATATAAAAATGATATTACGATATTTTCCCATTATGACGGTAGTCATAATGATGGTAAGTGCCGGCTATGTAACGTTTTTCTGGGGAGCGAACGCAAATGTAAGTGTTATGCTTATCTGGCAGATACTACTGGTTTCCCTGCTCTGTTCCCTGAGTCCGCTGTTCTTTTATTGTGATGAAAAGAAAAAGATGGGTAAAAAGCAGTTTTGGTTCAGATGGCTTCTTTGTTATATTTATGTGAATATAGTAGTGTTGGGACTGGGAATAAGCTTTGGCTGGTTTGATCCTTCTAAGCTGCCGATGGTAATCGGTATGCTGCTGGCAATAGCCATTGCGTTTGTGCTTATTGCCAGCTTTGTATTTTTGCTTGATTTAAGAACAACCAATGAAATAAATAGAAAGCTTCGGGAACGGAATGGAGAAAGATATTGACAGTGAAAAGCAATATGTTATAATAAAACTGATGTTATATAACAGTGGTTTCGAGACGCTGCTATATAACATCAGTTGATTTTATGAAAGAAATGGAAGGTAAGCAGAAAATGCCGCCAAAAACAAAGTATACAAGGGAAGAAATTGTGGCAACAGCATTTCAAATGGCAAGGGAGAAGGGAATGGAAGCTGTTGTGGCAAGGGAACTGGGGAAAAGGCTCGGGACATCGTCTTCTCCTATTTTTACAGCTTTTAAAAATATGGAAGAGCTTCAGGGTGAAATCAGAAAACTGGCTATGAAAGAATTTGAAAGCTATGTTCACGATGCAATCAATCATGAACCGCCTTTTAAATGGGTTGGCATTAAGATGATTCAGTTTGCAATGGAAGAGCCCAAGCTGTTTCAGCTTTTGTATATGAGCAAGCATGAAGAAGGACAGCGATATGAAGATTTAATAGGTGAGATGGGGGATACGGTGGAAATCTGTCTTAATCTTATCGAAAGAGACTATGACTTAAGCAGGGAGGAAACAAAACTGCTGTTTAAGCAGGTCTGGCTTCATACCTTTGGAATCTGCGTGCTGGCTGCAGGCAAGGTATGCAGCTTTACTGAGAAAGAAATATCCGAAATGTTGAGTGTGGCATTTCAGGGAACTCTTATGCTGATAAAAAACGGAGGCGTTAAAGCCATACCGGTAGGAACCAAAAAGAAATATGAACCCGGGCTTTAGGTGAGGAGTGGCTGTACCATAGCGGTTTATAGATGATAAGAGAAAGAAAAAATGGAGGGAAAAGGAATGCTTAAAGAAAACGAAAGACAGGCAAACAAGTTAGTAGCAAAGGTAATGCGTATTACATTTATTATGTTCACACTGATATATGTGTTGGATTTAGTCGGTGTTTTTACAGTAGAAAAGGGAATTATGACAATTGCCTATGTGGGCGGAAGTGTCTTACTTCTGCTTCCTACGCTATTGGTTAATATCTTAAAGCAGGAAGGGGGATATATTAAATATGTAAATGTAATCGGTGCTACCATACTGATTACACTTTTAAGTATTACGTTGACCTATCATGTGGTGGTTATGTACGTGTATCCCATTGCACTTGCCAGTCTTTATTTCTCAAAGAGGCTGAATATTGTGGCGACAGGCTTAACGGTAGCGGGTGTTTCTGCAGGACAGATGCTGGCATTTCTTCTGCAGACCCTGCAGGATGATAATTTTACGGAAATGAAATCAGTCATTATTTTCGGTATTGTTCCAAGAGCTCTGGTATTGATTGCGGTTGCAGCTATTTTTACCATGCTTTGCTCCAGAACGGCTGCCATGCTTTCCAATCTTCTGGGTGCAGAAGAGCAGAAGCAAATGTTGGATCGTATGACAAGGATGCAGGAAAGTGCTGCAAAAACCTCAGATGCGTTATTTATCATGGTGAACCAGCTGGCTGATATTACGGAAACCTCGCTTCGGGCAAATCAAATGATTGCAGAGGAGTCAGAGCGTCTGCTGACAGGCTCCATGGAGAATACAGAGGCTGTAGAGCAGGCAGATGAAAACATGCAGGAGATTACGCAACAGCTTGTGGGATTAAGCAGCATGAATCACAAAGCAGCGGCACTGACGGAGAAAATAGGAGAGAACACTCTGGAAAACCAGAAGAGGATGGATGATGCAACGGCCGGTATGGAACAGATACATAGCAGTACGAATGAGTGTAAGCAGATTATCGGTACTTTGAAAGATGCTTCCAAAGAGATTATCAGTATTGTGCAGACGATTACCGGTATTTCCAGCCAGACCAATATTCTGGCCCTGAATGCAACCATAGAAGCAGCGAGAGCAGGAGAGCATGGTAAGGGCTTTGCTGTTGTTGCGGAAGAAATACAGAAGCTAGCAGAGCAGACGAAGAACGCAGTAGAAAATATTGGAACGATTGTACATGAGGTAGTAAAAAATACAGACGAGGCAGTAGCAGCAATGGAGCATAACGTAGCGTTAACCCAAAACGGTATGGCGAGCATCAGGAAAGCCAATGAATCCGCAACACTGATTACTGTTTCTAATAAGGAAATGGTAGAACAGATTCATGCAATTGACGAGGCAGCGGAGGTCATACACAAAAGAAGTGACGAGGTTTCCGGCAGCATGAAACAAATCAGTAACAATACCCAGCAAAACAGCAATGCTTTGGAGCAGGTAACGGGGGCTACACAGGAAAATACTGCCGGAACCGAGAGTCTGGCGGAAATCGTAGAACAGATTAAAGGACTTTCCGGACAGCTAAGAGAGGTCGTAACAAATTAGTGAATGGCAGAATGTATAAGGAGTATAATGCTCCCGCAGAAAAGAAGTACAAATATGTAATAAATGTAAAAGAGGATGAGAAATTGCGTGCCTCCTTTAATGAACTGACCAGGCAGGTGTTTTGCTTTGATTTCCGTAACTGGTATGAAGCAGGGCACTGGGGAGATATGTATATTCCCCATGTATTACTGGATGGTGATAAGGTAATTGCCAATGTATCCGTCAATCTGATGCAGTTTGACGTAAATGGCATAAAGAAAAATTATATTCAGTTGGGAACTGTTATGACACATCCTGATTACCGGAATCAGGGATTGGGACGTGAGATAATGGAACACATTATGGAGGAATATGCCGGAAAGGCAGATGGTATGTATCTGTTTGGCAATGACAGTGTTTTAGAGTATTATCCTAAGTTTGGATTTAAACCTTCAAAAGAGTATGAGTATTATATGCTCTGCAACAATAGCAGTGAAAATGCTTATCAGCTTGAGAAAGTGGATATGAGCAGTCTGAAGCAAAGCGAACAGCTTTATGAAGAGATTGGCAGTGCTGCAAATTATTTTAATGAAAACACTGCTTTGTATATGAACGAAAATCTGGGGCTGTATCAGTTCTGGCTGGCAGATGAATATGGAGAACAGATATATTATCTGCCCGAGACAGGAAATTATGTGGTAGCTGCGTTGAAGGAGGACAGCCTGCATATTTATCAGATTTTCGGCAGACAAAAGGTAGATATGCAGCGTCTTGTAAAAGCTTTTGGGGAGGAAGTTAAGGAAGCGGTACTGGGATATACGCCTGTCTGCAAAGAAGAATTTCTGGTAAGGGAACACAAGGAAGAGGATTGTACCCTGTTTATTATGGGAGAAGACTTAGAGAGGATTGAAGGGGAAAAGATGATGTTTCCGGTATTATCCCATGCGTAAAAATTGACAGAGGAGATATAAGTCAGTAAAATGGAGATAATATCAAAATTTTAAGGAGAAGGTCATGATTTCAACACCCTGCAATAAAGAGGCAATAGAAGAAGTAAAAAATGTAATGGAATATCTGGCTAAGCTGGAAGGAAAAGGTATTCTTACGGTGCAGCACACTCTGACAAGAGAGCAGGAGGAACTTTATAAGGTTTATGAGGTGACAGGAAAAATGCCTGCACTGTGCGGCTTTGAATTATTGTCCTATTCTCCCAATATCAATCTGGAAACAGGGGATGAGGAATGTGTTTTGGAGGTAGAAAGAAACAGAGGAACCCTTATGCAGGCGTGGCAGTGGGCTGAAAGAGGGGGACTCCTTACTTTTACCTGGCATTGGTATTCTCCCATCGGTGGTGTGGACAAGGCATTTTACAGTAAAAATACAGATTTTGATGCCGGTAAGGCTTTGGAAGAGGGCACGCCTGAAAACATAGCCATGTGCAGGGATTTAGACCATATGGCAGAGCTGCTTAAGCCTTTTTGTGATAAGCATGTGCCCATTTTGTGGAGACCGTTCCATGAAGCGGACGGTGACTGGTTCTGGTGGGGAGCAAAAGGGGCTGAGGTGGCAAAGGGCTTATATCGCTATATGTACCGCTATTATACACAAAAGCACCATCTGGACAATTTAATCTGGGTATGGAATGCACCGACACCGGAGTATTATGTAGGGGATGCGTATTGCGACATTATTTCCAGAGATCAGTATCCGCCTCGGTTTTCTTACAGTGATTTCAGAGAGAACTATGAGGATTTAATTAAGATTACAAAGGCACAAAAGGGAGCCGCACTTGCGGAAACAGGTATCATACCCGACGCAGATATGCTGGCAGCCAATAAAACGCCCTGGCTCTGGTATATGACCTGGAGCGGTGATTTTGTGCTGTCGGAGGAATTTAATGAGTATGAGGCGTTAAAGCGGTTGTATCACCATGATTATGCGGTGACACTGGATAAACTGCCGAAGCTGTATTAGGTAAACGGAAAAATATTGGCTGGAGGTTACAAAATGTGGATTGAAGGTAATTACAGAAGAAATCTTCTGGATATGCATATTGACGACTGGAATCCCGAGTTTTTATCCAAGGTTAATGTAGACGAATATGTAAAAGCCCTAAAGGCAGCAGGCGTGCAGGCAGCTATGGTAAAAGGTAAGCCCCATACAGGGCTTTGCTATTATCCTACCAAAATAGGAAGAATGCACAAGGGTCTTAAGGGTTATGACTACTTTGGAGAAATGGTGCGTAAATGCCACGAAAACGGCATTGCGGTTATTGCGTATTTTTCCCAGATATTTGATAACTGGGCTTATGAAGAACATCCGTCCTGGAGACTTGTAACCGCAGAAGGAAAGAATATGCGGGAGTATCGGGGCGGTACGGATTTTAAGACAGGCCGCTACGGCATTGTATGTCCCAACAACAAGGAATACCGTGCTTATGTAGAAGCATGCCTTACGGAAATGAATACCCTGTATGATTTTGAAGGCATGTTCCTCGATATGACCTTTTTCCCTGAGGTGTGTTACTGTGACAGCTGCAGGGAGCGTTATAAGGCAGAAACCGGAAGGGAGATACCCCGCAGAATAGACTGGAATGACAAGGAATGGCTGTCTTTCGTGGCAATTCGTGATGAGTGGATGGCAGACTATGCGAGGTTTGCAACCGGCTGCGTAAAGAAGATAAAGCCCCATGTGACTATTGAACACCAATTTTCACGTATTACCGGAAGCTGGATTGACGGAAGCTCTGAAATGCTTACGGATGCGGTGGATTACTGTGGCGGTGATTACTACGGCGGCTTTTTACAGCAGACCTTCATTAACAAGTATTATAAAAATGTATCCCCAAATCTGCCCTTCGTGTATCATACTTCACGGTGCGACCCGGAACTGGTATATCACACTACCACAAAGACAGAGGAGGAGCTGCTTTTACATGCGGTTACCGCACTGGTACATAACGGGGCGTTTCTTCTGGTTGATGCCATCAATCCGGATGGAACCATTGTACCTGAAGTATATCATGGTATTATGAAACAGGTATTTTCCAAGACGGCACCCTATGAGAAATATATCAGCGGTAATTTGTATCATAATGCAGCAATCTGGTTTGCAACCCATGCCAAATATGATCCCAATGAAAAGTCCTGTGAGGTAATGGATAAAATTTTCTGGCCGGGTTATTATATGCAGGGGCCTGTTGCAGCAGCTTCCGTCCTTAGGGAAAATAATGTGGCATTTGAAGTGATTGGGACTAAGAATATCAAGAACGAAACCGCAGATGTGATGATTCTTTCCCATGTGGCAGCTATCCGTGATGAGGAAATGGATGAAATTGAAGGATATCTGAACAGAGGAGGAAATCTTTATATCAGTGGGCCTATAGGCTGTGAAAGGCTGCAGAAGCTGTTAGGACTTAAGGTTACAGGCAGAACAAAGCACAACTTTACCTATATGAGTCCTACCAAAGCGGGCAGTGAGATTTTAGAAGGCTTTCATGCACTGTCTCCGTTAACGATACCGATGGCACAGGTGGTGGCAGAAGTAACCGATTGGGAGGGCTTGACTGTTCTGGCAAACAGGACCCTGCCTTATACGCTGACCGATACAGAGGAATTTGCTGCCATACACTCCAATCCGCCCGGTATTTATACGGAGGAACCCTGCCTGGTGATAAAGGATACAGGCAAAGGAAAAATCGTCTGGTCCGCAGCACCCATTGAGATGTCAAAGCCCTACATGAGCAGACAGGTATTCCTGCGAATTATTAAAGCTTTGACCAAAGAACCGGTATTTGTTTCCGATGCACCTAAGTTTGTGGAAACTTTGTTCTGGGAGAAGGACGGAAAGGATTATCTGGCTGTAATTAACGAGCAGGAAGAGTCACCTATTGCTCCCATGTATGATATCTGTATTGAGGTAAAGCGTACCGGTAAGAAAGCGGTGCTGTTGCCGGAAGGAACAGAACTTCAGAGCGAAATGGTTGATGAAGAGACCATGAGAATTTATCTGCCTAAGCTGGAGATATTCCGGATGATTGGGCTGGAATAGAGAGTATTTTGTTAAGGAGCTATTTTACAATAGCTCCTTATAAATTGACAAGCACAGCGTAAAAATGTAGAATAGTAGGAGTAAAGAAAAAGGAAAGAGTTTTTGGGGGCAGGGGGAAAAGCCTTTAGGCAGACGGGAGAAAAGATGGAAGAAAATATAAGTCAAAATGAGAAACAGAAAAAGAAAATCAATAAGTCTGTGGTAATTACCGGCATTATATTAGATATTGCATTAGTTATTACCGGCATTTTTGTAATCAGCAAAGCCATGCTTGGAGCAGACATGACACCCAATATGGTGATAGCCGGCAGTGCATGGAGTCTGCTGGCCATGCCTCTTACACTGGCTGCATTCATTGTCAGTCTTTTATGGAATAATACGCAGAATGGAAAGCAGTTTACAATAAAAACCATAGTAACTGTGGTAATTATGTTCTTTTTTATGCTTTACTTTATGTTTGCAGTGCTGATGGTATGGGTTGTCAAGATAGATAATACGCCGGCGGGGGAAGATACGGATATTACGGTTTTTATAGAAGACGAAAGGTATCATGAGGAGTTTTCATGAAAGAGAACAGTCAGGAGAAAATCCGAATCAATAAGTATCTGGCAATGAGCGGTATCTGTTCCCGCAGGGAGGCAGATAAATTGATTGAACAGGGCATTGTCACTATAAATGGCAGGACGGCACAGACCGGAGACCGTGTGGAAAAGGGTGACAAGGTGCTTGTAGGAAAAAAGCAGGCAAAAACCGATAGTAAAAAAGTAGTGCTGGCTTTTTACAAGCCCAAGGGTGTGGTCTGTACGGAACATGACAAGCATGCGGAGAAAATCATTATGGATATGATTTCCTATCCGGTGCGTGTCACCTATGCAGGCAGATTGGACAAAGACTCTGAAGGTCTGCTTTTGCTGACTAATGACGGAAACCTGATTCAGCGAATGATGAAAGGCTCCGGTAACCATGAAAAAGAGTATATTGTTAAAGTAAATAAAGAAATAACAACTGATTTCTTGGAAAAAATGGAGCAGGGCATTTACCTGAAAGAACTGGAAATTACTACGAAACCCTGCAAAACAGAGCAGATTGGCAAATTTACATTCCGTATAATATTGACCCAGGGAGTCAATAGACAAATTCGCAGAATGTGTAAGGAATTAGGATATGAAGTAAAGGAATTAAAGAGAATCAGAGTGGTAAACATAGGACTGGATGGTCTGGTACCGGGGAAATTCAGGGAACTTTCCGAAAAAGAACTGGTGTTATTGTATGAAAAGTGTGGGATATCCGAATAGCAACCGGCAGATTTGTGAATGGTACAAGGTATACTTTACAGTTTACTCCCGGAAGACAGTTGCAGTATGGAGGCTAAATATGAAGACAGAAAAAATGACCAGAATGAAAGAACTGGTATCACAATTAAAGGAAGCATCCAAGGCGTACTATGCAGAAGACAGGGAAATCATGAGTAATTTTGAATATGACAGGCTCTATGATGAACTGGAACAGCTGGAAGCAGAGCTGGGAGTGGTATTATCTGACAGTCCTACTGTAAATGTAGGCTATGAGGCTGTGGAAGAATTGCCAAAAGAGCGGCATGAAATGCCTATGCTTTCGTTGGGAAAAACCAAAAGCAGGGAAGAATTACAGGACTGGCTGCAAGGAAAACCTGCAATTTTAAGTTGGAAACTGGACGGTCTGACGGTAGTATTGACATACAATGCAGGAAAACTTGCAAAAGCAGTGACTCGTGGCAATGGTGAAGTGGGAGAAGTGATTACCAATAATGCCCGTACTTTTAAAAATCTTCCGGTGTCCATTTCCTACCGGGGGGAGCTGGTTTTGCGTGGAGAAGCAATCATTACCTACTCTGATTTTGAAAAAATCAATGCACAAATTCCCGATGCAGAAGCCAAATACAAAAATCCACGTAATCTTTGCAGCGGTTCCGTGCGTCAGTTAAATAATGAAATTACTGCAAAAAGAAATGTGCGTTTTTTTGCATTTTCTCTTGTAAAAGCAGATGGTGTGGATTTTCACAATTCCAGAAAAGCACAGTTTGCATTCTTAAAAGAGCAGGGGTTTGATGTAGTGGAAAGTGTTCTGGTGACGCCGGAAACTATTCAGGAGGCTATTGCAGATTTTGAGAAAAAGATTGAAAAGTATGATATTCCTTCCGACGGTCTGGTGCTTGCCTATGAAGATATCGCTTTTGGACAGTCTCTGGGCAGAACGGCAAAATTTCCCAGAGATTCCATTGCTTTTAAGTGGGCTGACGAGCTTAAGGAAACCACTTTGAAAGAAATTGAATGGAGTCCCAGCAGAACAGGTCTGATTAATCCGGTAGCAATTTTTGAGCCGGTGGAACTGGAAGGAACTACTGTGAGCCGTGCTTCCGTGCACAATATCAGTATTTTACACAGTCTCAAGCTTGGCATCGGCGATAGGATTACTGTTTATAAGGCGAATATGATTATTCCCCAGATTGCAGACAACTTAACCGGGTCAGATAATGTAGAGATACCGGCACATTGTCCGGTCTGTGGCGGCAGTACAGAGGTAAGGAGCATCAATGATACAGAAAGCCTTTATTGTACAAATCCTGAATGCACAGCAAAGAAAATCAAGGCATTTACATTGTTTGTGAGCAGGGATGCTTTAAATATGGATGGTCTCTCTGAGGCAACATTGGAAAAGTTTATCGGTATGGGATTTATCCATAAATTTGCCGATTTGTTCCACTTATCCGATTACAAAGAAACAATCATAGAAATGGAAGGATTTGGTGAGAAGTCCTATCAGAATCTGATTGACAGTATTGAAAGAGCCAGAAAAACCACGCTTCCGAAGGTGATTTATGCACTGGGAATCGCTAATATAGGTCTGGTCAATGCCAAATTACTGTGCAGGCATTTTTCCTATGATTTGCAGGCACTGATGCAGGCCGGGGCAGAAGAGCTCAGCTCCATCGAGGGCGTGGGAGAAGTGATAGCCAATGCCTTTGTGGAATATATGGCGAAGGAAAGCAATAGAGAGAACATTATGGCCCTCTGCAAAGAGCTGGAAATAGAAGTACCTGTAGTAGAAGAGGGCAGTCAGACCCTGAGCGGGTTATCCTTTGTTGTGACAGGCAGTCTGAATCATTATGAAAACCGCAACGAATTAAAGGATGAGATTGAAAATCTGGGCGGAAAAGTAACCGGCAGTGTAACCGGTAAGACAGAATGTCTGATTAATAATGATATTACATCTTCTTCCTCCAAAAATAAAAAGGCAAAAGAATTGAATGTGCCTATTTTGACCGAAGAAGAATTTATACAAAAATATCTGGGAGGAAATAAGTAATGCCTATTAAGACGCAAAGTGATTTACCGGCAAAAGAAATACTGGAGAATGAAAATATATTCGTAATGGATGAGAACCGTGCGATGCATCAGGATATCCGTCCGCTACAGGTTTGTATTTTAAACATTATGCCTGTGAAACAGGATACGGAATTGCAGCTTTTAAGAGCACTTTCCAATACACCGTTACAGGTGGACGTTACTTTTTTAAACGTAAAAAGCCATATTTCGGTCAATACACCGGCAAATCATTTAAATAAGTTTTATACTACTCTGGATGAAATCCGGGACAAGAAATTTGATGGCCTGATTATTACGGGAGCACCGGTAGAAGATATTACCTTTGAGGAAGTGGATTACTGGGAAGAACTCTGTGATATCATGGACTGGTCCTTAACAAACGTGACCTCTACCTTACATATCTGCTGGGGGGCACAGGCAGCCTTTTATCATCATTTCGGTATTCAGAAAAGGCATCTTCCGGAGAAGCTTTTCGGTATATATCCCCATAAAGTGGCAAACCGAAAAATTCCGTTGGTAAGAGGCTTTGATGATATTTTCTTAGCACCTCACAGCCGCCATACAGAAACTCCGGCGGAGGAAATTCATGCCTGCAAGGATATTACCGTATTGGCGGAATCCGATGAAGCCGGCGTATTCTTAGCCATTGCCAACGAAGGCAAGCAGATTTTTGTAAACGGACATCCCGAATATGACCGCTATACCCTGGACAATGAATACCACAGGGATTTAAACAAGGGCCTGCCCATTCATATTCCGTATAATTACTATCCGGACGACAACCCGGAGGCTAAGCCGCTGTTACAGTGGCGTTCCCACAGCAATAATCTGTACAGTAACTGGCTCAATTATTACGTATATCAGGTAACACCCTACGAACTGTAAGGATAGTAGGTACCTGATATACGCTGTTATGAGGTGACGCCATACGAACTGTAAGGAAAGTAGGTCCCTGATATGCGTTGTTATCAGGTAACGCCGTATGCACCGGAGAAGTGCTATTGTCTGCTAGAGGCACCGTAATTCTTTTGTAGTATCAAAAAATTTTTGTCTGTTTTTTATATTGCCAATGCGGGCGGTATGCCCGCATCGGCAATTGACTCTATCTGATTCTGGTATTGTTCATAAATAATTCCACAAGCTAAATTTTGTTATATAACAGCACTAGCTAAGTAATATAGAAATAATCTGAGACAGTATACAAATAACTTAGAAATACAGATAACTTAGAAATACAGATAACCTTTCTATGGTACATGTAAGTACGCTGAAATCATGTGGGAGCACTTTAAAACTATATAAGCCACTCAAAACAACATGCATGTAGTCATTAATTATATAGGAATGGTTAAAATCTAAAATCTATCCACCAAGTCTCTTTTCAAAATAGTGTTAATGTAGTATAGATTTCCAAATATGCGTCGTGCTATCCTATAAAAATCTCACATTATCTGCAAAAGTCCCTCAAAAATATAATACTATTAGCTGATTGGGGATATATATTTTGCAAAAAATGAAAATCTATCCATCGTAGTGCATTTTATCCCCCGTAATTGTTATATAGAAGTCTTAGAAAATAGAAATTTATCTTATGCTTGATAATGTTGTGAACAGTAGTTTTGTTAGTCTGTGTAATATATTTGGTCTCTATATAGGGAGCAACAGACACAATATCATAAATACATCTTAAGAAGGAGAAGAAAATATGGAATCAATTAAAAATTTACTTGAAATAAGACGCAATCACTTATTGCAATTGAAAGACGAGAAAGAAAAAGCACTAACAAAAGCACCACAGGGAAGCTTGCGGGTTTGTAATCAGGGGAATAAAGTACGCTACTATAAAAGGAGCGATCCCAAGGATTTTAATGGAGTTTATATCAAAAGAAAAGATAGTGAGATTGCACAAAAGCTGGCACAAAAGGATTATGATAAGAAAGTACTTTGTAGTGTTGAGAAAGAGTTGTATGCAATTAGGAAATATTTCGAAAACTGCCCTGAAATGTGTGCAGAAGAAATTTATGAGAATTTGCATGAGGGGAGGCAGAAACTGATTCAGCCGATTTGCCAAACGGAAGAAGAGTATGTTAGGGAGTGGTTAAGTGTGAGGTTTGACGGAAAAGGATTTGATGAAATGAGCCCGAAAATGTATACTGCGAAGGGGGAGCGTGTGCGGTCCAAATCAGAAATAATCATTGCAGATGCACTAAATAGGGAAGGGATTCCTTATCGGTATGAATATCCTATCCGGTTGAAAGGTTATGGGAAATTTTATCCGGATTTTACTGTGCTTAATGTGAGAAAGCGAAAAGAAATATATTGGGAACATTTGGGGATGATGGATGATGCCGATTATGTGAACAATGCTTTACAGAAAATCAAGATTTATGAGGAAAACGGAATTTATACCGGTGAAAAATTGATTCTTACATATGAAACAAAGAAAAATCCTATTAATCAAAAAATAGTGTGTAGAATGATAAGCAGATATTTAAAATAGGCTGCAGAAGCAAGAAAACTACAAATGAAATGGTGTGATAGACAATGGGGGATATGTATAGTATAATTGATTAAGTTGCATTATATAGATGCTAAATTGGAAAAGAGAGCCAATTACTTTTGGACATGTATGCAACTAATTATAGAATCTAATTAATTGGGAGGGGCTGATATTATGAAAAGCAAACATAAGTTGTTTGCATTTTTTATAACAGTCATCTCTTTTGCTTCGATATTTACTGCCTGTGGTAAGCCGGATGAACTGCTTCCCGGTAAATATGAACTGAATATTTATACGCAGGAAGAAGATGGAAGGATTATCCGCGACCAGAAGATAGCAGAAATTTATGAAAATACCGGTGCGGATACGCTTATCCATGTAGAACTGGAACAAAAGGATGCAGAAACTTTGGGTTTCAGGTATAGCGAAGCAGGAGATAATAGCGAAGCAGGAGATAATAGCGAAGCGGAATATGCAGAGCTGATAAAGCAAAAGGACTGTACCGATGAGTCTGTGGAATATCCACAGGATGTCAATTGCATTGCAGGAGAGAAGATACAGGTTTCTCAAGCTGCATTACAGGGAATGCAGGAAATTTTGCCGATGGAAGATACCTTACAAAAAACAAATGCACTTTCTGAAGGATTGGCAGCACATACCGGTTTGGGGTACCCATGGCTTATATTGGGAGTACCGGTTTGGGAACATGATATGGTGGTATCGGCTGGTACGGTGGAAACCAAAGAAGATATACTACCCGGAGCAGCAGAAGGCGTTTGGAGTATAGTGACCGTAGGCGGTGTGGAGTATTATTACGGTTGTTACGACTGTGCACCGGATGAATGGAATTTGTTTTCTTATGTAATTACCGGGGAACAACTTGTTTTGGAAAATGGTCTGCATGCAGGGATAACGGAAGAAGAAATGTTGCATGTATGTCCGGACTTGGTAAAAATAGAATTTACGGATGACAGGAGTCCCTGGCAATTTAATGGTGGCGGTTATGTCGCGGATTTTGTGGATAGTTATGACTATTTTTATGCCGCACAAATTTTGTGCGGTTGTGAGGGGAGTGAAAATGGGCATGTACCACTGGAACTGGCACTTTTGATAAAGGATGGCAAAGTGACCGGAATAACGGTATTCTCACCCACGGCAGGTTAGAATAGAGGATTTTTGAAAATGGATGGGGAATTTCAGCAGTGGCTACAATGTAGTCTGCGGGAAATGACCAAATAGCGAAAAGAGGAGATTGTATGAAAAAAAGAGTATTAAGCGGATTTGGTAAAAAAGGACTGGTACTTATGTTAGCAGGTATCTTAGGTGGTACTTTGCTTACAGGTTGCGGCAGTCAGACTAACACTGCAAGTGATAACGGACAGGATGCAAATCAGTTCACAGAAAATACACAGGAGGCCGGTGAAACTGACAATCGGCAGGAAACAGAGTCTGCGGATAATGCAGAAGAACTGTTGACAGGTAAGCATCATGTGGAAATTACCATAAAAGATATGGGAGTTATTTCCGTAGAACTGGATGCAGATGCCGCACCCATTACCGTAACCAATTTTGTCAATCTGGCAGAGGAAGGCTTTTATGATGGATTGACGTTTCACAGAATCATAGAAGGCTTCATGATGCAGGGCGGTGATCCGCTGGGAAACGGTATGGGTGGCTCTGATAATCCTATTGTGGGTGAATTTGCAAGTAACGGTATTGAAAATCCTTTGTCCCACATAAGAGGTGCCATTTCCATGGCAAGAGCAAATGACCCTGACTCTGCCAGCTCCCAGTTTTTTATTGTACATGAAGACAGCACTTTCTTAGATGGCAACTATGCGGCATTTGGTTATGTTACCGAAGGCATGGATATCGTAGATACTATCTGTGAAACCACCACAGGGCAGGATGCAAACGGTATGGTGCCGGAAGAAAACAGACCTGTGATTGAGAGTATTAAAGTGATTGATTAACCGGAAGATAATGATAGTGTGAAAAATGAATATTGTTACAAGGAGTCCGCAAACTGCGGGCTTCTTTTTTGGAAAAATAAAAGGTTCACATATGTTTTAAGACACAAATGGAGTTTATGGCAGAGACTATAAAAATATTTTCTAAACCTATTGACATATAGGTTGCTTGGTGATATGGTTAGTTACATAAGTAATGAACCAAATAACAAGCGGAATAGTAAGAAGGAAAACAAAGCGAATAATGAACCATAACAGGAAGATGACAGGAAGGTGAAGTAAAAAGAGAAAACCGAAAAGAGAAAACCGAAAAGAGAAAACCGAAAAGAGAAATCCGGGAAATGAAAATATTATAAGAAGAATAGAGGAAAGGAGACGGTTACATGAATGAATTCCTGACTCAGGAAAAATCTATCTATCTACAGATTAGTGAAATGATTGAGAATGATATTCTGAGAGATATATTGCTGGAAGAAGAGCGGGTTCCCAGTACCAATGAACTGGCAAAGCTGTATGCCATCAATCCGGCAACGGCAGCCAAGGGAATTAACATATTGGTAGAACAGGGAGTCTTATACAAGAAAAGAGGGATTGGTATGTTTGTAGCAACCGGAGCAAAGCACATGATTAAAAAAAGAAGACAGGAAGAATTTTTTGATAACTATATTAAAAGATTGTTAATGGAAGCAGAAAGCATTGGTATTTCCAAAGAAGAACTGATAGCCATGATTGAAAGAGAGGGGTAAAAGATATGAATATGACGGAAGAAAAACTGGTTTGCAAAAATATTACAAAGGTCTATGGTAAGACAGAGGTATTGCAGAATGTAGATTTGGAACTTGAAAAAGGAAAGATTTACGGACTGATCGGCAGAAACGGTGCGGGTAAGACCACACTGTTATCCATTCTTTCCGCACAGAATCCTACAACAGGTGGTACAGTTACCTATAACGGTATGCCGGTATGGGAAAACAGAGATGCACTGGAGCACATCTGCTTTTCCAGAGAAATCAACCCTATGGGAACAACCGGACAGGGTAATAATTACAAGGTTAAGGATTACCTGCGTGCGGCTTCCTGGTATATGCCCGGCTGGGATAAAGAAATGGCAGATCGTCTGGTAAAGGAATTTAACCTGGATACGAAGAAAAGGGTAATGAAGCTGTCCAAGGGTATGTTATCCATGCTGACTATCGTGATTGCGCTGGCAAGCAAGGCTGACTTTACCTTCTTAGATGAGCCCGTGGCAGGTCTGGATGTGGTAATGAGAGAATATTTTTACCGTATTCTGCTGGAGGAATTTGCAGAGAGCGGCAGAACCTTTGTGATATCCACTCACATTATTGAAGAGGCGGCAGATATCTTTGAAGAAGTGATTATAATTGATAAAGGTAAAGTCATTGTAAAAGAAAATACGCAGGAGCTTTTGGACAAAGCCGTGCATGTAAGCGGTAAAGCTGAGGAGGTGGATGCAGCTACAGAAGGGATGCAGACCATGCATGCTGAAATGATGGGACGCAGCAAGGGAGTAACCGTTTTGCTGAAGGAAGGGCAGAATGTACAGCAGACTGCAGACATTACGGTACAGCCGGTCAGCTTACAGCAGTTATTTGTAGCTATGTGCGGCAAGGAGGTAGGATGATTATGCAGGGAATAAAGAGGAATCTCCGTTACTGGGGATATACCATGGAATATTTTGTTTTGGTGATGCTGGGAACGCTTTTATTAATCAGCGTGCTGACGGGGCTGGATGATCCTGCAAATCTTCCTAAAAATACATTGAGATTGATTGCGGATATGGGATTTTTGTATCTTTTCCTGATGACGTGCATGATAGCATTTTCAAGTGGTGGTTATATGTCCTTAACATTGTCTATGGGAAGTACCAGGAAAGACAGCTTTATAGGCATGCAGATTATGCTGCATCTGATAGAGGCACAGTTAGCTGTAATTGTATTACTTGCAAATGCAGTAGTGGGCAAATTGGATGCATTTGGGGACAGTATACTATATACATGTATTGTCTACGGAGCTATTGTATTTGGTTCGATAGCAGTGGGGAATCTGATTTTGGCATCAATACTGCGGTTGGGACGCGGAGCAGGGTTTGTTATTTATTTTGGAATTCTGTTAGTAATGCTTTTGGGTGTTGCCGGACTGGTAGTTTTTAAACCTGTAGAGTTGATAGCAGCATTGGTGAAAGGTCCTGTTATATTGATTGGTATTGTCTTAGATGGTATCAGTATTGCAATCTGCTATAAGGTTGTGAAAAAACTGGAAGTAAGAGTGTAAGGAGGAAACCAAATGTTTCAACAGATAAAGAATACATGGTTGTTTTCAAAAAACAGATTTTGGGGCACGATAGCCTGTGTTTTTGGAACAGCGGTCTTTTCAGTTTTACTG
Source organism: Lachnospiraceae bacterium (assembly GCA_051879895.1). Taxonomy (GTDB): domain Bacteria; phylum Bacillota; class Clostridia; order Lachnospirales; family Lachnospiraceae; genus Acetatifactor. The sequence continues at coordinate 33,047 of JBJEMX010000073.1, forward strand.
GTTATGTTTATTGTAAAAGTGCTTTGTAAAGATGATCCGGAGATTACCGGTATCCAGTTGGCTTCACTTATGGCATATATTGTTTTATGGATTGCAATGCCTATATGGGGAATGACTGATTTTGGGAAGAGTTTTGATATGATGGTAGGGATGGGAAGAACCAGAAAGGAATTCTTTTCTTCTTACTGTATTGCAAATTTTGCTTCCAATCTTGTATATGTAGCAGTTATTGTTCTGATTACTGTTTTGGATAAAGCTTTGTATGGTTTGCTGTATCAGGGGATTCCTTGTGAAATGGACTTAAGTGCGTTCTTTCTGGATATCAGAACCATTGGAGCAACCGTGCTGATGAGTTTTGGATTAAATATTCTTTTGGGAGCTTTATACTTAAAGTTTCGGGCTAAAATATTTATGTTTGTCTGGATAATATGTATGTGTCTGGGGATTTTCATGAAGCTGATTGCACAGGCAATTGAAGCAGAGGTTGGTTTCGTAATGGCAATCGTAGAAGGAATTATATCATTCTTTACCGCCGGAACGGTCGTTGTTTTGGCAGTATTGGCAGTTGCTACTTTTATTATAACTGTGATATCATATGCTATGGTAAGAAAACAGGAAATTGTTTCATGGTAAAAGGAGAAGAAAGATGAGCAAGGATTTATTTGAAAAGCCGCAGATTGTGCAAGAAGCGGCAAAGGCACAAAAGGGATTAAACTGGGCATTGGAGATACTAATTTTTGTAGCAGTATTCTTTGTCTGCAACATCGGTATGGTGATTGTTATGATGCCGGCACAACTGATTATGCTGTTTAGCAATGCCGATTACATACAGGCAAGCGTATCCGGTGATTTGGCAAGAGTTATGGAAATATCCATGGAGGTGGCTTCCTCGGAAGTATATAAGGTGATTATGCTTTTTGCAGATGCCATTATGATTTTACTGACATGCTTGTTCTGTAAATTATTGCAGAAGAGAAAAATGGTAACCATGGGCTTTGCAAAGAAAGGTTTAATAAAAGAATATCTGATTGGCCTTGTTGCGGGCTTTGCATGCTTTTCGCTGGCGGTTTTATTGGGAGTGATAACCGGAGCACTTCAGATAGAAGGCTTTTCGCCGAATATTTCCATCGGTATGCTGGTAGCATTTTTTGCAGGCTTTATGGTACAGGGAATGGCAGAAGAAGTACTTTGCAGAGGATACTTTTGCGTTTCTTATGCAAGAAGATATCCTATGTATGCGGCAGTTCTTGCAAATGCACTGTTATTTGCAGCATTGCATCTGATGAACAGTGGTATTACTGTATTGTCCGTTGTAAACCTGACATTGTTTGGTATATTTGCTTCCGTATACTTTATACGCAGAGGAAATATCTGGGGCATTGGGGCATTCCATACAATCTGGAATTTTGTACAGGGGAATTTCTATGGAATCAAGGTCAGCGGTATGACTCTCAAGACCTCTGTGCTTACAACTATACCGGTTGAGGGAAAAGAACTCTTAAACGGTGGTGACTTTGGGTTGGAAGGCAGTATTTAGGTAACCATTGTCCTGACTGCAGGAATTATTCTGTTATTCTTCTTAAAAAAGAAACCTGCCGCAGAATCCGTAGCACAGCCGGCGGCAGAAAACGCAGCGTAATCAGTAGCAGAACACGCAGTAGAACCCGCAGCGGGAGAGTATCGCATAAATCAAAGTATGAAAAAACAGACAGAGGCTTATAAGTAAGCTTATCTGTCTGTTTTTTATTGCATTTTTTTACTTCAGATTTTTCACCGCAGTAGATAACATCAGCTTGATACGGTTTAACTGGTTTACCTCACTTGCACCGGGGTCATAGTCAATTGCCACAATGTTGGAAGCGGGATACTGTTTACGCAGCTCCTTGATAACACCCTTTCCTACAACGTGGTTAGGCAGGCAGGCGAAAGGCTGACAGCATACGATATTGGGAACACCGTTGTGAATCAGTTCAATCATTTCACCGGTTAAAAACCATCCTTCACCGGTCTGGTTGCCGATGGATACAATGGTTTTTGCATATTCTACCAAATCACGGATATGGGCAGGGGCATCAAAGTGTTTACTCTTTTTTAATTCCTTTGCAGCAGCACCACGCAGTCTCTCAATGGCCCAGATACCAAGAGAAGCGATGCGGGCGGATTTTTTGCTCATACCTAAATTTTCTGCCTTATAAATCTGGTTGTAGAAGCAGTAAAGCATAAAGTCAATCAAATCGGGCATAACCGCTTCCGCACCCTCTGCCTCTAAAAGCTCTACTAAGTGGTTGTTTCCGGCAGGGGAAAATTTAACTAAAATTTCACCCACAATGCCTACGCGGGGCTTCTTTAAGTCCTCGTGGATGGGAACAGCATCAAAATCTTTGATAATCTCACGGCAAATCTTATTAAATTTAAAGAAATTTAAATGCTTTCCGGAAACAAAATCCTGTGTTACCTTTAACCATTTTTTATGTACGGCATTGACACTGCCGGGCTCTATCTCATAAGGACGCATACGGTATACACATCTCATGAAGATATCACCGAATACTGCACCGTAAGCTGCACGCAAGCCCAGTTCTGCGTTAATATGAAAACCGGGATTGGTTTCAATACCACCTAAGTTTAAAGAGATAACCGGAATCTGTGCCATACCGGCTTTTTCCAGTGCACGGCGGATAAAGCCTACATAATTGGTCGCACGGCAGCCGCCACCGGTCTGGGTCATGATAATAGCGGTTTTATTTAAATCGTATTTGCCGGAAAGCAGTGCCTCCATAATCTGACCGACTACCAGAAGGGAAGGGTAGCAGGCATCGTTGTTTACATATTTAAGTCCTACGTCTACAGAGTGCTTGTTGTCGTTGTCCAGAACTACGAAATTGTAACCGCAGGCATTGAAAGCGGGCTGCAGGATGTCAAAGTGAATAGGTGACATCTGAGGACACAGAATAGTGTAATCCTTTCGCATTTCTTCCGTAAATACAACTCTGTTAATCGCACTGGAACGAATGGTTCGCTGCTTGTTCTGCTTTTCTCTGACTCGGAGAGCGGAAAGCAGGGAGCGGATACGGATACGTGCCGCACCTAAGTTGTTTACTTCATCAATTTTTAAACAAGTATAGATTTTGTCGGAGCCGGAAAGAATATCGTTTACCTGGTCGGTAGTAACGGCATCCAGACCACAGCCGAAGGAGTTTAACTGAATCAAGTCCAGATTGTCCACTGTTTTGACATAGCTTGCCGCAGCATACAGACGGGAGTGGTACATCCACTGGTCGGAAACAATCAGAGGACGCTCCGGCTTACCTAAGTGGGAAATAGAATCCTCAGTCAGCACCGCAATATCGTAAGAAGTAATTAACTCCGGAATACCATGGTTGATTTCAGGGTCTATATGATAGGGACGTCCTGCCAGCACGATGCCGCGTTTATTGTTTTCTTTCATCCAGGAAAGGGTTTCTTCTCCCTTTTTCCGGATATCCTCACGGACAGCAGCCTGTTCTTCCCATGCGGACAAAACAGCGGCTCTGATTTCTTCAGCGGGGATTTCCGTAAATTCTTTTATAAGGGCACAAGAAATCGTATCCGTGTCTCTGAAGGACATAAAAGGATTGCGGAAGATAACTTCACCGCGTCCGATTTCCTCTACATTATTTTTGATATTTTCAGAATATGAGGTAACGATAGGACAGTTATAGTGGTTATTGGCACCTTCTACCTCATCCCGTTCATAGAAAACAGCCGGATAAAAGATAAAAGGTACATTCTGCTTAATTAACCAGGTCACATGTCCGTGTGCCAGCTTGGCAGGATAACATTCTGATTCACTGGGAATGGATTCGATACCCAGTTCGTAAATCTTACGGTTGGAAGCAGGGGAAAGCACTACCTGATAGCCCAGCTTTGTAAAGAAAGTAAACCAGAACGGATAGTTTTCGTACATATTTAATACCCTTGGCAGACCAACCTGGCCGCGTACTGCCTTGTCGGGAGAGAGAGGCTCGTAAGAAAAGAGTCTCTTTAACTTGTAGTCAAAAAGGTTCGGTACATTATTTTCATTTTTTGTCTTGCCAAGACCTCTTTCGCAGCGGTTGCCGGAGATATACTGGCGTCCGCCGGAAAATTTGTTGATAGTAAGACGACAACTGTTGGTACAGCCGCGACATTTTGCCATGCTGGTTTCAAATTGTAATTCACAAATTTTTTCAAAAGAAAGCATGGAAGTCTGATAGCCCGCTTCAAAACGTTCTCTTGCAATTAAAGCAGCACCGAAAGCACCCATAATACCTGCAATATCAGGGCGGATGGCTTCACAGTCTGCAATTTTTTCAAAGCTGCGTAAAACAGCATCATTGTAGAAGGTGCCACCCTGGACTACAATATGTTTACCAAGCTCAGAAGCATCGGAAACCTTAATAACCTTAAACAAGGCATTCTTGATAACAGAATAGGCTAACCCTGCGGAAATATCGGCAACGGAAGCACCTTCCTTCTGAGCCTGCTTGACCTTGGAATTCATGAATACGGTACAGCGGGTACCCAAATCGATGGGATGGGCCGCAAAAAGGGCCGCTTTTGCAAAATCCTGTACAGAGTAATTTAAGGACTTGGCAAAGGTTTCGATAAAGGAACCGCAGCCGGAGGAGCAGGCTTCATTCAGCTGCACGCTGTCTACGGTATTATTTTTAATCTTGATACACTTCATGTCCTGACCGCCGATGTCCAAGATACAGTCTACGTCAGGGTTAAAGAAAGCAGCAGCATAATAGTGGGCTACGGTTTCTACTTCACCGTCGTCCAGAAGGAATGCAGCTTTCATCAATGCCTCACCGTAACCGGTGGAGCAGGAACGGACTATTTTAACACCCTCAGGTAACCGGGAGTAAATTTCTTTGATGGAACGGATTGCAGTCTTTAAGGGGCTGCCGTCGTTGTTGCTGTAGAAGGAATACAAAAGAGAACCGTCTTCCCCAACCAGAGCAATCTTGGTAGTGGTGGAACCGGCATCGATACCGAGGAAAGCGTTGCCCTTGTATTCGGCTAAGTTACCGGTCTTTACATGGTGTCTGGCATGACGTTCGGTAAATGCCCGGTAAGCTGCCTCGTCTGCAAATAAAGGCTCCATACGTTCTACTTCAAATTCCATCTTGATATCGGAGGAAAGCTTGCCCACCATTTCTTCCATGGTATAAGAAATTTCTTCTTTTGCATTTAAAGCGGAACCGATTGCCGCAAAAAGATGGGAGTTATCCGTATCTATAATATGTTCCTCATCCAGTTTAAGCGTGCGGATGAAGGCAGCCTTTAATTCGGAAAGGAAATGTAAGGGGCCTCCAAGAAACGCTACATGGCCGCGAATGGGTTTACCGCAGGCAAGACCGCTGATAGTCTGGTTTACCACAGCTTGAAAAATAGAAGCTGACAAGTCTTCCTTGGTAGCACCTTCGTTAATCAGAGGCTGGATATCAGTCTTTGCAAATACACCACAGCGCGCTGCGATGGTGTATAAGGAATTGTAATTTTTGGCATACTCATTTAAACCGGAAGCATCGGTCTGGATTAAGGAAGCCATCTGGTCAATAAAGGAACCTGTACCACCGGCACAGATACCGTTCATACGCTGTTCTACGTTACCGCCTTCAAAATAGATAATTTTGGCATCCTCACCGCCCAGTTCAATGGCAACATCAGTCTGGGGAGCTAATTCCTTTAAAGAAGTAGCAACGGCAATTACCTCCTGGGTAAAAGGAACTCCTAAGTGGTTAGCCAAAGTCAGACCGCCGGAACCGGTAATCATGGGATGAACGGTTAGATTACCTAACTTTTCGTAGGCTTTCTGTAAAAGAGAGGAAAGGGTTTCGCGGATATTTGCAAAATGCCTTTCATAGTCAGAAAATAATATAGTATGCTGTTCATCGAGAATAGCAATTTTAACTGTTGTAGAGCCGATATCAATGCCCAGTGTATATGTCATATGTTCAGTCCTTCTTTTTGAAGCAGCCCGGTATCACTCAAATATAAAAGTGCGGCCGCCTATGATAATAATATGGTTATACGTGAAAGTGCATACGAAAGTTATTATACGACAGAAAGTGACAAAATGCAACTTACAAACCCATTAAGATTCTGTGTCCTGTTTGGAAAATTTTTCTAAACTTTTACAAATTTTAAATGAAAAGTGTGTGGATTGGTTTACTTTGGAAAACAGGAATGATAGAATATATGCAGTTATTTGTTTTAGAATGACGGAGATAAAAAGATTGGAAATGAGGTACGTTTATGCACCCAATGAGTAAGTTTGAGAAAAAGTTCGGTAAATATGCAATTCCTAATCTTGCCACTGTACTATTAATCTGTTATGCGGCAGGATACATTATACAATTGATAAACAGTGATTTCATGGCTTATATGACGTTAAATCCTTATGCGGTTTTACACGGACAAGTCTGGCGGCTGGTTACCTGGATTATCGTGCCGCCGGCATCCGGCAACATATTTGTGACGCTGATTATGCTGTATTTTTACTGGAGTCTTGGAATAGCTTTAGAGCGTATGTGGGGAACCTACCGGTTTAATGTGTATATCTTTTCCGGTATTCTGCTTACGATTATAGGCAGCTTTGCGGCAATGGGACTTGTATATTTATTTTATGGAGAAGCGTGGGGGCTTTCAGACCCTGTTATTGCTTCGCTGGTATTTAGGGCAGGCTCGTTGTTCTTTAGTACGGAATATATCAATCTGGCAATTTTTCTTGCCATGGCGGCAACCCTTCCGGATATGCAGGTGCTGCTGATGTTTATCGTACCCGTGAAGATGAAGTGGATGGGGATTGTATATGCTATTATTGCAGTGTGGGAGTTCTTTTCACCGGCACAGGTGATAGCGGGCGGTGTACTGGTATTGGATTGCAGCATTTTTAACAGAGCGGCAATTTTGTCCTCACTTCTCAATTTTATTATATTTTTCCTGATGAATAAGACCAGACTGCGGAGTCCCAAGCAGGTTAAGCGGCAGATGGTATATAAGAGGGAAGTGCAGAGAAGCACACAGGCCAATGCACATCATAAATGTGCGATTTGCGGCAGAACAGATGAATCTCATCCTGAACTGGAATTCAGATATTGTTCCAAGTGCATGGGGAACTATGAGTACTGTCAGGATCATTTATTTACCCATACGCATATACAGTAAAATACAGCCGGATATGGCAGGGGACAGTGACAAAAGCTCAGGTCAGCTATAAAGAGCCCATGAGGGCAGAATGAGAGGCAACATGGAAAAGGAAATCGTATTTGCAAACAGGCTTCAGGAATTGCGTAATACAGCGAAAAAGCAGGCCAATATTGTGACAAAAGCTCAGGTCAGGGAGGCTTTTGCGGAGTTTGATTTTGATAAAGAAAAGCTGGATATGGTTTATGATTACCTAAAAAAGCATAATATCGGTATTGATGAGCCGGTGGATGCCCAAGAAAACATGACCGGAGAAGAAAGAGACTATCTGCAGATGTACTTAGAGGAGCTTTCCGCACTGGAAATAGTGAGCGGTGGTGAAAAGGAAGCCCTTATATTACAGGCAATGGCAGGAGAAGAACCGGCACAGGAAAGACTGATAGGTATCTTCCTACCGGAGGTTGTGGATGTGGCAAAGATATATACCGGGCAGGGGGTGTACCTGGAGGATTTAATCGGTGAAGGCAATGTGGCACTGACTATGGGCGTGAAGCTTCTGGGAGCTTTTACAGAGGCAAAGGAGGCAGAAGGTGCCCTGATTAGGATGATAATGGACGCTATGGAAGAATATATTGCAGAAAATGCGGAAACGGACAAAAAGGACAAACGCATGGCGGACAAGGTTAATAGAGTAGCGGATGCGGCAAGGGAGCTGGCAGGAGATTACGGCAGAAAGGTAACCGCAGAAGAACTGGCGGCAGAAGGAAAAATATCTTTAAAGGCAATACAGGAAGCAATCCGCTTAAGCGGCGGTAAAATTGAGGATTTGGAAGAGACCTGATAGGGGAAAAAAGGAAGCATTATGAGTGAAGAAATAAAAGAGCTGACAAAGGAAACGCAGAAAAAGGAAGCTGTGGCGGAAAACAATTGCGACTACAAATATGTGATGCAGGATGTTTCCACGATATATCTGGGGGCAAGATATACTTATGAAGAACTGACAAATGAAGAAGAAATCCCGTTTAAGATAAAATCTTTGGTTAACAGGTTTATAAAGCCGGAGCTAAACGGAGAAAATTTGTCTCTGGAAAGCCATTTTTATTACATGGAGCCACAAGGATTTGCTTATCAAACGTATCTACAGATGAAGGCGAAAGTGAAAATCAGTATTCTGGAAGAAAAAAAGGGGTTTGGCGGCAAGATAAAAAGGGGCTATGTTACCCGTACCGTGAAGCTTGAGGACTTTGTAAAAATTCCACCTGATGAAAAAGAAAAGAAGGGAATTATGATTCAGGAAATCAGTGTTTCTAAGCTGGCACTGATGGCAAATGTATAGAGGAAGGAAAATTATGAGAGTAGAAGAGTTAACAAATTATGAAGTGTTGGAAAAAAGAACCATTGCGGACTTAAATTCGGAAAGCTATATTTTACGTCATAAAAAGACAGGTGCAAGGGTAGCACTGCTTTCCAATGATGATGAAAATAAGGTGTTCTATATAGGTTTCCGTACCACACCCACTAACAGTACCGGCGTGGCACATATTTTAGAGCATTCCGTACTTTGCGGTTCAGAAAAGTTTCCGGTAAAGGATCCTTTTGTAGAACTGGTAAAGGGTTCTTTAAATACTTTTTTAAATGCCATGACCTATCCCGATAAGACTGTATATCCTGTGGCAAGCTGTAATGACAAAGACTTTAGGAACCTGATGACTGTATATCTGGACGCAGTGTTTTACCCCAATATTCACAAGGAAGAGAAGATATTCAGGCAGGAGGGGTGGCATTATGAGATGGAAAATTCTGAGGATGACCTGACCTTAAACGGCGTTGTGTACAACGAAATGAAGGGAGCTTTTTCTTCTCCGGATGATGTGCTGGAAAGAGAGATGTTAAACTCCCTGTATCCCGATACCACTTATGGGCATGAATCCGGAGGAGACCCGGAGGTGATTCCCCGGCTTAATTATGAAGAATTCAAGGATTTTCATAAGCAGTATTATCATCCTTCCAACAGCTATATTTATCTTTACGGAAATATGGATATGGCAGAGCAGCTTGATTTTATTGATAAGGAATATTTATCCCGTTTTGAGACAAGAAAAGTAAATTCAGAAGTAACCGCACAGCCGGCCTTTGACAAAATGAATCGTGTGGTAAGAGAGTATCCCATCGGCGCGGATGAAAAGGAAGAGGATAACGCTTACTTTGCTTACAATATGTCTGTGGCAGATACACTGGATAAGGAGCTTTATGTAGCATTCCAGATTGTGGACTATGCACTTTGCTCCGCACCCGGTGCCCCTTTAAAGCAGGCACTTTTGGATGCGGGACTGGGTACGGATGTGTACAGCAGATATGAGAACGGTATCAGGCAGCCTTTCTTCAGTATTGTGGCAAAAAATATTGATGCTTCAAAGGAAGAGGCATTTTTAGAGACTGTAAACAGGGAACTGGAAAAAATTGTAGAAAAGGGTTTTGACAAAAAGGCATTAAAGGCAGCTTTGAATTACTACGAATTTAAGTACAGGGAGGCTGATTACGGACGTTTCCCCAAAGGGCTGATGTATGGTCTGCAGATGTTGGACAGCTGGCTTTATGAAGACAGTGCCCCCTTTATCCATGTGGAGGCAAATGCTACCTATGAGGCTCTACGTGAAAAAGCAGAGGGCAGTTATTTTGAAGAACTGGTAGAGAAATACCTGATAGAGAATCCTCACAAGTCACTGGTCATTCTGTTACCGAAAAAAGGACTTACCGAGAAAAAGGATAAAGAACTGGCGGATAAGCTGGCAGCCTACAAAGCATCCTTAAGTGAGGAAGAAATTAACAAAATAATAGAAGAAACTGCGGCATTGGAAGCTTATCAGGAGGAAGCAAACGACCCTGCGGATTTGGCAAAGCTGCCTCTTCTGTCCAGAGAGGATATGAAAAAAGAAGCAACAGGCTTTGTCAATGAAATGCGTAAAATAGGGGATACGGACTTTTTATACCATGATTTGTTTACCAACGGTATCGGTTATTTGAGAATGATTTTCAAACTGGATGAAGTGCCGGCGGATTTATTCCCTTATGTCGGTGTGCTGACAGGCACCTTCGGACTGCTGAATACCCAAAATTATGGTTTTGCAGACCTTTATAATGAAATGAATATGGTAACCGGCGGTATGTCTGCGGTAAACAATGTCTATGGAAGCTACAGGGATGAAAATAAATGTAATGTCACACTGGAATTAAAAGCCAAGGCATTGTATCAGAATATTCCGGCAGCAATCAAACTGATGCAGGAAATTATCATGACCTCTGATTTTGCGGACAAAAAGCGTTTAAAAGAAATTCTGGCAGAGGGTAAATCCCGTATGCAGGCACAGATGACCTCCTCCGCACATGGAGTAGCCATGAACAGGGCACTGGCAGGCGTTTCCAAAACCGCTGCCATAAATGAGGTGATTTCCGGTATTGATTTTTACAGACTGATTGAAAAGCTGGACGGCGATTTTGAAGTGCAGGCAGATATGCTGACAGAAAAATTACAGAAGCTGGCAAAGGTAATTTTCAGACCCGAAAATCTGATGGTAGACTTTACCGGCAGCAGGGAAGCGGCAGATAAGCTGGCGGACCCGGCAACGGCATTTAAAGAAGCTTTGTATACCGAAAATGTAGAAACGGGCAGCTATGAGCCTGTTTTGGAAAAGGTAAAGGAAGGCTACAAAACACCCGGACAGGTACAGTATGTATGCAGAGCCGGCAATTATAAGCATGCAGGTCTGGAATATACCGGTACACTGAAGGTATTAAAGGTGATGATGGGATATGATTATCTGTGGAATCAGGTTCGTGTAAAGGGTGGTGCTTACGGCTGTATGTGTTCCTTCGGACGTTCCGGAGACAGTTATTTTGTATCCTACAGAGATCCTAATTTGCAGAACACGGTAAATATTTATGAAAAGGCTGCAGATTATATTTCCGACTTTGAAGCTGATGAGAGAACGTTGACCCAGTTTATTATCGGTGCAATCAGTGATTTGGATACCCCTATGACACCGGCGGCAAGAGGGCTGTTCTCCTTAAGCGGTTATATGACAGATGTAACCGATGGGGATTTACAAAAGGAAAGGGATGAACTGCTTTCCACTACCGCAGAGGATTTGCGTAAAACTGCAGAATATATCCGGGCATTTATGGCAGAGGAGGCCTTCTGCGTTATAGGAAATGCGGAGAAGATAGAAGAGTCCGGAAAACTGTTTGATAAGATAGAAAATCTGGTAAACTGATAAAAGATTTGTTCATGGAAGAAAGGTAACAGAGAATGAGTGAGAAAAGGGAGGATGTGTGTATGAGAGGAAAGAAGCAAAAGGTATTGTTATTAGGCGTGGCACTGGCTTTGGTTTTATCAGGCTGTGGAGCTTCTGATAAGAGTTATTCTTCAGACAGTTATTATTACGGAGAAATGAATTCGGCAGAAGCCATGGACAACGGTGGTTATTATGATGGAGAAATATATCTGGAGCAGGCCGGCAGCAGTTCTGCAAATGGCAGTACAAACAGCAGCGGTGAAAGTGTACGGGCGGGCAGAAAACTGATCCGTACCGTCCGCCTGGATGTAGAAACCATGGAGTTTGACGAGTTGCTTTCCTACGTGACGGATAAAACCACAGAGCTGGGCGGATATGTGGAAAGTATGGATATTTACAATGGCAGCAACTATTACGGCTATACATATTCCGGCACAGGCTATCGCAATAACCGAAACGGCAGTCTGACGCTGCGAATTCCAAAGGATAATCTGGACAGCTTTTTAACAGTTGTAGAGGGGAACAGTAATATTACGAACCGTTCCGAACAGGAAGTGGATGTTACTCTTGATTATGTGGATCTGGACAGTCACAAGGCGGTACTCTTAGCGGAGCAGGAAAGACTTCTTGTACTGATGGAGCAGGCAGAGACCATGGATGATATTATTATGCTGGAATCCAGATTGTCCGAAATTCGTTATCAGATTGAAAGCATGGAGAGCCGGCTTCGCACCTACGACAATCAGATTGAGTACAGTACCGTATATCTGAGCATTACCGAAGTGGTGGAGCTGACTGTGGTAGAGCCTGTAGAACTGACTACATGGGAACGTATCAGTCAGGGATTTATGGAAAGTCTGGAAAATGTGGGCATGGGTCTTAAAGAATTCTTTATCGGCTTTATTATTGCCATTCCTTATCTGATACTGGTAGCAGTATTTGTGCTGATTATTTTAGGAATTGTGCTGCTCTGCGTGAAAAAAGGGCAGTCAAGCCACCAAAAGAAAATGGCTGAGCAGGCAAAGAAACAGGAAGAGTATCTGAACAAGATGAAAGAGGCAGGAATTCCTGTGATGATAGGCCCGGACGGCAGACCGATGCAGCCCATAGGACCGGACGGCAGACCGATGCAGCCCATAGGACCGGACGGCAGACCAATACCGCCTATCGGACCGGACGGCAGACCGATGCAGCCCATCGGTCCGGATGGAAGACCGATGCAGCCTATGGAGGCTGTAGGTCAAACTACAAAGAATGAGGAAAGATAAATGAGTGAAAATGCAGCTTTTAAGTCAGGGTTTGTTACTTTAATCGGCAGACCCAATGTAGGCAAGTCTACTTTGATGAATCGTATTATCGGGCAGAAGATTGCCATAACGTCCAATAAGCCCCAGACCACCAGAAACCGTATTCAGACGGTATATACTTCTGAGGAAGGACAGATTGTTTTTGTGGATACACCGGGTATCCACAAGGCAAAAAACAAGCTGGGGGATTATATGGTGAATGTGGCACAGAGAACCATATCGGAGGTGGATGTGATTCTCTGGCTGGTAGAGCCCAGTAACTTTATCGGAGCAGGAGAACGCCATATTATTGAGCAGTTAAAGAAGACAAACGCACCGGTTATACTGGTTATTAACAAAATTGATACCGTAAAGAGAGAGCAGCTTTTAGAGTATATTGATACCTACAGAAAAGAACTGGACTTTGCGGAAATCGTACCGGTGTCTGCCTTAAAGGCTGATAACATTGATGAGTTGTTAAAGTGTATTATGAAATACCTTCCTTACGGACCTGCATTTTATGATGAGGATACCGTAACAGACCAGCCTATGCGGCAGATTGTGGCAGAGCTGATCAGGGAAAAAGCATTACGCCTTTTGTCTGAAGAAATTCCCCATGGCGTGGCAGTCAGTATTGAGAGCATGAAGTTTAAAAAACAGATTGTAGACATTGAAGCTACCATTATTTGTGAGAGAGATTCCCACAAGGGTATTATTATCGGAAAGGGAGGAGCCATGCTGAAAAAGATCGGCTCCCAGGCACGCCCTGAAATAGAGGATATGCTGGAAAAACAGGTCAATTTGCAGCTTTGGGTAAAGGTAAAGAAGGACTGGCGGGACAGTGATTTCCTTTTGAAAAATTTTGGCTACAATGAAAACGACATAAAAGAATAAGAAAAAGATGTGCGAGAGTAACGCATAGAAAATCAAGATTTGCAAACCCTAATAGCGTACAAAACGCAGATGCTTTCTTTGGAAAATAAGAAGAGCATCTGCGTAGGAAGAACGCTAAAGGGGGCACAGGATGAACAACGAAAATTACTGGAAGCAGTTTGCAAAAAGCGGCAGTGTGGAGGATTATCTGGCATATGCCGCAAAAGTAGAAGAGAACGAAGCACGCCCGGCGGCATTTCACGTACCGGGTGAAACAGAGGAGCAGAGCAGGCTTAGGGAAGGCTCTGCGGGAGAATACCCTTATGCAGGATTTTATTATGGTGACAGGAATGGTGATAAGCCAGCTTCCTATCGGTGAGTATGACAGGCGGGTATGTATATTGACGAAGGAAAGAGGGAAGATTTCTGCATTTGCCAAAGGGGCAAGAAGACCGGGCAGCCGGTTTATGGCAGCAACCAACCCTTTTTCTTTTGGACAGTTTAAACTGTATGAAGGACGAAACTCCTATACGGTGGCAGAGGTCAATATCAGCCAGTATTTTGAAGAATTGCGAAAAGATTACATAGGGGCCTATTACGGCATGTATTTTCTTGAAGTGGCAGATTACTACACCAGAGAAAACAATGACGAGAAGGAGATGTTAAAACTCGTATACCAGAGTATGCGGGCTCTTTTGCATCCTTCTTTTTCCAATGAGTTTGTAAAGTGTGTGTTTGAAATAAAAGCCGTGGCGGTAAATGGGGAGTTTCCCGGTATTCCTGCAGGGGAAAGCTGGGAGGAATCTACAGTGTATGCGGTAGAGTTTATTGTCTCCTCATCGGTAGAAAAACTGTATACCTTTACGGTGACGGATAAGGTTCTGGAAGAATTGAAGAGGATAGCAAAAAAATACCGGAAACGGTTTATGGATAAGGAATTTAAAAGTCTGGAAGTGTTGAATACTTTGATTTGAGCGAAGAAGCAGGGCAACAGGATTAGGAAACCGGTGCCAGACTCAGTGCACAGGGCAAATAGGGGACAATATGTTTGACAGGTACGAAAGTGAAAGATTTGGAACTTACATAGCGAAGCTGCGTAGGAAGAGAAATGTCAGTATGGAGCAGTTAAGTGAAGGACTGTGCAGTCTCAGTATGCTTGGCAGATTTGAAAAGGGAGAAAGACTGCCGGAAAAGCAGCTGCGTGACAGACTACTGACAAGACTTGGCGAAGCACCCAGCGTTTATGAAAATTATCTGGATACGGACGAGTATGCACAATGGAAGCTGAGACAGCAGATACTGGAGAGTATTGTCAGTTGGAAACGTGAAAAAACAGAAGAACTGCTGGATACCTATAAGGAACAGTGTGATAGGGAGAATCCTTTGGAAAAACAGTTTATTCTTACCATGGAGGCTCAGTGGCGAAGAAGGGAAGGTGCTTCCCAAACAGAGCTGGCAACCATGTTCGGGGAAGCTGTCAAGCAGACTGTTCCGGGGGTGGATGATAAGAGCATTATCGGTATGTGTCTTTCCATGCAGGAAATAGATTTGATACTGGATTATGAGCATTACCGTGTATCGGATACAAAGCAGGCAAGGTATGAAGAGGTCATGAAATATATCATGGAATCGGATTTCGATGCCGTAAGCAGGGCAAAGACCTATCCCAAAGCCGTTTACTATCTGTGTAAGGAGCTGGAAAAGGAAAGCGGCAGAAAGCCTCTTGTGCGTATGCTTAAGCTATGCAATCAGGCGGTGGAGGTACTGCGGGATGCCTGCTATATGTGTTATTTGTGGGAGCTGTTGCAGATAAAGAAAGAGGTGCTGTACAAACTGTCAGGGGAACATACGCAGGAAACAGAGGAATTATTAGAAGCTCTGGAAACGCTTTATGAGGAATTTGATGTACCGATAGCCATGTCGGACAGTTGTTATCTTTATGTGGAAAAGGAAGTTTATTGTATTGGTGATGTCATCCGTATACGCAGGCAGATGCTGGGGCTGTCCAGGGAACAGCTATGTGAGGGAATCTGTTCTCTAAAAACCGTGGGAAGAATTGAACGAAACCAGTTAAAGACCCAGAGGCAGATTGTAAGAGAGCTGTTTGAAAGACTGCACATGTCAAGAGAGTACCAGCGTATGGAAGTGGTTTCGGAGGACCCCATGGTGCAGGAGCTTTTTGGTGAACTGCGATGGCGTATCAATGAAAGAGAATATGATAAGGTGCATGATATACTGGAAAAGCTGAAGAAAATGGTTCCCATGGAGTTGCCCTCCAACAGACAGGCATTGGAGAGATTGATAGCAGCGAATGAGTGGCAGAACGGTAAGTTATCCAGAGAAGCATATATTCAGAGACTTAAAGAGGTATTGGAATATACGTTGCCGTATGAGGTGGCAATAGCACCGGGAAAGAAATATATGACCAATGAGGAGATTGCTTGTATTCATAATATGGTGAGTGTGATGAATTGGAATAATCCGGAGTTGGAAAAATGTATTGCCACATTGGAGGAGATTTACAGACAGACGGAAGAGGAATCATGTGTTGGTGTACATATTAGCATGTATGCAACCGTAATGACCGTAGTGGACAGCCAGTTGGGAAATAAGGGTGACTACGAACGGTCTGATACTATTAGTAAGCTTATTATTAAGGAATGTCTAAAGGCACGGATTATTACATATATAGCTAAAGAGTTATACAATCTTTTGTGGAATTATGAGCAGAAAGTAAAAGAGCACATTCCGCATTGGGAGAAACGAAATGTGCTACGGGATTTGGGATATTGCATCCTTCTTTGCCATTTCACCAGACAAAAATTCTGGGAAAGGAATTATAAGGATAAACTGGATCAAAGAAAAAAACTAATTAAACTGCAATGATTGTTATGAAAGTTTCGTCATCATTGCGGGCGGTAATTTCTTCGCTGGAAACATTGGCATTTTTGTTTGGCGTAGTTGTTTTTGGGATACATGCACAGATGCATAATCCAACCAGGCAAATAGCTATACCTGCTAAAAGTTTTTTCTTGATCGTTTTCATGGTTTTTATAACCTCCTTGTAATTTTTTTCTACATATTTATTGTATAGGCAGAGAAACGTGAATAACAAGGGACAGAGTTGTCGAAAAATGTCGACGGATTTCGACAGCTTTGTCCCTTGCTGACTTCCGGTAAAAATAGTTAACTAAAATTAGACGATTTATCAAGTAAAGGAGAGATGAATATGAAAAGGATAGTTGGAGTACTTTTTTTATTGATTGGTAGTATTTTTGCCGGTCTATTATGCGGTACACATTCTGAAAAAGAAAGTATATCAGCAGAAAATTCTCGGATTTATGCAAATGCTTCGCTTACTTATTCTGGAATAGATTCGGTTTTGGATTCGGCAGATCTTATAAAGAATTGATTACAAGCTACATTACAGGTGAAGAGTAATTATGAAAAAAAAGAAAATTGCTATTCTAGTGACAAGTGTTTTTACTTTACTTGCAGTTATAGTAGGGGCTGTGGCGATATATGTAAAAGGTGTATTTGGGTTAAGGGGCGTATATTTTGAACCGATTGAAACTTCTAAGGTGTCAGGAGTTATCAATCCTTATTATTATTACCCTGAGAGTTTCCTTTATTATGACGAGCATATTTATACGCACCAGGGAACGGTAAGTCTGGATTATTTTGCAGAGCATATAGAGGATAACCTGATTGGTGATGTATATAGTAACTACAGGTATTATTGGTCAACGGAGAAGGAAATATTGCATAATGTGACGGCAACGGGCCAATTGTATTCATTAGACGGATATGATGACGATTTTCGCGTGGCAGTTAAGTTCTTTACAGAATCCATGCAAGTAGACGCTGTATGGATTTTTGAGCGTGTTAACGATATCTGGTTAAAATATGGTGAAGATTTTTATAAAGATATGCTTCACATTGAAGACAATACAGAAATATATGTGACTTCAAATAGTGACAGGAAAGAAACGATTCAATGTGATGTAGACACTGCAGATAGGTTTTTAAAGGCATTATATCAGGGAGAATTTCTGGAAGACAACAAATCTTTGAGAGAAGAATTACATGAATTGTATAAAGAAGAGTATTGTATTGTGAAATTTGTCGGAGAAGATGGAATAGAGGAGTATGTCATTCTTTTTCCAAACGGCTACGTCTTACATGAGAATCAAACAACAAATCTGGTTGTAGAGGTTCCGGATGAGGTTGTAGACGGCATTAAAAATTATTTGATAAGGAGAAACGATAAATGAAAAAGAAAATATGTTATGCAGTGCTTGCGGTTATTATGTTGGTTGCTTTTACATCTTCTTATGCGTACGCTGCCAACAATGGAACAGTAACTTCATGGTATTCTGACGCATATTCTGTAGGATATTGGAGCAGTAAACCATATGTGTTTTTTACAGTTCTATCATCGGATTCTACGGTGGCATCTAATGTAACGACTGCGGTAAACAGTTGGAATAGTGCAAATATACCGTGTGCAGTTACAACAAGTAACTCGATGGGGAATATCAAATATTATGGGGGAACAGCGGCTCAAGTTAACGCGGTAGGATATTTTAGTGTTACAGATAATTATGCGGGATATACCTCCGTATCTTCTAGTAGTTCAGCAGGAACCATACGCTATGGATTACAAGATATCAGTGTGAAGAAATATGATACTGTATATGCATGCACTTTAACCAGTTCATCGGATCAGCAATTCACAACACTGCATGAAATGGGACATGCATTAGGCTGGGAAGGACATTATACAACTTCTGCCACAGTAGTTATGTATGATAGATATCAGAGCACCTTACCCAAATCATTGACCAGTATTGATAAAACGCATTTACAGCAAATATACGATATTATGAATTAATAACAGAATGCTGCTCTATATAAATGAACAGACCTCTGATTGTCAGATTTCCAGTCTGATTTTCGGGGGTTGTTTTTTTATATAGTGAGTGGTACTTTTATTATTGGTCTACTGAAAAGAGAGATTTAATAACGTGACGTCTGCTGGGCAGTGGTTGTCAGCATACCGAAGAACCGGTACAGACTATGGTAAAAGAGGTGATGACGTGCCGGTACTGATAATTTGTAATTTTATAGCTGCTTTTTTCGGCTTTATCCATAACACGGTGCTGATGTATGGTATCTTTGGAATTATCTGGACAGTATTTTCTTACAAATATAAGGATGCGACATGGAAAGTGTATGAAATATTATTGACCGATGAGGAAGAAGCCGTTATAGTCGATTTGAAACTGGTAAACATAGTGGTGTTGGTTTTTTGTATGGCCTGCATCTATATATTAGTCTGGAACAGGTTTGGCGGGGTGGCTGCGATTATGGCGGTGGCTCAGTGCCTGTTACATCAGGGAATTGCTGTATATAAGGAGTTTTCAGCAAGGAACATATTGCTTTTCCTGTGCCTTTTGCTGCAACTCATACTTGTGGATTTGTGTGTTTTTTAAATACGGATATTTTACTTTAAATTATTGAAAACTCTATGTTGAAAAATACAGGTAAGTCCGCTATAATATAAAAATGGCGTTTTTATGTGCACATAAATGCGATGAAGGAGAATTGAATATGCAGAGAAGAAGATATGCCGGCGTATTTGCCGCCGTTCTTTCTATTTTTGCCGCTGTCGGTCTTACCGGCTGCGGAGGTACAAAAGAAGATCTGGATGTGACAAATCTGCAGATCGATGCTGAAGGAATGGTTACACATACCATGATAGAAGATTTTGATACCTCGATGTACAATGTGGCAGAACTGGAGGCAATGATACAGGAAGAGATTGCAGATTACGGTAATGAATTTCAGAAGGAAGCTGTTTCTCTTACTTCTGCGGCAATGTCAGAGACGGATACAAATAAGGTGATTGTGGTTATGCAGTTTGCAGATGCAGACGCTTATTCGGAATTTAATGGC
The DNA here is from genome assembly GCA_051879895.1 of Lachnospiraceae bacterium. Taxonomy (GTDB): domain Bacteria; phylum Bacillota; class Clostridia; order Lachnospirales; family Lachnospiraceae; genus Acetatifactor. The sequence continues at coordinate 52,629 of JBJEMX010000073.1, forward strand.
ATCGATTTATTTTTTGGTACCATAGCAGAAGCCGAAGAGCACGGCTATGAGCTTGACAAAACGGTATTTACGGATGTGTCCGATAAGACGAAGACAACTACGCTTTCGGAGCTTTCAATGGATACAGGACACATTTTGATTATGAATGAAAAGATACCCGTTAATCTGCCATACAAGGTACTGTATATTTCAGGCAATGTACAGATGTTGGACAAATACACGGTTTCAGGCACTGAACAGTCGGAAGGCACAGAAGCAGAACAGAATGACGGTTGGATTTATGTGATTACCAAATAGGAGGAGATAGTGATGGAAAAGACAATGGAAAAAATCGTAGCATTGGCGAAAGCGAGAGGATTTGTATATCCCGGCTCCGAAATTTACGGTGGCCTTGCAAATACATGGGACTACGGTAACTTAGGTGTTGAATTGAAGAACAATGTAAAAAGGGCATGGTGGCAGAAGTTTGTACAAGAAAATCCCTACAATGTAGGTGTAGACTGTGCTATCCTTATGAATCCCCAGACATGGGTTGCAAGCGGTCACTTAGGCGGCTTTTCAGACCCTCTGATGGACTGTAAGGAATGTCACGAGCGTTTTCGTGCGGATAAGCTGATTGAGGATTTCTGTGAGGAAAAAGGTATTGCTTTAACAGAAAGTGTAGACGCATGGAGCCAGGAGCAGATGAAGAATTTTGTGGAAGAACACAATATTCCCTGTCCCAGCTGCGGTAAGCACAATTTTACCGATATCAGACAGTTTAATCTGATGTTTAAGACCTTCCAGGGCGTAACCGAGGATGCAAAGAATACTGTATATTTAAGACCCGAAACAGCGCAGGGTATTTTTGTAAATTTCAAGAACGTACAGAGAACTTCCCGCAAGAAGATTCCTTTTGGTATCGGACAGATTGGTAAGTCCTTCCGTAACGAAATTACACCCGGTAACTTTACCTTCCGTACCAGAGAGTTTGAACAGATGGAACTGGAATTCTTCTGCGAGCCGGGTACTGATTTAGAGTGGTTCCAGTACTGGAGAGCATTCTGCCGTGACTGGTTACTGGCATTAGGCATGAAGGAAGAGGAAATCCGTCTTCGTGACCACAGCCCCGAAGAACTTTGCTTCTACAGCAAAGGCACTACCGATATCGAGTTCTTATTCCCCTTCGGCTGGGGCGAGCTCTGGGGCATCGCAGACAGAACCGATTATGACTTAAAGCAGCATCAGGAAACCTCCGGTCAGGATATGATGTACTTTGATGATGCAAAAAATGAAAAATACATTCCGTATGTTGTAGAGCCTTCACTGGGTGCAGACCGTGTAGTTCTGGCGTTCCTTTGTGCAGCTTATGATGAAGAAGAATTAGAGGGTGGCGATATGCGTACCGTTCTTCGTTTCCATCCTGCATTGGCACCTGTAAAGATTGGTGTGCTTCCTCTTTCCAAGAAGTTAAATGAAGGTGCTGAAAAGGTATTTATGGAGCTTTCCAAAAAATACAACTGTGAATTTGACGACAGAGGAGCTATCGGCAAGAGATACCGCCGTCAGGATGAAATCGGTACTCCTTTCTGTATTACCTATGATTTTGACTCTGAGACAGACGGCTGTGTAACCGTACGTTTCCGTGACTCCATGGAGCAGGAGAGAGTTGCTATTGCAGATTTGGATGCTTACTTCGCAGACAAATTTACTTTTTAAGATGATTTTATCATGCACCATATTTATCTGAGCTTGTTTGCCGGATAATATGGTGCTGCTTTAAAAAATTACTTTGGAGGAAAAATCCATGAAACCGTTTGGTGTAAACGAATTAAGAAGAATGTATCTGGACTTTTTTGAGAGCAAGGGTCATCTGAAGATGAACAGCTTTTCTCTGGTGCCTCACAATGATAACAGCTTGCTTATCATTAACTCCGGTATGGCACCTTTAAAGCCTTATTTTACCGGACAGGAGATTCCGCCCAGAAGGCGTGTGACCACCTGTCAGAAGTGTGTGCGTACCGGTGATATTGAAAATGTCGGAAAAACTGCAAGACATCTGACTTTCTTTGAGATGTTAGGAAACTTTTCCTTTGGCGATTATTTTAAGCATGAAGCGATTCGCTGGAGCTGGGAATTCTTAACAGAAGTAGTAGGTATGGAACCTGACAGACTTTATCCCTCCATTTACTGTGAGGATGATGAGGCATATGATATCTGGACAAAGGAAATCGGTGTGCCCGGTGAAAAGATTACCCGGTTTTATCGTGATGAAAACGGCAAGTGCGACAACTTCTGGGAGCATGGTGCAGGTCCCTGCGGTCCCTGTTCCGAGATTTATTATGACAGAGGTATTAAATACGGCTGTGGTAAGCCTGATTGTAAGGTAGGCTGTGAATGTGACCGTTTTATGGAAGTATGGAACAATGTGTTTACCCAGTTTGACAATGACGGTAAGGGCAACTATACCGAACTGGCACAGAAAAATATCGATACGGGTATGGGACTGGAGCGTCTGGCAGTAGTCGTACAGGATGTGGATTCCGTATTTGATGTCGATACCATGAAAGCTATCCGTGACCGTATCTGTACCATTGCAGGTGTAGAATATCAGAAGGAGGATGCTGTAGATGTCTCCATTCGTCTGATTACAGACCATATCCGTTCCACTACCTTTATGATTAGTGACGGTATTATGCCTTCCAACGAAGGACGAGGCTATGTGCTTCGCCGTCTGATCCGCCGTGCGGCAAGACACGGCAGACTCCTTGGTATTAAGGACAAGTTTATGGCAAATTTAAGTGAAACCGTAATTAACGAATGTAAGGACGGTTATCCTGAGCTGGAAGAAAAGAAAGCATTTATTTTAAATGTACTGACCCAGGAAGAGGACAAGTTTGACAAGACTATCGATCAGGGGCTTGCCATTCTGGCAGATATGGAAGCTGAAATGTCCGATAAGGGGGAAAAGGTATTATCCGGCGAAAATGCTTTCAAGCTGTATGATACTTACGGCTTCCCTGTTGATTTAACGGCTGAAATCCTAGAAGAAAAGGGTATGTCCTTAGATGAAGAAGGCTTTGCTGCCTGCATGAAAGAGCAGAAGGAAAAGGCACGTAAGGCACGTAAGGTAACCAACTACATGGGTGCCGATGTAACCGTATACGAGTCTATTTCCACAGATATTACCACAGAATTCGTAGGCTACGATAGATTGAGCCATGAATCTGAAGTTACCGTACTTACTACCGAAACTGAGCTGGTAGAGGCACTGACTGACGGTGAAGTAGGTACCATTATTGTAAAAGAAACACCTTTCTACGCTACCATGGGTGGTCAGAATGCGGATAAAGGTGTGATTACCACTGCGGACGGCGAATTCGTAGTGGAAGATACCATTAAGCTTTTAGGCGGCAAGGTTGGTCATATCGGCCGTGTAGTAAAGGGCATGATTAAGGTTGGGGATAAGGCAGCTTTAACTGTAGATGCGGCTAACAGAGCAGCAACCTGTAAGAACCACAGTGCAACCCACCTGTTGCAGAAAGCACTCCGTGAAGTGTTAGGCACGCATGTAGAGCAGGCAGGCTCCTATGTAGACGGAGAAAGACTCAGATTTGACTTCTCCCACTTTACCGCAATGAGTGCGGAAGAGATTGCCAGAGTAGAGAAAATAGTCAATGAGCAGATTGCAAATGCTCTGCCTGTAGTTACACGGATTATGACTATCGAAGAAGCAAAGAAGACCGGAGCAATGGCACTGTTTGGTGAAAAATATGGGGAAACCGTACGTGTAGTATCTATGGGAGATTTCTCCACAGAGCTTTGCGGTGGTACCCATGTAAGCAATACCGGTGTGATTTCCATCTTTAAGATTGTTTCCGAAAGCGGTGTTGCAGCAGGCGTCCGCAGAATTGAAGCCCTCACCGGAAACGGCGTGCTGGCTTACTACAAGCAGATGGAAGCAAATCTGGAGAATGCTGCAAAAACCTTAAAGACGACACCTGCAGCCTTAGTAGAAAAGTGCGAGCATCTGATGGCTGAATTGAAGAGCTTACAGAGCGAAAATGAATCCTTAAAAGCAAAAGCGGCTAAGGAAGCACTGGGCGATGTTATGAATCAGGTAAAGGAAGTGAAGGGTGTAAAACTGCTTGCTGCAAATGTAGACGGCGTAGATATGAACGGTCTGCGTGACTTAGGTGACTCCTTAAAAGAAAAACTGGGTGAAGGCGTAGTGGTATTGCTTTCTGCAGCTGACGGCAAAGTCAATATGGTAGCTATGGCAACCGATGATGCAATCGCAAAGGGTGCACATGCAGGTAATCTGATTAAAGGTATCGCAGCATTAGTAGGCGGCGGTGGCGGCGGCAGACCCAACATGGCACAGGCAGGCGGTAAGAATCCGGCAGGCATCCCTGCAGCTATTGAAGAAGCGGTCAAGGTACTGGAGGGCATGCTGTAATAGTTTAAAAGTTCCCGAAATCAAACTTTTTGGTAAAACTTTTTGAAAAAATAGTTGACGACCAGTGATTTTATGTTATAATGTTTAGTGTGTATGCGGGCAGATGCTTTTTGCATAAGTGTCCTATACATAATTATTAACCCATGTCAGTCGAGTTGCTTGAAGGGACTGAAGGGAGGTCAGGTGTAAGCATGTCAAACGTAATCGTAAAAGAGAACGAGACTTTAGATAGCGCATTACGTCGTTTCAAGAGAAGTTGTGCAAAGGCAGGTATCCAGCAGGAAATCCGCAAGAGAGAGCATTACGAGAAACCCAGCGTAAGACGCAAGAAAAAATCTGAAGCTGCTAGAAAACGTAAATATAACTAAACAAGAAAAGTCCCAAGCTATTTTGTTTGGGACTTTTGTATTGGGGAAACATAGGTTTCAAGAGGAATCGGGGAATATAAATTGCCGCATTTCCATATCTTTTAGTAAAGAAAGATAGGAAGTGCGGCTTTTTGTTTAGAAAAATAGTAAAAAGAAGTGTTGCTTTTCTGCTTGCGGTTGTGTTTTTTATGCAGAGTGCGACAGTGGCATCAGCAGAGATTACAGTCTCCGCACCCTCGTATATCCTGATAGAAGCCTCTACGGGGAAGGTAATCTGTGAAATGAATGCAACAGAAAGAAGAAGTCCTGCCAGCATTACCAAGATAATGACTTTATTACTTATATTTGAACAGCTTAAGGCGGGAAAAATCACATTGGAGGACGAAGTTATGACCAGTGCCTATGCAAAGTCCATGGGAGGCTCACAGGTATATCTGGAGGAGGGAGAAATACAGACGGTGGATACACTGATAAAGTGTATTACGATAGCTTCAGGAAACGATGCCTCGGTGACAATGGCAGAGTACATAGCCGGTTCGGAAAGCTCGTTTGTGGAAATGATGAACAAAAAGGCAGAAGAACTGGGTATGGCAGATACCCATTTTGAAGACTGCTGTGGTCTGACGGATTCTGACAATCATTATACAACAGCGGTGGATGTAGCAATTATGTCCCGGGAACTGACTGTCAAATATCCGGAGGTATTTGCATATTCTACTATCTGGATGGAGGATATTACCCATGTAACGGCACAGGGTACAAGTCAGTTTACCCTCTCAAGCACCAATAAGCTGTTAAAGCAGTATGACTGGATTACCGGATTAAAGACCGGCTCAACCGATAAAGCCAAATATTGTATTTCCGCAACTGCCACAAAGGATGGAATTGATCTGATTGCAGTGGTGATGGGAGCCCCTGATCCTGCAAATCGTTTTCAGGACGCAGCTACCCTTTTAAATTATGGCTACAATATCAGTCAGATGTACGTGGATGAAAATAAAGCACCTCTGCCGGCGTTGGCAGTAGAAGGCGGGGTGGAAGAAACGGTACCGTTGGTTTACGAGGGGGAATTTAAGTATCTGGATATCGAAGGCAGTGATTTAGGGGAGGTTGTAAAGGAGCTGAGCCTGCCGGAAAGTGTCAAAGCTCCCATTACAGAAGGGAAAGCGGCAGGAGAGGCAATTTATCTTTTAAACAGTGCGATTATCGGAAGGGTTCCTATATTATATGGGGAAAGTGTAGAAAAAGCAGTTTATAAGGATTATCTGATAAAAATGTTTCAGGCATTTTTGCTTTAAAGACCGGACAGAATATGGTATACTGAGTTCGTGAGCGTCAAGGGTTGTTGCGTGTGGTCTGACAACAGCCCTTGTAAAATGTTTTTTACGGTTGGCAGAAAGGATAATCCATGTTTAAAATAATCTGTACGATATTTGCAGTGCTTATTATAACAGGTATCTGGGTGATTCTCTACGATACCCATCATTTTGTAATACGCAGATATTCTTTTTCTTCCCCCAAAATAAAAAAAGCGGTAAAGCTGGTTATGCTTTCGGACTTGCACAATTATCAGTATGGACGGGACAATATTCAGCTTTTAGAGGCAATTGAGAAGGAAAAACCGGATGCGGTAGTTTTAACCGGCGATATGATTACCGCCGTAAAGAAGGAAAGCTTTGAAAAAACACTGGAATTTTTAAAAAAAATAAATGACAAGTATCCCTTGTATTATGCATATGGAAATCATGAGCAGAAAGTGAAGCTGTATCCGGAGGTTTATGGGGATTTGGGCGAGAGGTATGAAAAAGCTCTTAAAGAGGCCGGAATAGAGCCCTTGTGTAATGCACATATTTCTTTGCCGGAATGGGGGGTTACCATTTACGGTCTGGAAATCGGTCATGAGTATTTTCATCGTTTTACTACAAAGCCATTTCCTGAAAAGTATCTGAGTTCCTTGTTGGGAGAGAAGGATAAAACCTCCTATGGGGTGCTGCTCGCCCACAATCCTGAATATTTTCCGGAGTATGCAGAGTGGGGAGCGGATTTGGTGTTGTCCGGTCACATCCACGGAGGTATTGTAAGACTGCCTTTTCTGGGAGGCGTGATTTCTCCCGCAATCCGTTTCTTCCCCAAGTATGACGGCGGCCTTTTTAGGGAAGGCGAGTCCCATATGGCACTGAGCAGGGGAATCGGTACCCACAGCCCTAATGTAAGAGTGTTTAATCCCGGAGAACTGTTGGTGATAGAGCTGCGGACGGAAACAGGTATACAGGAATAAAAGGCAGAATGTGAGGTTAAGACCGGAATTTGGATTTGACTTGCATTACTATTTAAAAACGGTTAAAATAGATGGCGGATAAGTTTAGAAAAGTAACCTGCAAGAATAAGTCAGAATGCGGATGCATCTGAAAGGCGGTTGCGGACGGAGAAAAGAAAAATGGCAATACCCGTAAAGCTGGAGGTGTTTGAGGGTCCCTTGGACCTGCTCTTACATCTGATAGATAAAAATAAAATTGATATTTATGATATTCCTATTGTGGAGATTACGGAACAGTATCTGGATTACATCAGACAGATGCAGACTGAAGACATGAATGTTATGAGCGAGTTTCTGGTTATGGCAGCAACCCTGTTGGACATCAAGTGCAGGATGCTGCTTCCCAAGGAAGTCAATGAGGAGGGAGAAGAGGAAGACCCCAGAGCAGAACTGGTACAACGTCTGTTGGAGTACAAGATGTACAAGTTTATGTCCTATGAATTAAAGGACAGGCAGGTGGATGCCCAGAGGTATCTGTTCAGGGAACAGAAGCTACCGGATGAGGTGGCACGTTATAGACAGCCTGTTGATTATGAAGAACTGATTGGGGAAATGAATCTGCAAAAACTACAGGATATCTTTAAGTCTATTGTAAAAAGACAGGAAGATAAGATTGACCCTATCCGCAGCAGCTATGGAAACATTGAAAAGGACGAAGTGGATATGGATGCCAAAACCGCTTATGTAGAAGAGTATGTCAAAAACCACAGGCAGTTCAGCTTCCGTAAGCTTTTGGAGAAACAGAACAGCAAGATGGAAGTAATAGTTACATTTCTGGTTATTCTGGAATTGATGAAAATCGGTAAAATCAATATAGCCCAGGAGAATATTTTTGATGATATTATTATTACATCAAATGAGGCAGCTTAAATATGCAGACAGCAATTGATATGTTTGCCGGGACTGGCATATCACCTTAGGCTGCAGACTATGGAAAGGCAAGAATAGTAAGATGGAAAGACAGAAAGCAGAAGCAATACTGGAAGCAATACTTTTTACCATGGGAGATTCGGTGGAAATAAGCCGGCTGGCTTCCGTATTGGAGATGACTAACAAGGAAGTAAAAGAAATCCTTTTAGAAATGCAGGAAAAATATGCGGCAGAAGATAGGGGCATTTCCCTGTTATGGCTAGAGGACAGTGTACAGCTTTCTACCAAAGCGGATATGTATGAATATCTGATAAAGATTGCCAAAACACCAAGAAAGATGACGCTTACGGACACCGTATTGGAAACCCTATCCATTATTGCGTACAAGCAGCCGGTGACCAGACTGGAAATAGAACGTATCAGGGGTGTCAGCTGTGATCATGCGGTCAATAAGCTTTTGGAGTATGACCTGATTACGGAGCTGGGGAGACTGGATGCACCGGGCAGGCCTTTGCTGTTCGGTACTACCGAGCAGTTCTTACGTTGCTTTGGAGTGAAGTCCTTAGATGAACTGCCGGAGCTTTCTACCATGCAGGTGGAGGAATTTAAACAGCAGGCGGAAGCAGAAGCAGGTATGCTGCAGACAGATGTGGTGTCCCAGGCGGAAGCAGAGGTCTGAGTATCGGTGATAATATGCCGGGGTGCAAGAGTGGCAACAGCAAAATTAGAAATGAAAGCATATGCCATACGGAAGCATAAAAGACGAATAAAAATACATATACATAGTAGCAACCAGGGGAAGGAATGTTGCTGCTATGTATTTTTTTATGTGTAAAAAGAAATTATGTAAAAAAGGACTATATAAAAAAGGACTATATAAAAAAGAAGGCCGGAAATGGTATCGTGGAGCTGCACTTTTGACATTTCTGATAATGGGTGTCTTTTTGATGCAGGCGGTAGCAGAGCCGTTTTGCGTATCGGCAGAAACGGATATTTCTTCCGTAACCGGTGAGGCTGTTACTGTATCGGCAGAGGAATTGTCAAGCCTGTACTCTATGGCGGCTGTCTTGATGGACGCGGAAACAGGTAGGGTGCTGTTTAGTAAAAACGGAGATGTGTTTATGGCAAATGCCAGCACAACGAAGATACTGACCTGCATTGTGGCATTGGAGAATGCTTCTTTGGATGAAGTGGTAGAAGTATCGGCTTACGCGGCCGGTATGCCTAAAGTGAAATTGTACATAAAGGCGGGAGAACATTACAGATTAAAAGATTTGCTTTATTCTTTGATGTTAGAGTCCCACAATGATTCGGCAGTGGCAATTGCGGAGCATGTAGGCGGCAGTCTGGAGGAATTTGCGGATATGATGAATGATAAAGCCGAGGAAATAGGATGCACAAGCAGTTATTTTATTACACCTAACGGACTGGATGCTACAGAGAGTGTAACGGATGTAACGGGAAACGTGACTTTATACGAACATGGTACCACTGCCGAGGATTTGGCCAAAATCATGGCATACTGTGCTTTTGAATCTCCTCAAAAAGAGTTGTTTTTGCAGATTACAAGAACCGATTCCTACAGCTTTACCAATGAGGAGGGAAGAAGCTTTTCCTGTACGAACCATAATGCCTTTCTTGCCATGATGGAGGGAGCTTTGACAGGAAAAACCGGCTTTACCAACAAGGCAGGGTATTGTTATGTGGGGGCACTGGAGCGGGACGATAAACGTTTTACCATAGCATTGTTAGCCTGTGGATGGCCCAATAATAAGACCTGGAAGTGGGCGGATGCAAGAACCTTGTTTTCTTATGGACTGGAAAACTATGAATATCATACTATTGAGGAAGTGGAGATTGACAGCAGACCTTTTTTGCCGATACCTGTACTGAACGGACAGACTGATACCCTGGACGGTACGGTATCCGCAGACGTGGAAATCATACAGGGAGATGGAGTTGACAGGCTTTTGCTTGGACCGGAAGAAAAAATAGAGGTGTACTGGGAAACAAAAAAAGCATTGGAAGCACCTGTTGTTTTAGGAGAGGTGGTAGGCTATATCCGCTATACAGTCGGAGAGGAGATTTTAAGGGAGGATAAAATTGTGACAGCAGATGCGGTTGCGGAAATTGATTTTTTCTGGTGTTTCAAAAAAGTGTTAGAGAAATATATATTATAAAATGTTAAGAATCCGTTAAAAATTATGCAAAACGCATAATAAATTATGAAAAATGCATAATTTGTAAAAATAATGCTAGTAGATTTCTTTTTTTTGTGCTACAATGTCCTCAACATAGATAATGGGGGAGAAGGCGTTTACTTTTAGAAAAAGAGCGTTTCCTCCTGTTAATTTGTTATTATTTTTTTATTATAAATGGAGGGCTGAAAAACATGAGTAGTACTTCAAAAGCGAGTCAGAGAATCAACGCTTTGCTCGACGACAACAGTTTCGTGGAAATCGGTGCACTGGTAACCGCCAGAGCAACGGATTTTGATCTGAAACAGACAGAGACTCCTTCTGACGGTGTTATTACCGGATACGGAGTAATTGGCGGCAATCTTGTGTATGTGTACAGCCAGGACGCTTCCGTATTAAACGGTACCGTTGGTGAAATGCATGCAAGAAAGATTGCTAACCTATATGATCTGGCAATGAAAACCGGGGCACCTGTAATTGGTTTACTGGATTCTGCGGGATTAAGATTGCAGGAGGCAACCGATGCATTGGATGCATTTGGTACTATCTATAGAAAAATGACGGATGCTTCCGGTGTGATTCCCCAGATTTGTGCAGTATTCGGTAATTGTGGTGGTGGTCTTGCCATTATGGCGGCAATGTCCGATTTTACTTTCATGGAAGGAAAAAGCGGTAAATTATTTGTAAATTCTCCTAATGCACTGGCTGGCAATACCACTGCAAAATGCGATACCTCTTCCGCAGCATTCCAGAGTGAGTCTGCAGGTAATGTAGATTTCGTAGGGGATGAAGCAGAAGTACTTGCAGGCATCAGAAAGCTTGTTTCTATTTTGCCTGCAAACAACGAAGAGAATCTGGCATTTGATGAATGCACAGATGATTTGAACAGGCTTACACCGGAACTTACGGGATGTAAGGGTGATACCGCAGTGGCTTTGTCCGTTCTGTCCGATAACAATGATTTTGTAGAAGTGAAGGCAAACTATGCAAAGGACATGGTTACCGGTTTTATCAGACTGGATGGTGTGACAGTAGGTGCTGTTGCCAACAGAAGCGAAAAGCTGGATGAAGAGGGCAATGTGGCAGAAAAATATGAGGCGGTACTTTCTCCCGCAGGCTGTGAGAAAGCGGCTGATTTTGTAAATTTCTGTGATGCATTTGACATTCCGGTACTGACTTTAACCAATGTAACAGGATACAAGGCATGTGAATGCAGCGAGAAGAAGATTGCTTCCGCAGTAGCACACCTTACATATACTTTTGCAAATGCGACTGTTCCCAAGGTAAACGTAATCATTGGGAAAGCCTTCGGCAGTGCTTATATTGCAATGAACTCCAAGGCTACCGGTGCAGATATCACTATTGCATGGCCGGATGCACAGATTGGTTCCATGGATGCAAACCTTGCGGCAAAGATTATGTATGAGGGCAAGGGTGCAGAGGTAATTAAAGAAAAAGCGGCAGAGTATGCGGCTTTACAGACCAGTGCGGCAAGTGCGGCACGGAGAGGATATGTTGACCAGATAGTAGAAGCAGCCGACACCCGGAAATATGTTATCGGTGCTTTCGAAATGTTATTCACAAAATGTGAATCACGTCCGGTTAAAAAGCATGGAACAGTTTAGAAAGGGAGATACTTAATATGAAAAAATTAATTGCAATGTTATGTATGCTCACCTGTATATTGGGACTTTCTGCCTGTGGACAGGAAGCTTCCAAGGAAGCGGTAGATTTTCAGAATAACAAAGCAACTGCAGCAGAGAATCTGGCAGTAGATATGGTTGTTCCCTACATGATTAGACAGTACTACGGTGCGGAGGACAGTGTACAGGCACAGGCTGCGGCACTGCATCAGGAGTGCTACGATGTGTACGAACTGGAATCTGTTACAGAGGACAACCTCAATGCGGTTTTATATCTGATTACTACCAACTATACGGATATGTCTTATGGAGTTGATTCCATTGATGTGGAAGGAAATGCGGTATTAAACGGTATTGTATCCTTCAGCAGTGCATATTCTTCTCTGGGTGAGATTGATACCACGACACGTTGGAAAGCAGACAGTAAAGTATCAGGTGACACAATTATTGTAACGGTATATCTTACCGGTTCACAAAAGGATGATAACGGCAATCTGCGTACAGCAAAGGCAGAGGTTATCTTTTCCAACGATATTTTCCTGACCTTAGAGTCATGTACACTGAATGTCGACCAGGGCATGGGAGAATTGATGAGCAGAGCTGCAATGGATACCCTGATGGGTATGGCAACTGTATTCTGCGTTCTGATTCTGATCAGTATCTTAATCTGGTTACTGGGATTCATTCCTAAGTTACAGGAAAAACTGAGCACAAAGAACAAAAAAGAAACAAAGCAGACCATTAAAGAAGAGGCTGTAAACAATACCATAGCACAGATTGTTGAGAAAGAAGAAAGCGCAGGAGTAGCAGCAACAGATGATTTGGAACTGGTTGCAGTTATTGCGGCAGCGATTGCAGCAAGTCAGGGTGCTGTGAGCACGGACGGTTTTGTGGTTAGAAGCATTAGAAAAAGAAGATAAGTGGAGGATAGAAAAATGAAGAATTATACCATTACAGTAAATGGCAATGTATATGATGTAGTAGTAGAAGAAGGTGCATCCGCAGGCGTGGCTCCGGTAGCAGCACCCGCAGCACCTAAGGCAGCAGCTCCTGTTGTAAAGGCAGCACCTGCACCCGCAGCAGCACCTGTGGCTAAACCTGCAGCAGGCGGTGCCGGCAGTATCAAGGTAGAAGCCGGTGCAGCAGGTAAGGTATTTAAAATTGATGCAGCAGTTGGTACTGCAGTAAAGAAAGGGGATGCAGTAGTTACCATCGAAGCAATGAAGATGGAGATTCCCGTAGTTGCACCCGAGGACGGTACTGTAGCAAGCATTGAAGTATCTGTAGGCGATGCAGTAGAAGCAGGTCAGGTACTCGCTACCATGAACTAATCAGCGGATACTTTTACAGTCAGCAGATTGTAAACTGCTAAAATTACAGGAGGTCATCAAATGGATTACATAACAACAACGCTGGACAATCTGCTTCATCAGACAGCTTTCTTTAACCTGACGGTTGGAAACTACGTGATGATAGCATTTGCCTGCTTTTTCCTTTATCTGGCGATAAGGCATGGATTTGAACCCCTGCTTTTGTTGCCGATAGCATTCGGTATGTTGCTGGTAAACATTTATCCGGATATTATGCTTCATGCAGAAGATTCGGCAAATGGTGTAGGCGGCTTACTGTATTACTTTTATATTCTTGACGAATATGCAATTTTACCTTCGCTTATATTTATGGGCGTTGGTGCCATGACGGACTTTGGTCCGCTGATTGCGAACCCTAAGAGCTTTCTTCTTGGTGCAGCAGCACAGTTTGGTATTTTTGCAGCATACTTTGGCGCAATTGCTTTAGGCTTTAATGGTAAGGCAGCAGCAGCTATTTCCATTATCGGTGGTGCAGACGGTCCTACTTCAATCTTCTTAGCCGGCAAGTTGGGACAAGCCGGTCTGATGGGACCTATTGCAGTAGCAGCATATTCTTATATGGCACTGGTACCGGTTATCCAGCCGCCGTTTATGAAGTTGCTCACTACCGAAAAAGAAAGAAAAATTAAGATGGCACAGCTTCGTCCGGTTAGCAAACTGGAAAGAATCCTGTTCCCTATCATTGTTACGATTGTGGTCAGCCTGATTCTTCCTACCACAGCTCCCTTGGTTGGTATGCTGATGTTAGGTAACCTGTTTAAGGAATCCGGTGTAGTAAGACAGCTTACTGAAACAGCCTCCAACGCATTGATGTACATTGTAGTTATTCTGCTGGGTACTTCTGTTGGAGCAACTACCAGTGCAGAAGCATTCTTAAACTGGGATACTATCAAAATCGTAGGACTTGGTTTAGCTGCATTTATATTTGGTACAGTTGCGGGTGTATTGTTTGGTAAATTGATGTGTATCATAACCAAGGGCAAGGTAAATCCGTTAATCGGTTCTGCGGGTGTATCTGCTGTTCCTATGGCAGCACGTGTATCCCAGAAGGTAGGTGCGGAAGCAGACCCCAGCAACTTCTTACTCATGCATGCAATGGGCCCTAATGTAGCAGGTGTTATTGGTACAGCAGTAGCTGCAGGTACCTTTATGGCCATCTATGGGGTTTTCTAAAGCACAGAGTTTTCATAAGCAGAGGCATTTGCAGGTAAAACAGCCGGATAGATGAGGTGTTTCTTGTAAAAGCCTGATTTTACAAAATTTCAGGAGGAAATAGGAAATGGCAATTAAAATAACAGAAACTATATTGCGTGACGCTCACCAGTCTCTGATTGCAACCAGAATGCCTACCGAATTCATGCTTCCTATTGTGGAAAAAATGGATAAGGTCGGATACCATTCTGTAGAGTGCTGGGGCGGTGCGACCTTTGATGCATCCCTTCGTTTCTTAAAAGAAGATCCGTGGGACAGATTGAGAAAATTAAAAGATGGGTTTAAGAATACAAAATTACAGATGTTATTCCGAGGCCAGAACATTTTAGGTTACAGACCTTATGCGGATGATGTAGTGGAAAACTTTGTAGAGAAGTCTGTGGCAAACGGTATTGATATCATTCGTATTTTTGACTGCTTAAACGACCTGCGTAACCTGCAGGCAACGGTTGATGCAACTAACAAGATTAAGGCCAGAGAAGGACGCGGCCATGCACAGATTGCACTGTCTTATACATTAGGCGATGCTTACACCATGGAATACTGGGTAGACATGGCAAAGAAGATTGAAGAAATGGGAGCAGACTCTATCTGTATCAAGGATATGGCTGGTTTGTTAGTTCCTTATAAGGCAGCTGAACTGGTTAAGGAAATGAAGGCTGTTACCAAGCTTCCTATTCAGCTGCATACCCACTATACTTCCGGTGTGGCAAGCATGACTTACTTAAAGGCAGTAGAAGCAGGAGTAGATGTTATCGACTGTGCTATGTCTCCTTTTGCAATGGGTACTTCCCAGCCCGCAACCGAAGTTATGGTAGAGACCTTCAAGGGTACAGAATATGATACCGGTTTTGACCAGAATCTGCTTGCGGAAATTGCAGATTACTTCAGACCTTACAGAGATGAATGCCTGGCTAACGGACTTTTAAATCCTAAGGTAATGGGTGTTGATATTAAGACTTTATTATATCAGGTACCCGGCGGTATGCTTTCCAATATGGTTAGCCAGCTGAAAGAGCAGAATGCAGAAGATAAGTACTATGATGTATTGAAGGAAATTCCGCTGGTTCGTAAGGACTTAGGTGAGCCGCCCTTGGTTACTCCTTCTTCCCAGATCGTTGGTACACAGGCTGTATTTAATGTGCTGATGGGAGAGCGATATAAGATGGCTACCGACCAGACCAAGGATGTGCTTCGCGGCAAATACGGACAGACCGTAAAACCGATGAATCAGGAAGTTATTGATAAGGTTATTCCCGGTGAAGAAAGAATTACCTGCCGTCCTGCAGACTTAATTGAAAACGAAATGGCTAAATTAGAGTCTGAAATGGCTGAATGGAAACAGCAGGACGAAGATGTATTGTCTTATGCACTGTTCCCTCAGGTAGCAACCGATTTCTTCAAGTATCGTCAAGCACAGCAGGACAAGGTAGACCCCACTGTGGCAGATGCTAAAAACGGAGCTTATCCTGTATAAACATTAAATGCATATAATTTATTAAAAGTAAGAGGGCCGTCGTAAATAGCCACGACCGACCGGTTACTGTAAAAAGTTTCCACACAGACACGCTTTCGCTCCACGAAAAACGTAACAGTACTAAGAATTTTTCAACATAGCACTTGAAAAATTCAAGTGCTGATGTTTTTCAAGAGTCTGTTTAGGAAAGCTTTTTACAGCAGCTGGACAGTCTCGGCTATTTTGCGACAGCCCTCTTTGTATGAATGAAATTTATATTAGAAAGAGAAGATATACATATTTGTTATATACATTTTTCAATATTTGTATATTATGCTGAAAATAAAAACGACATGACATATATACTTGCATTTAAATCCGAATATTGATACAATGGCTTTAACAGATAAAATCTGCAGTGCCATAGAGGAAAAGGAGATATATGGCACATAAAAAATTAAAGGATTTAAATTTAAAGGATGCGTTTTTGTTTGCAGCTACATTAGAGGAAGAAGATACTTGTAAAAAGATATTGCAAACAGTATGTGGTGAGCAAATAGAAAAAGTATGTGTTCATGCGGAACACACTGTATTGTATTCCCCTGAAAGCAGAGGAATACGTCTGGACATTTATGTAAAAGAGGAAACCGGTAAGATTTATGATGTAGAGATGCAGCAAATGGGGAGAAAAAATCTTCCGCAGAGAAGTCGTTACTATCAGGCAGACATGGATGTAATGAATTTACATCCGGGAGAGGATTTTGAAAGTATGAGTCCCTCATATGTGGTATTTATTTGTTGTTTTGATCCTTTTGGAAAAGGTCTGTACCGCTACACCTTTGAAAACCGTTGCCTGGAGAGAGATATTTCTCTTGGCGATGGGACAAGAAAGATTTTTCTTAATACAAAAGGAAGCAATGACAATGAAGTGGAGCCGGAATTGATACATTTTTTACATTATGTTGAAGACAGTACATCGGAATGTGCAGACAGAATGCAGGATGCATTTATTGATCAATTGCATGAAAGGGTAGAAGCATTAAAACAAAATCGGGGATTGGAGAAACGTTACATGACTTTGGAAGAGTATCTGGAAGACAGACTGAAAGAAGAGCTGGAGGAAGAACTGCCCAAGCGTATAGAGGAAGAACTGCCCAAGCGTATAGAGGAAGAGTTGTCCAAACGTCTGGAGGAAGAACTGCCCAAACGTCTGGAGGAAGAATTGCCCAAGCGTATGGAAACACAGCAAAAGAAATTGTTGGCATTGACAACCTGCATGGTAGAGGATGGTAAGGCGGAGCAGATTTTCAGACTTCAGCAGGACAAAGATTTCTTGCAGGAAATGTTAGCAAAATATCAGTTGTAATTCTTTTTATCTTATTTATCTGAGGGGAAGGAAATTCCTTCCCCGGGAAAAATTCAAAATTTTCCTATCAAAAGAACCCATCAATATATTTTACCTATGGCAGGCAGGTTTTATCTGTTCTTATTGTAGGTTTTATCTGTTTTTATCATCTTGACGGTACCGTAAAAATGCATTACAATAACAAGTGTTACGGTAAATAATACAAAAGAAGGTGCAGCGGCTTAAAAGGACTGCAATGAGGTGTATTATGGCAAGAAAAGAAAGTATTACCATACAGGATATTCTGCATACGGCATTTGAAATGACAAGGGAAGAAGGCTTTGCTAATGTAACAGCCAGAAAGGTGGCAGCTAAGGCCGGATGCTCCACCCAGCCCATTTTCCGGGTGTATAAAAATATGGAAGAGTTGTGGGAAGCTGTATATTTAAAAGCAATTGCATTTTTCTGGGATTACTATGACTTATTCCCCAGAATGAGCAACACACCGTTTGTGAATCTTGGTATGGCATATATTGCATTTGCAAGGGAAGAAAAGAATTTGTTCAGACTTTTGTTTTTGACGGAGATTGCACAGAAGAAGAGCCTGTATGAGGTGTTAAACGGAGACAAGGGGAATGTGCTGACGGAAATTAATAAAGCGGCAGCCTCCGGCTGCCAGGATCCGCAGGCAATGTTCATGCGGATGTGGCTGTTTATCCACGGTGCAGCATGTATGAGTCTGACAGGGGATTATGATTTGTCAGATTTGGAAACAAAAAAACTGTTGGAGCAGGAGTATGTAAATGGATAATCAGGCACAGGATATTATTTCCAGAATAAACGAAAAATTTAGTACCATGAGTAAAGGCCACAAGGCCATAGCAGGGTATATCAAAGATCATTATGACCAGGCTGTATTTATGACTGCGGCAAAACTGGGAGAAACACTGGGAATTAGTGAATCTACAGTTGTCAGGTTTGCGTCCGGCATCGGTTATGACGGATATCCTGAATTTCAAAAAGCACTGGAAGAATGGGTGAAGAACAAATTGAATTCCGTTCAGAAAATCGGTGCAAAATATGGTAACAGCAGCCAGTCGGAAATTTTATCTTCTGTATTGGGAGCGGATATTGAAAAGATTCAGGATACCATTGGTAATCTTGACCCCAATGCTTTTGAAATGGCGGTTAATGCGATTCTGGAGGCAGAACATGTGTATATTACCGGCTTAAGAAGCTGTGCACCACTGGCTGATTTTTTACATTTTTATCTGAATATGATCAGGGGAAATGTAACCTTATTGAATACCACCAGTGTCAGTGAAACCTTTGAACAGATGATTCGTATTGATGAGAAGGATGTGATTATCGGAATCAGCTTTCCGCGATACTCCATGCGTACCTTAAAAACACTGGAATTTGCCAATGACAGGAATGCTAAGGTAATCAGTATTACGGATTCCATTCATTCCCCGATGTGCTTATATTCTTCCTGTAATCTGCTTGCCAGAAGCGATATGGTTTCTATTGTAGATTCCCTGGTGGCTCCCTTAAGTGTTATTAATGCACTTGTGGTGGCTATGTGCTTAAAGAGACCGCAGGAAGTTAAGAAAAATCTGGAAACGCTGGAAGAGGTCTGGAACAATTATCAGGTATATTTAAATGATGAAATCAATTTTATTGATGAAGAACCGATGTTGGATAATCCTCTTTGGAAAAACGGGTAATGCAGATGAGTAAAGTAGTAATTATCGGAGGCGGAGCCGCAGGGATGATGGCCGCATGTGCAGCGGCAGAAAATGGTCATCAGGTAATAGTGTATGAAAAAAATGAAAAACTGGGAAAGAAGCTTTTTATCACGGGAAAGGGCAGATGTAATGTCACAAATGCCTGCCAGACAGAAGACTTTTTTGCAAACGTGATGAGCAATGCCAAGTTTTTATATAGTGCAGTTTACGGTTTTGACAATCAACAGGTTATGGGATTTTTTGAGAAAGCAGGCTGCCCGCTAAAAATCGAGAGAGGAGACAGAGTGTTTCCGGTATCTGACCATTCTTCGGATATCATTAAGGCATTGAAGAAGAAAATGGATGAGCTGGGCGTGAAAGTTGTATTAAACACAGGCGTAAAGAACGTTTTGACAGAAAAACTGTATGAAACAGAGCCGGAAGAAACCGTACAAAATAGAAGGACAGCAATAAAAGGCATAGGGGGCAATGAAAAACAAAAATCACTTAGCTGTATTACAGGTATCGAACTGGATAACGGTAAAGTGGAAACTGCCGATGCTGTAGTTGTAGCTACCGGCGGCATTTCTTATGAAAGCACCGGCTCTACGGGAGATGGTTACCGTTTTGCACAAGAAACAGGGCATCGTCTGGTGGAAAGAAGACCTTCCCTGGTACCTCTTAACTGTGAGGAACCTTTTTGCAAAGACCTGATGGGACTTTCTTTGAGAAATGTGGAAGTATCCGTGATTTTTAAGGAAAAAGAGATTTACCGGGATTTTGGAGAAATGCTTTTTACCCACTTTGGGGTAAGCGGTCCCTTAATTTTGAGTGCAAGCTGCAGATATGTGCAGATGGCATACAAAGAACAGGCAGGACTTTTTATTGATTTAAAGCCTGCACTGAGCGAAGAACAACTGGATAAGCGGCTTTTAAGAGAGTTTGAAGAAAATAAAAATAAGGTATTCAGAAACGCACTGGGCAGATTGTTCCCGGCAAAACTGATTCCGGTAATGATAACTTTGTCCGGTATAGAGCCTGATAAAAAGGTGCATGAAATCACGAAAGAAGAACGCAGGAAATTCGCAGTACTGATAAAAAAACTGCCGCTTACGATAAAAGGCTGCAGAAGCTATAATGAAGCCATCATTACAAAAGGAGGAATTTCTGTTAAAGATATCAACCCTTCAACGATGGAATCAAAAATAGTAAGAGGACTTTTTTTCGCGGGTGAAGTGCTGGATTTGGACGCTGTTACAGGAGGCTTTAACTTACAAATTGCGTGGTCTACCGGACATCTGGCAGGGAGCAGCATAGAATGAGCGGAAAATGAAGTACGGGTTTAGCCGGATATGCAGACGATAGAGGGATATACAGGCGAAGTAACAGTTAAGAGTAATACGTTAATACGGAGGAACTGAAAATGAGTTATTGTGTAGCAATAGACGGACCTGCGGGTGCAGGAAAAAGTACCATCGCAAAGAAAGTTGCAAAACAGATGGGTCTGGTATATGTTGACACCGGTGCCATGTATCGTGCAATGGCATTGTTTATGATAAGAAGCGGGATTACTGCACAGAATCTTCAGGGAATAAACACCCATTGTGAAGAAGCGGAAATTACTATCCGTTATGAAAACGGCGAACAGGTAGTATACTTAAACGGTGAAAATGTAAATGCCTGGCTTCGTACCGAAGAGGTGGGAAATATGGCATCTGTAAGCTCTACCCAGCCCAATGTGCGTAAGAAACTGGTAAGTCTGCAAAAGCAACTGGCAAAGACTACTGACGTGATTATGGATGGCAGGGATATCGGCACCTGTGTACTGCCGGATGCAGATGTTAAAATTTATCTGACAGCGGACAGTGCTGTTCGGGCAAAAAGAAGATATGAGGAACTGGCTGCCAAAGGAGAGAAATGTAATCTGGAGGAAATTGAAAAGGATATTATCGACAGGGATTATAGGGATATGACAAGAGACGAATCCCCGCTTCGTCAGGCAGAAGATGCCATTTTAGTGGATTCTTCGGATATGACGATTGATGAGGTGACAGATTATATTATCAAAATATGTGAGAAAAAAAGAGGTAGCTGAAGTTGGAAGTAATACTGGCAAAAAGCAGAGGATTTTGTTTCGGTGTAAAAAGAGCGGTAGAAACGGTCTATGAGCAGGCCCAAAAAAATGGCGAGAGGATTTATACCTACGGAGCGGTCGTAAATAACGAGGAAGTAGTGTCTGATCTTGAAAGAAAAGGTGTAAAGGTATTAAAGGACAGGGATGAACTGGGCAAAATTACGACAGGCACTGTCATTATCAGGGCACACGGCGTGGCAAGAGATGTGTACGAGCAGATTGAAAGCCAGGGACTTACTTTGATTGATGCGACTTGTCCTTTTGTAAAAAGAATTCATAAAATTGTAGAAAAAGAAAGTAATGACGGAAAACAGATTGTAGTGATAGGCAATCCGGGACACCCGGAAGTAGAGGGCATTGTCGGCTGGTGTACCTCACCTGCGGTTGTAATGGATACGGTGGAAGAGGCTCAAAATTTTATCCTGCAGGAAGGAAAAGAAGTCTGTATAGTCTCTCAGACGACATTTAACTACAATAAATTTCAATATATAGTTGAAATTTTTCAAAAAAAAGACTATAATGTTACTGTTGCGAATACTATCTGCAATGCAACTGAGGAACGACAGAAGGAAGCAAAGGAAATCGCAGCTTCTGTAGATGCAATGATAGTAATAGGTGGCAGGCATAGCTCCAATACGAGAAAACTGTATGAAATATGCAGTAAGGAGTGCCCAAACACCTATTTTATACAGACACTGGATGACTTGCATTTAGAACTACCTAAATCTGTTCGGCTAGTGGGTATTACCGCAGGGGCATCGACCCCAAATAATATTATTGAGGAGGTTCAAAATTATGTCAGAATTAACTTTTGAACAAATGTTAGAAGAATCATTAAAGACAATACACACAGGAGAGGTAGTTGAAGGTACGGTTATTGATGTGAAACCCGAAGAAATCGTGTTAAACATTGGATATAAGTCTGACGGTATTCTGACCAGAAACGAATATACCAACGAATCCGGTGTGGATTTAACCACTGTAGTTAAAGTGGGAGATACCATGGAAGTAAAGGTTCTCAAAGTAAATGACGGCGAGGGACAGGTTCTTTTAACCTATAAGCGTCTGGCAGCAGACAGAGGAAATAAGAGAATCGAAGAAGCCTTCAACAACAAAGAAGTATTGAAAGCGACTGTTGCACAGGTACTGGACGGCGGCTTAAGTGTTATTGTGGACGAAGTAAGAATTTTCATTCCTGCAAGCCTGGTATCCGATACTTATGAAAAGGATCTGAGTAAATATGCCGGACAGGAAATAGAGTTCGTAGTAAGTGAATACAATCCTAAGAGAAGAAGATATATCGGTGACAGAAAGCAGCTTATTGTAGCAAAGAAAGCAGAGCTGCAGAAAGAACTTTTTGCACGTATCAAAGAAGGCGATGTAGTAGAAGGTACTGTTAAGAATGTAACCGATTTCGGTGCATTTATCGATCTGGGTGGTGCTGACGGTCTGCTTCATATCTCTGAGATGTCCTGGGGACGTGTAGAGCATCCTAAGAAGGTCTTCAAGGTAGGTGATACCGTAAAGGTACTGGTAAAAGAAATCAGTGGCAATAAGATTGCATTAAGCCTTAAATTTGATGATATGAATCCTTGGAAAGATGCGGGAGTGAAGTATGCGGTAGGTACTGAAGTTACCGGTACTGTAGCAAGAATGACCGATTTCGGTGCATTTGTAGAATTGGAGCCCGGTGTAGATGCATTGTTGCATGTATCCCAGATTTCAAAGGAACATATTGAAAAGCCTGCCGATGTATTAAAGGTAGGTGATACTGTAACTGCTAAGGTTGTAGACTTCAATGAAGCAGATAAGAAAATCAGCTTGAGCATCAAGGCAATGTTTGCTCCTGAACCTGCAAAGGAAGAGGAAGCAACTGATGAAGATGCAGAAGCAGTACCTGTTGATATCGAAGCTGTAATTGCAGCAGAGGACGCAGAGGAAGCATCCGAAGAATAAGAAACGTGAGGTCTGTTTGTATGACATACGATTATGAATGGTTTAAGAAAGCAGTATATGATTTGACGACCATTGACTTGAGTGCATACAAGGAAAAACAGATGAAACGCCGTATCGATACACTTATCGGTAAAAACGGTGTTAAGGAATATGATAAGTACGTGCAGCTTCTCAAAACCGACAGAGAACGTTTTGAAGAGTTTGTAAATTATCTTACCATCAATGTTTCTGAGTTTTACCGGAATCCGGATCAGTGGCAGCTTTTGGATAAGGATATTTTTCCTGAACTGATTAAGAGGTTTGGGAACAACCTGAAAATCTGGAGTGCCGCATGTTCTACCGGTGATGAGCCCTATTCCTTAGTTATGGCTCTGTCCAGACATCTGCCCCTAAGCCAGATAAAGGTGATTGCGACAGATATAGACAAGCAGGTCATTGCAAAAGCAAAAATGGGATTGTATGGTGAAAAGAGTCTGGTTGGCGTACCGGCAGATTTAAAGAAAAAATATTTTACGCAGGTTGGTCCTTCTTATCAGATTTCAAACGACATTAAGAGCAGAGTAGAGTTCAAAGAGCACAATCTGTTAAAGGATACATATCCTAATGATTGTCATCTGATTGTATGCCGTAATGTACTGATTTACTTTACCGAAGAGGCTAAAGAAGAAATTTACAGGAAATTTGAAAGGGCCTTGAAGCCGGGCGGAATTCTGTTTATCGGAAGTACAGAGCAGATTATTACCTACAAAGAAATAGGGTATGAGAGAAAGAATTCATTCTTTTATCTGAAACCGTAATATTAATATAGAGCTATAATAAAAAGTCCCGTCAGTAAAACTGGCGGGATTTTCTGTATTCGGACTTAATATGCAGAACTCCTCATTTTAATATGTAGAACTCATCATTTCCAACACATGCTTGGCATAAGCGGTAAATGCACTTCGGTCTCTTTTTAATTCATCGGTTAATTCAAAGAACAATTCTTTACTTTTGTAGTCCCGTTTGAAAAAGGGAGTAAATAGCAATTCCCACTGACGCAGGTACAGGGACTGCTTGCGTGTATAGCAGGTGGCGGCAGTTGCCTGTACGCGGTGCTCTTTGTCAACAAACTGAGCAACCGATTTGTGAAGAGCAATATCTTCGGTGGGAAGGTAATAATAGTCCTTGTAGTTTGCATAAAAATATTTTAGTTCTTCTTCGTAGATAGGAATCCGCAGGATAGCGGTATTGCCTTCGCCCTTAAAATAGCAGTCATTAACGGAAGAAGAAAGAGGAACCGGTAAATCGGAAGGCAGGGAAAGTGTCATCAGCAGTTCCTGTCGCCGGTTACCATTATAGTCAGTATAATAATTGGCTTGCACCTTTTTGGCTTTTATTTCTCCGTTAAAAATATCATAATATGCCAGAATGGGCAGGATGGATATCATACCGGTCAAGTCCTCACAATTGTGAAGCAGGAGAGCATCTCTGGCAAATGCACTGGGATTTTTGACATAGCTATGGTATGTGGCAATCAGTTCGCCGCCGGTAAACGGGTCTTCACGATTGAGTCCCAGATAGTTTTCAATGGTTTTCTGCTTGCAGTTTGGAAGCTTTAAGAAAAACTTATATGGTGATATTCTTTTATATAAATCAATGCCGGTATCATGATCAAAGTTATAGTTTAAATCATATTGGGCACATTTTTGCAGCAGATAAGGTAAATCAAAGTTATTGCCGTTAAAGTGTATCAAAACGCTGAAGCGGGTTGCAAACTCAAAGAAAGCACATAAAAGGTCCTTTTCCTGTTCGTAGGATTCTGCCATCCACTGCTTTGTATAAAAATTGCCGTTTTCATAATAAGCACAGCCAATTAGATACAGATAAGAGGTCTTTGCGGTAAATCCGGTAGTTTCAATATCCAGAAATAAAATCTGCTCCGGTTTGGCCAGTTTATCTACGGGATAAGATACTTGCAAGTTTTCTGCTATGTTGGTTGCAATATACATATTAGTAACCATACCTTTCTGAAACCTGATTAGAAATATATGTTTACATCATAGCACATTTTTTTAGAATTCTGTAGTATTTTGTTGAAAAAAATAGTATATTGGAAATAGAGATATGTCAGAAGAAATAAGCAGGAGGTAACAGAATGGCAACACTGACATTTACAGGTGGTATTCACCCTTATGACGGTAAAAATCTGACAAAGGACAAGCCGATAAGAGAAGTTCTTCCCAAAGGAGATTTGGTGTATCCTTTGTCACAGCATATCGGTGCACCGGCCACTCCTATTGTGAAAAAGGGAGACCGGGTACTGACCGGACAAAAAATTGCGGAGGCTTCCGCTTTTGTCAGTGCACCTGTGTATGCAACAGTTTCGGGAACGGTAAAAGCTATTGAGCCGAGACGTGTGGTTACAGGTGACAATGTGATGAGTATTGTCGTGGAAAACGACGGACTGTATGAAGAAGCAGAATACTGGCCTGCACTGAACCCGACAGAAAATACCAGAGAAGAAATAATTGAACGTATTAAGGAAGCCGGAATTGTTGGTATGGGTGGTGCGGGTTTTCCTACCTTCATCAAGCTTTCACCAAAGAATCCCGAGAAAATAGAATATGTGATTGCAAACTGTGCGGAGTGTGAACCGTATCTGACATCTGACTACCGGAGAATGATAGAAGAACCGGAAAAACTGGTGGAGGGATTAAAGGTATCTTTATCACTATTTCCAAATGCACATGGTATTCTGGCGGTGGAAGACAACAAAAAGGATTGTATTGAAATTTTAAAAAATCTGACCAGAGATGACAACCGTATCAGTGTAAAAGCATTGAAAACCAAATATCCACAAGGGGCAGAGCGTCAGCTTATTTTTGCAACCACAGGCAGAAAAATTAATTCATCCATGCTGCCGGCAGACGCAGGCTGTGTGGTAAACAATGTGGATACGGTAGTGGCTATTTACCATGCTGTCTATGAAGGCAGGCCTTTGATGGAGCGGATTGTTACCGTAACAGGTGATGCGATAGCCGACCCCAGAAATTTTAAGGTGCGTATCGGTACCAATTATCATGAATTGATAGAAGAGGCAGGCGGATTTAAAGCAGAGCCTGTTAAGATTATATCCGGTGGTCCCATGATGGGGTTTGGTATCTTTGATTTGGATGTGCCTACTACAAAAACGGCTTCTGCATTACTGTGCTTAACAAAGGATGATGTGTCCTCTATGGAGCCCACTGCCTGCATTAAGTGTGGGCGTTGTGTGGAGGTATGTCCCGGCAGGGTATTGCCCAATAAGCTGATGGTAGCGGCAATTCACGATGATGAAGAAACCTTCATAAAATTGAATGGTATGGAGTGCTGCGAATGTGGGTGCTGCAGTTATGTGTGTCCCGCAAAGCGTCCGCTGACCCAGACTATTAAGTCCATGCGAAAGATGCAGCTTGCAAAGAAGAAAAAATAGGAGGAACAGCTAAGATGGACGGTTTACTGAAAGTATCATCGAATCCCCATGTCAGATCCAAAGTCAATACCGTAGGTATTATGTTTGCGGTTGTAATTGCCTTGTTACCGGCGGCGGGATTCGGTATTTATAATTTCGGCATCAGGGCATTTTTTGTCATACTGGTGACAATAGCATCCACTGTACTTACAGAGTTCTTATTCGGACTTTATAAAAAGAAACAGACAATAGGAGACTTATCGGCAGTTGTAACAGGTCTGCTGTTAGCATTAAATCTTCCGGTAACTATTCCGTTGTGGATGGCAGTACTGGGTGGCGTATTTGCCATTCTGGTAGTTAAGTGTCTGTTTGGCGGACTGGGACAGAATTTTATGAATCCGGCACTGGCGGCGAGATGCTTTCTGCTGATTTCTTTCCCCAGACAGATGACAAATTTTGTTACGGATGCTTATACAGGAGCAACTCCACTGGCTGCTTTAAAGGCAGGAGGAGAAGTGAATATTCTGGATATGATAGTCGGCACTACTTCCGGTACTATTGGGGAAACCAGTGTGATAGCCATTATAATCGGTGCATGTCTGCTTATCTTACTGGGAATCATTGATTTGCGTATTCCCGGCAGCTATATAGTGAGCTTTGTAGTATTTATAGTATTATTTGGAGGTCACGGCTTTGATGTGGCATATATTTCCGCACAACTGGCAGGCGGCGGACTGATGTTGGGTGCATTCTTTATGGCAACCGACTATGTAACACGTCCCATTACCGTTAAAGGTCAGTACTTATACGGTGTTATATTGGGAATTTTGACAGGTGTTTTCCGCGTCTTTTCGGCAGGCTCGGAGGGTGTGTCCTATGCCATTATTTTAGGGAATCTTTTAGTACCGTTGCTTGAAAAAATAACGGTACCGACAGCCTTTGGAAAAGGAGGCCGTAAGCATGAAAAATAAAAGTGATTTAGGACAAATGCTCAAGAATGCAGGCATTTTATTTGCGATAACCCTGATTGCCGGTCTGGCACTGGGCTTTGTGTATGAACTGACCAAGGAACCTATTGCATATCAGCAGGAACTAAAAATCCAGAGGGCTTGTGCGTCAGTATTTACAGAAGCGTCAGCCTTTGAAGTAATCCAGTCACCGGCAGGAGAAACGGATTCTGTGGCAGACATTTCACAGACAGTGCCTGCTATGAGTGAAGTTTATGACTATGCACAGGAACACGGCACGGAGCTGGGGAATGTTTACCGGGCACTTTCCGAACAGGGGGACTTACTTGGGTATGTAATCAATGTAACCACCCATAACGGTTACGGCGGTGATATTACCCTGATGATGGGTGTACAGACGGACGGTACCTTAAACGGTATTTCTATACTGGAAATTTCAGAAACTCCCGGTCTGGGTATGCAGGCGGAGGCTGTACTGGCTCCCCAGTTTGCAGGTAAACAGGCAGATTCCTTTACATTTACCAAGACAGGTGCGGCTTTGGATAATGAAATAGATGCCATAAGCGGTGCAACGGTTACTACAAAAGCAGTTACAAATGCTGTAAATACAGGTCTGTTTTATTTTCAGTCAGTTTTGCAGGAAGGAGGTAACCGGTAATGAAAGAGAACAGTGTAATAGAAAGATTGTATAATGGTCTTTTAAAAGAAAATCCTACCTTCGTACTGATGTTAGGGATGTGTCCTACGCTGGCGGTTACCACTTCGGCAGTCAATGGTCTGGGGATGGGGCTTACCACGGCAGTGGTACTGGCGTTAAGCAACCTGATTATATCACTGCTCAGAAAGATTATTCCGGATAAAGTGCGTATTCCTGCCTTTATTGTAATCATTGCGTCTTTTGTAACGATTGTACAGCTTTTACTGGAGGCATATCTGCCGTCCTTAAATGAAGCATTAGGTGTATATATACCTCTTATTGTTGTAAACTGTATTATCTTAGGCCGTGCTGAGGCGTATGCATATTCTCACGGGCCGGTAGCTTCTTTGTTTGACGGTATCGGTATGGGACTTGGTTTCTCGCTGGCACTTACCTGTATCGGTGCAGTGAGGGAGGTGCTGGGGACCGGTAAAATTTTTGATTTACAGATAATGCCGGACAGCTTTACTCCGATTGGTATTTTTGTTCTGGCTCCCGGTGCTTTCTTTGTTCTGGCAGCATTGACTGCAATACAGAATTTTGTGAAAATACGTGGTGAGAAGAAGGGCAGGGATATGAGCAAAATCGGTTCCGGCTGCGGTGGCGACTGTATGCATTGTGGTGAAGGCACCTGCACGGAGCGTAAGGATACCGAAGCAAAAGAAACCGAAGAAAAAATATCTTCTGCAACAACAAGGGCAGTGGATGAAGCAGAAGAATTGCAGGCAGAAGAAAAAGAGCTTTTTGCAAAATCCGGTAGAAAAGAAGAAGTAAAGTCTGACAGAGAGTCTGAAGCATCTGAAAGGGCAGAATCAACAGAGAAGCCTGAAGAGGCAGAAAAATCTGAGAAGATAAAAGAAAAGAAGAAATACAAAGCAGAAAAGAAGAATAAAAAGAAAACTGTAACGGAAAAGAATACAGATATTATAGATTTAGATGAGGAGGATGAATAATGGAGACGGTAAAAGAATTATTAATTATACTGATTGGTTCGTCCTTAGTAAGTAATGTAGTCTTGAGTCAGTTTTTAGGTCTGTGTCCCTTTTTGGGAGTTTCCAAGAAGATAAATACCGCAGCAGGCATGGGAAGTGCCATTCTTTTCGTAATTACCTTATCCAGTGCTATTGCCGGTGCCGTTTATGAATTTATACTGGTACGTTTCGGATTGGAATATTTGCAGACTATAGTATTTATTCTGGTGATTGCAGCACTGGTACAGTTTGTGGAAATGTTTTTAAAGAAATTTATGAAGTCCCTATATCAGGCGTTGGGAGTGTATCTTCCTCTGATTACCACTAACTGTGCGGTACTGGGAGTGGCATTGACTAACGTACAGAAGGAATATGGTATTTTGGCAGGAACAGTAAACGGATTTGCAACTGCATTGGGTTTTATGATCGCAATTGTAATATTGGCGGGACTCAGAGAAAAAATGGCATATAATGATGTGCCCGAATCCTTTAAAGGCATGCCCCATGTACTGTTGACAGCAGGCTTAATGGCAATTGCTTTCTGTGGATTTTCGGGACTTTTATAAGGAGGGGGTCGTATGAATACAATAGGAATAATAAGTGCGGCAGCCCTGATTGGCGGAGTCGGTATTTTTGTCGGATTTTTTTTAGGAGTTGCAGCCATAGCGTTTAAAGTTAAAGTTGATGAAAAAGAAGAAGCAGTATTGGCAGCTCTGCCCGGCAATAACTGCGGCGGCTGCGGTTTCCCGGGATGTGCGGGACTGGCTGCAGCAATAGCTAAAGGAGAAGCTGAAGTCAATGCCTGTCCTGTAGGTGGTGACCAGGTAGGGCAGAAGATTGCAGCAATTATGGGAGTGGAAAGTAAGGAAAGTGTAAGAATGACCGCTTTCGTGCATTGTAAAGGTGATTGTGACAAGACTCATGCCGATTATGACTATACCGGTATTGAAGACTGCCGTATGCTTAGTTTTGTACCTAACGGAGGACCAAAATCCTGTAACTATGGGTGTCTTGGATTCGGAACTTGTGCAAAGGCGTGTCCTTTTGATGCTATCCACGTGGAGAACGGTATTGCAGTAGTAGATAAGGATAAGTGTAAGGCCTGCGGCAAATGTATTGCCGTATGCCCAAAGAACCTGATTTCATTAGAGCCCTATGCTGCAAAGCATATTGTAGCATGCAGCTCTTCAGATAAGGGACCGGTGACAATCAAAGCATGTACCACCGGTTGTATCGGTTGCGGAATCTGTGTAAAGAATTGTCCTGCAGGAGCAATCAAGGTGGAGAATTTCCATGCAGTTATCGAACAGGAAAAATGTACCGGTTGTGGAGTTTGTGCACAAAAGTGTCCGAAGCACATTATTATGTAGAAACAAGAGTGTTTTGTCAGGAGGATTCTTATACTTGGGGCATCTGTTCATATGCGGTGCCCCAATATTGATTGGAGGAAGAATATGCAGCGTTTACTTGTGGTTGTAGATATGCAGAATGACTTTATAGACGGCAGTCTGGGAACAAAAGAGGCACAGGCGATAGTACCGGGTGTGATAGAGCGGATTAAGACCTTTGAGGGAACCGTTCTATTTACCAGAGATACACATACAAAGAATTATCTGCAGACAGCAGAAGGGAAAAAACTTCCCATAGAGCATTGTATTAAGGGTACAAAGGGATGGGAACTGCAGGCTGATATAGATTCTCTGCAAAAAGAATTAAAGGCACCGGTATTTGATAAAATTACCTTTGGCTCAAAAGGACTGGCTGAGTACATCAGCGACAACATTGTGGAATTTGGAGGTATCAGCTCCATAGTAATCTGTGGTCTGTGTACGGATATCTGTGTTATTTCCAATGCACTCTTATTAAAGGCATATCTACCGGAGATTCCTATTGTGATAGACAGCAGCATTTGTGCAGGTGTAACTTCCCAAAGCCATGACAATGCCTTGAAAGCCATGGAGATGTGCCAGATTGAAGTGGTAAAGGAGATATGAGTATGAATGTTGGTACTACATATAACAAAGTCGTTCAAGGAACAGAATATAAAAGTGCTAATGGTTCCCAAAAAACCGGGAAATCTGCCGGTATTGATGCTGTCAAAACAACATTATCCGTAGGTGAGGCAAATGATATATCAAAAGCGAATGAAGGCAGGTTATCAAGAAAGGCACAGGATTTTTTGAATAATCTTCGTAAACAATATGGAGATTACGATTTCTTTATTGGAAACAGTACTGATGATCTCAAAGCACTTTCAAAAAGTGGAAGCAAGGAATTTTCAGTCATTTTCTCCAGCTCAGAAATAGAGCGTATGGCCAATGATGAAAAATATGCTAAAGAGAAAATGCAAGGTGTTGAGGGTGCCATTAGCATGTCTAAAAAGATATGTGAGCAGGAGGGCTTCGTTTCTGCGTTTGGGGCAATGAATGCCGATAACGGCACCGTTAACAAAATAAGCATTTCAGTTGATGATAATGGAAATATAAAACTCTTTGCAGAACTTGAAAAGTCTTCTGAAAAGCAAAGGGAAAGATTGGAAAGAGCAAAGGAAAAACGTGCTGAGGAAAAGAATGCACATGATAAAGCCGGAAAGAAGAATCCGTATGAAAAGGATGAAAAGGATTTAGTAAAGAGAACTACTGTGGAGGCAGCCTCGATAGAAGAATTAATTGAAAAAATAAGAAATATTGATTGGAGCAGTATTTCTGACAGTAAATCGGGAGATCGGTTCAACTTCTCTGTATAAGTAACAGAAGAGACAGAGGGGTATGCCGGCACCGGTTATTGACATAGCATTGTAAGTGCAGCGTTGATGATTTTGATATATCTGGGTAAGAGATGAAGTGGGAAGATATAAAATACTGTAAAGCTGGGAAAAGTTTTATAATTCCCAGCT
>JBJEMX010000074.1:0-14630 GCA_051879895.1 Lachnospiraceae bacterium
AGACACTAAGGAATTATTTGCAGTCAGTGTAACAAATGTTTGACAAACCTACAAACTGTAACAAGGCAGGTTTCCTGTGTATTGTGTCCAAAAAGAAGTATTTTTTGACAATTGTCAGTATTATTGATATGATTATCTATAGAAATAAAAAATATCGCATCCCAATCGGAACACAGGAATGCAGAAGGGAGCAATCAGCATGAAAATAAGGAAGAAAGGAAAAGAAGCAGTACAGGTTCAACAGACACCACAGGTATGGGATGATATTGCCGAAGAAACAAAAGAATTACTGGATACAACCAGTACCCTGAGCGGATTTGATGTGCAGCTAAAGCATGTAACCGGGGAATTAAAAGATTATACAGGGGTCATGAAGGATGTCAGTGAAGCCAATCTGGCAGTCATAGAAGAAACCACGGCCAGCATGAATCAGGTAAACTATACTGTTAAAAATGCGGCAGAAAGCTTACATATGGTGATAGGAACAGCCAAACAGCTGGTTTCCCGTAATGCGGACAGTAAGGTGTTACTGGATGAAGTGGCACAGTTAAAGGACGATGTTATCAGTGATTCCAGACTGATGGGTAACAGCATTGAGCAGTTAGTTGATTTAACGGCGGAAATTGATAAGATTGTAGAGAATGTACAGGGAATTGCGGCACAGACAAACCTGCTGGCATTAAATGCGTCTATTGAGGCAGCCCGGGCAGGGGAGCATGGGAAAGGCTTTGCGGTAGTTGCAGAGGAAGTCAGAAAGCTGGCTGATGATACAAAGCTATATTTGGAGGAGATGCGTTCCTTTGTAAATCAGGTAAAAGAAGCAGCGGCACAAAGTAAAACCAGTCTGAAGAGATCCTTGCAGTCTACTGATACAATGGGGGATAAGATAGAAGTTGTACATACTTCTGTTTCGGAAAATGTGGCTCTGCTACATGATGTGGTACAGGAAGTGGATGAAATCAATGAATCGATTCAGAATATTACCAATGCTACTGCCGAAATAGACATGGCAATGGAACAGAATAGTGCAGATGCCCAGCGTTTGAGCGAAATGGCATTGAGAGTGATGGAAAGCACTGACATCAATACGGAGTGTGCAGTTCAGGTAGGGAAAATTGATGATATGCTGTCTGCTGTGGCAAAGGATTTGTTTACACACCTGAGAAGAGGAGGCAGAAAAACCAGTGCAGAAGAGTTTATACTTGTGATTGAGAAGGCCAAGGACGCACATGCGGCATGGCTGCAGAAGCTGGAGAATATGGTGGACGGTATGAAGGTAGAGCCGTTACAGACAAATGGAGAAAAATGTGCCTTTGGTCATTTTTACAAGGTATTTGATATTTCAGATCCGAAACTGGTGTCTGTCTGGCTGGAAATCGGTGCGGAGCATAAAAAGTTTCATACACTGGGCAGCAACGTGATAGAAGCAATCAGGAGAGGAGATACGGAAAAGGCTTACGGCATCTGTGCCGAGGCGGAGAAGCTGTCACAAGCTCTCATGTCCCGGTTGGATGAGGCGAAGCAGATTGCAGAGGAAATGGGAAGAAACGGGGAGGATATATCCTAATCTGACACTGAAAGTTTTTGACATAGGCAAAACTACAGATATAGGCATTACACTATAATTGTGTGATGCCTTTTCTGTTCATTGAGATTTGAGACGTTGTGATGAATTAGCATTGCATCGAATGAAATGAAAGCAGGAATAAGAGATTGAAGACTTTGTATATGTGGTGTTCAGAGTGGGAATTAGATACAATTTTGCAAGAAAAGGGTAACTGTCATTTGTATGAAAAGTTGAGATAT
This sequence comes from Lachnospiraceae bacterium, assembly GCA_051879895.1. Classification (GTDB taxonomy): domain Bacteria; phylum Bacillota; class Clostridia; order Lachnospirales; family Lachnospiraceae; genus Acetatifactor. Next base: position 1,807 of record JBJEMX010000074.1, read on the forward strand.
CATCAAACAGGAAAAACAGAAGTGATTAATGATAAATTAACCTTAGTGTTTTATAAGAAGAATTAGAAGTGGAGATGAAAACTAAATGGAAACGAAAGTAACTGTAATAGTAGACAATATTGCGTCTGAAGGAATAGCGGGAGAATGGGGACTTTTCCGGACAAACATGTATATGGTTTGATAGGAGGATTTCATCTTTATAATAAATCAGACGATGAGGTTCGTGATGTGGCGAAGAAGATTCAAGATACAGGGATTGATTTTGTGTGTACCGGGCATTGCACAAAGGAAAGAGCCTATAAAATAATGAAAGAAGAACTGGGAGATAAATTAGAGCAATTAAAAGTTGGACTGAATATGAAATTTTAATTGAAGAAGATTGCAATATGGAGCCTGAATTATTCTTGTTATTTTTTTATCAAATTTTGAGGAAAAGACGTTGCAAAAGATATGCCGCTATGTTAAAATGAGAATAATCGGCAATGACAAAAAAATAACAATCATTGTGAAAGCCCGAGAAACGTGGAAAATATGGAGGAAAGACAAATGGCAAGAAAAGTTGTATTAGCAGGCGCATGCCGTACAGCAATCGGCACCATGGGTGGTAGTTTAAGTACAACTCCCGCAGCAGAGCTTGGTGCAATCGTTATCAAAGAAGCATTAAACAGAGCAGGTATTGCTCCTGAAGCAGTAGACCAGGTATATATGGGTTGTGTTATTCAGGCTGGACAGGGTCAGAACGTGGCTCGTCAGGCTTCCATTAAGGCCGGACTTCCTATTGAAGTTCCCGCTGTTACCATGAACGTTGTATGCGGTTCCGGTTTGAACTGCGTAAATCAGGCAGCACAGATGATTATGGCAGGAGATGCTGATATCGTAGTTGCAGGTGGTATGGAAAACATGTCCATGGCTCCTTATGCAGTACCTCAGGCTCGTTTCGGATATAGAATGAACAACGGTACTTTAGTAGATACCATGGTAAATGATGCACTTTGGGATGCATTCAACAACTATCATATGATTCAGACAGCAGACAATATCTGCAACGAATGGGGACTGACCCGTGAAGAACTGGATGCATTTGCAGTAAAGAGCCAGCAGAAGGCAGAAGCTGCACAGGCTTCCGGTGCATTCGATGCAGAAATCGTACCTGTAATGGTTAAGAAGAAAAAAGAAATGGTTGAGTTCAAGGTTGACGAAGGTCCTCGTCCCGGAACCACTATGGAAGCTCTTGCAAAGCTTCGTGCAATCAATAAAGACGGTTTTGTTACCGCAGGTAACGCTTCCGGTATCAATGACGGTGCAGCAGCAATCGTTGTTATGAGTGAAGAAAAGGCAAAAGAATTAGGTGTTAAGCCTATGGCTACCTTCGTAGCAGGTGCACTGGCAGGCTGCCGTCCCGAGGTTATGGGTATCGGTCCTGTTTACTCTACCAGAAAAGTAATGGAAAAGACAGGTATGAAGATTGAAGACTTCGATATTATCGAAGCAAACGAAGCATTCGCTGCACAGTCCATCGCAGTAGGTAAGGACTTAGGTATCGATGTTGACAAACAGTTAAATCCTAACGGTGGTGCTATTGCACTGGGTCACCCTGTAGGTGCTTCCGGCTGTCGTATTTTAGTTACCCTGCTTCATGAAATGCAGGCTAAGGGTGCTAAGACCGGTCTGGCTACCCTGTGTATCGGTGGCGGTATGGGCTGCTCCACAATCGTTAAGATTGAAGACTAATGAAATAGGTAAATTAACATGGAGAATGCCCCCATTTTCGGGTGTTCTCCATGTTGTATGCAAAAAGCATACTAAATATATCATTCAAGAAAAGGAGTAGGAACCTAATGGAATACATTTTATATGAACAAAAGGGTCAGATTGCGGTAATCACCATCAACCGTGAAAAAGCATTAAATGCATTAAATTCCCAGGTTTTGGAAGAACTGGATGCAACCCTGGATGCGGTTAATCTTGATGAAGTAAGATGTCTCATCTTAACCGGTGCAGGACAGAAATCCTTTGTGGCAGGTGCGGATATCGGAGAAATGAGTACCTTAACAAAGGCTGAAGGCGAAGCCTTCGGTAAGAAGGGTAATGATGTTTTCCGTAAACTGGAAACCTTCCCCATCCCTGTAATTGCAGCAGTTAACGGCTTTGCTTTAGGCGGTGGCTGTGAAATTTCCATGAGCTGTGACATCAGAATCTGCTCTGACAATGCTGTATTCGGTCAGCCTGAAGTAGGTCTGGGTATTACCCCCGGCTTCGGCGGTACCCAGAGACTTGCACGTATCGTTGGCGTAGGCATGGCTAAGCAGATGATTTATACTGCAAGAAATATCAAGGCTGATGAAGCACTTCGTATTGGTCTGGTAAATGCAGTTTACACCCAGGAAGAACTGCTTCCCGCTGCTGAAAAGATGGCAGCAGGTATTGCAAAGAACGCACCTATTGCTGTTCGTAACTGCAAGAAGGCAATTAACGATGGCCTTGACTTAGATATGGATGCAGCCATCGTATTAGAAGAAAAACTGTTTGGTGACTGTTTTGAAACAGAAGACCAGAAGTATGGTATGGCTTTCTTCCTTGACAAGAACAAGGAAAAAGTAAAGGAACCGTTCAAAAATAAATAGTAAACAAGGAGGCTAAATCCTCTCCTCGCCCAGAGGAGCTCGGATTTTGCTTCGCAAAACAAGGAGGCTAAATCCTCTCCTCGCCCAGAGGGGCTCGGATTTTGCTTCGCAAAACAAGGAGGATTTGAAATGAAAGTAGGTATTATTGGTGCTGGTACCATGGGACAGGGTATTGCAAAAGCATTTGCCCAGGTTGAAGGATATGAGGTTGCACTCTGCGATATCAAGCAGGAGTGGGCTGAAGGCGGAAAAGAGAAAATCGCAAAAGGTTATGCAAAGCTTGTAGAAAAAGGCAAAATGACACAGGAAGCAGTAGATGCTATCCTTGCAAAGATTACACCGGGTCTGAAAGAGAATCTCTGTGCAGACTGTGACTTAATCGTGGAAGCAGCATTTGAAAATATGGAAGTTAAGAAGACCACCTTTGGTGAGCTGGATAAGATTGCAAAGCCGGAATGTATTTTTGCATCCAACACCTCCAGCCTTTCTATTACCGAGATTGGAAACGGCTTAAACCGTCCCATGATTGGTATGCATTTCTTCAATCCGGCAGATCGTATGAAGCTGGTTGAGGTAATTGCAGGTGTAAATACTCCCGTAGAGACTGTTGATACCATTAAGAAGATTTCCGAAGAAATCGGCAAGACTCCCGTTCAGGTAAATGAAGCTGCAGGTTTCGTAGTAAACCGTATTCTGATTCCTATGATTAACGAGGCTGCCTTCATCAAAATGGAAGGTGTTTCTGATATCGCAGGTATCGATGCAGCTATGAAGCTTGGTGCAAATCATCCCATGGGTCCCCTGGAACTGGGTGACTTCGTAGGTCTGGATATCTGCCTTGCTATTATGGATGTTCTCTATGCAGAGACCGGCGACAGCAAGTATCGTGCATGTCCTCTTATCCGTAAGATGGTTCGTGGCGGTAACCTTGGTGTTAAGAGCGGTAAGGGCTTCTATGTATACAATGCAGACAGAACCAAAACCCCTGTTGATGCTCAGTAATTAAATAAATATTTTATGGAGGAAATATAATCATGGATTTCACTTTAAGTAAAAAGCATGAAATGGCACGTGCTCTTTTTAGAGAGTTCGCTGAAAAAGAAGTAAAGCCTTTGGCACAGGAAGTTGATGAGACAGAAGAATTCCCTCGTGCAACTGTTGAGAAGATGGCTAAAGCAGGTTTCATGGGTATTCCTGTACCCAAGGAGTATGGCGGACAGGGCTGTGATATTTTAACATATGCTATGTGCGTTGAGGAGCTGTCTAAAGTTTGTGGTACTACAGGCGTTATTGTATCCGCACATACCTCTCTTTGCTGTGACCCGATTCTGACCTTCGGTACCGAAGAGCAGAAGCAGAAATACCTGCCGGATCTTGCAAGCGGTAAGAGAATCGGTGCTTTCGGTCTGACTGAGCCCGGTGCAGGTACTGATGCTCAGGGACAGCAGACAAAGGCAGTTCTGGATGGAGATGAGTGGGTTCTTAACGGTTCCAAGATTTTCATCACCAACGGTAAAGAGGCTGAGGTTTATGTAATCTTTGCTGTTACCGGTTTGATTGAAAAGAAGCCCGGCAAATTTATGAAAGAGATTTCTGCATTTATCGTAGAGAAAGGTACTCCCGGATTTTCCTTCGGTACCAAAGAGAAGAAGATGGGTATCCGTGGTTCTTCCACCTATGAACTGATTTTTACCGATTGCCGTATTCCCAAAGAGAATATGCTTGGTAAGCAGGGTCAGGGCTTCAAGATTGCTATGCACACCCTGGATGGCGGACGTATCGGTATTGCTGCTCAGGCACTGGGTATCGGTGAAGGCGCTCTTGAGAGAACCATTGCATATACCAAGGAAAGAAAGCAGTTTGGCAAGGCTATCGCAGCACAGCAGAATACTCAGTTCCAGCTTGCTGATATGGCAACCAAAGCACAGGCTGCACAGTTCCTTGTTTATAAAGCAGCACTTACCAAGGATCAGTACACTAAGGATCACAAGACTTCTTACGGCGTAGAAGCTGCTATGGCTAAGTTATATGCAGCAGAGATGGCTATGGAGGTTACTACCAAGGCTGTACAGTTACACGGTGGCTACGGTTACACCAGAGAATATGATGTAGAGCGTATGATGCGTGATGCTAAGATTACCGAGATTTATGAAGGTACCAGCGAAGTTCAGAGAATGGTTATTTCCGCTGCTCTGCTTAAGTAAGCTAAAACAGAATTTAAAATTGGTCGGCCCTCTGCTTGCAGAAGGGCGGTGAAGGGGCGTCTGTATAAGGCGGCTTGACATAAAAAACAGAAAAATGATAAGGAGAGAAAATACAATGAAAATCGTTGTTTGTATTAAACAGGTACCCGATACAAAGGGTGGCGTTAAATTCAATCCCGACGGTACTCTTGACAGAGGTGCCATGCTTACCATCATGAATCCCGATGACAAAGCAGGTCTGGAAGCAGCTCTTAGATTAAAAGATCAGTACGGTGCAGAAGTTACCGTAATTACCATGGGTCTTCCCAAGGCAGAAGATGTATTGCGTGAAGCAATTGCCATGGGAGCAGACAAAGGTATCCTTGTAACCGACCGTGTACTCGGCGGTGCAGATACATGGGCAACCAGCCAGACACTGGCAGGTGCTATCCGTAACTTAGACTATGATTTAATCATTACAGGCCGTCAGGCAATCGACGGAGATACCGCTCAGGTAGGTCCTCAGATTTCCGAACACTTAAATATTCCTGTAATTTCTTATGCACAGAAAATCGAAATCGATGGTGACAGTGTAATCGTTGAACGTCAGTATGATGACAGATATCATGTATTAAAGGCAAAAATGCCTTGTCTGGTTACCGCACTGGCTGAATTAAACGAGCCCCGCTACATGACTCCCGGCGGAATTTTCGATGCCTGCGAGGCTGAGATTACCGTATGGGGAAGAGCAAACTTAGTAGACGTAGAGGACTCCAATTTAGGTCTGAAAGGTTCACCTACCCAGATTGCAAAGGCTTCCGATAAGGTAAGAAAGGGTGCCGGAGAAAAGGTAACCTTAGACGCAGCAGAATCTGTAGATTATATCATGAACAAGTTAAAGGAGAAACATGTAATCTAAGAAGCAGAGTGGTCTTGTGTTCTTTACAACACAAAATATCCAAATACTTCAGATTGCATTGCCCCATGGCGGCAGAAAGCGAGGAAATGATGAATTTAGAAGAATTTAAAGGCGTATATGTCTTTGCACAGCAGGTAGACAACGAAATCAACAGCATCGCTTTTGAACTGATTGGTAAAGGAAAAGATCTTGCAAAAGATTTAGGTACCGAAGTAACCGCAGTTTTAGTAGGTAGCGATGTAAAGGGTCTTGCAGACGAACTGGCAGCATATGGTGCTGACAAAGTTATCGTAGTAGATGATCCTGAATTAAAAGAATACAGAACAGAGCCTTATGCACACGCACTGGCATCTGTAATTAACAAGTACAAACCCGAAATTTTCTTAGTAGGTGCAACAGCAATCGGACGTGACTTAGGTCCCCGTGTATCTGCAAGAATCCATACCGGTCTGACCGCAGACTGTACGCAGCTTGAAATCGGAGACTTCCCTATTAATCCTGTTCCCGGTAAAGAGCAGAAGCACAACCAGTTACTGATGACCCGTCCTGCATTCGGTGGTAACACGATTGCTACTATCGCATGTCCTGACTTCCGTCCTCAGATGGCAACCGTACGTCCCGGCGTTATGCAGAAATTACCTAAGGTTGAAGGTGCAAAGGCTGTTATAGAAGAATTCAATCCCGGATTTACTCCTGACAACAAATATGTAGAAATTCTGAAGGTTGTTAAGGCTGTAACCGATACCGTAGATATTATGGATGCAAAGATTTTAGTATCCGGTGGCCGTGGTGTAGGCAGTGCAGAAAACTTCAAATTGTTAGACGACCTGGCTGCAGCAATCGGCGGTACCGTAAGCTGCTCCCGTGCAGTAGTAGATGCAGGCTGGAAGTCCAAAGACCTGCAGGTTGGACAGACCGGTAAGACCGTTCGTCCCACTGTATACTTTGCAATCGGTATTTCCGGTGCAATCCAGCACTTAGCAGGTATGGAAGAATCCGATATTATCATCGCAATCAACAAAGACGAAACAGCTCCCATCTTTGATGTAGCTGATTACGGTATTGTTGGTGATTTAAATAAGATTGTTCCTGCACTGACTGAAAAGCTGAAAGCAGAAATGGCTGCAAAATAAGCGGACAAAAGAATAGTTTGTGAATATATTCTTTAAAAAAGCGGCAAGGTTTCCTTAATGACATTGAAGGTTTCCTTGTCGCTTTTTGTTGTTTCGGATATTAAAAGGTTTCGCCGGGACAGTAACTGTTTAACTTCTGTTTCCTAACTGCCAGAAGGCTACAGCGCTTGCAGCGGCAACATTCAAAGAATCTACACCGTGGTACATGGGAATACGCACTGTGTAATCGCAATCCGCAATGGTAGCATCTGAAAGACCGTCCCCTTCGGTTCCCAGTATAATTGCCAGCTTTTCTTCGGCTGAAAGTGCAGGCTCTTCAATAGAAACAGAGTTGTCACTTAATGCCATGGCAGCAGTTTTAAAACCCAGTTTTTTCAAGAGCCCGATACCCGGCTCGGGCCAGTCAGTTTCCTTTTCATCAAAATAAGTCCAGGGTATCTGAAAAACAGTCCCCATGCTGACCCTTGCGGCACGACGGTATAAAGGGTTAGTGCAGGCGGGGGTTAAAAGTACTGCGTCCATATTCAAAGCCGCAGCAGAGCGGAAAATAGCTCCCACATTGGTAGGGTTTACTACATTTTCAAGCACTGCAATTCTACGGGCATTTTTACAGACTTCTTCCACAGAGGGCAGTGGCCGGCGGTGCATGGCACATAACATGCCCCGGGTAAGCTTGAACCCGGTTAATTGAGTGAGTACATCGAAGGCAGCAGTATATATAGGAACACCCTTTAGACGTGTAAGAACATCTTGGGTTTCTCCTGTAATATGCTTTTTCTCAACCAGAACAGAAAGCGGGCGGTATCCGGCATTGAGTGCACGTTCAATGACCTTGGGACTTTCTGCAATAAAGAGCCCTTCTTTAGGCTCATATAGATGTAGCAGCTGCACCTCAGAGAGGCGGGCGTAGATATCCAGTTCGGGTGCTGAAAAATCAGTTATTTCAATGAAATCCGGCATAAAATCTCCTTGATAAAAACGGCAACAAAAGCGTTTGCCTTTATGGGAATATTATAAAGTGCAGATAAAGGAGTGTCAAACGGGAAACAGAGTAAGTTGAAAACACAAAAAGGGGATAGTATAATGGGACAATAAAGAAGGGAGAAAACAGATTATGAGCAGTATTATAAGAATGATGACGTCAGAAGATAAAGCTTGTGTTATCGAAATGATGAGAGTATTTTACACCTCTGAGGCTGTATGGAGCAATGGGTCGGAAGAAATATTCGGAAATGATATAGAAAACTGTGTGAATGAAAGTCCGTATTTGGAAGGATACATTTTTGAAGCTTCAGGAGAGGTGCAGGGCTACGCCATGGTTGCCAAAAGCTTTTCAACAGAATTCGGTAAGCCCTGCATATGGATTGAGGACTTATATATAAAAGACGAGTACAGAGGCTTGGGGCTGGGCAGCAGGTTCCTGGATTATATCGCAAAGAAGTATCAGGACGCGATATTGAGATTAGAAGTGGAAAAGGAAAATGAAAGAGCTGTCCGGGTATATGAAAAGAATGGATTTGAGGTTCTGCCGTATATGGAAATGAAAAGCCGGAAGTAAAACGGAAAGCTGGAGTTTCGGATGCTGTTTTATGCCGGTGCCGTAAAAAAATTACGGCACCGGTTCAAAGGTTTCCAGCATAGATAAAAACCGGAATCCATGTCCTTCCGCAGCTTCCGCAAAGTAGTGCAGTGTAATGAGGAAGGTACCGCCCTTTTCGTTGTCTATAAAGAAAACTTCAGCAACCTCGCTGAGGGCGTCGGTACCGTTATCTGCACGAATGTAGAAGCCTTGGGGATTTTCATTCTCTGTTACCTCCGATACGTTTATATACCAATCCTGTAAGTCCGACCGCATATCCGTTGCAGCCTGTAAGGGAGTGATATCGGAAATCTGACGAATTTCCATGCTGCATTTTGGCAGACTCTCATAAAAGGCAGTCATCTCTGCCATGTGTTCTTCTATCAGAAGATTTGCTTCTTCCTCAGACAATCCCTCCAAAAGGGCAGAAATACTGTCAATGGCATCCTCACGGGTGTAGGAAATGGGAATCGGAGAGATAATAAAGGTCTCTTCTGTTTCTGTCACAGTATACAGGTCCTCATCTACATAAATAATAAAGTCGGCAGGGGGACAGGCTTCATCCGGTGCGGTTTCAACGGGCACGGTTCCATCCGGTACGGTTTCGGCAGACAAAACACCGTCAGGAAGCAATTCGTTCGGAGTGAGTTGCCCGTGTGCAGTGTAGGTAACTGTTTCCTCCATTCCTTCAGGAGTTATTACGACTTCTTTGGGTGGAAAGAGAGTTTGAATCAGGGTCTCTATTCCGTTTCGGATTTGGGCGGCCACTACCTGACCGGGAGGTGTAAGTGCCAGAAGTACCAATATCAGACAGGCAGCCAGTGCAGTCCAAAGACCCTTATGGCGGGTGTGCTTAAGACGGGAAAAAGCTACGGTATTGTCTGTATCTAAAGCCTGTAGCAGCATTTCGTCTGAAATACCATCCAGTAGCAGTGCAAGTCTTTCTTCTTTTTTCATAGTACAATTCCCTCTTTTTCCAAATAGTCTTTCAGGCGGGCACGGGTACGGTTTAGCTTTGTAGAGATATTACTTTCTTTTAAAGAAAACCGGGCGGAAAGAGAAACAATATCTTCTCCGAAAAAATATCTGCGGATAAACAGAACACGAATTTGGGGCTCCTGCTGTTCTAAAAAAGAATTGATTGCATTTTGTATTGTGTCATCTGCTGAGGCTTCTACGTCTATTGCAGACGGAATACACTCACTCAACTCTGAAAAAAGGATATCCATATTATTGCTTCTGCTGCGTTTCTTCCGGTTATTGTAGTGCAGTCTGGTGATTGCCAGATTGCGTACAATGCGGCTGACATAAGCACATAAGCTTTGAGGATAGGTTGGGGGCACGCTGTTCCATACCCGCAGATAAGTATCGTTCTCACATTCTTCAGCATCCTGTTTGCTGGAAAGAATACGAAAAGCAATGCTGTAACAGAGTCTTCCGTATTTATCTGAGAGTGCGGAAATGGCCTGTTCGCAACGGGAAAAGAATAAACTGATGATTTTTTCATCTTCCATAGTAATCTCCGTTCCGGAGACTGGTGCAAATGATTGCGTGCCGGCGACGTGTAGCTATTTGCAACAGCCCTCCTTCTTTAACTGTGTTTTCATAAATTAAGACTGCGTTTGATGATGGCAGAGCACAGAATGGAAAAGTTTTTATAAGTTTCAGGGCACAAATTCTATTATAATATTATATATATAAAAAGCAAATCAACAATGGTATACAGAAAAAAGCAGGTATGTTATGATAAATAGAAAGAGTGGTTGGTCAGAACACACAAAGAAGTCTGTTAAGACAGAGAATAGATTGTAAAAAAGGAGAATGTAAGATGGATGGAAATAATGTTTGGCAGTATGCCCAGCCTGTAAACAATCCGATGGAAATGCAACCTTCTGATGGTGGAAGGAAGAAAAAAAGGGGTAAGGGCAAAATAGTTGCTGCCATATTGGTAGTGGCAGTATTGCTATTAGGTGTCGGCGGTTTTTGCTTTTATCAGTTTGTATTTCATACGCCGGAAGCGAGACTGGCAAGGGGACTTGCTATCCTTGCAAAGGAAATGAGTACATATGGTGCCGAAATGCAGGAGATGACCGCAATAAAAGACCTGATGCAGAACATACAGCAGGATAATGCTTCGGACATTGATATGAAGCTGGATGTCACATTGCCTAAGATGGACACTATAGGTATGGATTATAAACAGAAATATGATGGTAAAAATAAATTGATGGAGGCTGAGTTTGCGTTTAGTTTCTTTAACATTCCGCTTTTAGGAGGTGAACTGGCGGCAGATTCGGAGAAGCTGTATGTGTCATTGCCGGATATTCTTGACGACTGGTACTACCTGAATACAGAAACGCTTGGAGCCGATTATCAGGATTCTGTATGGGAAGAGTATTTAGGTCTGGAGGTGGCGGAGGACTATCAGCTTTCCTTGTTTGATGCAGAAGCAGGAGAGATAGAGGAAATAAGGGAAGAAGATGAAACACTGCAGACGGAATGGAAAGCACTGATAGAAGAATATACACCCAGATTTGCAGAGAGTGTTACGATAGAAGACAGCGGCAATGTAGTTGAAATTGAAAGAGATAATAAGACCGTACGCTGTGAGGGAGTCTGCGTAACCATCGAAAAAGAGGTTTTAAATGATTTTTTTGAGGACTTCTTTGAACTGTATGAAAAGCATTATGATACAAAATATGTGGGGGTTTTGGGGGAGTTAAAAAGCGATGTAAAGATTTGCTTCTATATGGATAACAAAAACCGCATTGTCAATATTTCTACCCCTGAAAAAATTAAGTTTGAGAATTGCGCGGTAGAATCAATAGGTTTCTCTTTTGTATTTTCCGGCACAGAACGTACTATGGACAAAATTTCCGGAAACGGAAAAATTGAGGTTGCGGGTGAAAGCTTCAAATTTGAACTGGAGCGTGAGGCAGAAGCCGATGACAAAGTCAGGGAAGAGGAATGGAATTTCAAAATGGCGAATGAAGCCGGCAAAGAAGTTGGTCTGAAATTTACCTGCAAGATGGATTTGAAGGAATTGGAATATGAGTGCAATATGGAAATGAACGCCGGAGAGGAACTTATTGGTATGGCGTTAGAGGGAGCCTTCAGCAATATAGAAGAAGGAAAGAGCATGACTCTGGAAATTGATGAGTTTTCCCTGCTTGAAAACGAAAAAGAGATGGTGAAAATCTCAGGCAACATCAAGGTCGGTGTCCTGGAAGAAAAAATTGATATTCCTTCTGAAGCTACGGATTTAATGGGTATGACAAAGCATGAGTTTTTGGATGTAATTATGGGACTGGTTGATTATACATCACAGTTTAGGTAGACAGGAGTGTATATGGCAAAGCAAAAGGAAGTAAAAACAAATGCCATGCGGATTTTGGATTCCATGAAGATTTCCTATGAGCATTATACATATGAGTGTGCAGAATTTGTGGACGGTATACAGATTGCAGATATGTTGAAGCTGTCCCATGAAAAAGTGTATAAGACATTAGTCACGCAGGGCAACTCTAAGAATTATTTTGTATTTGTAATTCCCATAGAGGCGGAGCTGGATATGAAAAAGGCAGCCAGGGCAGTAGGAGAAAAATCTGTGTCCATGCTGCATGTAAAAGAGATTAATGCAGTCACAGGATATATCCGTGGCGGCTGCACTGCCATCGGCATGAAAAAACAGTATACAACCAGAGTGGCAAAGGAAGCACAACAACTGCCCCGAATCATTGTCAGCGGAGGGAGACTGGGTTCCCAGATAGAACTTGCACCGGATGATTTAGTGAAAGCAGCCGGGGCAGAGTATGCGGATATTCTGGCAGAATAGCCGTAAAATAATTCTTCCTTTTTGGAATGGTGTACCCGGTGAATGAGAACAAAAATTATGCATTGAAATATACCACGCTGTATAGTAAGCCAGGGGCATAGAAACGGAAAATGTTCAAAAAACCCCGCTATTCAGGCGGAAGCGGGGTATAGGAGAGAGAAAACAGTCATCTGTACCCCGGATAGAAGCGATTACGGGGTACAGGAGATGAAAACTGCCATCTGTACCCCGGCGAGTGGCGGAAGCGGGGTACAGGAGAGGGAAAACAGCCATCTGTACCCCGGCGAGTGGCAGAGACTGGGGTATAGAAACGGGAAATGTTTAAAAAAGCCCCATTATCCAGGTGACTGCGGGGTACAGGAGAGAGAAATAGTCATTTGTACCCCGGCGAGAAGTGATTATGGGGCACAGGAGATGAAAACTGCCATCTGTACCCCGGCGAGAAGCAGAGGCCGGGGTACAGAAACGAAAAATGTTCAAAAAAGCCCCATTATTTAGCAGAGGCCGGGGTACAGAAACGAAAAATGTTCAAAAAAGCCCCATTATTTAGC
>JBJEMX010000074.1:14730-25469 GCA_051879895.1 Lachnospiraceae bacterium
AGAGGCCGGGGTACAGAAATAGAAAAGATTCATATATGCCCCACAGTCAGTGTACAGGAGGGAATATAGGAGAAAATACAGTAGGAAATACAGGAGAAAATTGGAATATGGGAGTTAAGCAAAATAAGATTTTTTACAAGAGCAGAACGTAGTAGTTAGGTCTGAGGTTAGTGCGTTAGCAAAATAGCTGTAACAGCCGTTTGTTCTGTCTTATCATATGATACAATAAAAAAACAACAACTAAGCAAACTGGAATTTGAGAAGCTATGTATTATAACATATATGGTTCATCTTTGTATGGTAATTTCAAGATACGCCGCAAGTTTAGGAGATGAGTTGACACAAACGGGTTTGGACGTGTTTATCAAGAAAGCCAGGACGATGGAAGCAATATGAATCAACAAAAGGACACAATCTTATGGATAACGTATTGAAGTATGCAAAAGAAAATTTAAATTTATTTGAATGCGGAGAAATTTCTTCAAATGAGATACGTTTTTTTGAATATGAAGGAAAGAGATATGTTTTAAAGCTGCCTCTTATGGTCGGCGAAAACTTATCACCGTTCTGGAGAATGATGAAAAATATATTTGGTTTCACTTTTCGGGAGCAGTATGCAAAGTTCGAAATCGTATATCATACTTTGAAGGACAACCCTCATATCCTTGTCGCACCGTTTGTTGCCGCAGATGATGAAATGATGATATTCGAGTTTATGGACGGAGTATCATGGTCGGAAGATTGTTTTCCTACCGGCAGAAATAACTCATATATACTTGGGCAGTACATTGGCTATAACCACCGTGAAAGCCACAAATGCTGCGGTTTGTTGGGCGTAGAAGATATAGATGATTTCTTTGAGCGTGTACATACACATATACAAAACTGCATTAATACTTACTGGAACGGCGAGGAGCTTATTGACAAACGAGTAAGAGCATTTTTTGATAAACTCAAATGCAAGGATTTTCAAAGCAGCCGATATTCAATGATTATGGTCGATATATGTGCAGATCAGTTTCTGTATAACAACGAAGAAATTGCAGCCTGCGTTGACCTAGATTCTTATGTTATCGGACCTGTGGAATGGGAACTGAGTATGCTGAAAAATCAGGTTTCAGATTGGGACAGCTTTAAGGCAGGTTATGAAACTTATTTGAAGATGACTGATTTTGAGCACTTCTCTGATCTGTTTCATTTTCTTATGGGGATTAATTCTTACAATAACAAGTGCGAAATGGAACAATACTGGTCTCGATTCTTTGCAGAATCATTATAATGTGATATATGAAGCATTTTGCAATAAACTACATTCATATTCCCATTTATCGAGCACCTCGCTTGCGTGTGACAACCTGCACCAAGAAGGCTCGTTCAGTCGGAACGACAGCGGGTGTGCCCCGCAACTTCCAGTTTGTGGAGGAACATAGTTGAATGAAAGTATTGGATATATTTTCTTGGTTACCTGCAAAAGAAATGAGTTTAGAGCAATTAGAACATATTTTTGAGGAATATTATACTGGGACTTATAAGGGAGAATATATTATTTCACTTGAAACACCATGCAATATTGGAAAAGATATTCTTAATTGCAGAGCAGAGTTAATTGAAGAAGGAAAAAAGACTGGATACATTTTAAAAGACGATAATATTATTGCTCTAATAGGTTATAGAGAGTAGTCAAAATTAGATTTTGTAAGGATAGTAAATTCATTTTGCTGTTGTAAAGGAGAATAGTTTGAATATTGTAATTATAAATGGATCGCCGAGAAAAAAAGGGGCGACTTCAAGCATACTACATATGATAGAAGAGAAGCTTCTTTTATATAATGATGTGAATATAGAATATGTTGATTTATGTGATTTGAATATTAAATCGTGTAGCGGTTGCTGTTCGTGTTATAAAACTGGAAAGTGCTATATCGAGGATGATGCTGAAGGACTTTCGCATAAAATTGCATCTGCTGATGGATTGATATTAGGAAGTCCCACATATGCAAGTAATGTGTCCGGGTTATTGAAGAACTTTATAGATAGAGGACATTTTGTAATAGAACAAGTATTACATGATAAATATGCAATTAGTGTAGCTACAGGTGAGAACTATGGTAGTAATGATACTAGTAAAATTTTAAACAAATTGTTGCAATATTCAGGAGCGTATTTAAGTGGGAAGGTCGTTTATAACATTCCTTTTAATTCCGAAGTTGCTGATGTCAAATTAAACAAAAAAGTAGTTACATTATCAAAAAAGTATTATTTGGATATAAAAGATAAAAGGAATCATCCTATTCAAGCTATTATACATAATCTTATATTTAAAGTTGGCATCAAGTCGTTTGTAAAAAGGAAGGGAGACAAGTATCAAGGAGTAATAGAAAAATGGAGAGATATGGATATTTTGATATAACTGAAAAGACGTTTGATACATCAAAAGAAATATCAGAAATTCATATTGAACTGTTAATGAGGTATAGCAATGAATAATAAATCTATATATAAATCATATCTATTTCCAGCATTGATTCATATAATTATTGTTGCGCTATTGGCTGGAATATTGAAACGAACAGGATGTGAATTAGGATACAATTCGATTTTAGGGATAGTGCTTATTGTAGTGGGAGGAATTTCAACTGCATTTTGGAGTGTAATATATCAAATCAAATATAACGAGAAAAGACCACTAAGCATCTTAAAAGACTTTTTTAATATAAGGCAACCGTTCAAAATCTATGCGATAGTAATAATATTTTTATTGATGGATTTTGGGTCTGTAATAATATGTAAGGGATTCAAGATAGAAAGTATATGGGTGCCAGTTGTTCTTTTTCTTAAGGCAATTGCATTTGGAGGAATAGAAGAAATAGGATGGAGATATTCGTTTCAACCATGTTTAGAGAAAAAGGTTCCATACATTGTTGCGACGATTATTACTTTTCTTTGTTGGGGAGTATGGCATTTTCTATTCTTTTATATTGATGGTAGTATTGAAATTGTTAATGTCCCTTATTTCTTATTGGGATTATTAACGAATTGTTTTATTTTGTCAGCATTATTTGCATATTCAAATAGCTTATGGATATGTGTAATGACACATGCATTAATCAATACATTATCTCAAATTGCTATAAATGGTAATGCAATCATAAGCAATATATTAAGAGTAATACTTATTTGTTTTGCTGTTCTTTTGTATTATTTTTCAAAAAAGAAAGAGAGTAAAATTGATATTTTCACTATGTAAAGAAACCGAAAGATTCTAAGTTGTAGGGATGGTTAATTCGTTTTTCTATATATGGAGGTGAAATGTTATGAGTATAACGATAAATATATATTATAAGGGTGAAAATGGTTCTGCCAAGAATTTTGCAATGGAAATGATAGAAAGCGGAACTGTAGATGCAATTAGAAATGAAAGTGGAAATATTAGATATGATTATTTTTTTCCAATAGATGACGCTGAGACTGTTTTACTGATAGATAGTTGGGAAAATCAGGAGGCTATAGATAATCACCATAAGACACCAATGATGAATAAAATAGTGGGACTGAGAGAAAAATATAATCTTCACATGAAGGTTGAGCGATATATATCTGATGATGAAATTCCACAAGCTGACCAGAAATATATTAGAGAATGAAATGAATTTTTGTTCTAAAGAGTTCTACAAAACCCCAACTTGTCGAGCCGGGGAATTTTGTGGAGAGACTCTTTTAATATTCCCCATTTTAGAGGTTTTTCGGATATGTCAAATACCTTTTGCAGAAGATATAGTATTTGGCTTTTTCCTTTAACTGGTATATAATAGGATAATAGTACTATAAGAGATAAATAGAAAAGGAAATGACAGAATGAGTGCATATAACGTGATTGTTCTGATACAAAGTCTGAGTATTCTTATTCTTGCGGTGGGTGCAATTTATCTGGTTAACAATTGGAGAGGAAAGGAACATTCCTATCTGATTCTTTTCTGTATTGCTACTTTAGTAAATAATATTGGGGCACTGATTGAAATCATATCACATGATAAGGAACAGATTCTGCTTGGAACGAAGTTCTCCTATGTGGGGAAGGTGTTTATTCCGTTGACTTTTTTCCTGTTTATCATGCAATACTGTGAGATTTATATTTCAAAAAAAGTGAAACTGCTTTTGACATTTTTTCACTTGTCGATTGCATTAATGGTCTTTAGTTATCCACAGCAAAGGTGGTTTTATACTGATGTAGGGTATGCGACGGATGGACTGTTTCCGCATAATACATATGGCCATGGCGTGATGTATAATATATATACAGTCTGTCTTGTTCTCTATTTTATTGCCATATTTGTAATTGTTGTCGGAATCCTAAGGAAAGAGAAGAGAAAAAAGAGAAGAATCCAGATGTATTATATGTTGGCCTGTGCTTTTTGTGCACTGGCAGGATTTGTCGTTTTTTTGCTTGGAGTAACGGGGGGATACGATACCACATCGCTTTCTTATGCAATCTGTACGATTCTTATGGCGATTGCTCTTACAAAATACGATCTGCTTGATACCGTGGAATTGGTTCGTAATTATGTGATTGATAATCTTTCTTTGGGAATTATTGCATTGGATGAGGATAATCAGATTATTTATTATAACCAGCCGATTCAGGATGTGTATCCGGACTTTAAGAGGCATAGTAATACCATTGCGAAGGATCTGATTACTATCTGTAAAGAGGAAGAGGCTGTTGAAATCGGAGAAAAAGTTTACAAACCGGAATACAGAGTGCTGAATAACAATGGCAAATACAGAGGGCATATCATTACCTTAAGCGACATCACGGATAATTATAATTACACGCAGCTGATGAAAAGGATGACGGAAATGGATCCTCTTACCGGATTGCTCAACCGTTTTGCTTATGAATATCGGATATCAGAAATGAAGAAGAAAGGAAACTGGCCGGAAAATCTGATTCTTTTTGCGATGGACTTGAATGGTTTGAAAAATGTCAATGATTCGAGAGGACATGATGTGGGGGATGCTATGATTTATGATGCATCGCAGTGTATCCTGCGTGGCATTGGAACCATGGGAGAATGTTATCGTGTAGGCGGGGATGAGTTTGCAGCGATTATTACAGGCGATAAGGCGGACCCTAATGCCATCAAACAAAAAATAGAAGAAGAGGCTGCGGCTTGTAATAATGAAAACTATTCCGTCAGTATTTCCATTGGATATTGTATGCGACAAGAAGTTGAGGGAATGTGTCTGGAGGATATTGAAAAGCTTGCGGATAACAGAATGTATCAGGACAAGGAGAATTATTATATTGCGAAAGGTGTTAACCGACGAGCGAAGGACGAAGATTTTCGAGTAATATGTGATTCCTATCTCAAAATTTTGAAGGTGAATCTGGAATCGGGAGAGTTTGATATTATCAGAATGGACATTCAGGAAAAAGATGCAATCTACGGTTTTTCCAGAGACTTGCAAACATGGCTTAAGGGTTTGGTACAATGCCATATGGTGCATGAAGATGATGCTGATATGCTCTTGCAAATAACAGATCCCGATGCTCTTAGAAAACAGTTTGCGGAAGATAAAACGCAGACTGTACGTATTGCTTATAGACGTCGGGTTATGGATTCCTATCATAAAGTACTGTTGGAAATCGTACGGGACAAGGAATATAGCGAGAAACAACCGATAGCATATCTTTATGTAAAAGATATAGAGTAGTATTTGTTGCTCATAAACCGAAAAGGGTTCAGGAAAATAGAAAAGTAAAAGGGGCTGTCGGAAAATAGTTACGTTCGACCGGCTGCTGTAAAAAGTTTCCACACAGACACGCTTTTGCTCCACGAAAAACGTAACAGTACTAAGAATTTTTCGGCGTAGAACTTGAAAAATTCAAGTGCTGACGTTTTTCAAGGGTCTGTTTAGGAAAGCTTTTTACAGCAGCCGGTCGAGCGTAGCTATTTTTCGACAGCCCTTTTCAGAGTTTAATTTAGTAACCCAATACTTCCCTGACGATTTCCACGGCATCCATAATGCAGTCAGGGCAGGAGCGTAATACCACACCGGTGTCGATACCCTTTAGGTCACGGCAGCGGGAGGCCTTATTCTTTTCTTCAAATTTTTCCATGATTTCCCTGGAAAGCTGGTAAGTGGATGCTTTTGTACCGGGATTGTCTACATTGCCATCGCTGTTTTTAAAGCCGGCTAATATAACGGCACCGGAGATAGCACCGCAGGTTCCCTGCATACCGCCCATTCCCAGACCGAAGCCTTCGCAGGCTTTAAACAGCACTTCTTTGTCTATGCCGGCTTCTTCGGCAAATGCACAGGCAACGGCTTGGGCACAGTTGTATTTTTTGTCATGTAATGCAATTGCAAGCTCTTTTTTATCCATAAGTTCCTCTCATTCTGCCACGGGGCATATATATTTGTATAGCAGCAGGCGGTAAAGATTTTGGACATCTGTCGCTGCTTTTATTATTACAAGCATACCATAAAGCAGAGGAGCGTGTAAAGAGAAGAACTCTTAGGGTAAAAGGATTTCAGAAAGGCAGATAGGGCAGTTTTTTCGTCAAAACATAGGGGAATAAGCATGCAGGCGGGTTGATTTTTGGATAGTACCGTGTTATTATTTTAACGATGAGTTTTTTTAGAACGAAAGAAGTCCCAAGGGCGGAAAGGTGAGAACATGAAGAAAGGTTTTGATGAACTGATTGCAAAAGTAAACGAGTGCGGCATGAAGAAAGTGGCTGTCTCTGTAGCACAGGATGAAGCTGTGTTGGAGGCGGTAAAGGAAGCAAAGAAGAGAGGAATTGCAGATGCGATTCTGGTAGGTGATGAGGCAAAAATCCGTGAGATTGCAGCTTCTATCGATATGGATTTGAATGATTTTAAAATTATCGATGAACCGGATATGATTGCAGCGTCCTTAAAGGCTGTAAAGCTGGCACATGATGGCGAAGCAGATATGTATATGAAGGGTCTGATTGATACCAAGAATTTCTTAAAGAGTGTATTGGACAAGGAAGTAGGCTTAAGAACCGGTGGTGTGCTTTCCCATGTATGTGTATTTGACATTCCCTGCATTGACCAGTTGTTATTTTTGACTGATGTGGCATTTATGACCTATCCCACTTTGGAGGACAAGGTAAATATTATCAATAATACCCTGCCGGTTACCAAGGCCTGCGGCATTGACTGCCCCAAGATTGCACCCTTGGCAGCAGTAGAAGTAGTAAATCCCAAGATGCCCGTTACTGTAGAAGCAGCAGAACTTGCAAGAATGAACGAGGCAGGTGAAATTACCGGATGCATCATTGATGGACCGCTTTCTTTAGACCTGGCAATTGATCCGGAAGCTGCAAAGCACAAAGGAGCTACAGGCAGAAAGATTCAGGGTGATGCAGATGTACTTCTGTTCCCGGATATCCATGCAGGAAATCTGGTTTATAAGGCAATCGTACATATGGTACCTGATGTAAAGAACGGTTGTATCTTAACCGGCACCAAGGTTCCTGTTATCCTGACCAGTCGTTCCGATACCTTTGAAACCAAGGTAAATTCCATGGCACTGGCAGCAGTTGTAGCAGAGGAAATGAAGAAGAACCAGTAATCATATAAAGGCAGGAGGAAAAAGAAAATGTCCATTAAGAGTCTGATTATCAATCCCGGTTCCACCTCCACCAAAATCGGTGTATTTGAGGATGAGAACCTGCTATTTGAAGAAAACTTAAGACACAGTACTGAGGAAATCAGCCAGTATGCGTCCATCGTAGACCAGAAGGATTTCCGTAAGAAAATTATTACCGATTTGCTTACCGAAAAGAATTTCGATATTAAGTCCTTAAATGTAGTAGTAGGCCGTGGCGGTATGTTAAAGCCCATTCCCGGCGGTACCTATGCGGTAACAGATGCCCTGTTGGAGGACTTAAGGATTGGTAAGCAGGGACAGCATGCTTCCAACTTAGGCGGTATTCTGGCAAGGGAAATCGGTGATGAAATCGGTGTGCCTTCTTATATTGTAGACCCCGTAGTGGTAGATGAACTGCAGGATGTAGCAAGATATTCCGGTGTGCCGGAATTGCCCCGCACCAGTGTATTCCATGCACTGAATCAGAAAGCGGTAGCAAAGCGTTATGCAAAAGAGAGCGGTAAAGCTTATGAATCCTTAAGACTGATTGTAGTACACATGGGTGGTGGTGTATCCGTAGGTGCACACATTAACGGCAGAATCGTAGACGTATTCAATGCATTGGACGGTGACGGTGCATTTTCTCCCGAAAGAGCAGGAGCAGTACCTTCCGGTGCACTGATTAAGATGTGCTTCTCCGGTAAATATACCGAGAAGGAAGTGTACAGCAAAATTGTAGGCAAGGGCGGCTTCAATGCATATCTTGGTACCAATGATATGCGTCAGGTCAACAAGATGGTGGAAGAAGGCGATGCTAAGGCGAAAGAGGTACGGGAAGCATTTATGTACCAGGTAGCAAAGGATATGGGTTCCATGGCTTGTGTACTGGAAGGCAAGGTAGATCAGATTATCGTGACCGGCGGTATTGCATACAATGAAACCGTAGTAAATTATTTAAAAGAAAAAGCCGGCTGGATTGCACCTTTCACGGTATATCCCGGCGAAGACGAACTGCTTGCACTGGCACAGGGTGCACTGCGTGTTATGAACGGCGAAGAAAAGGCAATGGAATATTAGAAGAATACTAAAACAGTCGGGTGTGAGTTTAAATGATACCCGGCTGTTTTTTTGAACGTAAAAGACGAAAACATACGAGTATGAAGGGAGGAACAATATGGCGGAAATAAGTGTAAAATTTTTTTCGGAGGCACTAAACAGAAATGTGAGATTTGAGGTATATCTTCCTAATGACAGGCCTCTTGGAGAGAGCAGAAGAATGAGAACTTTGTTTTGGTTGCATGGATATACCGGTGATGCTGAGAATCTGGTGCCCGAGTGGATGGCAAAGAAATACAATATTGCGGTGGTTTCACCCAACGGTGAAAATGGATTTTGGCTTGACGGTCTTTCTACAGGACGCAAGTATTGTACTTTTGTTGGGGAAGAGCTTGTAGGATATATCAGACGAACCTTTGGACTTGCAGCAGATGCAGATAGTACCTACATTATGGGGATTTCCATGGGAGGATTTGGGGCATTGCATACGGCTCTGACATATCCCGAAAATTTTGGAAAAGTAGGGGCAATGTCATCAGCATTGATAGTCCATGAAATTGCACACATGAAACCGCAGGGAGGTAATGAGGTTGCAAATTATGATTACTATCATGAGTGTTTTGGCGACCTTGAAACGGTAGAAGAGAGCAATAATAATCCGGAAGTGCTTATAAAACAAATTAAGGAAAATGACAGGGCTGTTCCTCAGATATTTATGTGCTGTGGGACGGAAGATTTCCTGATTGAAAACAACAGGGAGTTTCACAGATATCTTGACCGGGTCGGAGTACAGCACAGTTATTTTGAGAGTAGCGGTATGCATGATATGAAATTTTGGAATGAGTATACAGTAAAACTGGTAGACCTCATGTTTGGAGAAGGATAGCTTGTATGTATGGAAGGTTATGGTAGAGCACTTTGGTACCATGGTTTAACTGCCACGGCTCTTTCGGTATTCTCTGGGGGATTTTCCAAATTCCTTTTTAAATAAGTCTTTAAAATAGTTGCTGTCTGAGAAACCATATTCTAAGGCGATATCGGTAATAGAATTGTCAGTGGTTAAAAGAGCAGCACAAGCGTGCTTTAAGCGGATATAATTGAGATATTCCTTAAAGCCCATGCCGGTCAGCAGCTTGAATTTTCTGGAAAAATAAGTAGGGCTTAACCCGGCGATACCGGCAACCTCGTCCAGGGTAAGGGGACTTTGGAAGTTGCGGTAGATATATTTGGCAGCAATCATAATATCTGCTTCCTTTGCGTTTACCAGCTCGGGAGCCTCTTCAGACATTACACTGTGCCGCATCAGAAACAGAAGTAACTCATTTAGGTGGCAGGTTAAAAAAGCCGGAGAGTATTCATCGATATCAGTGCTCTCAGAAAGCATTTTGCCAATCAGATTGTGAAATTCTTCGTGATATAAGGCTGGAACCGTTCCCATAAAGGATTGTCCCGGAAAAGTTGCTTTTTGCCGGACACCACTAAATAATCCCGGAATTAAAAATTCCTCTTTAAAATACAGAGTGGTGATATCACAGGTAATGCCCGGGTAATACAGCGAGTGATGAAGCTCGCCCGGAGCAATAAACACGAAATCGCCCTTCTCCATGGAGTATAGCGTATCTTTTAAAAGAAAGCGGCATTTACCGGATAACAGATAAAATATTTCATAGTAGTTGTGGTAATGGTCGGGCTGCAGCGGACAATCCACATTGCGGCGGCCCTTGCTGATGGAAATCTGTGAAAGGTCTTTTCGTTTTCCCTCCCGGGGAGTAACAGCCATAGAAACACCTCCATATGCGGCATGTTCATTTGTGATTAAATTAAGTATATCATAAAAAAGTCAAAAAAACAGTAGTTTATGGTAAAATAAGCCATATTTTTATTAGAAAGCAAGAGAAAATTGTTATATATTAGAGTAGAAAGAGAAAAACCTTTCGAGAAAAACCTTTCTTATATAACTTCCTCTACACACAAAAAGAAACTCCTACATGGGAAATGTAGGAGTCAGACTGTAGACAAAGTTCCGCACTCCTGTGCGGGATTTTTCTTTGCAAGGTGC
>JBJEMX010000075.1:0-24889 GCA_051879895.1 Lachnospiraceae bacterium
GCACCTTGCGAAGAAAAATCCCGCACAGGAGTGCGGAACTTTGTCTACAGTCTGAAATAATCCCGGTACCGGGATTATTTCACTCCTAAGCTTTTGAGCTCCTCTGTCGCCTGCTTAAAGTTTTGAAAGTGGATACCGTGGATACCTAAAGCTTCAGCGGCAGTGATATTAGGCAGGGTATCGTCAATAAAGACACATTCCTCTGCCTGCAAATGGTATTGCTGTAAAATCAGTCTGTAAATGGCAGGGTCTGGCTTAATCAGGTGCACCTTAAAGGAGAAAATACCGCCGTCCATGTGAGGTACGAAATCTATTGCATGGGCACATTCCTTCTGCACCTTTTCGGAGAAGTTGGATAAAAAGAGTACCCGGTAACCCTTTGCCTTTAAATCTTCAATCCAGGGAATGGCATAGTCGCAGCGTTCCAGAATACCATGTACGTTTTGCAGGGAGTGACGAAGCTCCTTTTCAATTTCCGGGTCATTTTTTATAAACAATTCCAGAATTTCATCGTCGGAAAGATTTCCCAAATCATATTCGCACCATTGGCTGCTTAATACAGTGGCCTTACCCAGACGGTCTACAATATCTGCAGGGTAGCCAAAGGAATTAAAATGCTTCTGCCAGGAAAAGGCAGTCAGTACGTTGCCAATGTCAAAAATAACAGTCTTAATCATAAGTCCCTCCAATATGTTGTATTAAAATAATCTTCTTTTCATAGTAATTTTCCGTTACATACTCAGCAAGTGACAATGCAATTTCAAAAAAGGGTAAACCGGTCAGCCTTGATTTATAATATCCAAAAGATTTCCGGCAGCAGTAGACATAGGATTTCGCATATCCGTTACAATGCAGAATTCTCTTTTGGGAATCATCTTGTTGAAACGCAGTTCAAAGAGTTTGCCTGATTGCAGGTGTGGCATGGCAAAGTCCTTTACCACGCAGCCGATTCCCAGATTTCGCAGGGCGAACTGCACAATCATGTCGCTGGTAGCCAGTTCAAATTCAGGACTGACGGAAACATTATTGTCTGCCAGAAAAGAGTCCATATAGCTTCTGGTACTGGTATTCTTTTCCAGGCATATTAAGGGCAGCTTTTCCAGTTCGGATAAATCCAGGGTTCTGTTTTTATAAGAAATGAAACGTCTGCCGCAGACAAAAACATCCTCAATACTGCGTACGGTGGTGGTCTGAATACCATCGGTTGTCCCTAAAGGTGTACTGACAATACCAAAGTCTATCTGATGGGCCCGTAGATTGTTTAAGGTTTCGGGAGTGGGAGCGTTGGTTACCACGATTTTGACAGAAGGATATTTTTCGTGGAAACGCTCCAGAAAAGGCAGTAAATAGAACTGCAGTGTCATATCGCTGGCTCCGATGTGGATTTCACCTAATTCCAGATTGAGCATCTGCCGCAGCTTAAACTCACCGGATTCAATCTGTTCATAGCCTTTGGCAACATATGAATACAAAAGCTCTCCCTCGGCGGTCAGACATACGCCTTTGGAGAGACGGTGAAACAGCCTGGCAGAGAGCTGCTCCTCAAGCAGCCTGATTGACTGGCTGACTGCCGGTTGGGAAATGGATAACAGCTTTGCCGCCTGAGTCAGGGAGCCGGTTTTGGCAACATGATAGAAAACTTTATAATATTCCAGATTTGCAATCATAGGAACTCCTTTCGGCGGAAATATCTATAAAAATTTTACTATAAGGACTACTTTTTTTCAAGGAAATGTCACAAACAAAATCCCCCGGCACACATCGTTACCGGGGGATTCTTAGGGGAGGATAAGTATTATATTTATCTCTGGTAATATTTTAGTTAAAGGAGGGGGTCCGCCTTCGACTAATGATAGTATGACCGCTGTAAAAGGTTTTATACAAAAAAATTTAAAAAAAAATTATTCTTTTTTTCAGCGTGAAAATATTGTAATATAGAACAGGGAGTGTCGCAAATAGCATGACCGGTCAGTCTCGGTTATTTGTGACAGCCCCCAAGAAAACAAAACAGGAGAAATGTGAGTATGAAAAAATTGCTTGGAAAAGAGAAAACAATTATGATATTGGTTCTGGCAATGATTCTTATTATGAGCTTTGGCGGATGCGGGAAAGAACAAGGAACCGATATCAGAATCGGAGCAATGAAGGGACCGACCACAATAGGCCTGTTATCGTTGATGGAAGAGTCAGAAAACTGGCAAACGGGGAACACATATACTTTTACGATAGCAACAGCTGCTGATGAACTGACACCGCTTTTGGTAAAAGGGGAACTGGATATTGCACTGCTGCCTGCTAATGTGGCCGCCGTGCTTTATCAGAAAACGGGTGGCGGTATCAGCGTTATTGATATCAATACGCTGGGAGTACTTTACATGGTGTCCGGCAATGGTAATATTACAGACTTTGAAGATTTAAAGGGGCAGACCATCTATCTGACAGGGAAGGGAACCACACCGGATTTGTGTTTACAGTACCTGCTTTCCGCAAATGGTATCGGACAGGATGAAGTGACATTGGATTATCGTTCCGAAGCAACCGAGGTGGCAGCTTTATTGGCGGAAAGTCCGGACGCGGTTGGCTTGCTTCCGCAGCCCTTTGTGACCGTGGCATGCATGCAGAATGAAAAACTTTCTGTCTGCCTGTCGATGACGGATGAATGGGAAAAGGTGCAGGGAGAAGGCGGCAGCAGTATGGTAACCGGTGTTACTGTTGTGAGAAACGAATTTCTGGCAGAAAATCCGGAAGCAGTAAAACTGTTTTTGGAGGAGCATGCCGACAGTACCGCATATGTAGAAAGCAATACGGAAAAAGCGGCAGCACTTTGCGTAGCGGCAGGGATTATTGCAAAAGAGCCCGTTGCACAGAAGGCAATTCCCTTCTGTAACATTACCTGTCTGACAGGAGAAGAGATGAAACAGGCACTTTCCGGGTATCTTAAGGTACTATATGACATGAACCCGGAAGCGGTAGGGGGGAGTCTCCCGGCTGAGGATTTTTACTATTTAGGAAAGTAGCAATCGGGGAAGGCTGATTTGAGGCGTCCCGATTTTGCAGGCAATAAAAAACTTTAGAATAAAATGACAGAATGAGAGGATTATGAAAGAAACACTGCAAAAGCCGGAGAAAAACAGAATAAGGAAAATAGGCATTGTTCTGCTCTGGCTCGGTATCTGGCAGGCGGCAGTCTTTGCAGTGGACAACGTGTTACTTTTGGCAGGACCGGTGGAAACCGTGCAGGCACTGATAAAAGAAGCAGCATTGCCGGCCTTCTGGTATGCATTGGGGTGTTCTCTGCTTCGGATACTGGGAGGCTTTCTGACCGCCCTTGTGCTGGGCTGCTTTGCAGGCATAGCGGCGGGTAAGTGGAAGCTTCTGGAAGATTTTTTTGCTCCGTTTATGCTGTTTTGTAAAGCTGTGCCGGTGGCCTGCTTTGCGGTTATGCTCTTAATCTGGTGGGGAGCCGGAGGGCTTTCCTTTGCCATATGCTTTCTGGTGTCACTGCCGGTCATCTATGTGAATGTGCTGGAGGGGATTAAAAGTGCGGATAAAAAACTTTTGCAGATGGCAGAGGTATTCAGAATGCCTTTTCTGAATAAGCTCCTTTATATTTACCGGCCGACGGTTTTCCCTTTTCTGGAAGGGGGACTTAAGACTGCTCTGGGTATGGGAATAAAAGCAGGTGTTGCTGCCGAAGTGATAGGTCTGGCAGAACATTCCATCGGCGGGGAAATATATTTATCCAAAATTTATCTGGATACCGCGGGAGTATTTTCGTGGACTGTTGTAGTAGTGATAGCAGGAGCATTGCTGGAAAAAGGTGCATTGGCGTTGTGGCGAATTGTCTGCAGGTGGAAACCGGTGCAAAAAGCAGAAGAAGCGGAAAGAGGGAGTCTTCCCGTTAGTGTATTTGTAGAAGCAATAAGTAAGAGCTATAACGGACACAAGGTGTTAGAGCAGGTAAGTAAACAACTGGATTCCGAAAAGGTATATTGTATGATGGCACCCTCCGGTGCGGGCAAGACTACGATACTGCACATTTTAGCCGGTCTGGTAAAGCCTGAACATGGCAGGATAACTGCGTTCACAAATGGCACAGAAAGCAAAAAAATACGGGTATCCGCAGTATTCCAGGAGGACAGGCTCTGTGAGGAAGAGTCTGCACTTTTAAATGTGGCGATGGTGTGTGCAGACCGGGCACTTGCAAAAAAATATCTGGAGGAGCTGTTGGATACTGACGGAAAGGATGCAGCAGAAAAATCCGTTGTACTGCAACCGGTTAAAACCTTAAGCGGCGGTATGAGAAGAAGAGTCTGTATTGCAAGAGCACTTGCTGCAAACTCAGATATTTTGCTTCTGGATGAACCCTTTAACGGTCTGGATGAGGAGAGTATGATAAAGGCGGCCCGGTTTATATTGCGGTACAAAGGAAGCAGGATGATTGTGGCAGCGACCCATCATAAAGAAGAAGCAGAAGCATTAAACGGCGAAATATGGTGCTTTCAGGAGCCTAAAAACAATGGAAAATAGGGTGAAAAAGCATAGACAAGCCGATTTTGTTATGCTATAATCGTAGAATGACTGTGACTGTGCCTTTATTGAGGCATTTGAAATAAATCAGGTAGTCACGATTTTAAGGAGGAAATGTAACAATGAGTTTACAGGTAGAGAAATTAGAAAAGAATATGGCGAAGCTTACTATTGAAGTTTCCGCTGAAGAATTAGAGAAAGCGATTGAAACTGCATATCAGAAAAATAAAGGTAAACTGAGCATACCCGGTTTCCGTAAGGGTAAAGTACCCCGTAAGATGTTAGAGCAGATGTACGGTGCGGCAATCTTCTATGAGGATGCGGCAAACGAACTGATTCCCGGAGCATATGAAGCAGCATTGGAAGAATGTGAAGAAGAAATTGTATCTTCTCCCAAGATTGATGTAACCCAGATTGAAGCCGGCAAGCCCTTCATATTTACCGCAGAAGTAGCATTAAAGCCTGAAGTAAGCTTAGGAAAGTACAAAGGCTTAAAGGTAGAGAAAACAGATGTTACCGTAACCGAAGAAGAAATCAATGCACAGATTGAAAAAGAAAGAGAAAACAGTGCGAGAACCATTACCATTGAAGACAGACCCGTAAAGGACGGTGACATTACCACCCTGGATTTTGAAGGATTTGTAGACGGTGTGGCTTTTGAAGGCGGTAAGGGTACGGATTATCCGTTAACCATCGGTTCCGGTTCTTTCATTCCCGGCTTTGAAGAGCAGTTAATCGGTGCTGAAATCGGCAAAGAGACCGAAGTGAAGGTAACCTTCCCCGAAGATTATCATGCAGCCGACCTGGCAGGCAAAGAGGCAGTATTCAAGTGTACCATTAAGGGAATTAAGGAAAAGGAGCTTCCCGAACTGGATGATGAGTTTGCAAGTGAAGTTTCTACCTTCGATACACTGGCTGAGTATAAGGAAGATGTAAAGAAGACTCTGGAAGCAAAGAAGGAAGATGCAGCAAAGACGGCAAAGGAAGAAGCAGTTATTGATGCCGTTATCTCTGACGCACAGATGGAGATTCCCGATGCTATGGTAGAAACCGAGCAGAAGCAGATGATTGATGACTTTGCACAGAGAATCCAGATGCAGGGACTTACCATGGAACAGTACATGCAGTTCACAGGAATGAATCCTCAGATGCTCTTAGAGCAGACCAAGCCTCAGGCACTGAAGAGAATTCAGTCCAGACTGGTACTGGAAGCAGTTGCAAAAGCAGAAAATCTTGCGGCAACCGAAGAAGAGTACGAAGACGAAATCAAGAGCATGGCTGAGAAATACCAGATGGAAACCGATAAGATTAAAGAAATGCTCGGTGAAAGAGGTAAGAAACAGGTTCTGACCGATATGGCAGTAACAAAGGCCGTAGAATTCCTGGTGGCAAATGCCAAAGAAGGAAAAGCTTCTACAGCAAAGAGTACCAAGGCTAAGGCTAAAAAGACAGAAGAAGCAGCGACTGAGGAATAAGTTCTGCTAATAAAGAAAGTGTAAGCAGAGGATTAAGTTTTTCTTAAATCCTCTGTTTAAGATTGCAAAACTTTTCTGGGTAGGCTATTATGAAAAATAAGAGTAAATGTGGCTGAATGGAGGAAATAAAATGAGTTTAGTACCTTATGTCATAGAACAGACCAGCAGGGGAGAACGTTCCTACGATATTTTTTCCCGACTGTTAAAAGAAAGAATTATTTTCCTTGGAGAAGAAGTAAACGAAACAACCGCAAGCCTTGTTGTGGCACAGCTTTTGTTTTTGGAAGCGGAAGATCCCGACAAGGATATCAATCTGTATATTAACAGCCCCGGCGGTTCCGTAACCGCAGGTATGGCTATTTATGATACCATGCGGTATATCAAATGCGATGTATCCACTATTTGTATCGGTATGGCTGCAAGCATGGGTGCATTTTTATTAGCAGGCGGTACCAAGGGAAAGAGAATGGCTCTTCCCAATGCGGAAATTATGATTCACCAGCCTTTGGGCGGTGCACAGGGACAGGCTACCGAAATTGAAATTGCGGCAAAGCACATTTTGCAGACCAAGGAAAAATTAAACAGAATGCTGGCAGAAAATACCGGCAAGGATTATGAGATTATTGCGGCAGATACTGAGAGAGACAACTGGAAGTCTGCACAGGAAGCATTAGAATACGGTTTGATTGACAGGGTAATCACTTCCCACGCAATATCCGAGAACTAAATAATGAATAATAATAACGCCGCTAAAAATTTTGTTTATAACAAAGTGGCAGAATGAGGAAGAAGATGGCAGGAAAGAATTCCGGCAGCGATATCAGATGTTCTTTCTGTAACAAGTCGCAGGACCAGGTCAGAAAGCTGATTGCAGGGCCTGCGGGTGTATATATTTGTGATGAGTGCATCGATATCTGCAGTGATATTTTAGAAGAAGAATTTGAAGAAGGCAGTGTACCTGTTCAGGAAACACCTGACTTTAAACTGCTAAAACCTGTAGAAATCAAGAGGTTTCTGGATGATTATGTGATTGGTCAGGAAGCAGCAAAAAAGGTGCTTTCCGTAGCAGTTTACAACCATTATAAAAGAGTAACGGCAAAAAATGAACCGGATGATGTGGAACTCCAGAAGAGTAACATTATTATGATAGGACCGACCGGTTCGGGAAAGACTTATCTGGCACAGACTTTGGCAAAGATTATTAATGTACCCTTTGCCATTGCAGATGCAACCACTTTAACCGAGGCCGGCTATGTTGGTGAGGATGTGGAAAATATCCTTTTAAAGCTGGTGCAGGCGGCCGATTATGATGTAGAAAAGGCTCAGTACGGCATTATCTATATCGATGAAATCGACAAGATTACGAAAAAGAGTGAAAACGTATCTATTACCCGGGATGTTTCCGGAGAAGGCGTACAGCAGGCACTGTTAAAGATTATCGAGGGTACCATGGCAAGCGTACCGCCCCAAGGGGGCAGAAAGCATCCCCATCAGGAGCTGATTCAGGTGGATACCTCCAATATTCTCTTTATTTGCGGTGGTGCTTTTGACGGACTGGATAAAATTGTTGAAACCAGACTGGACCGTAAGTCCATCGGTTTTAATGCAAAGGTTACAGAGAAGAAAGACAGGGAAATCGGAGAGATTCTGGGTGAAGTAACTCCTCAGGATTTGGTTAAGTTTGGTCTGATTCCTGAATTCGTAGGACGTGTTCCCATCAATGTATCTTTGGAGGGACTGGATAAGGCAGCACTTATCCGCATTTTGAAAGAGCCGAAAAATGCACTGATTAAGCAGTATCAAAGACTCTTTGACATGGATGGTGTGGAGCTGAAATTTGAGGAAGATGCAATTGATGCAATTGCAGAACAGGCACTGGAAAGAAAAACAGGGGCGAGAGGACTCAGGTCCATTATGGAAAACGTAACGCTGGATATTATGTACAATATACCATCGGACGATACCATAGAGGCCGTTGTGATTACAAAAGGTGCGGTAGAAGGGAACAGTGAACCGCTTATCGTACATCGGGAAGCGGACATGAAAAAAGCGAAGTAACAAGGAGCTGTTGCAAACCGTGGCTGACTACTGTTTTGCAACAGCCTTTTGTCTCTTTAGAGGAGATTGCAGGAAATATGGAAGATACAATCGATATAATAAAAGAAGAAAAAAGTCCCGAAGAGGATTTGCTGCAGGTGCCTGCGGTAGCCTTAAGAGGATTAACGATTCTGCCGGGCATGATAATACACTTTGATTTAAACAGAGAGAAATCTATTCGTGCCGTAGAACAGGCTATGACGGGCAGCCAGCTTTTATTTGTGGTTACCCAGAAGGATGAGAGGGTAGAAGATCCCGGCAGGGAGGATTTATATGCAGTAGGTACGGTAACCCGCTTAAAGCAGATGAGTAAACTTCCAAGCGGTGTTGTGCGGGTACTGGTAGAGGGAATTGTACGTGGCAGACTGCATGAAGTACAAGAGGATGTGACCGGCTATTTATCCGTTTTGGTGGAAAGAGTGCCGAGGGAAGAAGAATTCATAGAAGAAGACCGCAAAGAGGCTATGGTACGCCAGCTAAAGGATTTGTTCCGTAATTACAGTACTGTTAATCCCAGAAGCGGCAAGATGCTTGAAAAAAAGCTGGAAAGCATACAGAATCCGGTGGTACTTATTGATGTGCTGACAAGCGGCCTGCCGCTTATGGCATCTGTAAAGCAGACAATACTGGAAACAGAAACGGTGGAAGAGCGGTATGACTATCTTTCCTCCGCATTGTATCATGAAATACAGGTAGGACAGATTCGCAAGGAATTGACTGAAAAACTCCAGAAAAAAGTTAATAAGAACCAGAAGGAATATCTGCTCAGGGAACAGCTTCAGGCTATTCGTGAGGAACTTGGTGAGGATACTGTATATTCTGACGCGGATCAGTATACAGAGGCACTGGAAAAGTTAAAAGCCGATAAATCCGTAAAGGAAAAAATAGCAAAAGAAATATCACGCTTTCAAAGCCTTTCAGCGAGCAGCTCAGAAAGTGCGGTGGAGCGTGGCTATATAGAGACGCTTTTAGAAATGCCATGGAACAAGGTATCTAAGGATAATATGGATATAGAGCGTGCAGAGCGTATCCTGGAGGAAGATCATTATGGTCTTAACGAGGTGAAGGAGCGTATTCTGGAATTTCTGGCAGTCCGCAGTCTGTCAAAGGCGGGAACGAAACGGCTGGATACCCCGATAGTCTGTCTGGTGGGACCTCCCGGTACAGGAAAAACCTCTATAGCTAAAAGTGTAGCAAGGGCACTTGACAAGGAATATGTGCGTATCAGCCTGGGTGGTGTCAGGGATGAAGCAGAAATTCGTGGTCACAGAAAGACCTATGTAGGTGCAATGCCCGGAAGAATTGCAACCGGCTTAAAGCAGGCAGGTGTGGCAAATCCTTTGATGCTTTTAGACGAAATAGATAAAGTGAGCAGTGATTACAAGGGAGACCCTTCATCTGCACTGCTGGAGGTTTTAGACGGAGAACAGAACAGCAGGTTCAGGGATCACTATATAGAGTTGCCGATAGATTTGTCACAGGTGTTGTTTATTGCAACCGCCAATTCCGTAGAAAATATTCCAAGACCTCTTTTGGACCGTATGGAAGTAATTGAAGTAAGCAGCTATACGGACAATGAAAAGCTTCACATTGCAAAGGAGCATTTGATTAAGAAGGTATATTCCAAGAATGCAGTAAAAGAAGAACAGCTTACTATCAGTGACGGTGCTTTGCAGGCAGTGATTGACGGCTATACCAGAGAAGCAGGAGTCCGTGGCTTAGAGCGTGAAATCGGCAAAATCTGCAGAAAAGCGGCAAAGGAAATCTTAAAGAAGCAGGAGGAAGCCGGAAAGTCTTTGGGCAAGAGAGCGAAAAAGACATCTGTGGCAGGAGAAATGACAGCTCCTATCCGGGTTACTGCCAAGAATCTGGAAAAGTATCTGGGAAAGGTAAAATATACGCCGGACAAGGCAAATGCAGAGCCCCAGACAGGTATCGTACGCGGACTGGCATGGACCAGCGTGGGCGGAGATACCCTGCAGGTTGAAGTAAATATCATGCCGGGTAAAGGCGATTTGGAACTGACCGGACAGATGGGAGATGTCATGAAGGAATCTGCACTGACAGGCTTAAGCTATGTCCGTTCTGTCAGCGAGGGTTTTTCCATTCCCGCAAAGGCCTACAAGGATAATGATTTTCATATACATATTCCGGAGGGAGCCGTTCCCAAGGACGGACCTTCGGCAGGTATTACCATGGCAACGGCATTGTTGTCTGCCTTAACCCACAGACCTGTGCGTGCAGATGTGGCCATGACAGGGGAGATTACCCTGCGTGGCAGAATATTGCCGGTGGGCGGCTTAAAGGAAAAGATACTGGCTGCTAAAAAAGCCGGTATTCGTAAGGTTTTAGTACCGGCAGAAAACAAAAAGGATATCGCCGAGTTGTCCTTCGAGATTACCGGGGGGCTGGAAATCTGTTTTGTAGAGCGGATGGAAGAAGTATTAGAGCAGGTTTTGCTTGAAAAGGAAGCGCAGACAGGCAGCACAAAGGGCAGGCGTTCCGTGAAAAAAGGAGAAAACGTATGATTATAAAAAACGTCAGTCTGGAAACCGTGTGCGGCATTACCAGTAAGCTGCCACAGAATATGCATCCGGAGGTGGCTTTTGCAGGAAAAAGCAATGTGGGAAAGTCCTCCCTGATCAATACGCTGATGAATAGAAAGTCACTGGCACGTACCAGTGCCCAGCCGGGAAAGACACAGACCATCAATTTTTACAATATAAATGATGAAATATATTTTGTGGATTTGCCGGGATACGGTTATGCAAGAGCCAATGAAGAGGTAAAGGCAAAATGGGGAAAGATGATAGAGGATTATCTGCATAAGTCAAAACAGCTTAAGGCAGTGTTTCTTTTGATTGATATCCGCCATGCTCCGGGCAGTAATGACTGTATTATGTATGACTGGATTTGCAAACAAGGTTATAAGCCGGTTATTATAGCCACAAAACTGGATAAAATCAAACGAAGCCAGGTAGCTGCACAGGTAAAGCTGATAAAGAGTACCTTAAAAGCAGATGCAGATACTGTTGTAATACCGTTCTCTGCACAGAGCAGACAGGGAAGAGATGAAATTTATGAGTTTTTAGACCGCATACTGCAGGCATAAACATTGCTGTTACAGGGTGTGCGGCAACATAGCACATAGCCGGAGTAAATATATAAAGAGGGTTTTCTTATGAACGCATCGATGAAAAAGTATGTAAAAGCCGTTTTGAATCTGTTGCTTGCACTTATTATACTGATTTTAACAGTCTGGCTGTTGCCCAAGGTGATTATTTTCTTTATGCCGTTTCTTATCGGCTGGATTATTGCCCTGATAGCAAGCCCGATGGTCAGATTTTTTGAGGAAAAGCTGAAAGTCCGCAGGAAGATGGGCAGTGCGGTTGTCATTGTGGTAGTAATTGGCGGCGTGGTACTGGGGGCATATCTGATAGGTACCAAGCTGGTACGGGAGATTGCCGGATTCCTGACGGATTTACCGGAAATGTGGGCTTCTCTGGAAAGTGATTTTAACAATATTGCGGAAAATCTAAGTAATCTCTATAATAAGCTGCCCAAGGATATGCAGGCTACATTAAACAGTGTCGTTGCACAGGCCAATGAACTGATAGGGAGTCTTGTAAGTAAAATCAGCAGTCCTACAATCGAGGCACTGGGGAATTTTGCAAAGCAGCTTCCGACGATTGTTATTGGTATTATTATGTGCTTATTGTCCTCATACTTTTTTGTGGCAGAAAAGGAGCAGTTTACGGAAACAGTCAGAAAGATTATGCCGGAATCACTGCTCTACCGGGTTCGGCTCATCAAGGGTAGTCTGGTAAAAGCAGTAGGCGGTTATTTTAAGGCACAGATTAAGATAGAGGTATGGATTTATCTGCTGCTTGTCATCGGCTTTGTGATTCTGGGTGTGGACTATGCCCTGCTAATAGCTTTTGGCGTGGCTATTCTGGACTTTTTACCCTTTTTTGGAACGGGGACGGTCATGGTGCCCTGGGCAATTATTAAATTTTTAAGTTCGGACTATAAGATGACAATAGGTCTTCTTCTGATATGGGGAATCAGCCAGCTGGTAAGACAGATTATCCAGCCTAAAATTGTAGGAGATTCTATCGGCGTACCGCCTATTCCCACCTTGTTTTTGTTGTATATCGGATACATGGTTGGCGGTGTTGTGGGTATGATAATATCAGTGCCTGTGGGTATTATCCTTTGGACAATGTATGAGGAGGGTGTTTTTGATACTACAAAAAACAGTATCAAAGTTTTATCTGCGGGGCTGAATCATTTTAGAAAGCTGACTCCTCAGGATATGGATATTATTGATACCTATAAAAAGGAATGTGAGGAAGCTTTGGAAAAGCAGAAGGAAGCAGAAGAGAAGAGGAAACAGGATGTCTAATTATAAAATGGTACTGCAATATGACGGTACCAGATATCAGGGGTGGCAAAGGCAGGAGTCTACCGGAAACACGATTCAGGGAAAGCTTGAGACACTGTTATCCAGAATGTGCGGCCGGAAGATAGAAATACAAGGCAGCGGCAGAACCGATGCAGGAGTACATGCCAAGGGACAGGTTGCCAACGCACATATGGAGACCGATAAGACACCGGAAGAAATTATGGAATACATGAACCGGTATCTGCCGGAGGATATCGGTGTGATATCACTGACAGAGGTGCCTGAGCGGTTTCACAGCAGATTACATGCAAAAGGTAAAACCTATTGTTACCAGATTATAAACAGTACACTGCCCCATGTGTTTGAAAGAAGATATTCGTATATCTATCCCGAAAAGCTGGATTTGGATGCAATGCGGCAGGCAGCAGGACTTCTGACCGGTACTCATGATTATGCTTCCTTTACCTCTGCCAAAAAAGGAAAAAAGTCTACGGTCCGTACGATAAAGGAAATCCGTATAGAAGAAGACGGTGATATTATCAGGATTTTTTACAGTGGAGATGGTTTTTTATTCCATATGGTACGGATTCTGACAGGAACCCTGTTAGAGGTAGGAAACGGTATGAGAAGTCCCGGAGAAATAGAAGCGGTATTAAACGCAAAGAAAAGGGAATGTGCAGGATTTCTTGTGCCTGCATCAGGCCTGACACTTTTGGAAGTAAGATATTAAGCGAGGATTGACATGATAAATAAAAAACATATGCGGATTCTCTTTATCGTGTATCTGGTGGTACTGATAAAGGTAATTGTGTTTAAATATCCGCTGGTGCAGCTTAAGCAGATTGCGGACTCCTGGAGCAGGGATGTGTTCTGGGAGGGGCTGCAGAGTGCTAATTTTGAATTTTTCAGAACAATAAAATTGTATATCCGCAACTGGGATAATAAGGTGATTAACAGCTTTGGAAATCTTATAGGTAATGTACTGGCATTTATCCCCATGGGGTATCTGCTGCCACGGTTATTTGAGGCATGCAGAAACCTATTTTTCTGTATGGTAAGTGTTCTGCTTTTTGTATTAGGCATAGAATTATTTCAGCTTTTGAGCAATTTTGGCATTTTTGATGTGGACGACATTCTGTTAAACTGCCTGGGAGCATTTATCGGATATATTTTTTTCAAAATATTGAAACTTTTTGATAAGAAAAATAGTCTAAATAAATAGATAGAAAAAGTACTGTAACATTTCCTGTTTACAGTACTTTTTTAGTGCACAGGAAACTTGTAAGAGAAGGAGGAAGCAGGATGAATAATATTTTGGTATATAATAATAATACGAGCGTGATAGATGTAATGAAGCCTTTGTTTGCAGGAGAGGAGTGTCAGTTGTATGCGGCAGAGAGCCTTTCTGAGGCGTGTGCTTTTATCAGAGAAGAACTGGTGCAGCTTCTGATTATGGATGTGGAGCTGAAGGATGCGGACGGCATGGCAGCACTGGCCCAAATCCGTGCAGCCAGCAGTATTCCTGTGATTGTATTGTCCGAAAACGGAGAAGAGGAAAAAAAGATAGCCGCATTGGAAGCCGGAGCGGATGATTATGTAATTTACCCGTGTAATCCGTTGGAACTGCTGGCAAGGGCAAAATCCCAGATAAGAAGATATACCCAGCTTGTAAACCGGGTATCCGGTAAAGAAGATTTTTACAGGGTAAAGGATCTGGTAGTAGATGACAGGTGCCGTAAAGTATCCGTGGACGGCAAAGAAGTAAAACTGACTCCTTTGGAATATAAAATTCTGCGTCTTCTTGTGCAGCAGAGTGGGAAAGTGCTGTCTATTGAACAGATTTATGAATCCATATGGAATATGAAAGCAATCGGAGCGGATAATACGATTGCGGTACATATCCGCCATATCAGGGAGAAAATAGAGAGAAATCCTAAAGAACCGCAGTATCTTAAGGTAGTGTGGGGACTGGGGTATAAGGTAGGATAAAAAATGTCAATATTCGGTAAAATGCATTGACGTTATGTTCATTTCAAGGTAAAATTGAACATATATGAAAGTGCTTACAAGCACGGATATGGAGGGCTACAATGCAGATACCGGTTATTGAACAGTATATTGACGAATTGATTGAGAGAAGTACCTTGGATGTTCCGGCGTGGAATATTGAAAAGGCAAAAAGCGGACTGAAAGCAGGTTGGAATTACATAGACGGCTGTATGATTCTGGCACTGTTGGAAACCTACAATACCACCGGCGAGAAGAAGTATCTGGACTTTGCGGATGCATTTATTGACCACAGGGTAAAGGAAGACGGCACCATAGCCGGATATTCCGTGGAAGAGTATAATATTGACAATGTAAATGCCGGTAAGACTCTGTTCCAGCTTTATGATATTACGGGAAAGGAAAAATACCGCAAGGCGATTGATTTAATTTACAGTCAGCTTCAGGGACAGCCCAGAACGGAGGAAGGAAACTTCTGGCATAAAAAGATTTATCCGAATCAGGTATGGCTGGATGGGCTTTATATGGGACAGCCCTTCTATATGGAATATGAAACCCGGTTTAACGACAGGAAGAATTATGCCGATATTTTTAACCAGTTTGCCAATGTTGTAAAATATATGAGAGATGAAGAAACCGGTCTGTATTATCATGGCTATGATGCTTCCAAGTCTATTTTCTGGTGTGACAAGGAAACCGGTCTTTCTAAAAATTACTGGCTGCGTGCAATGGGCTGGTATTCCATGGCGTTGCTGGACACCTTAAGCAAAACAGAGCCTGCAGGCTATGAGGCAGAATATGAGAACTTAAAGCAGGTATTTAAAGATTATATCGATGCTTTGTTAAAATATCAGGATGAAAGCGGTATGTGGTATCAGCTTCCTGCATTAGGCGGCAAGGAGCCGAACTATCTGGAAACCAGCGGAAGCTCCATTCTGGCATTTTCCATTCTGCGTGGTGTCAGACTGGGCTACTTACCGGAAAGCTACAGAGAATACGGCATTAAGGCTTTTGAAGGCGTTAAAAATAAATATATGACTACCACCGATGGAAAGCTCCATTTAGGCGGTATCTGTCTGGTTGCAGGGTTGGGTCCTGAAAACAATACCAGAAGAGACGGCTCCTTTGAGTATTATATGTCCGAGCCTGTTGTAGAGGATGATGCAAAGGGCGTAGGACCGTTTCTGTTAGCCTATACAGAACTAAGAAGACTGTAAGCGGTTTAAAAGAAGAGGTGCTCAATCAGTATTTTACTGCCGATGAGTATTAAAATCAGACCGCCTGCAAATTCTGCTTTAGACTTATATTTTGTACCAAAGATATTGCCGATTTTCATACCTGCGGCAGAAAGCACAAAAGTAATGATGCCGATAAAGGCAACAGCGGGGATAATCGGTACATCCGGCAGAAAAGCAAAGGTAACACCTACGGCAAGGGCATCGATGCTGGTGGCAATCGCCAGCACAAGCATTTCCTTAAAGGCCAGGGAAGCACTTTGCTTTTCTTCGTCTTTGCTGAAGGATTCCTTTATCATATTACCGCCGATAATGAGTAGCAGCACAAAGGCAATCCAGTGGTCAAGCACTGTGATTTTATCCTGAAAGCGGTAGCCTACAAGATAGCCTGCAGTGGGCATC
Source organism: Lachnospiraceae bacterium (assembly GCA_051879895.1). Taxonomy (GTDB): domain Bacteria; phylum Bacillota; class Clostridia; order Lachnospirales; family Lachnospiraceae; genus Acetatifactor. Next base: position 16,152 of record JBJEMX010000075.1, read on the forward strand.
AGTGCCTGAAAAAGACCGAACCACAGACCGATGATACCGGCCTTCTTCAGAGTGATTTTTGGAGTGGCAAGACCTTTACAGACTGCAACGGCAAAGGCATCCATGGAAAGACCTACGGCAATTAAAAATAAACTAAGCAGACTCATGTGTTTTTCTCCTCTTTGGTGGGTTACACCTAAAAAGACCCACAGACAGCCTGAGTAAGCAGGCCATCCATGAGTCTCATTTTTTAAGATAATACCAGGTGCGGTAATACCGCTGCCATTATGTTGATATTATCACAGCGTAAGCTGCAAACTACTCCCTCAGGAGATGCTGATTAAATTGCATTATATTGGAAATGCGGATTTTTGTCAATAGGCAGAAAGAGATTATAGACATATGAGTGAAAATATGAAAAAAATGTGGATTGCGGATAATGGAGACGGTACTTATTCCAATCCTATATTGTATACGGATTATTCAGACCCTGATGTTATCAGGGTAGGAGAAGACTTCTTTATGGTAGCGTCTTCCTTTTGTAATTCACCGTCTGTTCCGGTGTTACATTCCAAGGATCTGGTCAACTGGAAGGTTATCAGCTATGCTATGGAAAGACTGCCCTTTGATTACTATGATAAGCCGGTACATGGCTGTGGCGCATGGGCTCCCTCTATCCGCTATCATGATGGCTGGTATTATATTTTTATTCCCATGCCTGACGAGGGTATCTTTATGGTTAAAAGCGACAACCCTTTTCAAGGCTTTGAAGAACCGGTATGTGTCAGAAAGGTAACCGGCTGGATTGACCCATGTCCGTTCTGGGATGATGACGGAAAGGCGTATATGGTAACTGCCTTTGCCAGAAGCCGTATCGGTTTTAAAAGTATTCTGCATCTGTCTCCCATGGAGCCGGACTGCACCGGGGTGTTGGGCGACGGCAGACATATTTTTGACGGAAGTGAAACACAGCCTACCATTGAAGGCCCCAAGCTTTATAAGAGAAATGGTTATTATTATATTTTTGCACCGGCAGGAGGGGTAAAGCCCGGCTGGCAGACCGTGCTGCGTTCCCGTAATATCTGGGGTCCTTATGAGGAAAGAAAGGTATTACATCAGGGAAACACACCGATAAACGGGCCTCATCAGGGGGCATGGGTGGATACACCCTCAGGAGAAGACTGGTTTATCCATTTTCAGGATGTGGGCAATGCGGGAAGGATTATTCATCTGCAGCCCATGCATTGGGAAGATGACTGGCCGGTAATGGGGGTCAACATAGATGAAAACGGCTGTGGCGAACCGGTGCTTACATACAAAAAGCCGGACGTGGGCAGGGAATATCCGGTATGTGCACCGGAAGATTCCGACTGCTTTGAAGGGAGCAAGCTGGGCTTACAGTGGCAGTGGAATGCCAATTATAAAGAAGAATGGTATGCATTGAAGGAAAACAGGCTTATTTTGTATGCAGAACAGGTACAAAAGGGAGTGCAGCTTTGCGATATACCGAATCTGCTTTTGCAGAAATGGCCGGCACCTGCTTTTCAAATCACAGCCTGTCTGCATTTGGAAAATATGCAGGACGGTGATGTATGCGGTATGGTTTCTCTGGGAGGTATTTATACGTCCCTTGCTCTAAAACAGGAGGCAGGAAAAAAGCAACTGGTACAGCGTATCGGTGAATGGACCAAGGACAATGAGAGAGAAAGTATCTGTACGGCATATGAGTCAGATTGTATCTATTGCCGAATGTATGTGGAGAAGGAGACAGTGGTGTCCTTTGCATACAGCACGGATGGCGAGCATTTTACTGCAGTCGGGGAAAGCATAGAAGCCACACCCGGGCGATGGGTAGGAGTAAAAGCCGGATTGTTTGCCATCAATGAGTCCGGTAACACAGGCGGCTTCCTTCAGGCAGATTACTTCTTGTATGAACCTGTCAGAAAATAAGGTTATTAAAGCAATTCCCAAAATGGGACTTCCCATTTTGGGAGTTTTGTAATATAATGCAAATGTATCAATTGAAGATATTCAATTTCTCAACAAAATCTTGTATTTACCCCATGCGTACAGTTGTAATATACATCTTAGAGAAGAAAATCCTGAAAGGGATTTGGACAAAAGAAGGAAAAGATAGAAGAAATAGTATACATGCAGAGTATTCTGCGAGCAACCGAAGGAGGTTTCCATATTTATGAGAGAAAAATACGAATCACTGGCAGTCAGCGATTTAAAGGAAATAGCAAAATCCAGAGGCATTAAGATAAGTGCCGGAATGAAAAAGGCAGATGTAGTGGAAGCTATGCTTTTACAGGATGAAAAAGAAAAAGCGGCAAAGCAGGTACAGGCTGAGGAGAGTGCAGGCAAAGCAGAAGCAAGAAAACCCATGCAGTCCTCCGAAGCAGGAAACCGCCAGCAGGCTGCATCCGAAGCAGGAAACCGCCAATTTCCACAGCCTGCAGGAGAAGCCCCTGCAAAACCTGCAGTTACGGTAGACAGAAATGCAGTTTATGATATGTATACCTTTCCGCCCGAACTTGACAGTGGACAGGAGGCAAACGGTATTTTAGAGGTCATGCCGGATGGCTATGGCTTTATCCGTTGTGCAAACTATCTGCCAGGTGAAAATGATGTATATGTGGCACCCAGCCAGATCAGACGCTTTGGTCTGAAAACCGGTGATATTTTAGTAGGTAATAAGCGTACTAAGACCCAGCAGGAAAAGTTTAGTGCACTCTTATATATTAAAACCATTAACGGTTATACTACAGAAGAGGCAATGAAGCGTCGCAGCTTTGAAGATATGACCCCTATTTTTCCGGATGAAAGAATTAAACTGGAGGTACCCGGTGCCAGTGTGGCAATGCGTGTCATGGATTTGGTAAGTCCCATCGGTAAAGGTCAGAGAGGTATGATTGTATCTCCGCCCAAGGCCGGTAAGACTACCTTATTGAAGCAGGTAGCAAAGTCTGTTTTAAAGAATGAGCCGGACATGCATATGCTTATCCTGTTGATTGATGAGCGTCCCGAAGAAGTAACAGATATCAAAGAAGCCATAGAAGGTCCTAACGTAGAGGTTATTTATTCTACCTTTGATGAACTGCCCGAGCACCATAAGCGGGTATCGGAAATGGTCATTGAACGTGCCAAGCGTTTAGTAGAGCATGGTATGGACGTTGTGATTTTATTGGACAGTATTACCCGTCTGACCCGTGCATACAATCAGGTAGTACCGCCCAGCGGTCGTACCCTTTCCGGTGGTCTTGACCCGGCTGCACTGCATATGCCCAAGCGTTTCTTTGGTGCGGCAAGAAATCTGCGTAACGGCGGCAGCCTGACCATTCTGGCAACGGCACTGGTAGATACAGGTTCTAAGATGGATGATGTGGTATACGAGGAATTTAAAGGTACCGGTAATATGGAAATGGTACTGGATCGCAGATTGTCCGAAAAGCGTATCTTCCCTGCTATCGACCTACAGAAGTCGGGCACCAGAAGAGAGGATTTATTGCTAAATGCAGAAGAACTGGAAGCAATCAATATTATGCGTAAGGCATTAAACGGTATGAAAGCAGATGAAGCCGCAGACCGTATTCTGGATATGTTTGCAAGAACACGAAATAATGTAGAGCTTGTCAATACAGTAAAAAAGATGAAATTTATTTAAAATAGTACTTGCATTGCATCGGCTTACATGGTACAATAATCACGCTGTTTGTGGTGGCATAAGCAGTGCGGATGAGAACAAAATTAACTTAATTAACATAGAGAGGTGAAAAAGATGAAAGAAGGAATCCATCCCGAGTATTATCAGGCAACTGTTACCTGCAACTGTGGTAACACATTTGTAACCGGTTCAACCAAACCTGAAATCCACGTAGAAGTTTGCTCCAAGTGCCATTCATTCTATACCGGCCAGCAGAAGACTGCAAGAGCTGACGGACGTATCGATAAGTTCAATAAGAAGTACGGAGTGGAAAGCAAGTAGTTTTTCGGTAAATAAGATTTCTAAAAGGTTGAGGTGTATATCTCAACCTTTTTGTGATTTTTTGTTTGAAAGGTGAAAGTTACATGGCAAAGAAAAAAAAGGGACACTATTCCGGTATTGGCGGACAGGCCGTTCTGGAAGGTGTTATGATGAAGAACAATGAAAAGTATGCAGTGGCAGTCAGAAAGCCGGACGGAGAAATTGAGGTAGAGGTAGAGAACTATCAGGGAATTCTCCACGGCAGTAAAATAAAAGAGATACCTTTTATCAGAGGTGTGTTCAATTTTTTGGATTCTATGATTCTGGGAACCAAGTGCCTCAATTATTCTGCTGAGTTTTATGAGGATGAGGATGCCAAGGAAACCGCAGTAGATAAAGCATTGAACAAAGTGACCAAGGGAAATGCCCAAAAGGTATTTACTGTAATTGTGACGCTTTTTTCTGTTGCACTGGCAATAGGCATTTTCATTGTACTGCCTTATTTTATTACTGCTTACTTTAAGGAATATGTGCGGAGCCATACATTGATGACGGTGATTGAAGGTGCCATTCGTATTGCAATATTCCTGCTCTATACAGTACTGATCTCCCTGATGAAAGATATCAGGCGTTTGTATATGTATCATGGTGCAGAGCACAAGTGTATCAACTGTATTGAAAGAGGCAGACCCCTGACAGTAGGCAATGTGATGCGGAGCTCCAGAATCCATAAACGGTGCGGTACCAGTTTTATGTTTTTTGTAATGTTTGTGAGCATTATTCTGTTTTTCTTTATACAGGTAAGTAATACTGCCCTGAAGGTGGTGCTGCGTATTTTGCTGATTCCTGTTATTGCAGGCATCTCTTATGAATTAATCCGTCTGGCCGGCAGGAGCAACAACATTTTTGTAAAAATATTGTCTGCACCGGGAATGTTAATACAGCGTCTTACTACGAAAGAGCCTACCAAGGATATGATACTGGTTGCCATTGCTTCTATTGAGGCAGTATTTGACTGGAAGGCATATTTGAAAGAAGAGTTCGGTTATGAAGAAGAGCAGGTGAATGCTGAAGAGGAGTCGGAAGAGTCAGGAAATGAAGATTCCGGGAAGACAGAGCAAGCCCGGACTACAGAGAAGGAAGCTTAAGATGACGAGAACGAACCCCGTGAATTATCGGGATTGTTATAAAAAAGGCATTATGGAACTAGAAAAAAGCGGCGTTCCTGAACCGGAGAATGATGCCAGACTGCTTCTGGAGTTTGTATGCGGCACAAATCGCAATACCCTGCTGGCACATGGTGATATGCAGGTGGAAGAAACAAAAAGGGAGCAGTACGCAGAGCTGATTGCGAAACGCAGCAGCCGTATTCCCCTGCAGATACTGACCGGAGAGCAGGACTTCTGCGGATTCACCTTTCAGGTAAATGAGTATGTTCTGATTCCCAGGCAGGATACGGAAATCTTAGTAGAGCAGGCGTTGAAAAAGATAAAGCCCGGTATGCAGGTATTGGATATGTGCACCGGCTCCGGCTGTATTCTGATTAGTCTGCTTGCAATGGCAAAAGAAATCCATGGTGTAGGTGTGGATATTTCCGAAAAGGCACTGGAAGTAGCAAGGACCAATGGTTTGCGACTATTACCCAAGGAAAGACAGCCGAAGTGGTACTGTGGTGATTTATTTTCAGCACTGTTTGGACAGGTACTTGCCTTCGATATGATAGTATCCAATCCTCCTTATATTCCCAGTGAGGTAATCGAAACCTTGATGCCGGAGGTTAAGGATTTTGAACCCAGGGGTGCACTGGACGGCAGTAAGGACGGTCTTTTGTTTTACCGCAGGATTATAAAAGAAGGCTCCTCTTTTTTGACCCCGAACGGTTTGCTGATATTTGAAATAGGACATGATCAGGGAGAAGCCATAAAGGCACTTATGGAAGAAGGCGGCTTTGAAAATATCAGTGTGATAAAAGATTATGCAGGACTTGACCGTGTGGTGATGGGACAGAAGACAGTAAGATAGGGCAGAAATATGATAGCTGTTTATGGAACAAATAGCTGTGCGATAAGACAGAATGATGCGTGCAGTTTATTTTGCCGGATTATATTTGTTAGGCTGCTTAGGCGGCAGAATGAGGTAAAAGATGTTTGACAAGTTAGATGATTTAGTAAGACGTTTTGAAGAGATTATGAATGAGTTAAATGAGCCTGATGTGGTAAATGATCAGAACAGGTTCCGTAAGCTGATGAAGGAGCAGAGTGACTTAACTCCTTTGGTGGAAGCTTATAAGGAGTACAAAAAGTGTAAGCAGGATGTAGAAGATTCTCTTATGATGTTAGAGGAAGAATCCGACGAGGATATGCGTGAAATGCTGAAAGAAGCACTGTCCGACAGCAAGAAGCGTATTGAAGAACTGGAAAAAGAATTAAAGATTCTGCTTCTGCCCAAGGACCCTAATGATGATAAGAACGTTATCGTGGAAATCCGTGCAGGTGCAGGCGGAGACGAGGCGGCTTTATTTGCGGCTGAAATTTACCGTATGTATGTGCATTATGCTGAGGGCAGACGCTGGAAGGTAGAAACCATGGAATGTGAAGAAATCGGCATCGGTGGTATGAAGAGCGTAACCTTCATGATATCAGGACAGGGTGCTTACTCTGTAATGAAGTATGAGTCCGGTGTTCACCGTGTACAGCGTGTGCCTGAGACGGAATCCGGCGGACGTATCCACACCTCTACCATCAGCGTGGCAGTTATGCCTGAGGTTGATGAGGATATTGATATCGTTATTGAGGATAAGGATATCCGTATCGATGTCATGCGCGCCTCCGGTAACGGCGGGCAGTGTGTTAACACCACCGACTCCGCAGTACGTCTGACCCACTACCCTACAGGTATCGTCGTATACAGCCAGACCGAAAAATCCCAGTTACAGAACAAGGCAAAGGCTTTCGCTCTGTTGAAAGCAAAGCTGTATGATATCGAACAGCAGCAGCGACATGATGCCGAAGCAGAGCTTCGACGCAGCCAGATTGGTACCGGCGACCGTTCTGAAAAAATCAGAACTTATAACTTCCCCCAGGGACGTGTAACCGACCACAGAATCAACCTGACTTTGTATAAGCTGGATAAGATTATGAATGGCGATATTCAGGAAATTCTTGACGCCTGCATCGCAGCGGACCAGGCTGCAAAACTCGCCAAGATGAATGAATAGCACGAACGCCGATTAAATATAAGGAGACACAGACAGCTTGCTGGCTTGTGGCTCCTTATTTTAATCTATGTGAGTCAAACGAACACCGAGATGGAGCGTAAGGTGCGTGTACGCCCCTCGCGGAATCGAGGTGGGCGTTCGTGCTATTCGTTTGGCATAAACTAGGTCAGATAGCCCAAGTTTTGGTACGAGTTTGAAAATGCATAGATGAGATGTGAAGATAAAGTGCTCTATATCAGTTTAAACGGCTGAGGTAGGGCACTTTTTGTGTGGAGCCGGATGGGTGAGTTAGGTTGGGGGAGGCTGTACAAGAATCGAAGAAATATTGTTGTGCAAATTTGTGTGGTACTTTATAATGAGTTATATATAACGAAAAACTATAGAGGGTAGAGAGGGGAACGAATAAATAGGTATGTCAAATGGATTTATACAAGGAACGACATATGTTACATATGTAAGAAAGAAGTTAAAACAAAAAAGGAACAACAGCTCAATTCTAAAAAATAAAATATAATTAAGAAGATAAAAAACATCAGACAATCCCCGGTGGTAAAAAGAAAACCATGAGAGATGCGGTTGTAAGAAAATTTGAAAGAGCTTGAGTTTGGAAAGCAATAAAAATCACATTAAAGGAAAGAAGAATGTAGCAAAATATTGAAAACACTATATACTCTGTGAGACATTTTTCATGTTAGGACACTTAGTGTAAGGGTTATTTTCAAAGGAGGCAACAATGTCATCAGATGAAGTAAAAGCTGATTTAAAAGATTTTTATCAGCAGCAAAAGCAAAAAGAACAAGCAGGAATGAAGAAGAAATCCTTTGAATTAAACTATAATGGTGGAACAATATGGTGTGAACATCTTGATAGTATGGGAAACATGGAAGCAGAAGTAATCAAGAAATTTGAGGAAGATTATAAAACATTTTGTCGCCCATCCGTTTCTTCGTATATGATTATTAATTTGGATGAAACGACCGTAACTGAACAGATTGTAGCATGTATTGTAAAGGGAATAATAGAATGCAAAAAGAAATTTATGAAGATTGCTTTTGTTGGTGTTGGTAGAAAAGAACAAAAACAGTTTGAAAAGATAATGAAAGAATCCGGTGTAATAGTTTCCTGTTTGAAAGATTACGAGAAAGCAAAAGAGTGGGTTTTGAAATACTAGTATATTTATTTTTGGTCAATTGTATGGGGTGGATAAACATACAACTAAGAAGTTGTGGGGATGTATATGGTGCTTGAGTTTAGAAAATTTTCAGAGTTTCCTAGAGGAACGCTATATGATATTTTGCAGGACGCTTATTCTTATGATTCAAGGAATAAAGAACTGTGGGATGAAAATTGGCATGAATCAGATGAATTTTTCTATGATAATCCAGAAATTGCTGACAAATATGGCTTGGTAACGTGTGTTGATAATTATCCAATAGGATTTGTAACATGGGACCCACGGAATATACCGGAATATGTGGAGATAGGACATAACGGAATCCGAAGTGCATATAAAAGAAAAGTGTAGGTTTGTCAAACATTTGTTACACTGACTGCAAATAATTCCTTAGTGTCTCA
>JBJEMX010000076.1:0-23717 GCA_051879895.1 Lachnospiraceae bacterium
TGGCTACGCTGCAGGAATTTACCAGCCGGTACATTGCCTTACAGCAGGCACAGGCTGCTGCCGCTGCCCACACAACATCGGTAAAACAGAGCATTGAAGGCTTTGATGCTCCGAGTGACCATTTGACTCCTGCCGCTCCTGCCCTTTTACAGCAGGGGGAGCTGACACTGACCTCTTCCCAGCAGGACAACCTTGCGGCAGCACTGTTAAGAAATTCTGTGGACTATGGAGGCCTTGCCATGCAGGACTATGCAACAGGCCGCTTTGACTTTTCCAAGCTCCCCGGCTCTACCCAGTCCGTAGTGCAGAATATCAACCTTACCCTGCCCAATATCACGAACCGGACAGGGTATGAAAATCTGCAAAAGGAGCTTCACCAGATGCAGATTGATGCCCGCCAGCAGGCATACAGGCATTAACACTAAGGAGGACCTATGAAAACCATTGGAGAAAACATTTTAAACTCCGTCAATATCCTTTTGGAGAAACGCCTCAAGGCACTCCGGTACGACAAAACCTTTAAGAGTACCGTCTGGGGCGTTAATGCTGACGGTACTTATCAGATCAACTACATGGGACAGCTTTATGATGTTCCAAATTCCTTAGGCGGTACCCTTGTGCCGGGGCAGAGCGTCTGGGTTAAAATCCCAAACGGTATTCTCCGGCATATGCACATCTGCGGAATCAATTACCAAAAACATAAATAAAAAGGAGGACAATGATGTCAAGAATATTAGAAACCCCCGTTCTTCTGCCGATTGCTCCCTTTGATCCTGCATTTGCTTACAATATGCAGTTCACCTACAACGACAATCAGGCGGTAAAGAACATAGCAGTCATCACCGACAACGCAACCGGTGAGACAGCGTATCGGGAAGAGGCAGCGGATAACATGAGTTCCAGCCATCTGATACCTGCCCATACGTTATCCCCCGGACATCAGTATCTGGCGCAGATTCAGGTATTTGACGAGGACGATAACCATAGCAGCCTTTCCGATGCTGTTTTATTTTACTGTTTTACTACCCCTGAGTTTGCTTTTGTCAATCTTTCTGACGGGTACAACTGTAAAAATGCCAATCTGACCTTAGAGCTGTCCTATACACAGGCCGAAGGAGAAACACTAAAAAGTCTTCAGTTTATGAAGTATTCTTACGACAAAACCCTGTTAGAAGCTTCCGAAACGCTTTATCCTGCCGCAGCCCTTTCCCACAGTTTCTATGGATTGGAAAATAATACCACCTACTATTTTAGGGCAGTGGGTGAAACCACACACGGCTTTCTGTTAGATACCGGCTATGTGGCAGTGAACGTTTCCTTTCACACAATTCCTGCCAATGTATTATTTCAGGTAGAAAATAACTATCAGAATGGCTATATTCAGCTACAGCTAAATATCCGTTCCATCGGCTACACTCTTCAAAATGACAGCTACACTCTTGCCGATGGCAGGCTGACCCTGCATCACAATATTCTTACTTATCATGAGGGCTTTTGTGTAACGGACGACTTCTGTCTTTTCATTGAGGCAGAAAAGCTGCCTCAATGCACCTTTCTAAATGCCGGCGATGACGCTTTTTCCCTGTCTGTTGTAGAAGTCTGCGGCAGCTACTATTGCCGCATGGATTTACACAACTCCCGCTCTGCCCTGTTTGTGGCACTGCCCGGCGTTATCCCTGATGCAGAATCCGGTATGTTACTTCTTCCCGATGCCCTGACTGTTTTTGAGGTTAAACGCAGAAATGGTATTTACAATCTGTCCGTCTATCCTCACCCCCAACAAATCAATGAATAAAGGAGGCAGCATATGCTATTTTTAGGTACAACCTTTTGCAGTGGCAAATATGCCCTGACCCCTGCCGCCGCACCGGATGCGGAGATTACTTCTCTTTCGCTTGCAGACGGCACCTACACTCATCTTTATTTATCTGCTGACCCCTCTGCCACCGTCAGCGGTTTCGATGCTGATTGGACATGGGACACCAAATTAAACGCCAACTTTGAGAGCAGCTTAGAGGCCGGCAACTCCGGCTTCAGTACCCGTACCACAGACTATCTTGTTATTCGCAGAAGAGAACGCGGCACCATGAAATGGACTACTGTCTTTGTGAAAAAAATTGAAAATATTGATGATTTTCTGGTTCATGTTACGGACACCTATGCCCGTGCAGGTACTGAATACGAATATTGTGTTTCCTCTTTTGCAGGCGGTATGGAAAATTCCTATGACATCCGCACGGTATATTCTGATTTTGACGGCTTTTATATCACGGACAAGGACTGCCTGTACGGCACAATCTATGATGTAGACGGCTGCAATACCAGCCGGAATATGACCACTTCCACGCTGGAGCTGTTAAACAGCCGGTATCTGACCGTAGTTTCCCACTCAGACTTAGACTGTGACAGCGGCTCTATCACCGGTACCTTCTTAAAGACCGATGACGGCAGGGTGGACAATGCCGCAGGCCTTGAGTACCGCAATGCCTTTAAAAGGCGTCTGGCAAGCAAAAAGCCATTTATTTTAAAGCTCAGTGACGGACGCATCTGGCTGGTACGGGTAACAGGTACTCCTACCGACAGTCAGGGTTCCCACGCCGACATTCGTAAGCTTACCTTCGAGTGGGTGGAAATCGGTGATGTAAACGATATGCAGACCTTGTATGAAACAGGGCTTTCTGACATAGAGGCAAGGTGGTGGTAGTATGAAATATCCAATTACCGAAGCCGACAAAAACCTGCTTTTGCAGTCCTCTATGGACTACAAATACCGATTGCTTGTTTTAAATGATGAAGGTACTGTTTTAGACTCCCTGACCGGAGTTTCCCAGATTGGCTCCTACTCCGTAGATGCCCAGTCAGATATTCGCAGAACCTGCTCTTTTGTTCTGCTTTTAGACAACTGTTACCGTACTGCCTCTGTGGAAAAGAAGCTGTTTTCCTGGATTGGCTGTCACTTCAAATTGCAGATTGGAATTTTCAGTCTGAAGGAAGGGGCTTACCACTGGTACGACTGCAGCTATTATCTCATTACAGAGGCAAACACTACCTACAATGCAACGGATAACTCCTTAAGCGTGGACTTATCTGACTGGTATTCCCGACTGAATGGTCTTCGCAACGGGCAGATTGGCGGTGCTCCCACCATCAGGATTCCCAATCTGGATGAGGACAATAATCCTGTTACATTAAAGCAGGTAGTGGAAAATCTCTTAAAGGCAGAGACCCCGCTTACAGATTTTATTGTAGAGGATATCGGAGAAGCTATGGGTATGCCCCGGAACAACACGGACTACTTAAGCTACCGTGCACAAAACCCTCTCTGGAATCAGCTGCCTTACGACCTGGAATTTTCGGCAGGCTGCACAATAGAAGAAATTCTCTCTGAGGTCCGGGAGCTTTATCCTAACTGCCAGATGTATTTTGATATCTACGGCAATTTCTGCTTTAACCAGATTCCCTCCTGTGAACACGACCCACTGACCCTGTCCGACTCATACCTGCAGCAGATACTGCTGGCAGAAGAAACCGAAAGCAGTACCTATAATCTGGAGGATATTAAAAATATCACTGAGGTTTTCGGGGCTTCCTATGAAGTGGAACGTTTCGCGTCTGCCTGTACCTTGACAGACAATGTCTATACTCTGACCTTGGAGGGCTACGAAAAATACTCAATAGGAGAACTGATTGCCTTTACTCCCGGTTCCACCAATCCTGCCGGGACACACATTCAAATTAACGATTTAACTGCCATCCCCCTCTATCAGGACAATTCCGCGGAATATGTGGACGCCTCTCTTCTGGAGGCTGCAAAGACCCATGTATTACAGATACGGTACAAGGATTCTGCCTATGCTGCGTATTACTTAGGCCAGTACCAGCCCCACGCCCTCTGTGTTCTCACCAGAGATGCAGCAGATTCTTATTATACAAAGGCCTATTTTGCTGCCCGCTACAATTGCAGTGAAAATAATATTACCCTGCGTGTGGAGCCGGACAGCCCTTTTACCGTACAGAAAATAGGCGAGGTGCCGGATATAAAAATCGGTGATACCTTTGACAATATTCTGTCTGACCGGGCTGCTATGGAAAATGCTGTGTATTACAACAGACAGTCCTCTTCCATTCACGATACTGTCACAATTTCCACCAAAATGATTCCTTTTCTGGATGTGAACACCAGAATAGAATACAAAAAGCAACAGGAGGAAGAAGCTCACTCGTACATTATAAACCGCATTGAAAACAATACGGATTCTGCCTCCAGCCGAATTACCATGTACCGCTTCTACCCTTTATACCATGCTTAACCCGGGTTTATAGGTTTCCTGTCAAATAACCTAAATACATTATGTAAGGAGACTTTTATCAGTTATGAACTATTCTCACAACTTCGGAAGCAATTTCCCTGAATCCACCATAGCAGTGGGCACCAAAAAGGATATTGACGATTCCGTAAAAGATTTGATTATGCAATACTACAAGCTGCAGGAAGCCGGTAATACAGCCGCCGCTGCTGCCCTCTATGCAGAAAACAAGGAGACGCTTGAGCCCTATATGCTTGACAGTGCCTACTTTAACCTTCTGGAAGAGGAAGTCTATAATGCCGGCCTGACTGCCTTAACCGCCCTGACCACTATAGTCAGCGATACGGAGCCGGTTGCTCAGAGCTCAAACAGCCACTGGCTGAAGGAATGGTGATGCCTATGGAACTGAACGATATTCTTTTTACTCCTCACAGTGATGCAGGCATCGCTGATGAGGATACCCTCACCCAACATAAAAACTTCATAGAAAATGGAGAATTTACAAACGCTTCTGCTCTTTTGGACGACTCCGGTTTCTCCAAGGGCTGCAGGGCGTCTTTTTTTAATTCTCTGCAAAATAAAATCCGCAGATTACAGCTTTACCTGCTGAACGAATTTGTGGCTTCTTCCGATGAATTTTACTCCGATACGGAGCCTACAGAGGAAGAAATGAACGGAAAAACAATCTGGATAAAACCCTGGAATTAAGGAGGAAAAATCATGAGTATATTATCAGGATTCAAAAGATTCAAAGACTACATCAAAACCGACGAGGGCTACATTCTTGGCTCCCGTTGGACCGGTTCCGATTCCGTCATCATGGGGGACGGCACCGATGACACCAACACCTTGGAAAAGAATTGTGGTGCAATTCATGGCATCACGGATTCCCTCACTGCAAATAACAGCAATATTGCCGCTTCTTCTCGGGCTGTTGCTGCGTTAAACGAGAGTTTAGCAGGCTGCTGGATATCCTTTACCGATGCAGAAGGAAACCCTACAGATGAGCCGTATATCCACTGGCTTGCAGATGACGGAACGGAGGTGACGAACTAATGGCTGTAACGGAAAAAGCAGTGCCGATAGGCGGAAAGCACGAAATATTAAATCTGTTTGTTGACGAAAACACAAAGGTACATTCCAAAGTAGGAAACGGAGGCTCATTTTATATTAATACTACTGAAAAGTATATTAGAGTTGGATCTAATGATACTACTAACGGTATTACAGTATATTTTACATTTACAGATTATATAGATATAACCAGTTATAGTAGATATACAGTATTTACAAACATGACATCATGGAATAGTGTTGAGTCTGGTATTAATCCAGGCAATTGTACTTTATGCTTAATAAATGAAAAAGATGAAATCATAACCCCTACTAATTTAAGACATTATTGGGCAATTGATGTTGATATCAGTAATTACGTTGGTAAATATAAGTTAGCTATTGCAGTAAGTAGTAGTGTTTCACCAGCTGGCTATGGTACTAGATATGTAAAAGTTGTACCATCATCTGTATTTTATATAGTATAAAAGGAGGAATAAAAATGGCTATAATCAAATTTAATAATGATACAACATATACTGTTGCATTATCAGTTTATAATGTTGACACAACACAAAAAAGAGCAAAAATAGTTTTTAAGTCAGAAAAAGAAGCCAATAGCGTTTCTATGGAAAATGGTTTTGTTGAGGTTAATGAACATAATGGTTCTGAACAGGCAGACTTTAGAGATATTAAATATCTATATCGAAAATATGATGATAATATCACTTATATTTTGACTAATAATATAAGTGATATTTATGTAAAGCCGGAACCAATCCCTGAACCGGAACCATATGTGCTAACTGAAGAAGAATTGCAGGCACAGTTTGAATCAGAAAAATATGGCAAGATTAACGAACTGTCTTATACTTGTCAGTCTATGATTTATGCCGGTGTTTACGTTGGTGAAAAACACTACTCTTATACGCTGCAGGATCAGACAAACTTAGAAAATGCAATTAGTATTGCCAATAAGACCGGCTTGAAAGTACCATATCATGCAGACGGGGAATCCTGTGATTTATATTCTCTTGAACAATTGCAAGAGGTTTATGTAACAGAGCAAATCAATTTAACAAAGCATCAAACTTATTTTAATCAGATGAAGCAATATATTATGGATACTTTTACTGATAGAAGTATGATTGATGCATTGCAGTGTATTGTATATGGAACTGAGCTGTCCGGTACATATCTGGATTTCTATAATGCGATTATTGAGCAGAGTACAATTATCATGCAAACACTTATGGGTGGTACAAATAAAATGTCTGAAACAAACAATTAAGGTTGCCTTAAAACTTATATTCACCTACGCTTTATGTGGTGGCCTGTATCTCCTTATAGAGATAGCTTGGAGAGGAAGAACGGATTTGTCAATGTTCTTCCTCTCCGGATTTATAAACTTCCAAAACTCCATAATATTTTAATATCGTGGAATCATCCCTGGTATATTGTGCCACATCCTCAGGACCGTAACGCAACAAATAGTAATCCATGTCATGTAAGATATAATATATTTGTTTTACATATTCAACATCATGTGTTTCTTTTGCCAGCTCCATGTTTTCTATTAGGCTATCAAAATCACTTTTCAACAAATCGCTTTTAAGGCTGTCCCGCATTTCCTGCATAAGAATAATAAAGTTATCTGCATCAAAGCGATTGTATACCATAACAGGCTCTCCGTACTGCTCCTTAAATTCTTCATAGGTTAATCCAAGAGAACTGTCATATTCCACATCACCGGTAAGTGCCCATCCTATCTGAATATCCCCTTTTTGGTCTATATAATTCCAGTATAAGTTTTCTGTGTCAGAAAGCTTATTAAATAAATTATCATTTAAATAAGCTCTTTCCATTGCCAGATTTGCGACTTTTATATTTTCTTTCAGGCGTGCTGCCTCTTCATCCGTCATCTCTGCCAATACATCTGCACGCATAGCATATACTTCATCTGCTGAAGGTGCGGATGCCTCTATAGCTACTGTAGACTCTCCTGCTTCCTCTGTCGGATTTTTGGCTTGTTCTGCTGTCAGCTCCTCTGTAGCTTTTTCTGTTCCACAGGCACATAAACCTATCATAAAAAGTGTTGCTATTCTCAAAACAACTTTTCGTTTCATACGTTGTACCTCCTATTGCCATTATTCTACTATATCCCCACATATAGTACAACACTTCCCCTGTTAAATAAAAAGGTCGATATCAAATAAAAAGTCGAAAACATTTCTGCTTTCGACTTTTTTATTCAGCAGGGGAAGAGGGGATCGAACCCCCGTTTACGGTTTTGGAGACCGCCGCACTACCGCTGTACTATTCCCCTGTATTCTGTTTGCCAATGCTTTGATGCACCAACGAAATGTATTATAGCATAGGACAGTGACATTAGGCAAGTGAAAAATATAAATTTCTTATATTTCTTCTTTTTTATTCCAACTCTATAATAACTGATTTATTTGTTCTACCGTCCAAAACGGATTTTCCCATAAAAATTCTTCATTATTTTCCAATGCTTGCTCTCTTAATCTCTCAGCTTCCTGTGCTGCTTCAAGAGAAGAACAATAGGTACTCACTTGAATCTCGTCAGCATTAATATATTTTCCTGCCACATAGGGCAAAAGCATTTTGGTTATTGTACTTTTGCCGGAACCATTAGGTCCGGCAAAGCACATTATTTCAGGCTTTCTTTGCATAGGCATTTACCATTGTTGAATCTGTTTTCTGTGACTTCAAACCTTGTATTCTCCTTGTTTCCAATTCAAGTCTGACAGCCTCTTTAATTAAAAAATCCATTTTTTCATCAGAAAGTGTAAATCCTTTATTCGCATCATTCTTTCTCGGCATATAAATCAATCCTTTCATTTTGACTCCTGCCACAAATATCTGCCCATAGTTCACTATTATTATACACAAAATAAGATTCTTTCGACAACTATGCAGTACCTCTGTTAATACATTATGTCAACTTTTTATAGTTTATCCAATATACCCAATCGCATCCTGCACGCCGGATACTCCTATTAACTTGATACCCTTTATATCTTTCAGGGCTTCCATGTTGGCTGCCGGCAGGATACAGGTGGTAAAGCCCAGTTTTTTTGCCTCCTGCACGCGTTTCTCTGCCATGCTGACCGCACGCACTTCACCGCTTAAGCCTACTTCACCAAAGGCTACTGTCTTTTCATCTATAGGACGGTTTTTAAAACTGGATACAATTGCCATGGCCATGCCCAAATCGACAGCCGGTTCTGTAATCTTCATGCCGCCTGCAATATTTACATAAGCATCACAGTTGCCTAACTGTAATCCCAGTCGCTTTTCCAGCACTGCCATCAACAGATTGACCCTGTTAAAATCCGTTCCGGTAGTCTGGCGTCGGGGAATACCAAAATTACTGTGACAGACAAGTGCCTGTATTTCTATCATAAGCGGCCTGGTTCCTTCTACGGAGCAGGCTACCACACAGCCGCAGGCATCTTTCGGTCTGCCGCTTAGCATAAATTCCGAGGGATTCTCTACTTCCACCAGTCCCTCTTCCTTCATCTCAAAAACGCCTATTTCATTGGTGGAACCGAAGCGGTTCTTTACGCCACGCAGAATCCTGTAGGAAGCATGTCTGTCTCCTTCAAAATAAAGTACGGTGTCCACCATATGTTCCAGCACACGGGGACCTGCCACAGTACCTTCCTTTGTGACATGTCCCACAATAAATACAGAAACTCCAAGCCCTTTGGCAAGCTGTAAAAGCACACCGGTGGATTCCCTCACCTGGGAAACACTGCCCGGGGCCGCAGACACGTTTTCATTGTACATAGTCTGTATGGAGTCGATAATAACCGTTTCCGGCTTATGCTTTCGGATGGTATCCTCTATCATATCCAGGTTGGTTTCGCAGAGCAGAAGCAGATTGTCATTGAAAGTCCCGATACGCTCTGCCCGCATCTTTATCTGCTTTAAGGATTCTTCCCCCGATATATAAAGCACCTTATGACCGTCTAACGCCAGAAAACGGCACATCTGTAAAAGCAGCGTGGATTTACCGATGCCGGGGTCCCCTCCGACTAAAGTCAGAGAGCCTGCCACTATGCCGCCTCCCAGCACACGATCCAATTCCCGGATACCTGTCAGTATACGGTCCTCTTCCTTCATCTCAATTTCGGATAATACCGCAGGTTCACGGTGCATTGTGCCTTCTGCACTTCCGCCATTTTTCTTTAAAGAAGCCGTACTTACCAGTTCTTCTACAAAACTGTTCCACTCCCGACAGCCCGGGCACTGCCCCATCCACTTGGGCGATTCATAACCACAGTTCTGGCAGAAAAAGGTGGTTGTCTTTTTTCCTTTTGCCATGCTTCCTCTCATTCTGCCGCGATTCCTTAGATTACACGCTTTGTACAACCTTTACGGCTACTTCTCCTTCATTTGCAAGTTCTACACTCAGACTCAGTTTGCCTCCAAAGCCTGTATGCATCTTGCCAATACTGTTTCCTGCAACATATACTTCGTATTCGGTGTCTTCTTTTAAACCGATGGTAAGCTGTGCATCTTCTGCACCCTCTACTACAAATTCCACGCCCTTATCTGTTTCCTTGAAATCCACTACAGAGGTTCCGGGTACGGATTCATATAAAAACATACCGTTCTTCTCCAGTTTGGTAATTTCGTTAAAGGTCTTTACCTTGTATAAGTCTCCGGCATATGCAAAGTCTTCTACCTTTGTTTTCTGTGCCAGTGTGTGATTACCAAAGCTGATTGCACCATTTTTTTCTGCACGAAGTAATTCTGTTACGATTGCCATTTGTATATCCTCCTGAATTCAGGGTTCTCCCTGTAAGTATAGTAATAGTATAATATATCCGGACAGTACTTTCCACACAAAAATGCCTGCATTGGACAGATTTTTTTCATTTGCAGAAAAGAGATTTATTCTGCTGTCTGTCTCTGTTTAAAATATTATGCGGTTTCTGCTACAGTAAATGCTACCTTTCCTGCCTTGTAGCCAACGGTTACCGTGTCCCCTCTCTTGATTCTGCCCTGCAAAATTTCTTCTGCCAGTGCATCCTCCACAACGGACTGGATAGCTCTCTTTAAGGGGCGTGCTCCCATTTTACGGTCTGCGTACTTTTCTACCAGATGCTCTTTTAATGCCGGTGACAGCTTTAACCGAATATCCATCTGTGCTTCACAACGCTTAGACAGATTAGAGGCCAGCAGTGTCACAATTTCTTTCATATTGTCCTTGGTTAGCTGATGGAAAACCATAATCTCATCAATACGGTTGATAAATTCAGGCTTAAAGAGCTTTTTCACCTCTTCCATCACACCGCTTTTCATCTTTTCGTAGTCTTTCTTTTCATCGCTTTCGGTAGCAAATCCCAGATTTTTAGGGTCTACAATTCTCTGTGCCCCTGCATTGGAGGTCATAATCAGCACTGTATTTTTAAAGCTTACCTTACGTCCCTTGGAATCCGTAATGTGACCGTCATCCAACACCTGCAGCAGTACATTGAACACATCCGGATGTGCCTTTTCCACCTCATCGAAAAGCACTACGGAGTACGGATTGCGGCGTACCTTCTCACTGAGCTGTCCGCCCTCTTCAAAGCCTACATAACCGGGCGGTGAACCAATCATCTTGGACACGGAATGCCCTTCCATGTATTCGGACATATCCACTCTGATTAAGGCATTTTCAGAGCCGAACATGGCCTCTGCCAGTGCCTTGCAAAGCTCGGTTTTGCCTACACCTGTAGGTCCTAAAAACAGAAAAGAACCAATAGGTCTGTTAGGATCCTTTAAGCCTACACGGCCTCTCCGCATAGCTCTTGCCACTGCTTTTACAGACTCTTCCTGACCGATTACCCGTTTATGCAGTACGGATTCCAGCTTTAAAAGTCTCTCGCTTTCTTTTTCTGCCAGTTTTTTTACCGGTATTTTGGTCCACAGGGAGACCACTTCTGCAATTTCGTTTTCACCGATACTATACTCCCTGTTCTCTTCCTCTGCCTCAAAACGCCTCTTTATACGCTCATACTTTTTAATCAGCTCGTCCTGCTCCCGTTTCAATTCACCTGCCTGTTCAAAGTTCTCCATGCGGATAGAGCGTTCTATCTGTACATCCTTTTTCTGGATTTCTGCCAGTGCCGCCTGCTGCTTTTCCGGAATCTTTCCGGTCTTTAAGCGTGCGGCAGCCGCCGCTTCATCAATTAAGTCAATTGCTTTGTCCGGCAGATTTCTGTCATTAATATAACGGTCTGAAAGCTTCACTGCCGCTTCTATGGCTTCCGGTGAAATGGTTACCTTATGGTGCTCTTCATATTTATGCTTAATACCTGTTAAAATGCGGATTGCTTCCTCTACATCGGGTTCTTCCACATTTACCGGCTGGAACCGGCGTTCCAATGCCGCATCCTTTTCCACATATTTGCGGTACTCAGAAATGGTTGTGGCACCAATTAGCTGGATTTCTCCTCTTGCCAGCGAGGGCTTTAGGATATTGGAGGCATCAATGGCCCCTTCTGCACCGCCTGCACCGATAATTGTATGCAGCTCATCCAGAAACAATATGACGTTACCGTCCTCTATGACTTCTTTTATCACTTTTTTGATACGTTCTTCAAACTCACCACGGTATTTGCTGCCGGCTATCATACCGGACAAATCCAGCGTCAGTACTCTCTTATCCCTGACTGTAAAAGGAACATCCCCCGATACAATACGCAGTGCCAGGCCTTCTACCACCGCAGTCTTACCTACACCGGGTTCCCCAATCAGACAGGGGTTATTTTTGGTACGCCTGCTCAGAATCTGTACTACTCTCTGAATTTCCTCTTCTCTGCCAATTACCGGGTCCAGCCGTCCCGCTTTAGCCAGTGCGGTCAGATCCCTGCTGTACTGTGCCAGTGTAGAAGCGGGTTTCCTGCCCTGTTTATTTTTGGCAAGGTCCTCTTTATATAGTCCGCCGTCTTCCCCGATGGCAATCAGTATGTCCACATAAATCTTCTGGGCAGATATTCCCAATGTATTTAAAAGACGTACCGCAACGTTTTCCCCTTCTTTTATCAGTGCCATCAAAATGTGCTCTGTTCCGGTCTGCTTTTCACCGAAACGTTCTGCCTGCCTGTGTGCTTCTTCCAATACTTTTACGGCTCTGGGTGAATAAGTTTCCCGGTCTTTTAATAAAACCGGACTCTCCATGGAAATCAGATCCCGGATAATATCCATTACCTGTATTTCATCCACACCGTTATCATATAACACTCTGGCTGCTACTCCGGTACGCTCTTTCATCAGACCTACCAGAATGTGCTCCGTACCTACATATCCCTGTTTCAGTTTCTTCGCTGTTTTTTCTGCCAGTAAAAGTGCCGCTTTCGCCTTGTCAGTAAACTGTGACTGCATTAACAACGTCCTCCATAATCCTCATATATTTCATCAATCAAAGCATGTACTTCTTCTTTGGAAATATTCTTGCAGCTGCTCTTTGCCAAAATTACCTGCAATTCCCTGCGAAGCTCGGCAATGGTCTGCATCCTGTCGATATCCACCGCAATAACAGCTCCCCGGCGTCTGTCTACCTTGACATATCCTTCCTGCTTTAACACTGTATATGCCTTATTCACTGTATGCATATTGATACCGATTTCTTCTGCAAGCTGCCGCACAGACGGAAGCTGCTCACCTTCCAGAAAACGTGAGGTCGCTATTCCCATGATAATCTGATTACGCACCTGCAGGTACAACGCTTCATCACTGTTAAAATCTATCTCGATAATCACAATAGAACCTCCTTATTTCCATCTGTTATACACATATTATCACAATCAGATTTCCAGTCAATATTTTTGGAGTGTTTTTATTGTTTTTTTATTTTTTGTAAGCAAGATTTCTGTAGTAAGATAATTATTACAGTATTTTTCATTTTATGGAAAGTTACCGGCTATTTTCCATAAAATGAAAAAAGCCTCCGGATATCTCCGAAGGCAAAAACAGTCCGCCAAACATGCCAATGTCCTGAATGCTGTCAGAATTTTTCTATAGGCAGTCACACATTCTGCTGCTTATTTTTCTGACGTACGGCCCAGCAGGTAATCCGCTGAAACATGATACAAGTCACACAACCGGAGTAATTTATCTACGGGCATCCTGTTCATTCCGGTTTCATATCTGGAATATGACCTTTGGTCAATCTCCAGATATGCCGCCACTTCCTTCTGTCCCATATCATGATCCTCGCGTAACTCCCGCATTACCACCTGATAATTTCTTTCCTCCACGTCCTTACCCCTAACCAAACGTAATATCCAGAATATCCTTTTTCAGAGCACTCCCAATGCCCGCCGGTCAACATATTTCCCTATTTATCGTATGTTTCCTGCTTTCTTCGACATTCTATCACAAAAAATTTTCAAGTTATGATTCTACTATATATATGTAGTAAAATAGTTATTTTAAAAAAAACAAACCGATTTCCGGCCCTCAAAGGCTATTGAAATCGGTTTGCTCATTTTACCTGTAATTTTCAGATTTAAATTTTGAAATTTAACTATTATTTTTCTTCATTACCGTCCCAGTTTAAAAATTCAAATTCAAACTCATCATCATCCGTCATAAAATTACGAACTTTATGAGACTGGGTGTCAGCAGCTTCTTTCTCCAGTTTTCTGGTTTCTACATCTGTTCTGGCCTGTTTTTCCAGAGTTCCCTCATGCACAGGGGCGGAAGGTCTGGTAGTTGCAGGTCTTGCCCCCTCTGTTCCGACAGGTCTGTTTTGCTGACCTGTACCTTCGGGTCTGCTTCCTGATGCACCTCCGGCAGGTCTGTTTGCGGGTGCCGTTCCTGCGGGTCTGCTTCCCGGTGCACTTCCGGCAGGTCTGTTTGCAGGAGCCGTTCCTGCGGGTCTGCTTCCCGGTGCACTTCCGGCAGGTCTGTTTGCAGGAGCCGTTCCTGCGGGTCTGCTTCCCGGTGCACTTCCGGCAGGTCTGTTTGCGGACGCCGTTCCTGTAGGTCTGCTTCCTGATGCACTTCCGGCAGGTCTGTTTGCGGGTGCCGTTCCTGCGGGTCTGCTTCCTGCGGGTCTGGTTACCGGTTGTCTTCCACTATTACCGGTCGGTCTTGTAGGACGTTGTCTGTTTCCGGTATTGCTCTTTCCCAGAAAAGCAGATTTCATATCCAGTCCATCATCTTCCAGCATATCTCTGAGTTTAAAAATTAAAAGGGTGATACCTAATACCGCAATGATTACAATAATAGATAAAAATACAATAATACCTGTCTGGCGGGATATTTTTTTCTGTGCCGCCTCCAGTGCATTTGCATTCTCCTCAGCAGAATTAATTAAGGCACTAATCGGATAATTATTTCCTGCCTTATTATCAATCAAATACCATACGCCTTCTATTTCCTGTGTATCGTAATCCTTTGTCTCGGTTACAGGTT
The DNA here is from genome assembly GCA_051879895.1 of Lachnospiraceae bacterium. Lineage (GTDB taxonomy): Bacteria > Bacillota > Clostridia > Lachnospirales > Lachnospiraceae > Acetatifactor. The sequence goes on from JBJEMX010000076.1 coordinate 14,802, forward strand.
GCTGGGGCGTAACATCCGAAGGAGTTTCCGGCACCGGTTCTGCCGCCGGCTCTTCCACTACCGGTAAAAGTTCTCCGCCCAGGGTTACAAAATCAGAACGTATATATCCGTTTACTTCGATGCCATCTACCAGAAAGCTTACCTGGTACCAGACTTCATTATTGCTTCCCGGTTTTGTGCCATGCACGGTAAGCACTGCATCCTCACGTACAGTTGTAACAATGCTGCTGTCAGTGGAGCTGTCAGCACGCACTCTTACCTTATCCTTTGTCACCGAAGCACTGACCGGCTGAACTGCTTCTACACCGTCAAAATTAACGGAGACATTGGTATTCAGAGTACCGGTATCCTCCGGCTTCGGTGTTGCCGCAGGTACACTGCCTCCCGATGTACTCACCAAATCAGAACGGATATACCCCTGGGAATTGGCATCAATAAACACCTTATACCATACCTTACCGTCTGCACCGGTCACTGATTCTATAATTGTCAGCTTATTTCCCTGTACCACACTGGCCAATGCGGTACTGCCGGTATCTGCACTGGCACGGATATTTGCAGAAGAGGCAGTAACCGTTCCTTCTTCATAAGCAAATACGTCTTTGGCAGGAAGCAGTAATACAAGCAGTGCTGCACATAGCACCCCTGCAAAACAAACTCCCATTCTGCCGATAAAAATCCTGCTCTTTTCTCTGATGTGTCCCATAGTTTCCTCCTATCGTTCCCTTCGGAACCGTCTTTCCCCTGTGGCTGTCTCCCGCCCGAGTCCAAATACCTGCATTCCTGCATTTCGCTCCTGACGCTGTTTTTCCTCCAGACGCCTGTGGTAACTTTTTTCACATTCAGGGCAAAACCTGCCTGCCCTGATTTCCTTTTTGCAGATTTCACAGTGCAGAAATACTTTTGAATCTGCTGCAACCTCCAAACGCCCCTCTTTTAACAGATTGCGTATGGTACGCTGTTTGATACCCGTGCCTGCTTCAATTTCCGCAGCAGTTGCTCCCTTATGTGTCTCTATATAGCAGCGAACCTTTCCATAGTCGTCATAAGCAATGGCTTTACAATTCTCGCACCGGTATTCTCCAACGCCCTGAAATACCATAACACCACCGCAGGCTTCACATACCCGTGGTCTGTTGTAGACGTCCAAATCCATAAACTCCTTATCATTTCCCATACGCTGTGCCCGCCTCACAAAACATCCTATGCTTCGTCAATTGCCTTGCCGATATCGTTACGCATATATTTATTGGAAAAATCCACCCATTTTGTTGCTTCATATGCTTTGGCACGTGCTTCCTTCAAAGTTGCTCCCTTGGCGGTAACTCCCAATACACGGCCGCCGTTTGTTACAATACGGCCTTCGTTGTCAAACTTACTTCCTGCATGGAAGCAGTAATAATCGTCCCTGTTTTCAAAATTCTCAAGACCGGTAATCTCAAAGCCCTTTTCATAGGCAACAGGATATCCGTCGGATGCCAGAACGACACAAACTGCCGCATTGTCTTCAAATTCCAGCTCTATCCGGTCAAGAGTACCGTCAATACATGCCTCTGCCACGTCTACAAGGTCATTCTTCATACGGCACAATACCACCTGCGTTTCCGGATCGCCGAAGCGGGCATTGTATTCCAATACTCTCGGCCCCTTGGGCGTCAGCATTAAACCGAAGAAAATAACCCCTTTAAACTCTCTGCCTTCTGCTGCCATGGCATCCACAGTAGCCTGATAAATGTACTTTTTACAAAATTCATCTACTTCCTCTGTATAGAAAGGGCTGGGGGAAAAGGTTCCCATACCACCGGTATTTAAGCCCCGGTCACCATCCTTTGCACGCTTGTGGTCCTGTGCGGAGGTCATGGTACGGATAGTCTTACCGTCTACAAAGGAAAGCACGGATACTTCACGCCCTGTCATGAATTCTTCTATAACCATGCGGTTTCCGGCACTGCCAAAATGCTTATCCAGCATAATTTCTTTTACACCGGCTTTTGCCTCCTCCAGTGTATTACAGATCAATACACCTTTTCCCAGTGCAAGACCATCAGCCTTCAATACGATGGGCATCTCTGCTGTTTCCAGATAATCCAGTGCCGCCTGAGGATCATCAAAGGTTTCATATGCTGCTGTGGGAATATTGTACTTTTTCATCAAATCCTTTGAAAATGCCTTGCTGCCTTCCAGAATTGCCGCATTTTTGTTGGGACCGAATGCCCGTAAGCCTGCCGCCTGCAATTCATCTACCAGACCGCCTACCAGTGGATCGTCCGGTGCCACAAATACCATATCCACTTCTTTTTCCTTTGCATATGCAACTATTTTATCAAATTCCATCACGCCGATGGAAGGTTCACATTCCGCAATCTGTGCGATGCCGGCATTACCGGGTACGCAATAAAGTTTTTCTACCCTTGCACTTTTCTTCATGCTGACTGCAATGGCATGCTCTCTGCCGCCACCGCCTACAATCAATACTTTCATCAGAGTTCCTCCTCATTCCATATCCGCTGTCTATACGTGATATACGCGTCCGTCCCTTAAGGTCAGACGATTGTTGGCAATATCATCAATTGCCTGAGGCAGCAGTACCCATTCCGCCTGCTCCATCACTCTTTTCTGCAGGATTTCCGGTGTATCACCATCCTCCACGACTACTGCTTTCTGTGCTATAATCGGTCCCTCATCCATGCCCTCATTAACAAAATGCACTGTTGCACCGGTTACTTTCACGCCACGCTTTAAGACCTCTTCATGCACCTTCAGCCCATAATAGCCTACACCGCAAAAGGCAGGAATCAGAGAAGGATGGATATTGACTATCCTGCCTGAAAATTTTGCTGTCATCTGCTCCGGTATTTTTACCAGAAATCCGGCCAATACAATCAGATCCGGCTCCAGCTCACACATTTTCTGTGTAAATGCTTCGTTAAAGGCTTCTCTGTCCTCATAGTTTTTAGGAGACATCAGAATACCGGGAACATTGTGATTTTCTGCACGCACTAACGCTTTTGCTGAGGCATTGTTACTGATAACTGCTACAATTTCCGTATTGGTAATGGCACCGTTATCCACTGCATCTAAAATTGCCTGCAAATTGGTGCCGCCACCGGATACACATACAACTGTTCTTAACATAAGGTAACTCCCTTTTCACCTGCTTTACAGTTTCCTACCACATAAGCTGTTTCTCCTGCTGCCTTTAAAGCTTCCATGGTTTTGTCCACATCTGCAGGGTCCACTGCAACAATCATACCCAGACCCATATTGTAGGTATTGTACATCATCTTATCTTCAATGTTGCCGGTCTTCTGTAATAATTTGAAGATTGCAGGCACTTCGTAGCTGTCCAGCTTCACTACTGCATTGATACCTTCGGGTAACATTCTGGGAATGTTCTCATAGAAACCGCCACCTGTAATATGGCTGCAGCCCTTAACGGTAACGCCTGCTTCCTTGATACTCTTTAATGCTTTTACGTAAATTCTGGTGGGAGCCAGTAATGCTTCGCCTAAGGTCGTTCCTAATTCATCATAATAGGTATTTAAGCTTTCTGTGGTCATATCAAATACCTTGCGGACCAGACTGAAGCCGTTGCTATGTACACCGCTGGAAGCAATACCAATCAGTACGTCTCCTGCCTTGATATTTTCGCCGGTGATTAAGTCCTTCTGGTCTACCACACCTACCGCAAAGCCTGCCAGATCGTATTCATCCTCAGGCATAAGGCCGGGATGCTCTGCTGTTTCACCACCTACCAGTGCACAACCGGACTGCTTACAGCCTTCTGCCACACCTTTTACGATGGTTGCAATTTTTTCGGGATAGTTTTTGCCACATGCAATATAGTCCAAGAAAAACAGCGGCTCCGCACCTGCACATGCAATATCATTTACACACATTGCCACACAGTCAATACCGATAGTATCATGTTTATCCAAAAGAAATGCTAATTTTACTTTTGTACCGCATCCATCGGTACCGGATACCAGAGTAGGGTTTTCCATGTTCTTAAAGTTGCTCATAGAGAAGGCACCGGAGAAACCGCCGATTCCACCTAAAACTTCCGGTCTCATGGTTTCCTTTACATGCTTCTTCATCAGTTCTACGGACTGATATCCCGCTTCAATATCCACACCAGCTTTTTTGTAATCCATTTTTTCATTCTCCTTCGTTATCTGTCTGTTTATTTCTGCATATATGCCTTGTAGCCAACTTCCTTCAGTCTGGCATCCTTTGCCTGTACCTGTTCTTTTAAATTTTTACTATAATCTTTTAATTTCGCAAGAAGCTCTGCATCGGAGGTTGCCAGAATCTTTGCTGCTAAAAGTCCTGCATTGGCACCACCGTTGATTGCCACTGTTGCCACCGGAATTCCGGAAGGCATCTGTACGATGGAATACAGGGAATCCCTGCCGCCCAAAGAAGTGGTATGCATAGGAATACCGATAACCGGCATCGGGAAGATTGCCGCACACATACCGGGCAGATGCGCTGCCATGCCTGCTCCCGCAATAATTACCTTGAATCCTTTCTCCTCCGCACTTTTAGCATACTCAAAGAACACATCCGGTTCCCTGTGTGCAGAAATAATCGTCATCTCATAAGAGATACCTAACTCCTCTAAAATATCTGCGGCTTTCGCCATAACGGGCATATCAGAATCCGAGCCCATGACAATTCCTACCTGTGCCACTGTACAGTTCTCCTTTCCAAAGTTACATTCTTTTCCACTATTCCTAGTATACTAAAAATTTGGTGTATGGACAATCCTTTTTATTATTATTTTTTACGCCTCAAAGGGTTTATTTAATTCCTCACATCCCGGCAACACAAACCGCCCTTCTTTGATAAGCACAATCCGCTTTCCGTCCGCACATACCGCGGTCAGTTCCCCCAATTCATGGTAAGGAATGGTGATATCAGTGTGACAGTTATAATATGCTTTGGACATATCCTCCTTACGAAGTATGGAAACCTCGTTGTCCCGGGCAATGATTTCCTTGCCGTCAGGATTATAAACCCTGACATCCTCCGACTGGGAATAACAGGTATCTCCCACGGCAAAGTGGGGTCCCATTTTTTCCGCTATCAGAATCGGCAGCTTTGCCCCGATATCATATTTCTGTGCTACCACATAGGCCGTGGTGTTGGTGCCGATTGCAAACTCTCCCATGGGCAGCGTATCATGGTGCATCAGCACATTGTCCTTCAGATAACGTTTTCCCTCTTCCTCATCGGCAAAATTTTTGCAACTGTATCCGGCTATCATACCGTCCTTAAAGCAAATTTCCAAATCCCTGTATTCCAGTTCATTTAAAAACACCCTGCTGACATGGAGAATACCTTCTGTACCTGTCAATACCGGAGAAGTAAACACTTCACCCACCGGAATATTCACATCCGCAACGCAGTTTTCAAATTTGGTTTCCTTATCGGGATTTTTCAGGGCATGCAGCATAACCTTCATATCCGTACGGTTACCGTTCATTCCCTTGATTTCCACATATTCCGCAGTATCCAGTGCATCAATCAGCTTCTGCTGAATCTGCTGATACAGCTTGTAGTCCAGCGTATTGATGCGGATAATTTCATCAAAAATTTCTTCAAAATTATCTCCGATATCCGGTGTGGGAAATGCAATAATCGTAAAGCTACGTTCCTCTTCTTTTATATATTCTGCCTGTTGTCTTCTGGCAGCAGACGTATATTCCACCATCAGCTTCCGGTGCTTATCATCACTCTTTAAGGCTTCTTCCTTTACTTTCGGTGCAAAGGGCGTCTCTCCGAATACCTCTATAACCGCCGGCCCTCCGTAAACTGCTGCCGCCTCTTTATTGTGCTCAAATGCCTGCTTTAAGGTCTCTAACTTGCGGTTCATATACTGTCTGTCAAAGAATAATACGTCATCATCCTTATGGTCATAGCTGTACTGTCTGTTTACCGGGCTGCTCTGACATGCCTCCCTGTACAAAATGGTATCCAGTCCCAATTTCTTAAAATTTTGGACTGCTTTTCTGACAACCCTCTCAAACCCCAGATTATAATATATCGCAACACTCTTTTTTATGCTGATATCCTTGTTGCCTGTAATAAAACCAATGCGATAGCCTTCGGTAAAGGTATCTGCCATGGTTGCAATTCTTTCTTCCGGAAGAGAATTTAAAAATGCTGCCGTCCTCAGCTCACAGTCGGAAACATACAAGCCATATCGGTACAAATACCGCAAATCCGTAAGGTCGGCCTCCATTACCAGTTTCTTTATCACGTCCTGCCTGGGTGTCATTTTCTCATAAATCTGTCTTTCCGAACGAAGCTGTGAATAATCGCTATAGTACCAGTAAAGAATCTGTTGTACCTCCTCATACGCCGGAGTCTCTAATCCATCTTCCCACGCACAGCAAAATGTACCATATACTTCTAAAAACAGCTCCGCCGCAGCCGCAAATTCTTCCTCCCTGTTTTCATAAACAGAGGCAATGGCATTTCGCATCTCCACGTATAATGCAGATAACAGCTGCCCCATTTTTTGTCCCAGCTTTTCTACGGCATAGGCAGGATTTGCAAAGCTTTCCCCATAATTTTCTTTCTGCACCTGTGCATAGTGATGCCTGTTCAGTTCCTGCAGTTGTGCAAGGTTCATTTGTGCAAAGCTGCCATCCTGCAGTTTCTCTGCTACATAAAACATTTCCCTGAGCCAGGCCGCCCCCGCTTTAAAATACGCTTCAAAACCGGAGTCCGTAATTTCTTCCCCTTCAAAGCTTTCTACCCTTTCCTTTATCAGTTGTAAGCGTTCCTGTAACAATTCGTCCATTTTTATACCATGCCTTTCTATAAATACATGCCGGCATATACCACCAGCCCGATACCTAATAATGCCACCGTATTCAATAGGATTCCCACCGAAGGAAACAGCTTATACCGGTCGTGCTCCGTTACAGTCACAATTCCTAAAAGCAATCCCGTTATGGAGAAAATCACTATCAGAAGTCCTGTCAGTCCATAGTTTACCGGTGCTTCTCCTTTCTGTACATAGGCCAGGTAGATAACCGATATCAGGGACAAGGTGCTGATAACACCCAGAATGGTAGACATAATTGCTCTGTCAGAATGCCTTTTATTTGTAAAGATATAATTTTTTTTACGGGTCATATATTCTTCGCTCCCATTTATCTTCTTTAAAGAAAAAAGACTGTTGCAAAACAGCATAGGAATCTATATCCCCAAATCCATTCTGCAACAGTCCCTTGTTTTAAAATAAAATCTGAGACTTACGGGACAACAGTTTTGCTCCGCTGATAATCAGAAGAATACCGCTGACGACTCCCACTACCATAGTCAACACGCCCACTGCAATATTGGTTGCTCCTGTTCCCCTCATGGTTCTGTACACTTTTTCTTCCATATCCATCTCTCCTTTATTATATTACTATTTTCTCACGCCATACTGTTCATAGTAGTTATCTATTGCTTTCTTCATATCGTCGTTGATATATACTTCTCCCTTGTAAGGCTTATTGTACAGATGCTCTGTTACCTCTGACATACTGACAATTGCATTGGCAGGAAAACCGTACTTTTCCTGAATCTCCTGTAACGCACCTACTTTTCCTTCCAGTCCCACTTCTTCACGGTTTAAGGATACCATCAGCCCCTTGATTTCCACGTCTGCGGCACCTCTCACCTTGGGAACCGTTTCCTCCATAGATTTACCTGAAGTAGTTACATCCTCAATCATAATAACCCTGTCGCCATCCTGCAATTGACTTCCAAGAAATCCACCCTTATCTGCACCATGGTCTTTTTCTTCTTTACGGTCGGAACAATAACGAATCTCTTTACCATACAGTTCACTATAAGCTACCGCAGTTACCACACTAATAGGAATCCCTTTGTATGCCGGTCCAAATAAAACATCAAAATCATCACCATACTTATCGTGAATTGCCTTTGCATAATATTCACCCAGCTTCTTAAGCTGTGCACCGGTTACATATGCTCCCGCATTCATAAAGAAAGGGCTCTTTCTGCCGCTTTTCAAAGTAAAGTCGCCAAATTTTAAAACCTTGCAGTCCACCATAAATTCGATAAATTCCTGCTTGTATGCTTCCATTGTCAAATAAACCTCCGATTTTCAGTGCCTAAATAAGTAAACAGCAAATATTTTAACCATACTACCATAAAACCATGATTTTTTCAACTATATATCCAGTCTGATTTTACACAATATTCAGTCCGATTTTGTTCAATATTCCGAAAAGTCATATTCAATTCAACAAAAGATAGCCCCATTTTTTTGTAAAGAGCATCATGTAAATCTTCACTCATTAATCCTTCTAAGGTACTCCTTCTGGTCATAATTCGCCATAACCAACGAATCCCTCACATACATCGGATTATTCCGCAGCAGTGCCACTTGAAAATCTACACCTTTTCCCTTTAAATAATGCCACAGAAATGTGATGCAGGTTCTGGTGTTTCCTTCTCTGAAAGGATGAATGCTCAATAATTCCAATAAGAAATCAAAAACCTCATCTCCCTTCTTCACAGTCTTCGCCCAATCCAAATCTGCATATTGTTGCAACAATTTCTTTAATCGGTTCTCAATCTCCTGATAATCTGCATACTCTGCGGAACCATATTACGCTCCCAAATACTCAAATCTATCAATTCTGGCTTCCATCTCTTCCAACGTTATTTTTCCAAAGATATAAGAGTCCAAAACCTCCATAAACAATTCATCCGGACCGTTGGTAGCACTTAACATAATAGCCATAGCATTTTCCACGCTTTTCCTTCTTGCTTCGCATGCCTCCACATAATTTTGGCTGATAAGCATTCCCTTATATTGTAAAATGGTTCTCATCATATTGATAACGTATGCCGGAGGATTTCTTCTTTCCTGTTCCCAATCTTTCA
>JBJEMX010000077.1:0-4462 GCA_051879895.1 Lachnospiraceae bacterium
CAACTGTTTTTCTAAAAGAGAGGTTTCCTTGTCGAGGAGGGCAGCATAGTCGGTTGTGGCAGAGGAGACAGCACGACTGACTTTATTTCCGTTGAAATCAAAATCAAAGCCGAGAGTATAATTGGTAGAGGTCATCTCTAAAATTCTGACTCTTGTTTTTTCGATTTCATCGTTTATATAGACCGAATTACGTCCATAGTCAGTACCCGCAATGCTTAATAAACTTTTCAATTTTGCCACTTCGGCAAGTAATTCACCGGAAGCACTCAGACTATTGCATAAATCCTCCAGTGCTTCAACATCTTGTGTGGTATTTAGCGGTTGCTCTGCAATCTGTTTGGTTAGCATGTAGTTAATCAGGTACTGTCTTGCCTCATCAGAACATTTTTCCATTGCTGAAATAGCTTTAGCACTTTCCAACTCAGCATTTGCAAAATCAAACCCTAAAGAAGTTAATTCTTTTTGGGCAGTATACAGTTTTGATAAAATTTCCTCTGCGTTGGTGATACCAAGATTTTTTAACTGTTGTACCAGCAGACCGTAATTTTCCTCGGTAATGTCGGCAACATTGGCGGTCTGCAGAATGGATGTGGCTAAAGCATCAAATGCATGCTGTACATCTTCGGCGGAAGAATGGGAGTTAGTAATTACGGATATAAAGTTTTCGTAATCGGCAGTGGCAACACCTATTTCGGCAAGCTCATCCATCATGGAGGATAAAACGGCTGTATTCACATTTGCTAAATCCAAGCCATTATCAGTAAATACACTTTGGTAGAGACTTTGCAGGGACTCTAAGGAAGGCTTGAGTCTGGTGTTGATGGCGGTTACGGTTTCGGAAATGGTGGGAATGGTTTTGGGTACAACATTTTTCTTGTTCAGGTCCGCAAGATACTGCTCGTATATAGCAATGTTTTCCCCGGCTGATTTGGCAGAATCGTAAACTGCTAACCATGCTTTGGCTTCTTCTACGGTGAAATCTTTGGTATAGGATAGCAAATAAGCATAGTCATCAGAGTTGCTTAATGCAATTTCATCACTTTTACCGCGGTCAAATACAGCAGAATGTCCAAGAACAATTTCCTGTAAAGAATTAGTAAGGTCTTGTTTTACTTCCTTCTCATCTGCTACAAGAGCCATAATATCGACTTCATAAGTAAGGTTCATAGCATCCAGCATGGACTGTAAGTCTTGGGCAATATCCACTCTTTCCAAAGTACCCGGTTCTAATGTAAATAACTGTAGGAAGGCATCTCTTACTTCTGTATTATCACGGATGGGTTCAATGAAACATTTCGTGATATAGTCTTTCATCTCTTCATCAGAGGACAGATTTAGTTTTCCCCAGTCAATAGCATCAAGTGAGGTCTGAATTCCGGTTTGTAAGTTGGTGTCAAATTCCGAATAGTCCGGGGTCGTATAGAGCCATGCAGCGAGTGCCGGGTTTATACTGTTCCAGGTAGACTCATAATAACCGGAGAAAGTTTTCATTTCAGAGGCAAGATTGGAAAGCCCGGTATTGTATGTAGTCAGCAGTTCGTTTATGACAAGGGGAATGTCCTTCTTTACGGATTCCAGTTCGGATAACTGCACCTGCAGACCTTCATAAATGAAGTTTCCATTCATATCCTGATAAACATTATCGTATGTAAATCCAACACCTAGTCTGGAAAATAGGTTTGCATATGCGGACATATATTCTTTGTCTGCATTTACAGCGACCATTCCGTCCCCATCGTCATCTGTACCCAGAACAGAAAAATCAAAGGCCTGAAGACCATTTATCAGATTTTGACGATATTCATAGTCTGTCTTGGCGATATTGTACTGCCGCTTGTAATCAGAAGCAGTTTCTTTTGCATTCTTATACAGATCCGGCAATTTGTTGGCAATTTCCAGATTGGTTAAATCCTTCTCAGCTTGTACCAGATTTTGCAGGGAACCTACGATGGTATCCACATCCCCACTAAGCTGTGCAATGGCATTACCGTTTTCGTCATATACTCTGGGGAGCGAAGGAAGTAAATCAGCAAGCTGGTTGCTTAAGTCAAGAAATTCCTCATATTCTCCGGTATCGAGTGTCAGATTTTCTCCGGTTAACTGGTTAACGCCCTGCGATAGTTCGGCAAAACGTTGAGAGGTAGCCTTTACTGTTTTCTGGGTAGAGCCGAAGGTATCGGACAGGTCTTTGATTTCAGAGGCAGTTTCATTAAGGGATTCTTTGGCATGCTCTACTTTATGTACCATGCCATCAATCCATTGCAAGGCTTTGGAAATGCCAAAGGCGATGAGAGAGGTAATGAGGATATTGGCGGCAGCGGAAGCTGCTTTCATGGCTGCGGTTTTAGCCTTGGTAGCCAGTGTAAGCTGTTTGGTGGCAATGGTGGCACCGTTGGCACTTTGAATTAAGGCACGGGTCTGTGCATTTGTATTTTGACAGGCTTTAGCCATGGCGGTCTGGGCACTGAAACCGTTTTGAAGTTTTTGATTATAATTATCAATTGCAGCTAAATCAATATCACCAGGAATAAAGTTTTTCAAACCGCTAGTTTTCAGCTCTTCCAGTTTTTCCGGTATTTTGTTGAGCGGTATATTAAACATCTTGGGGATTGCTGCATTTACCCCGTTCTTTTCTACGTTGAAAATCGAACTAATTGACTTATACTTTGTGGAGAAGTATAATGAAATAAAAAATGAAAATGGGGGTATAAAACAATGATTATTAATTATGATGTCTATGATTGTCCTAAATGTAGAAAAAGTTATGATTTTGATACATCCAAAGAGTTTTCCACGGTCTGTCCCAGATGTAATGTAGAGATGGAATTTCAATTTAACGCTGATGCCGATACTGAGCGTGCGGAAAGAGTGAAAAATACTCCTCCGTATGACCCGACCCAGGACCCTGCCAGTCCGTATTATACCGGAACGCCGATTGTAAACTGTCCCTACTGTCATTCGCCCAGTACAAGGAAGATAGGGATAATGGGGCGTTCCCTGTCGGTGGGTTTGTTTGGATTCGGCAGCAGCAAGGTAGGGAAGCAGTGGCACTGTACCAAGTGTGGCAGTGATTTCTAAAATGCAGTAAGGTTTGCTTTTGAATGTATACCCCGGTGTCGGATATATTTATCCGGCATTGGGGATTTTTTGTTTCTCCGCTCAATCCACATAAGGCGGGAGAAGCCGCAAGGTAAGTTCCGGGGATAGTTACATTTCTATCCGTACCAGAACGCAGTCATCCCGGCGGTTGTATTTCCTCTTTAGTCTGGCAATTCCGACTTCGTCAGAAATGGCAAAATGCTGTTCGTCAATGATTTCACTTTCAAATAAGTCTACTTTCAAGACAATGTATTTAACAAAGTGGTGCAGTTCAAATGTTTTCATAAGATTTTCCATATCAAAAAGTCCTCCTCATCCTGTGATAAGACCAATATAAAAATTTTAATGTCCAAAAATCCGGACTTTTACATAGGTACCCCTTACTAAAAATGAATTTTTAACTAGGTACCCCTTACTTTTTCTTGGTGCATATGCCGCAAATATGAATTTTGCGGAAAATGCCACTGGGAATTTTCACCCAGACGCTTTGACCAAGCGGCAATTGAGTGCCCAGTGCGTTGGGAACGTTATAGAGCTGTCCCATATAGCTAATCTGATAAGTGCCGTTATCATTGATACCCCAGACAGTACTTTGAAAGGTCTTGTCGTAGCCTAATTTGGCAATGCGGGTATTTACCGCGGAAAGGATTTTGTTGACTAAAAGGTCAACGGCTCTATTGTCTTTATTCATAGTGTACCTCTCTTTCTGAAAAGTAAGGTCCGGAGTGAATCCGGACCTGTGTTTAATGTCTGTGAATTGCCTGCATCATTTTACCGGGAAGGTGTTCAATAATGGCACGACTTAAGCTGTTTACGTCATTGACATTATGCAGGTGAATGTCTCCGATTGTAATTGCGGGTACCGTAGCCGGCGAAGAATCGGAGGGGAAATTGCCGGGTATGGAAAGATTCTGTAGAGGGTGATAGGTATTAAGTAGGGAAGGAGCAAGTTTAACAAGGGCTTCAAACTGCTCATTTTGGGCAGCAGTCAGTACTCGTTCACCTTCACGGGCAGCAATCAGGTGGTCTTCATTTATGGCATCGGCAATAAAATCCAACAGACCGGGCTGACTGCCGATAACACCGCCCTGTGCATAGTAGGCAACGTTATAATTCTGGTGGGCATTGAGTGTACCATATTCTTTGGTCAGCCAGTTCCAAGCTTCGGCAGAGGAAGAAAATTGTTTTCCGGCAACATCTTTACCGGAGTGGTTGATAGCGTGGTAATATTTTTTTAGATGACCGCTATCACGGTTTTCCTTGTTGGAATTAGTGGTGGGTGTTGCAGCAGCCTGGGCAGCGGCATCGGCCTGTGCCTGCTGTAAGGCAATGTACCGGCTGGTAAATTCCTGCAGCGTAGCCA
>JBJEMX010000078.1:0-10183 GCA_051879895.1 Lachnospiraceae bacterium
GGCCTGTGGAATTCAGTCTCACACACCGGATGTCCAGAGGCTTGTTTGCCATGCCATGAATTCAGATATTTTATGGGAAGTTGAGCTAATTATAACAGTTTTTTGCAGATTAGGCTTTATATAATTCAATAAAATCAAAAACTTTTAAGGTGTAGTGGAATTTACCTCTGCACTGGAATTTAAAATTTCAAGTCAAAATATTTTTCCGGGTGTTTTGCAGGGCAAAGTTACCTTTTCATTTCGCTCATGAAAATTCGTACTTCACTAACATCAGCCCACAAGCCGGTGCGGTAGGTCCTGCCATTCTCCGGTCCTTTGCTTCCAGAATATCCTGTACCCGTCCCGGCTCCCATCTGCCCTTGCCGACTTCCATTAGTGTTCCTGCAATAATACGCACCATGTTGTATAGGAAGCCATTGCCGCTGACCGAAATAACAATATCCTCTTCCCGTGCTTCCACTTTCACATCATAAATGGTGCGGACTGTGGTTTCCACCACTGCCGCTGCAGCACAAAAGCTTTGGAAATCATGCTCTCCGACCAGATATTTTGCAGCCTCCCGCATTTTTTCCACATCTAACTTGTGGTATGTGAAATAGGAATATAATCTCTTGGTGGGAATAGGAAACTCCCCGGTCGTAATGTGATACTCATAAGTTTTTTTACTGTCACAGTGTCTGGGATGAAAATCCGCTGCCACTTCCTCTGATTTTCTGATACGGATATCCTCCGGCAGCCTTTGGTTTAATGCATAGGCAAGCTTACTTGCGGGAATGGCAGTTTCTGAGTCAAATACCGCCACATTACAAAGTGCATGCACTCCCGCATCCGTCCTGCTGGCACCAATGACATGAATTTCTTCTCCCAGAAGAGTTGATAGGCTCTTATTCAATTCTCCTTCTATGGTCCGGCAGCTTTTCTGCACCTGAAAACCACAATAGGCTGTTCCGTCGTAGGCTACCGTTAATTTAAATCTTCTCATTTTTTACCTTATTCCCAACGCTCATTTTCTACCAAAGTAATCTGTCTACTGCGATACTTCCTGCCAGATAAGCAAATAACGTCAGATAGGCAATGGCATCCCGCTTTTTATAAACCAACGGTTTCATCTTCGTGCGGCCATTGCCGCCTCTGTAACATCGGGCTTCCATTGCCATTGCCAAATCGTTGGCACGACGGAAAGCCGAGATGAAAAGCGGCACCAATAAGGGCACCATGGCTTTTGCCTTTTTAAAAATATTTCCGCTTTCAAAATCCGCCCCCCTGGCTAACTGTGCCTTCATGATTTTGTCCGTTTCTTCCATAAGAATCGGTATAAAACGCAGTGCAATAGACATCATCATGGCAATCTCATGTACCGGCAGGTGTAATACCTTTAACGGTCCCATTGCTTTTTCCATGCCGTCAGTTAGATTGTTGGGCGTTGTTGTCAGGGTCATAATAGAGGAGCCAATCAGCAGCATAGCCAGGCGGATTACCATAAATGCCGCAATGCGGATGCCTTCCTTGGTAATCTGCAGTTTCCAGAAGGAAACCACTACTTCCCCCGGTGTCAGAAACAGATTGAACACCACCGTAATCATAAGAAGAAACAAAATGGAACGCATACCCTTTATCATAAATTTAAAAGGTACCTTAGACAGCTTAATGACTACCGCCAGAAAAACTGCTGCTCCGATATACCCCCAGCCTTTGTCAAAACAGAACAGGGATATAATAAATATAACAGTACCTGCCAGCTTTACACGTGGGTCCAGTCTGTGAATGACGGATTCCGTCTGATAATATTGTCCTAAAGTAATATCTCTAAGCATATGACTCCTTATTTACAAAAGTACGCGTGCAATTTCCGCAGCAGCTTCTCCGATGGTTGTGACATTTTCGTCCACATTCAGGCCTGCTGCCTTTAACCTATGCATAATATACGTTACCTGCGGGGCCGCAAGACCTACGCTTTCCAGTTCCTTGTAATGCTTGAAAACCTCCCTTGGTACGTCATCATACATAACTTCCCCATGATTCATTACCAAAATACGGTCTACATATTCTGCTACATCCTCCATGCTGTGGGATACCAGAATAATGGTAATGCCGCTTTCTTCCCTAAGCTTCACTACCTGCTCTAAGATTTCCTCCCGGCCTTTGGGATCCAGACCTGCCGTAGGCTCATCCAGAATCAGTACCTCCGGTTTCATAGCCAGAACACCTGCAATTGCCACCCTTCTTTTCTGTCCTCCCGACAAATCGAAAGGGGACTGATAAAAGCAGTCCTCCGGTAAGCCAACCTTACGCAGTGCATCATAGGCCCGTAGTTCCACCTCTTTTTTTGAAAGCCCTAAATTTTTAGGTCCAAAGCATACATCCGAAAATACATCCGACTCAAAGAGCTGATGCTCAGGATACTGGAATACCAGTCCTACCTTACTCCGAAGCTCCTTGCGGTTATAATCTTCGTCATCAATATCCTGTCCATTAAAATAGATGCTTCCCGATGTTGCCTTTAATAATCCGTTTAAATGCTGTACCAGGGTAGATTTACCGGAACCGGTATGTCCTATCAGACCGATAAACTGTCCATCCGGAATTACTAAACTGATATCATTCAAAGCCTTGACGGAAAGGGAAGTATCTCCGCCATAAACATGGCTTACATGGTCTACTATAATCGCCATACTCTACCTCTCATAATTTCCTCTGTAAGTTCTTCAACACTCAAAATACCATCGGGCAGGGGCACGCCTTTTTTCTGTAATTCATAGGCCAGTAAAGTAACCTGCGGCACATCCAGCCGCAACGCTTTTAATTTCTCCACATGCGAAAAGATTTCCCGAGGTGTACCCTGCATGGCAATTTTTCCTTCATCCATAACAAACACTTTATCCGCGTGGATAATTTCTTCCATATAGTGGGTAATCAGTATTACCGTTACATTTTCCACATCGTTTAATGCCCTGACAGCCCGAATAACCTCCTTGCGGCCATTTGGGTCTAACATTGCCGTTGGCTCATCCAATACAATACATTTAGGGTGCATTGCCAGCACACCCGCTATGGAAACACGCTGCTTCTGTCCACCGGAAAGCTTATTGGGCGAATATTTACGGAATTCATACATACCAACCGCCTTCAGACTTTCTTCCACGCGTTCCCAGATTTCTTTCGTGGGTACGCCCATATTTTCAGGACCAAATCCTACATCCTCTTCTACAACCTGTCCGATAATCTGGTTGTCGGGGTTCTGGAACACCATACCAGCTGTCTGACGGATATTCCAAACCTCATCCTCATCTCTGGTATCCCTGCCATCCACCCAGATACTGCCTTCCGTGGGACATAGAATAGCATTCATATGCTTTGCCAACGTGGACTTGCCGGAGCCGTTGTGTCCCAGAATCGCAATAAAGTCACCTTGTGCAATATCTAAAGTCACTTCATCCACCGCACGGTTAATCCCCTCCACATTACCTTCTTCATCCCGTCTGATATATTCAAAAACCAGTTTATCCGTTTTGATAATTCCCATAAATATCCTTGCCTTTCCTACACGGAACACAGTCAATACTTCTGCCGTTTTCCCGCATGTTTTCTATTGTACTAGAATTTATCGGGAAATACAACCATTTTACAAAATCACAGTATAATGGTACACTAAATGAATACAGACTGCAAATAAAATATGATTTTCAAAATGCTCCTGAAATTTTTATTGATAAATTTTGATTATATGGAAAGAAGGTAATTTATGAAACTTTTTCAGAACATTCCTCCCGATCAGAAAGCTTCTATCATAAAAATGTTTGGCCTGCTGGCTTTGGTAATCCTTATCTTTACTCTCTTATCAAGGACTGTTTTTTCCGGTGGCGAAACTCTTGCCGAATATGCGGAGGCAAATCCGGGGCTTGCCCTGGGAAACAGCGAAGCCACAGATACGGAGGCTGCAAAGCCTGAAACTGTGGGGAATGAAACTACGGGTAGTCAAATTACAGACAATGAATCCGCCGGCAGTCAAGCTATGGGGAATGAAGCTGCAGACAGTCAACCTGCAGGGAATGAATCCGCCGGCAGTCAGACATCTCCTCCCGAAACATCTGCACCGATATCCCCTGACCGCATAACTTATCAGGAAGATTTTTACTATGAACCTCTTTCACCGGATTTGATTACCACTATTACCGGAATTTCTTACCCCGCTGAAGGAACTGATGAAATCAGTTACGAGGATTTATCCTATGTGCATATTCTACATGTGGATTTTGACGGTAATACCGCTGAAGGAGAACTCATATGCAACAATGCCATTGCACAGGATTTTGTAGAAATTTTTTATGAATTGTATCTGGCAGAATACCGGATTGAGAAGATAACTTTGATTGAAAACTATGATGGTGACGATACTGCTTCCATGCTGGATAATAATACCTCATGTTTCAATTTCCGTCCTGTGGAAGGAAGTGACAGACTTTCCAAGCATGCTTACGGTCTGGCAATTGACATCAATCCTTTTTATAATCCTTATATTACTTATACTTCCGAAGGCGGACAGACAGTTTCTCCCGAGGGAAGTGAACCCTATGCCGACCGTACGCAGAGCTTTCCTTATAAAATTGATACTTCAGACCTGTGTTACCGGCTTTTTACCGAACACGGTTTCATATGGGGCGGTAACTGGAACTCCTGTAAGGATTACCAGCATTTTCAAAAAGTAATAGATTAAGAAAGCTAAACGTGCAAAAAGGGCTGTTGCAAAATCTCTCTTTCCTGCACTTTGTTGTACAGCTTTACCAAGAAACACCTCGACGTTGTCACTTAACCTCGGCTTATTCTTGGCAAAGCTGTACAATAAGGCAGGCAGAATTTCTGATTTTGCAACAGCCCTTTGTTTTTCATTTCCTATCATTATAATTTAAATACTGCCATGCTCTCGTCCATCTTATCTGCAATTTCCTTTAGCTGCTCTGCCCGCGTGGAAATGTCTGCGACAGCATTTGCTATCTCCACAATGGAAGCTGAAGTTTCCTGTGTGCTGGCTGCATTTTCTTCCGCGATAGCTGTCAGATTCTGCACGGTATCCACTACACTGCTTCTGGAGCCGTCCATATCCTCTGTCTTTTCGGTAATCCTGCTGATAGCTTCAATGGAGGCTTCAATGCCTTTAAGTACTTCTGAGAACCGGTTATCCGTTCTAACCATGTTCTCACTCTGTCTGTCCATAATGTCCTTTACAATATCCATGGTGGCAACAGATTTATCAGAGTCTTCTATCAGATTGGATATAATAGCTTCAATCTGCTGTGCAGACTGGTTGGACTGCTCAGCAAGCTTCTGAATCTGAGAAGCTACTACCGCAAAACCACGTCCCTGCTCACCTGCTCTCGCTGCTTCGATAGAGGCATTTAAGGACAACAGATTGGTTTCTTCTGCGATAGAAGTAATCAGACCGGTTGCTTCCTTAATCTTCTGTGCAGACTGGTTGGTTGTATTAGTCTGCTCGTAAATAATGCCGATAGACTCTTTTGCTTCTTCATTAATACGGTGAAGTTCATGCAACGTCTCAAAAGCTTCCTGACCGAGCTGGTGCATCTTCTGGGCACTCTGATTCATCTCTTCGGTTTCTCTTGCCGTTTCTTCCACCATATCGCCCATATGGATAACATGGTCAGTTGCATTCTGGGTTTCTTCCGCCTGACTGTTTGCTCCCTGTGCCACTTCACCCACCGTTCTTTCCACATCGGCAAGCGTATGGGAAGTGCTTTCCATTCTGTCATGGAGATATGCCGCCGCAAGGTTCAGCTCCTCACTTTGGGATTTAATCACTCCAATGGTAGTTGCCAATTCGGTTCTCAGCTTCATAATAGCTCTGGAAATATTACCGATTTCATCTTTCCTCTTAAGAAGCTTCTGCTCCAGCTCTACATCCAGTTGTCCCTGTGATACCTGCTCCAGTGCAGTGGTACCCTTATGTAATGCTTTCACAAGCTTACTGGTTACAAAAAGTAACAGCACTATTGTCACAATTGCACTTACTATTACAATAGTCATAATAAGCATCATAATACTGGATATCTGAGACATTGCGTCTTCCCTGGGCATACCGGTAAATATCATACCTACAGCATTACCTTCCTCATCAAAAATAGGAAGGTAGAAGCCAAAATATGGAACGCCATAAACATCTGCATTCTCACAAAAATATTCCTGCCCCTGATTTAACACTATTTCCACAACGTCATCACTGGCTCTGGTACCCACCATCGGATTTCCGGTAGGTCCTAAAAGCGTAGTCGC
Source organism: Lachnospiraceae bacterium (assembly GCA_051879895.1). Lineage (GTDB taxonomy): Bacteria > Bacillota > Clostridia > Lachnospirales > Lachnospiraceae > Acetatifactor. The sequence continues at coordinate 6,286 of JBJEMX010000078.1, forward strand.
ATATCTGACATTTTTATAAAAAATGCTGACATCCGTATTCGTTGCATCCTTGATATTATTAACCAGCTCCGGCGTCTGGGAAATATTAAAATCTCCCTTTACCAGATAGTTCTTCTTATTAAATTCAAACTTTCCGTCATCGACAAAGGTCAGTGTATCCCGTACTGCAACTGCTGTACTGCGTAACCCTGTTTCGATTGCATTGGAAATTACACTATTTAGCTTTCGGTTGCTCAATACCAATATCAATACGCCTAATACTACTAACGGTCCTAATGCAAATATTAGAATCTTTGATTTAATTTTCATGGTAACTTCCTCCAATCCTATTACAGTATATTTATTATAAAGTATTTTCGCAAATTTTTCTATACCAATATAACTTTTTTGTAAATAAAGAAAGAAAAAAGACCGGCAGTCTTACGACTACCGGTCTTCACATATAAAGTATTTACAGCTTATATTATACCAGTTCCAGTACTACTTCCATAGCACCGTCGCCCTTACGCTGACCGATTTTGATGATTCTGGTATAACCACCCTTACGGTTTTCATACTTAGGAGCGATTTCATCGAACAGTTTTGCAACCATATCAACTTCCTTGGTATTTTTCTTCTTGCCTGCATTCTCAGTGGGAACTTCCTTTACAGGGCACAGAACCTTTAACATCTGACGACGAGCGTGCAGTCTGGAAGGCATATCCTTCTTGATTTCCTTTTCTACTTCGTCATAAACGGTAACGGTAACACCGTTTTCGATTCTTAAAATCTTACCGTCCTTGTCGCGATGTGTTTCGGAAAGAACCTTGCCGGTTTCCTTATCAACAATCTGCTTTACTCTCTTGCCGTCTTTGTCCTTACGTGCAACCTTAGCGGTAACCTTTACGGTTTCAAAGTTGTCTTTTTCTGCTACAGCCATTGCAATAAGGCCTTCTGCAATTTTACGAACTTCCTTTGCTTTTGCTTCTGTTGTAACAATCTTACCGGTATACAGTAATGCGGTTACCTGATTCTTTAATAATGCTTTTCTCTGGCTGCTGGTTCTGCCAAGTTTTCTGTACTTTGCCATTGTTTTAATTCCTTTCTCATTTCATGGTACATCCGGCCACGCTCTTTGGACTTACTTACCGAATGCTGTTTTCGTTGCCATCTAGAGAAAAACAATCTGCGAACACATTGGACTTACCCCAGATTGTATTTCTTTTTATTAGTCTTCGCTGGGATTCAGCTGCAGACCCAATTCTTTTAATTTTGCAAGAACTTCTTCCAAAGACTTGCGGCCCAGATTACGAACCTTCATCATATCTTCGGGAGTCTTGTTAATCAGTTCTTCAACAGTATTGATACCTGCTCTCTTCAAGCAGTTGTAGGAACGAACGGACAACTCCAATTCGTCGATACTCATTTCGAGAACTTTTTCTTTTTCATCGTCTTCTTTTTCTACCATAACCTCTGCAGTTTTAGCATTTTCGGATAAATCAATGAAAAGGCTTAAGTGTTCGCTGAGTACTTTTGCAGCCAGACTTACGGCTTCATCAGGAACCAGTGTTCCGTTAGTGAACACATCCAGTGTCAGCTTGTCGTAGTCTGTAATCTGACCTACACGGGTATTTTCTACTGTTACATTTACTCTTTCAACCGGTGTATAGATGGAATCAATTGCGATTACACCAATAGGCAGATCATCATTTTTATTCTTATCTGCGCTGATATAACCTCTTCCCTTAGTAATGGTCAGTTCCATATACAGCTTGGTTTCTTTGCCGCCGCTTAACGTAGCAATTACCAAATCCGGATTGAGTATTTCGATGTCCTGATCAGCCTGAATATCAGATGCTCTTACAACGCCTTCGCCTTCGAACTCAATATAAGCGGTCTTAGGTTCATTTGTTTCACTGTTATTTTTAATAGCAAGGCTCTTGATATTCATGATAATCTCTGTTACGTCTTCTTTTACGCCGGGGATAGAACTGAACTCGTGTAAAACGCCTTCAATTTTTACCTGACTTACTGCCGCACCGGGCAGGGAAGACAGCATGATTCTTCTTAAAGAGTTACCAAGGGTGATACCATAACCTCTTTCCAAAGGTTCCACTACAAATCTGCCATACTTTTTGTCTTCAGAAATTTCAGCAACCTCAATATTCGGTCTTTCAAAATCAAACACTGCAAATACCCTCCTTTACGAACTATTTTAATTACGGCTTATTTAGAATATAATTCGACGATAAGCATCTCATCTACAGGAACATCAATCTGTTCTCTGGTAGGAAGTGCTTTTACAGTTCCTTTAAGACCTTCAATATCAACATCCATCCATTCAGGAACAAGTCTTCCTGCTGTTACCTCAATGATATCTTTGTATCTCTGTAAAGATTTGGATTTTTCTCTGATTTCGATTACATCGCCAGCCTTAATTAAATAAGAAGGTACTTTGATGTTTTTGCCGTTTACAAGTACATGCTTGTGTCCGACAATCTGTCTTGCTTCTCTTCTGGTTCTTGCAAAGCCCATTCTGAAGATTACGCTGTCCAGTCTGCTTTCAAGGATAACCATCAGGTTTTCACCGGTCATACCTTTCATTCTGTCAGCCTTTTCATAGTAATTTCTGAAGGGTTTCTCCAATACACCATAGATGAATTTTGCTTTCTGCTTCTCTCTTAACTGAAGACCGTATTCGCTCATTTTCTTACCAGCTCTTGCACTGGTTCTGTTAGACTTCTTGTCATAGCCTAAGTATGCAGGCTCTAAACCTAAACTTCTACATCTTTTCAGTACGGGTACTCTATTTACTGCCATTTTTATGTTTCCTTTCTGTGAGACAAAAGCCTCTGACTATTGTTTACAGCCGGACACTATGCCACGGCTTTCTTCCAACGGGTTTATGATACTCGGAAAATTCCACACCAGTGGAATTTTCCTGTGTGAATAGACTTATGAAATAAGTCGTAGTTTTTCTTGGCGAAACACCCTCTGGTGTAAGCCTTAGAAAAACTTTTCACACTAGACGCGACGTCTCTTAGGAGGACGGCATCCATTGTGAGGTACAGGAGTTACATCGCGGATGCTGGTAACTTCCAGACCACATGCCTGAAGGGCACGAATTGCTGCTTCACGTCCTGAACCGGGACCCTTTACAAATACATCTACAGTCTTTAATCCATGGACTAACGCAGCCTTGGTAGCAGTTTCTGCTGCCATCTGTGCTGCATACGGAGTAGATTTCCTTGAACCTCTAAATCCAAGACCACCAGCACTTGCCCAGCTTAATGCATTACCTTCGGTATCAGTTAATGTAACGATGGTATTGTTAAAGGAAGACTGGATATGTGCCTGTCCACGTTCAACGTTTTTCTTTACGCGCCTTTTAGCGACTTTCTTATTAGCTGTTACTTTCTTAGCCATTTTAAACTAACCTACTTTCTCAAATTTGTTTGCAGTTACACATTTTTATTGATTACTTCTTCTTATTTGCTACTGTTCGCTGAAGCGAACTATTACTTTACTTACTTCTTCTTATTTGCTACTGTTCGCTTTGGTCCCTTGCGGGTTCTTGCATTGGTCTTTGTCTTCTGACCACGAACAGGAAGACCCTTACGATGACGAACACCACGATAGCAGCCGATTTCCTGTAATCTCTTAATGTTTAAAGCGATTTCTCTTCTTAAATCACCTTCTACCATGACATTCAGTTTTTCCATTGCTTCGCTGATTTTCTTTACTTCATCGTCTGTCAGTTCTCTGACACGGGTATCAGGATTTACACCTGCTTCTGCCAGGATCTTGTTTGAGGTTACTCTACCGATACCATAGATATAAGTCAAACCAATCTCCACACGTTTTTCTCTAGGTAAGTCAACACCTGCGATACGAGCCATTTACGTTTCCTCCATTTTCT
>JBJEMX010000078.1:10283-23322 GCA_051879895.1 Lachnospiraceae bacterium
TCTCTAGGTAAGTCAACACCTGCGATACGAGCCATTTACGTTTCCTCCATTTTCTGTGCGTTTCCGATTATCGGAATTTTTAACGCTTGTGTACGTCTGGTCTTTGCTCTCCGCTCTGCGGAGGCTGTACACATTATGCGTTCCTGTCTTATGACAGTTCGCTAGTTACTAAGTTGATTGGGGTTTCCACCCAACCGGACGTCTCTCCGATCTTTCCACGACTATCCGAATTCAAAAATTCTTTTCGTCGTGGTATCAACAAGTAATCTCCCGTAAGCTCTTCCATTATATATAAATTACAACTTCCCGTTTTACGCATCAGTCTGTAACACAGCCGGACACACAAAAAGAGCGGAAAGTTATACTTTCAGCCGCATACAATAATGGGACAAGAACTCACATACTTGATTTTAAAAATCCAAGCCGGTGATTATCCTTGTCTCTGTTTGTGTTTCGGATTCTCACAGATTACTCTGATACGTCCTTTTCTTTTAATGATTTTGCACTTTTCGCAAATCGGTTTTACTGATGATCTAACCTTCACGTTAAACCCTCCTTTCAAAAAAGACCGTTTTACATTATAGCATGTAGTGTTTTTGTTTACAAGTGTTTTTTTGCTTTTTTATTGCATTTTTTATTCTTTTTTTGTTTTAACGGATAAAGTACCTCAAAGGTACACTTTTACTGTATCTTAACCTTACTTATCTCTCCAGATAATACGTCCCTTGGATAAGTCGTAGGGAGAAAGCTCCAATGTCACTTTATCTCCCGGCAGGATACGAATAAAGTTCTGTCTCAGTTTACCGCTGATATGTGCCAGAACCTTGTGACCGTTTTCCAGTTCTACCTGAAACATAGTGTTGGGCAGTTTTTCAATGACTGTTCCCTCGATTTCGATTACATCTGCTTTTGACATCTGTTACCTCCTTGCATGATAAACACTTTAATTGCTCTTTTTATTTCCTCATTACGGACGGGCTGCTTATTTTTAAGCCTTTCCCTGAGGTTTTCATCACAGCCCTTTAAGACAGGCTGGATATGCCTTTTATTTTTCTTTTTGGGACACTCCACAAGCTTTAACCTGCCATCACTCAAATAAACATTTTCTGTGTCCTCTCCTACTATTATATAAACCGTACCCTTATCGTGTCCGGCCTTGGAAAATGCCAGTCTTCCTATCATAATATATCATGCACCCTTTCTATCAGTAAAGAGTCAGGATTTCCGGCTCACCATCCGTAATCAGTATGGTGTTTTCATAGTGTGCCGACAGAGAACCGTCCTCTGTTACCACCGTCCAGTCATCATCCAGCCATTCCACATCTGCCCTGCCCATATTAATCATGGGTTCAACCGCCAGAGTCATACCTGCCTGAAGCTTTATTCCTTTTCGCCTCTGTGCAAAATTGGGAATCTGGGGGTCTTCATGCAGTGCGGTGCCGATACCGTGTCCGACCAGTTCACGTACAATACCGTAGCCAAACTGTGACACATACGCGTCTATGGCATTGGAAATATCATGTAAATGATTTCCTGCTTTTGCCATTTTTATTCCTTCAAAAAAGCTTTGGCGGGTTACTTCAATCAATTTTTTTGCTTCCGGACTGATTTGTCCTACTGCATGGGTTCTGGCTGCATCGGAATGATATCCTTTGTAAATGAGACCTGCGTCCAGACTGATGATGTCACCTTCCTTAAGAATTCTCTTCTTACTGGGAATTCCATGTACCACCTCATCATTAACAGAGGTACAGATGGATGCGGGATAACCGTTATAATTCTTAAAGTTGGGAATACATCCCATCTTGCGTATCAGGGTATCACCTAAAATATCAATATCCATGGTCGACATTCCCGGCTTGATAGCATATTCCAATTCTTTGTGTACCTGGGCAAGCAGCCTGCAGGACTCTCTCATCAGTTCAATTTCTCTGGCAGATTTAATTGTTACAGCCATGTTTCCTCTCTTCTGCCGTAAATACGGCTCTTTCCTTCCTTTGAGACTGTTTCAACAGATTCTTGGACTATCGGTTATAAAAAGTTTCTGCACAGACACGCTCCCGCTCCGTGAAAGCTTTTTATAACCGATAGTCCGTTCAAATCTATTGAAACAGTCCAGTTATTCTTTCATTTAGCCTAAAATTTCTACAATGGCATTGAATACATCCTTCATGTCCACAGTACCGTCTACCGATTTCAATACGCCCTTTGCTGTATAGAAATCAATTAACGGCTGGGTCTGCTCATGATATACATTCAGTCTGTTCTTTACGGTTTCAGGCTTATCGTCATCACGAAGAATCAGTTCCTGCCCACACTTGTCACAGATGCCTTCTTTTTTAGGCGGAATGTGTACAACGTGATAGGTAGCACCGCAGCTTACGCATGCACGTCTGCCGGACATTCTGTTAATGATGTTTTCATCGGGAACATCTACGTTAATTGCATAGTCAATCTTGTCGTTTAATTCTGTCAGTGCTTTGTCCAGCACCTCTGCCTGCGGAATGGTTCTGGGGAATCCGTCCAGTACATAACCGTTTGCACAGTCTGCCTGTGCCACTCTGTCCAGAAGAATCTTTACAGTCAGTTCATCGGGTACTAACAGTCCCTGATCCATGTACTTCTTTGCTTCCATGCCAAGCTCCGTACCGTTTTTGATATTTGCTCTGAAAATATCACCGGTAGAAATATGGGGAATCTGATACTTGTCGGCAATCATCTTTGCCTGTGTTCCTTTGCCCGCACCGGGTGCACCTAACATAATAATCTTCATTTTTTGTCCTCCAGCCCTTTTTCATTATAAACAGTTGTTTTAATTTGGCACAAATGCCTAACATTATTATTTTACCGTTTATTTCTTTTGATTGCAACACATGAATGAAAAATATCCGGGAAAGTTTCCTTTCCCGGATATTAGCTGTCCTTCAGCAATTAATCATTCAAAAAGCCTTTATAGTTACGAACCAGCATCTGTGATTCAATCTGCTTTATGGTTTCAAGCACAACGCTTACGATAATGATTAAGCTGGTTCCTCCAAAGGAAATGCTTGCACCGAAAAGACCATTGAAGATAAAAGGCAGGATAGAAATAACGGTAAGTCCTACTGCACCGATAAAGATAATATAATTCAGTACCTTTGTCAGATAATCACTGGTAGGTTTACCGGGTCTGATACCCGGAATAAATCCGCCCTGCTTTTTCATATTGTCTGCAACCATCAACGGATTGAAGGTTATAGAAGTATAGAAATAAGCAAAGAAGATTATCATTAAAATGTATACCAGCATACCGATAGAATATACCGGCTGCTTCAGATTACACCAGTTCTCAGTATTCATGCACTTTAACACTTCACCCCAGAATCCTGTTCCTTCATAGCCTACAAAGGAGCAGATTAAAAGCGGGAACTGTAAAATAGACTGTGCAAAGATAACAGGAATAACGCCGGAGGTATTTACCTTTAACGGAATACTGGAGGCCTGACCGCCCATCAGTTTTCTTCCCTGTACCTTCTGTGCATACTGCACAGGAATCTTCCGAACACCACCGTTTAAGATGATAACCAGTATCACCATAACAATAATCACTGCCAGAATCACTACAATTGCCAGAATACCTGCGGCAAAGTTGCCTTTGGTAAACTGAGGTGTTACAAACTTATCATACAATCCCTTCAATTCACCCGGCAGACGGGAAATAATATTGATTACCAATACGATGGAAATACCGTTTCCGATACCCTTCTCCGTAATTCTTTCACCAATCCACATCAGGAATGCACTACCTGCGGTCATTGCCACAATAGCAGTAATCACATTCAATGTATTGTACTGTATCAAAAGTCCCTTATTGCCAAAGCCTATTGCCATGGCAGTTGCCTGAATCAGTGCCAGTGCTACTGTCACATATCTGCTGATTGCTGCAATCTTCTTCCGTCCGTCTTCGCCATCCTTCTGCATTTCTTCCAGCTTCGGAATCGCAATGGTTAAAAGCTGTACAATAATAGAGGATGTAATGTACGGATTGATACCCAATGCCAGGATAGACATCGATGCAAAGGAACCACCGGTAATTGCATCAAAGAAGTCCAGTGCTCCGCCGGCATTAGCTGCAAACCAGCTTGCAAAAAAGTCTGTAGACACGCCCGGTACAGGCAGCTGTGACCCGACACGGATCACAACCAACATACCCAGCGTAAATAAAATTTTATTTCTGATTTCCCGGATTTTAAATGCATTTTTCAGTGTTGTAAACATATTACATCACCTCTGCACTTCCACCAAGAGCCTCAATTTTTTCTTTTGCAGCTGCACTGAATGCATCTGCCTTTACAGTAAGCTTCTTGGTTAACTCTCCATTTCCAAGGATCTTAACGCCATCTCTCGGATTCTTGATGATGCCTGCGTTCATTAATGCTTCTACATCAACCACACTGCCATTATCAAAAACTTCCAAAGTGCTTACATTGATGGCAACGATATCCTTCGTGTTTCTATTCTTGAAACCTCTCTTAGGAATACGTCTGTATAACGGCATCTGTCCACCTTCAAAACCGATTCTGGGTGCTCCGGAACGAGCCTTCTGTCCCTTATGACCCTTACCGGCAGTCTTACCGTTTCCTGAACCGTGTCCGCGGCCTCTTCTAAAATTATCACTATGCTTGGAACCTTCTGCAGGTCTTAAATTTGATAATTCCATTCTGACACCTCCTTATCTGATTATACTTCTTCTACTTTAACTAAATGACTGATCTTCTGAATCTGTCCTCTTGTAGCTTCATTGTCCGGCAGAACTACAGAGCTGTTCAGCTTCTTAAATCCCATGGACTCTACGATGGCTCTGTTCTTAGGAACAGCACCAATAACGGACTTCACCAAAGTAATCTTTAACATTTTTTCTTTCTTTGCTGCCATTGTCTTTTCTCTCCTTTCAAACCTTAAAGTGAAATTGCTTCACTTCATTAAGCCAAAATCTCGCCTACGGATTTGCCACGGTTTTTAGCTACTTCTTCAGGAGCCTTTAACTGGCTTAAACCTGCAATTGTTGCAAGAACTACGTTCTGCTTGTTGTTGGAGCCTAAAGACTTGGTACGGATGTTCTTGATACCTGCAAGTTCACAAACGATACGTGCAGGACCACCAGCGATGATACCGGTACCTTCAGGTGCTCTCTTTAAAAGAACGTTAGCAGAACCGTATTTACCGATAAAATCATGGGTAACACTGTTGTTTTCATCCATAGAAACGTTTACCAGATGCTTAATAGCATCTTCTTTACCCTTACGAATTGCTTCAGGAATTTCTACAGCCTTGCCAAGACCTGCGCCCACATGACCGTTGCCGTCACCAACTACCACAAGAGCAGTAAAACGCATGGTACGACCACCCTTTACAGTCTTGGAAACACGTTTGATAACAACAACCTTATCCATTAATTCAAGCTGACTTGCATCTATGATTGTATGTTTCATAATGTCTACTCCCTTTCCTAGAATTGTAAGCCAGCTTCTCTGGCTGCATCAGCTAATGCTGCAATCTTACCCTGGTATATAAAGCCGCCTCTGTCAAAGACTACTTCTGTGATACCTTTTTCCATTGCTCTCTTGGCAATGACAGTTCCTAAATATGCTGCTGCATCAACGTTATTGGTTTTTTCAAGTTCTGCCTTAATTTCTTTTTCAAGAGTAGAAGCAGCAACCAGTGTGTTACCAACTGTGTCGTCGATAATTTGAGCATACATATGATTATTGCTTCTGAATACGGCTAAACGAGGTCTTTCAGCAGTGCCGCTGAAACGGTTACGTATTCTCATGTGTTTTTTAACACGTACTTTTTGTCTAGATTCTTTACTAACCATCTTCATACTCTCCTTATCTATTATTTCTTACCGGTCTTACCAACTTTACGTCTGATAGTCTCATCAGCATACTTAATACCTTTGCCCTTGTAAGGTTCAGGTCTTCTCTTGTCTCTGATTTCAGCTGCGAATTGGCCAACTTTTTCTTTATCAATACCTTTTACGATAATGACATTCTGACCTTCCAGTACAGTTTCGATACCTTCGGGATCAGTCATCTCTACCGGATGAGAGTAACCTAAGGATAAGGTTAATACCTTACCGGACTTAGCTGCTCTGTAACCTACACCGTTTACTTCCAGCTTCTTCTCGTAACCGGATGTAACACCAACAACCATGTTGTTAATCAGTGTTCTGGTTAAACCGTGTAAAGATTTCATTTTCTTTAAATCGTTCGGTCTTGTTACTACTACTTCTGCACCCTCAACTTTGATTTCCATTTCACGAGGGAGAACTCTCTCCAGAGTTCCTTTAGGACCCTTAACGGTCACTTTGTTATTTTCTGCAACCTCTACAGTTACGCCTGCAGGAATTGCGATTGGCATTCTACCTATACGTGACATGCCCGTACCTCCTATAATATTTTACTAGGTTTATAGATTCATCCTTACCATACAAAGGCTAATACTTCGCCGCCAACCTGCAGCTCTCTTGCCTTCTTATCGGTTACAACACCCTGGTTAGTGGAAATGATGGCAATACCAAGACCGCCTAAAACCTTAGGAAGCTCTTCCTTGCCTGCATATACACGAAGACCGGGCTTACTGATTCTCTTAATACCGGAAATGATTTTTTCATTCTTATCTGCGCCATACTTTAAGCTGATGCGGATAGTCTTGAATGCACCTTCATCAACGATGTCAAATTTTTTAATATAACCTTCATCCAGCAGAATCTGTGCGATAGCCAGTTTCATTTTGGAAGAAGGAACATCTACTGTGTCATGTTTTGCAGCATTTGCATTACGAATTCTTGTAAGCATATCTGCAATAGGATCACTCATTGTCATGATTTAGTTTCCTCCTTATTTATTTGACTTGAATCATGCTTATCTAAGCGGTTTACCAGCTTGCTTTCTTCACGCCGGGAATCTGTCCCTTGTATGCCAGTTCGCGGAAGCAAACTCTGCAAATTCCGTATTTTCTTAAAACAGAATGGGGACGACCGCAAATATTGCAACGTGTATATGCCTGAGTAGAAAACTTAGGTTTACGCTGCTGTTTCAGCTTCATAGATGTCTTAGCCATGAATTTACCTCCTGTTATTTAGCGAAAGGCATATTGAATAATCTCAGTAATTCACGTGCCTCTTCGTCAGTCTTTGCAGTTGTTACGAAAATGATATCCATACCTCTTACTTTATCTACCTTGTCGTATTCGATTTCGGGGAAGATAATCTGTTCTTTGATACCGAGTGCATAGTTACCTCTTCCGTCAAATGCATTGGGATTTACGCCTCTGAAGTCACGTACACGGGGTAATGCCAGGTTCACCAGACGATCCAGGAACTCATACATCTTCTCACCACGCAGGGTAGTCTTACAGCCGATTGCCATACCTTCACGAATCTTGAAGTTTGCAACGGAGCCTCTTGCCTTTGTGAGAACTGCTTTCTGGCCGGTGATGGTTTCCATATCCTTAACAGCACCCTCTAAAACCTTTGCATTTTCTTTTGCTTCGCCAACGCCCATATTGATAACGATCTTATCGAGCTTGGGAACTTCCATGATATTCTTATATCCAAACTTTTTGGTCATTGCTGCAACGATTTCGTCATTGTATAAATCTTTAAGTCTGCTCACGTTCAATTTCCTCCTTCCTCGAATTAATCGATCACTTCGCCGGTTGATTTTGCCACACGAAGTGCCTTTTCCTTGCCCGGACGCTTCTCATCGGGAACTCTCTTGAAACCGATTCTGGTTACCTTTCCCTTGTGAACGTACATTACGTTAGATAAATCGATGGGAGCTTCCTTCTGAAGGATTCCACCGTTAGGATTAGCCTGAGAAGGTTTTGCATGCTTTGTAATCATGTTTACGCCTTCTACTGTTACTTTATTGTTCTTGTGGTCTACGGCAATAACCTTGCCTTCCTTACCATTATCTTTACCGGCGATTACCTTTACGGTATCACCCTTTTTGATTTTTAACGTAGCCATGCGGTACCTCCTTATAATACTTCGGGAGCGAGGGAAACAATCTTCATAAACTGTTTCTCACGAAGCTCTCTAGCTACCGGCCCAAAGATACGAGTTCCTCTCGGAGTCTTGTCATCTTTGATAATTACAGCAGCATTTTCATCAAACTTGATGTAAGAACCATCTTTACGACGTGCGCCTTTAACGGAACGAACGACAACAGCCTTTACTACGTCACCTTTTTTTACAACGCCGCCTGGTGTTGCATCCTTAACAGAAGCAACGATGATATCGCCAATCTGTGCATATCTTCTTGTAGAGCCGCCCATAACTCTGATGCAGAGAAGTTCCTTTGCACCTGTGTTATCAGCAACTTTCAGTCTGCTCTCTTGCTGAACCATGATAATTCTCCTTCCAAAATAGTAACCGTAACTTATTTACGGACTAATTATTTAGTAAGCCAATTATTTAGCGAGCTAATTATTTAGCTTTTTCAACGATTTCAACAAGTCTCCATCTCTTATCCTTGGACAGGGGTCTTGTTTCCATTACCTTAACGGTGTCGCCGATGTTGCATTCGTTGTTTTCGTCATGTGCTTTCAGTTTGTAGGTATCTTTTACAATCTTCTTGTAAAGAGGATGCTTTACATGATTTTCAATAGCAACAACAATTGTCTTATCCATTTTATTGCTTACTACTTTACCGGTACGTGTTTTTCTTAAATTTCTTTCCACGGTTAAATCTCCTTTCTGAAATTCCGCCACTTTTGGCATCTTAATTGATAGGAACGCTGAGATTAAGCATTTGCCTTCTCAGTGATGACAGTCTGGATACGAGCAATGTTCTTTCTTACTTCTTTGATTCTTGCTGTGTTATCCAGCTGATTGGTTGCGTTCTGGAATCTCAAATTGAAAAGTTCTTTTTTAGCAGCAACTAATTCCTTTGCTAAATCTGCTTCTGATTTATTCTTTAAATCTGCTACATACTTATTCATTTGATACACCGCCTTCCAAATCTGCTTTAGAAACAATCTTACACTTACAAGGGAGTTTGTGCATTGCAAGACGTAATGCTTCTTTTGCAGCTTCCTCGGGAACTCCTGCGATTTCAAACATTACACGTCCAGGTTTCACAACTGCTACCCAATACTCTAAGGAACCTTTACCGGAACCCATACGTGTTTCTGCCGGTTTTGCTGTTACCGGTTTGTCCGGGAAAATCTTAATCCATACTTTACCGGTACGCTTGGTATAACGGGTAAGTGCGATACGTGCTGCTTCGATCTGATTGGACTTAATCCAGCAGGGCTCGGTTGCTACAAGACCGTATTCGCCGAAAGTTAAGGTGTTACCTCTTAAAGCTTTACCTGTCATACTGCCACGGAACTGTTTACGACGTTTTACTCTTTTAGGCATTAACATAACTATTTCTCGCTCCCTTCCTGATTTTTAGTGGGAAGAACTTCGCCCTTGTAAACCCAAACCTTAACACCAACTTTACCATAGGTGGTGTCTGCTTCAGCGAAGCCATAATCGATATCTGCTCTTAAGGTCTGAAGAGGAATAGTACCTTCGCTATAGAACTCGGTACGAGCCATGTCGGCACCGCCCAGACGTCCGGAGCAGGAAGCTTTGATACCCAGTGCACCGGCCTTCATGGTTCTGCCCATGCAGGACTTCATTGCACGTCTGAAGGATACACGGTTTTCAAGCTGCTGTGCAATATTTTCTGCAACCAGCTGAGCATCCTTGTCAGGTCTCTTGATTTCCTTAATGTCAACCAGAACCTTCTTGTCAGTCATCTTTGCTAATTCATTCTTGGTTACTTCGATTTCTGCACCGCCCTTACCGATAACAACGCCGGGTTTTGCAGTGTAGATAATAACTTTTACTCTGTCAGATGCTCTCTCGATTTCAATCTTAGAGATACCTGCAGCATATAATTTCTTCTTCAGATACTTTCTGATGTTGTAGTCTTCTACTAAATAGTCAGAGAATTCTGCATCAGCGTACCATTTAGAATCCCAGTCTTTAATAACGCCGACTCTAAGGCCGTGAGGATTAACTTTCTGTCCCATAAACTCTACTTAGCTCCTTCCTACTTCTTCTCATCCAGAACGATGGTGATATGGCTCATCTGCTTCTCAATTCTGTAAGCTCTGCCCTGTGCACGGGGTCTTACTCTCTTCATGGTAGGTCCCTTGTTTGCACAGCACTCTGCAACATAAAGATTAGCAGCATTCATACCATTATTGTTTTCAGCGTTTGCAATAGCTGACTCTAACAGCTTCTTGATAACACCGGATGCATATCTGGGATTGTAGGACAGGATTGCAAGTGCAGTCTGAACATCCTTGCCTCTGATGGCATCCAATACGAAACATGCTTTCTGAACAGAAACCCTTGCGTAAGATAACTTAGCTGAAGGTCTTGTATCTTTCTGCGCGTTTCTTTCTCTCTTAATTTGACTTCTATGTCCTTTAGCCATAGAATTAGTCCTCCTTTCAACTTAACAACTAAGCGAACTCGAAAATCCTGCGTTTCACACAGCCGCGACCTTGTCGCTCCACGATTTTCTCGTTGAACTGCGGGGTGAAATCAAATGTCCGCTACGCGGTCGCTTGATTTCCTGCCCTTCTGTTCATTATCTTACTTTAGATTTCTTCTCGTCTTTTCCATGTCCTCTAAAGGTTCTGGTTGCTACGAACTCGCCGAGCTTGTGTCCAACCATATCTTCGGTTACATATACAGGAACGTGCTTTCTGCCGTCATGAACTGCAATTGTATGTCCCACAAAAGAAGGGAAAATTGTAGAACGACGGGACCAGGTCTTAATAACCTGCTTCTGTCCGGATGCATTTAAGGCATCTACCTTTTTCAGTAAGCTCTGGTCTGCGAAAGGTCCTTTTTTCAGTGATCTAGCCATTGTTTTTCCTCCTGTTTTTTTACAAAAAACTATTATTTGATAGCCTTACCGTCTCTTCTTCTTACAATCAGCTTGTTGGATTTGTTTTTCTTCTTACGTGTCTTCAAGCCGAGTGCAGGTTTGCCCCAAGGAGTGCTCGGGCCCGGACGTCCGATACCGGTCTTACCTTCACCACCACCGTGAGGATGGTCGTTGGGGTTCATAACAGAACCGCGTACTGTAGGGCGGATACCCATGTGACGTTTACGTCCTGCTTTACCGATATTAATCAGGCTGTGGTCAACATTGCCTACAACACCTACGGTTGCTCTGCATACCAGAGGAACCATTCTCATTTCGCCGGAAGGAAGACGAAGTGTTGCATATTTTCCTTCTTTTGCCATGAGCTGTGCACTATTTCCTGCAGAACGAACCAGCTGGCCGCCCTTGCCGGGATATAATTCAACGTTGTGTACCTGAGTACCAACAGGAATCTCAGATAAAGGCAGGCAGTTGCCTACTCTTACTTCTGCGGTTGCACCATTCATTACTTTCATGCCGTCGGTAAGACCTTCGGGAGCAATGATGTATGCCTTTTCACCGTCTGCATAGCAGATCAGTGCAATGTTTGCTGTTCTGTTAGGGTCGTATTCGATACCGATTACGGTAGCAGGAATACCATCCTTATTTCTCTTGAAGTCGATGATTCTGTATTTTCTTCTGGAACCGCCGCCACGATGTCTTACGGTGATTTTACCCTGATTGTTACGGCCTGCGTTCTTTGCTAAAGATACGCAAAGGGATTTCTCAGGAGTTGTTTTTGTAATTTCAGAGAAATCAGAACCAGTCATATTTCTTCTGGAAGGTGTATATGGGTTGTATGTCTTAATTCCCATTGTTGTATCTCCTTTTCTTTTAGATTCTTTGCGCGGCTTCCTGTACGCCGCATACCTTAACCTGTCTGATAACGAAACTTACAGTCCTGCGAAGATTTCGATATCCTTGCTGTCAGCGGTCAGCTGTACAATTGCCTTCTTGGTCTTGGCAGTCTTGCCGTAAACCATACCGCGTCTCTTGTTCTTGCCATCGTAGTTCATGGTGTTTACCTTTGCTACTTTGGTGCCTTCAAACATTTTTTCAACAGCTTCTTTGATCTGAGACTTGTTTGCCTCGGGATTAACCAGGAAAGTATATTTCTTTTCGCCCATACCGGCCATACTCTTTTCGGTGATAACCGGTTTGAGGATTACGTCATAGTATTTAATATCAGCCATTATGCGTATACCTCCTCAATCTTAGAAACAGCGTCCTTTGTCAGAACTACTGTACCAGCCTTCATAACGTCATATACGTTTAAGGTGTTTGTTAAAGTGGTCTGTACTGTAGGGATATTTCTTGCGGAAAGAACTACGTTTGCGTCATTGTCTGCTAAAACTACAAGTCCTTTTTCTACCTTTAAGTTATCCATAACAGTCTGGAAATTCTTGGTCTTGATTTCATCGAACTTCAGCTCGTCAACTACGATTAACTTGCTGTCGTTTACTTTGCTTGTGAGTGCAGACTTAAGAGCTGCTCTCTTTTCTTTCTTATTTAATTTGAAAGAATAATCTCTGGGCACGGGAGCGAATACAACACCACCGCCGGTCCACTGGGGAGCTCTGGTTGAACCCTGTCTTGCATGACCGGTTCCCTTCTGTCTCCAAGGCTTTCTTCCGCCGCCGGATACTTCAGAACGGGTTTTTGCCTTCTGAGTTCCCTGACGATTATTTGCAAGCTGCTGTACAACTGCCATATGCACCAGATGTTCATTTACTTCAACACCGAAAACAGCATCGTTTAATTCAATTGTGCCAACTTCCTTGCCGTTCATATTATAAACAGATACCTTTGCCATCTGAATGGTCCTCCTTTCATCCTAAATTAAGCTTCAACCTTAACGGTTTCTTTGATGGTTACTAAAGCTTTTTTAGGTCCGGGTACTGCACCCTTTACTAAAAGTAAGTTCTTATCAGCATCTACTCTTACTACTTCAAGATTCTGAACAGTTACTTTTACGCAACCCATATGTCCGGGCATTCCTTTTCCTTTGAATACACGGCTGGGGGAAGAACATGCACCGTTGGAACCCTGATGACGATGGA
>JBJEMX010000079.1:0-23205 GCA_051879895.1 Lachnospiraceae bacterium
CAGACCTCATGTTTCACCAGGTGTGCCATTTTGTGGCCATTGTCATATAACATAAGTGCCTGCACCACTATCGCCCATATTTATATATGAACCTTCTACTTTATTCCTGCGACATTCCAATACACTATAAATTTTTTTGTGATATTTTGTTTGTAACAATATGATTTACCACATTGCTGATTGTACATGAATATCCTCAAAAAATCAAGTATTTTATAGGCTTATAGCTACTTTCAAAAAATAGCATTATCTCGAATAGACGGTCTTTGCATCCTGAGCCATAAAATAAGCTGTATAAAACAAAAAACGTCCCTCGTGGCACATGACAAACAAAAAGCAGGGACTGCTTGAAATTCCCTGCTTTTTGTAATTAACTTGTCTTTTATCAATGGAATTGGGATAGAAGCTCTTTTATTTTCTCAGACAGCTCGGAAAGCCTGCCGGCATGGTCTGCAAGTGTTTCAGCAGTCGAGCTGAGTTCCTCCGAAGAAGCGGTCACTTCTTCTGTGGATGCTGCACTCTCCTGGGCAGAAGCAGAGAGATTCTCTACTTCCGCAGCAACCTTTTTATCTGCGAGCGTGAGTTCTGACAGGTAATCGGAAATGCTGTTTACTTCTGTGGCAGCTTTCGTGATATTCTCATTTAAACTGATAAACAGTTGATAGGTTTCCTTAATGTCCTGATTCTGGTCATTGATCACGGACTGCACTCTCTGCATACTGGCAACTGTTTTGTCAGATTCTGATAAAAGATTTTTGATGTTGGCATCAATGGTTTTGACCGAGTTGCTGGATTGTTCTGCCAAGTTTTTGATCTGATTGGCAACAACGGCAAATCCTTTACCCTGCTCTCCGGCTCTGGCAGCTTCGATGCTGGCGTTTAAGGCAAGAAGGTTGGTTTCAGTTGCAATGGAGGAAATAAATTCGGCAGCGGTACCGATTTCAAGAGAGGCCTGATGAGTACTTTGCGTCTGCTTTGCAATAGTTTCAATCTCCTGCATTGTAGCATCGGCATTGGCGTCCAGATTATGTACAAGTGCCTGACCTCTATTGCTGGAATCCTGAATCTCATCCATAAAAGCTTTGAAATTCTGTGTACTTTTAAGAGAATTATCAGCCATGGATTTGATCTGATCCATTTCTTTCTTAATGCTCTGCGTGGAAGATGCTTCTGAGGAAATCCCTTCTGAAATATCCGACATAGCGGATGCAAGGCTTTCGGAGACAGAAGCGGTATTGTCTGTCATGGATGATAAACTGCCGGCTGTTTCCGAAAGAGCAACGGCAGATTCATTCATATGAATCACGATTTCGGCAAGAGAAGTTTTTAAGCGGATTGCACTTTGGGCAAGCATACCGGCTTCATCCTTCTGCAGTGCAGCTCTTTCACTGATGGGTGCATTCAGGTCACCCTGTGCCAAAGCTTCCAGACCGTTAGACACATTTTTGATGGATTTGGTCAATATGGTTGCTACAAGATAAACAACAAAAAAGGTTATGACAAGAGTAATTGCCCCAATCCGAATAAGGGGAAAAAGCATGATGCTTCTTGCTTCCGGATAATTTTTCAAATATAGATTAGTAAAAAAAATAGATTCAACCGTGACAAGTGTCACCGGCAACAGTGACAAGATTAAAATCTTCCCTCGTATTTTCATGATTTCATCCTTCCTATATAGAAAAATAATAGTTTATGACACATATAATCATACAATATTATATGTATAGATTGATAATAGCATATTTTGTCGAAAGATGCTATATAAAACAACCTAACGGCTATAAATTTGAGGTTCTCGGAATTGTCAGGGATGGCAAGAAGACTGACCGGTCATGTAGGCTCGCAACTATTTTGTTCCTTTATTACCACATCCCATTGCCTCTGGCGGAATATCTACTTCTGCCTCCTGTTGTCTGCTCTCGCGTTCAAAACTCACTTCCTTCAGATAATCTTTCAGCAGAAAAGCACAGAAATACGGAAAAGTATAAATATTGTCACTATACCCGATATTTCCTGATGTAAATTTTATGCCATACTTAATATCCGAATAACTGTCACTCTTAATCAACGTTCTAAGTGACTTTGCCGTACCATTTGTCGCTTTCACTTCCACCGGCACAAGGTAATCCTTTGTTCTGACAAAGAAATCTTCTTCCAGATAAGAATCGTCCTTCTTATAATAGTATAAGTCATATCCGCATTTAATCAATGCTTCTCCTACAATATTCTCGTACAAAGCTCCCTTATACACACCAAGATTCTTGTTTGCTCTCAAATCCTCCTGTGCCTCTTCATCCAGCATAGCAACAAAAATACCGGTATCAAAAAAATACAACTTATACTTTGATTCATCATAATTGCCCTTTAATGGCAGTTCCGGAAAATTCAGACAATAACATATATTAACAATTCCGGCATCTCTCAGCCATTCTATACAGCCCCTATAATCCTTAAAACGTGCTCCACTTGCCACCTTACTGATCTGAAATTTCTTGTTATCCTTTGCCAGCTGCATCGGTATCTGCTCGAATACATTCAAGATTCTCGTCTGATCCATACCCTCAGCATACTTACGAATATCTTCACGATAGTCATTTAACAGCTGCCGCTGAATATCCAGTGTTCCCTCAAAGGTCCCCTTACTAATATACACTCTTACCACCGCCGGCATTCCGCCCAAGATACAATAGTCCAAGAATAGACTGCTGTATACCTTCATATCAATTTCATTAAAGGTTTTTTCCGCCTTCATATGCCAAAGCATATCTTCTATAGCTCCCCGGTCATATCCCTTTGCCCACAAAAATTCTTCAAAATCCATGGACATCATATTGTAATCTGTTTTATAGCCAACACTATTACTCTCAATCTTCTTATACTGAATACCAAGCAACGAGCCACTGCATATCACATCAAAGCGACCATCCATCTTAAAAAACTTTAACGAGGTCGCAATCTCAGGAAACTCCTGAAGCTCATCAAATATCAATATCGTCTCACCAGCATCAAATTTCTTTGAAGGATCCATTCTGGATATATTTCGGATAATATCATCTGTCTTGTAGCCATCGTCCGTAATCAGCTTATACTTTGGTTCCTCTACAAAATTGATATAAATTACATTTTTATAATTTTCCTCCGCAAAACGCCGAATGGACTCGGTCTTTCCAACCTGCCGTGCACCTTTGACAATCAGAGGTTTTCGTTCTGTATCGTTCTTCCAATGAACCAAATAGTTATCAATCTTTCGCTTTAAATAAATTTCTGCCATTTTTCTAACCCTCCTGCTACTATAGTATACAAAAAATGAGGGAAATATTCAATTATAATCACAAAAAATGAGGGAATTTTATCATCAATCTCACAAAAACCTGTTTTCTAAACAGGTCGTAAATTCTGAAAACAAGTATCGGGCACGCTTGTACACTTTTTTAAGCACATTTACTTATATCTTCCCAATCTCATTTTGAAATCATCATAGCCGAAACCGGTAAGCCTTACAAGCTGCCCGTCTACGGTCCTTCTCCAGATATCCGGAAGTGGCATGCCGTTGAAGGTATTGTTTTTACAGGTGGAATATATTGCCATATCGCCAAACAAAAGAATATCTCCGATTTGTAATTCTTCCTCAAAGCTATAATCGCCTATGACATCCCCTGCCAGACAGGTCGGTCCCGCCAGACGGTAGTGAAACTGCTTCTTCCCGCCCTCTTCTGCACCATACAGCAAAGGTGTATAAGGCATCTCGATAACATCAGGCATATGGCAGGCTGCACTGGTATCAAGAATGGCAATACGGGTGTTTCCGTTCTGCACAATATCCAGTACTCTGCTTGCAAGATATCCGCTATTCAGGGCAACTGCTTCCCCCGGCTCAAGATACACTTCCACACTCCACTTGCTTTGTGCATACGAAATAATCTTCTCCAAAAGTGTTACATCATAATCCTCCCGTGTAATATGATGACCGCCGCCAAAATTAAGCCATTTCATTTTAGGCAGGATATCACCAAACTTCTCTTCCACAGCCATCAGGGTAGTTTTAAGAGCATCGGCATTTTGCTCACAAAGCGTATGAAAATGCAAACCATCCAGCAGGGAAACGAGTTCCTCCGTCATCTGCCTGTCCCACATTTTCCTTGTTGTACCAAGCCTGCTTCCTTGAGCACACGGGTCGTATATTTCGTGCCCCTCCTGAGTGGAACACTCAGGATTAATACGCAGTCCGATACTTCTGCCCCGGCTTTTAGCCCTTCTGCCAAATTTTTCAAGCTGTCCCGGCGAATTAAAAACAATATGGTCAGCATACTCCAAAAGAGCATCAAATTCATCATCCCTGTACGCTGCACAGAACACGTGAACCTCGCCCTCCGGCATTTCCTCTCCGCCAAGTCTTGCTTCATATAAGCCGCTGGCCTCTGTCCCTGCAATATACTGTGACAAAAGAGGATAAAAATCGTAATTTGAAAAGGCCTTTTGTGCCAGCAGAATTTTACATCCGGTATGCTTCATCACTGCAGCCAGGATTTTGCCGTTTCTGTGTAGCCCTGCTTCATCTATGATATAGCAGGGTGTCGGCAGGTTTAAAAAAATATCATCGGGGTGTTTTCCATAGAGTGTCCGGAATGCCGGACGGGTATCTGTCTTTCTTTCCATCAGTCCACCAATACCGGGCTATGGCTTTCACTGCGAGGCAGCCCGTACTTATCCAGTGCAGCAAGGAACGGATCGGGATCGAACTGTTCCACGGTATAAACACCTGCTTTCTTCCATTTGCCTGTCAGAAGCATCAATGCACCGCACATTGCCGGAACACCTGTCGTATAACTGATTGCCTGACTCTCCACTTCCCGATAACATTCCTGATGATCACATACATTGTAAATATAATAGCTTTTATTCCTTCCATCCTTTTTTCCTGTAAAAATACAACCGATATTGGTCTTTCCGTGAGTGCGTGGTCCCAGGCTTGCAGGATCCGGCAACAATGCCTTGAGGAATTTGATGGGTACAATTTCCCTGCCTTCAAAATTGACAGGTGTCGTAGAAAGCATACCTACATTTTCAAGACACTTCATATGCGTAAGGTAGCTTTGCCCAAAGGTCATAAAGAAACGGATTCTTTTTACCTCGGGAATATTCAGTGCCAGAGACTCAATTTCTTCATGGTGAAGGAGATACATATCCTTATGTCCGACACAATCAAAATCATATTCCCGTTTGATGCTCATCGCCGGAATTTCTACCCAGTGCCCATTCTCCCAATAGCTTCCCGGTGCTGAAACCTCACGAAGATTTACCTCCGGATTAAAGTTGGTCGCAAAAGGATAGCCGTGATCACCGCCGTTGCAATCCAGAATATCGATAGTATCAATCGTATCAAACTCATGCTTTTTGGCATAAGCACAGTAAGCCTGGGTCACACCGGGGTCAAAACCGCAGCCGAGAAGTGCTGTGAGACCAGCCTGTTCAAATTTCTCACGGTATGCCCACTGCCAGCTATAATCAAAATATGCAGAAAATCCTGCTTCTCTGCATCTCTTTTCATAAATTGCACGCCACCGGGGATCATCGGTGTCCTCCGGCTCGTAGTTGGCGGTATCCATATAGTTTACCTTACATGCAAGGCAGGCATCCATAATGGTAAGATCCTGATACGGAAGTGCAATATTCATTACAAGGTCCGGTTTATAGCTGTTTATCAGGTCGATAACCTGCTGTACATCATCTGCATCTACCTGTGCGGTAGTAATTACGGTAGCCGTTTTGCCCTCCAGTTCGGCAGCTAACTGATCGCATTTTTCCTTTGTTCTGCTTGCAATGCAAAGTTCGGCAAAAACCTCACTTACCTGACAGCATTTTCTGATAGCTACATTGGCAACTCCGCCGCAGCCGATAACTAAAACTCTGCTCATTTCTCATTATCTCCTTATGTTTTATCTGTTAAGTGCCAGAATCAGTTCCCGGAGCACTTTACCTGCCGTTGCGGTAGAAACACCGCTATGGTCAAGCATTGGTGCCAGTTCATTGATATCCGCACCGACAACATTCGTTTGACAGACTGCCAGTATTGCCTTCATGAGCTCCATAAAGGTGACTCCTCCCGCTTCAGGTGTTCCCGTCCCCGGGAAAACGGAGGGGTCAAGGCAGTCAAGATCAATGGTGAAATACACCGGTACATCTGATGCCTTCAGTTCATCCACAAGCTCCAAAAGACCGCTGAAATCAAAGGGATGTATATCCGTATGTTCTTTGGCGAATAAAAATTCCTCTCTTTCACCGCTTCTGATACAAAACTGATGAATGTGTCCGTCACCAAGCAGTTCATGGCATCTACGCATCACACAGGCATGGCTTAAGGTCGCTCCAAGATAATTGTCACGCAAATCAGCATGTGCATCAAAGTGAATAATATGCAAATCGGGATAGCGTTTCCGCACAGCCCTTACACTGCCAAGCGTGACAAGATGCTCTCCGCCAATCAGCAGCGGAAGCTTTCCGTCCTTCAGTACTCCGGAGGCATAATTTTCAATATCGGCAAGTGCCATCTCTGCATTTCCAAAGCAAAGTTCCAGGTCTCCTCCGTCAAAGACGGTATAATCAGTCAAATCTTTGTTTTGATACGGACTGTAGGTTTCAAGCCCAAAGCTCTCATGCCTGATAGCGGAAGAACCGAATCTTGCTCCCGGTCTAAAGCTTGTGGTAGAGTCAAAGGGTGCACCGAAAAGAACAATTCCGGCATCCTCATATTTACAGTCACATCCAATGAAGGTTTCAACATTTCTTTCCATACTACTCCACCTCCTCCAGCATCTTTTCAAGATAAGCGGGCAGATAAAATGCTCCGATATGCAGCTTGGTCGTATAATACTTTGTCTCTAAATTCAGAGAAAGCCATTTCTTCGCATCGTGGTTTTCTATCGGATGATACTTTTTACTGGCAAAGCCAAAAAGCCAGTATCCGGCAGCATAAGTTGGAATATGTGCCTGATAAACACGGCTGATCGGAAAGGTATTTACAATCCGTTTATGACTTCTCTGCATTGCCTCGGCATCATGCTTATAAAACGGACTGCCCTGCTGATTGACCATAATACCGTCTTCATGCAAAGCATTATAGCAAATCCCGTAAAATTCACGGGTAAAATACCCTTCCGAGGGGCCGAACGGATCATTGGAGTCCACGATAATAAGATCATATTCGTCTGTACAACGTCTGATAAAGCGAAGTGCATTATCATAATAAATATGCACACGGCTGTCATCAAGACGGCAGGCATTTTCAGGCAGATAAGTCCGACAGGCTTCAATAACCTGAGGATCCATTTCTACCAGATCAATCCTTCCGATACTTTCGTACCTTGTAAGTTCTTTTACCACTCCGCCATCACCTGCACCGATTACTAAAACATCTTTAATATTTGGATGCACCGACATGGGCACATGTGTTATCATCTCATCATATATAAACTCATCCCGTTCCGTCAGCATGACATTGCCGTCAAGAGCAAGTACCCGTCCGAACTCAGGGGTATCAAAAATATCTATCTGCTGATAATCACTCTTTTGGGAATATAAATGCCTGTTTACCCGAATACTGTGCTTTACATCCGGTGCATGAAATTCACTGAACCACAATTCCAATATTTCCCCCTCCTTACTCTAAAACATTGATATTCAATATTTCCGGGTCTTCGGGACCGGTAATTAAACATCCCTTTACTTTTGCATATTCAATATAGCCGAGTATTTCCGGTGTAATACGCTCGCCCGGTGCCAGAATGGGAATACCGGGAGGATAGCACATAAGGAACTCACTGCATACGCGGCCGGCACTCTCCTTCAACGGAATACTCTTTTTTCTGGCATAAAAAGCTTCCTGCGGACTTGTCACTACCTCGGGATCGATATACTCCTGACTGAGCAGTCCGCTGCTATCGGTATGATATCTGCGACGAATTTCGGCAAGTGCACTCACCAGCCGCTCCAGCTCCTGCGGGCGGTCCCCGATGGACAAATATGCAAGAATATTTCCGATATCACCGAATTCGATTTGAATATCGTATTCATCACGCAGAATATCATATACCTCAATTCCGGCAAGACCAATATCTCTGGTATGTACACTCAGCTTGGTAGGATCAAAGTCATAAATAGAATTACCATTAATAAGCTCCCTGCCGAATGCATAATAGCCTCCGCCGGCATTAATCTCTTCCCGGGCATAATCTGCCATTTCTACCACTCTGGCAAATACTTCTTTTCCACGCAATGCCAGATTACGGCGGCTGATATCCAGACTGGACATCAAAAGATAGCTTCCCGAGGTGGTCTGCGTCAGATTGATAATCTGCCGGACATGGCCTTCGCTCATATTGGGGCCTATCAACAGAAGGCTTGACTGAGTCAGACTGCCACCGCTCTTATGCATGGACACCGATGCCATATCCGCACCTGCTGCCATTGCAGAAACCGGCATATTATCGCCAAAATAAAAGTGCGTGCCATGAGCCTCATCTGCCAGGCAGACCATGCCTGCCTTGTGTGCCATATCGACAATAGCCTTTAAATCACTGCAAATGCCATAATAAGTAGGGTTATTTACCAGTACTGCCACAGCATCCGGATTCTCTCTGATGGCTTTCTCAACCTGCTCCCGCTTCATACCAAGAGAAATACCCAGTCTGTGATCGACCTCCGGATTTATATAAACAGGCACCGCTCCGCACAACACCAATGCATTGATAACGCTCCTATGTACATTACGCGGCAGTATAATTTTATCACCCCGCTTACAGTTAGCCAGCACCATGCACTGTACAGAGCTGGTAGTGCCACCTACCATAAGGAAGGCATGGGCAGCCCCAAACGCATTGGCGGCAAGAATCTCCGCTTCCCGTATCACAGAAACCGGATGGCAGAGATTGTCCAAAGGCTTCATACTGTTTACATCAATACCTACACACTTTTCTCCAAGGAATTCAGTGAGCTCCGGATTTCCCCGTCCGTGCTTATGTCCCGGCACATCAAAGGGAACCACCCTCATCTGGCGAAAAGTCTTTAATGCTTCATAAATCGGTGCACGATTTTGATCGAGTGTTCTTTTTTCTTCCATCTCATACCTCACAAAAAAAACGCAAGCTGTAATTACACAACTTGCGTCATCATCCCACTAAGACAATTTTATAAACCCGGAACATACGGACAGATAATTTCTGTCGGACAATATGTTCTCCTATAATGCCAAAACAGATAACGGGTACTCAGAGTCTATATAGCAATAATACTTTTACTACTCTTTATTGACCATTTCACAAGTTTGCGTAATTTACGCATTTCGGTTATAAAGTAACCAACTTATAAAACTGAGCTTTTAACTCAATCAATAAGGCGGCAAGCCGCCAATCGGCAGTTGACCCGGCTGTCCGTATGGCCTCAACTCCAAAAGGAGTGGTCTGAAGTATCACTTAGAAGACTCTGAGGAAAATAATAATTTATTATCCTGCTCTGTCTTAAAACTTTTTATATCATATCAGATTGCATTACGTTAAGTCAAGTGGTCTTTTTACCACTTTTTTCTATTTATCTTTCTACCACTTTTTCTTATTCTTTAATTCCTCATATAAAAGTGTGTAGTTCTCATATCTTACTTTACTGATTTTCCCCTCTTGTAAAGCCTTTTTTACGCCGCATACCGGTTCATTGATATGGGCACAGCCTCGAAACCGGCAGTCATCCGTATATTCCGCAAACTCCGGATAACATTCCGGAAGGTCTTCTTTCTCCATATCAAATAAAGATAAGGAACTGAATCCCGGCGTATCCATAATGTAAGTACCTTCTCCCAGAAAGAGAAGCTCGGAATGTCTGGTGGTATGTCTGCCACGCTCTATCTTTTCGCTGATACTGCCGGTCTCCATCACGGTAGTATCCTGCAGCTTATTTATCAAAGAAGACTTGCCTACACCGCTGGGTCCCGCTACGGTAGTCGTTTTTCCATGTAAGGCTTCCTTTAATTCTGCCAGTCCTTCTTTTTGCAACGCACTTACAAACATCACCTGACAACCGCACTTTTCATAGGCATCCTTCAACTCTGTCTTTTCCTCCTGTGCAGCGATGTCCTGCTTATTAAAACAAACTACACAGGGAAGCTTCTGCCTTTGCATCATAATCAGAAAACGGTCAAGTAAATTCAAACTGGGTGCCGGCTTGGTAATAGAGAATATAATCAAAGCCTGGTCTACATTGGCTACCGCCGGACGTATCAGCTCACTTTTTCTGTCAAGCAGTTCGGTAATATTGCCTTTCTTCGCTGCTTCATCCAATACTTCCATGTTTACATTATCACCGACTAAGGGCTTTCTGTTATCCTTTCTGAATACCCCTCTTGCCTTACACTCATAGACACCCGCATTCTCTACATGCACATAATAAAATCCTGCAATGCCCTTTATTATTTTTCCCTGCATACTTGTCCTTCCGATAAACTTTGTCCTTTGTGTGCAAGGCTTACGTCTGCACACTTTTACTACTATTCTTCTACAAACTCTACTGTACGCGTAAAGGAACGGCTTTCTGTGCCACCCGGAATCGTAATAATTTCTCCGGCTTCATTGGTGGAGGTGGTACTTTCAGTGGTTACCGTATAGGTAAAAGTAATAGTTCCTTTGGAAGACGTAATGCCATAATAATTGGCCGCCAGCGGGAATGTTGTAGTAGTAGTATCCATCAAAATTTTACCGTTATCCGCTACAATTGTCACACTGACAGAAGTACCTGCCACATAACCGGGAGCCTCCTCAATGGTAGGTCCTTCAATACTTGCATTATACTTATAAGTTACATTTTCAGAACCCAGACTCACCTTAAAATCTATTTCCGTGTTTTGCTCTACATAGGAGCCTTCCGTATAACTCTGATAACATACAAGTCCTTCTTCATATTCTTCTGAGTTCATTTCGCCTACCAGCCCTACCTGCAGACCTGCCTCAATAATCTTTGCAATAGCCTCATCCTCCGGTACGCCGATCAGATTGGGTACTCTTACCTTATTTTCTTCCTTTCCCAGACTGATGTTTAACGTAATAACCGAACCAACCGGTGCCTTCTGACCGCCGGAAGGACTTTGTGAAATCACATTCCCTCTCTCCACATTTGAAGAATAGCTCTCTGTTTTTTGTACAGTAAAGCCTCTCTCTGCCAGTTGATTTACGGCATCCGTGTAAGAAAGTCCCTCTACATCGGGTACTTCCCTGCCCTCTGTTCCTGCACTGACAGTCAGCGTAACTGTAGTTCCCACGGCAATTTTAGTACCCGCAGTAATATCTGCACTGATAACCACATTCTGCTCATAGGATTCAGACTCCACATAATTGAGTTCTGTCAGAAGTCCCAGCTCATTTAAAGCTTTTTGTGCGTCTGCCACAGACATTCTTTCTACAGAAATCATGGAAACCTTGTCAACAGTACTTTCTGTGACGGTGCTTTCCACAGTACTTTCTGTGACGGTGCTTTCCACAGTACTTTCCGTATTATTACCGCCAAATCCAAACATACCCGTTATCTTTCCCACAAAGAAAATGATAACACCACAGATAATCAGACCTGCTACAATCGTAAGTATGGTCGTAATTCTTTCCACCTTGGGATCATAGTCCTCTTCATACTCATCTTCCTGACTGTTTTCCTGGTTCAACGGCTCGCTCTCTGTTTTCAGTCTGAGTGTATCTTCCATATACTCCCTGCGTTCAGACTGTTTCTTAATCTGTGCCATTTCCGTATCTGTAATAAACTTTGTAGCCGCCTCTTCTTCCGGATCATTCATTATCACAAAGGATTCCTCCGGATTTAAAAGAGACTGTTTCAAATCATCAATCAATTCTGCCATGGACTGATATCTTCTGTCCGGACTCTTCTGGCAGCATTTTAATACAATCTGCTCCACACTATACGGTATTTCCGGCACAAATTCCTTGGGAGACGGCATTTCCTCCTGAATATGCTTAATAGCAATGGCTACCGTTGTTTCCCCGTTAAAGGGCAATCTGCCGGTAAGCATTTCAAACATAGTGATACCCAGAGAATAGATATCACTCCTTTCATCACTGTAACCGCCGCGTGCCTGTTCCGGTGACGTATAATGTACGGACCCCATTACATTGGAGGTAATGGTATTGCTGGTAGCCGCCTTTGCAATACCAAAATCCGTTACTTTTACCTTCCCTTCTTTGGAAATAATAATATTCTGGGGCTTAATATCCCTGTGAATAATATGATTATTGTGGGCAGCTTCAATACCTAAAGAAACCTGGATGGCAATGCTGACAGCTTCCTTGTAGGAAAGTCTTGCCTTCTTCTCAATGTACTTTTTTAAGGTAATGCCCTCTACCAGTTCCATTACAATGTAATGGATATCATTCTCCTCCCCAACATCGTATACATTTACAATATTGGGATGCATAAGGCCTGCTGCCGCCTGTGCCTCTACACGGAACTTGGATACAAAATTGGCATTCTCCGCAAATTCCTGTTTCAATACCTTTACAGCCACAAATCTGTTCAACTTGTGGCATCTGGCTTTATATACATCTGACATACCGCCGGTTCCGATTTTTTCCAGTATCTCGTAGCGGTCTCCTATCATCATTCCAATCTTTATCATACAAACTCCTTAACTATTCTGCAAACGGTTCAATCAGTATAACTGTAATATTATCTTTACCACCGTTGTTATTTGCGGCCTTGACCAGTTCCTCTGCCTTTTCTACAATGTCCCTCTGTCCATTTAAAATCATACGAATCTCTTCATCTTCAAGCATATTGGTCAGACCGTCAGAACACATTAATACAATCTCCCCCGGTTTTAACTCCACCTCAAAAAAATCAATCTCTACTTTTTCAGCAGCACCGATAGCCCTTGTAATGATATTTTTATCAGGATGATTGCGGGCAGTCTCCCTGTCAATACCTCCCATCCTGATCATTTCCTCTACAAGGGAATGATCTCTGGTAATCTGTATAATTTTTTCTCCTACCACATACAGTCTGGAATCTCCTACATTGGCAACCTTCAAATATCTGTCCACACAGGTAGCCGCTACTATGGTAGTGCCCATACCTTCCATCTCTGCATTCTCGCCGGCAAGCCGGATAATATCCTCATTCGCAACCTCTATTGCCCTTGCCAGTATTTTTTCAGGTTCTTTTTCCGATGAAGCGGCAATTTCCCTGATTACCGTCTCCACCGTGTACTTTGAGGCATAATCCCCTGCGTTATGTCCACCCATTCCATCCGCCACAATAAATACATTGGGCAGATTTCCTACAGGTCTTTCTGATGTATAAACATAATCCTGATTCAGTTTTCTTTTCTTTCCTATGTCAGTTATGGAAAACGTCTTTAACACCGTCGGTCTCCTTATTTGCAAGTATATGTCTTCTTCTAAGCTGGCCGCAGGCACCATCAATGTCCCGACCCATTTCTCTTCTTATAGTAACATTTATTTTGTTTTTTTCAAGTTTATTTTTAAACGCTTCAATCCTACGGGCCTCTGACTGGACAAAATCCCGCTCTTTTATGGGGTTGACCGGAATCAGATTAATATGGCAGCAAAGAGGTGCCGCCAGCCCAATCAGCCGCCTTGCATCCTCATCCGTATCATTGACGCCGCCCACCAGACTGTATTCAAAGGTAATACGGCGTCCTGTCTTTTCAAAATAGTTTTTACAGGCCTGCATCAGTTCTTCAATACTGTACCTATTGGCTACAGGCATAAGCTCCTTACGCTTTTCGTCCGTAGATGCATGCAGGGACAAAGCCAGAGTAATCTGCAATTTTTCTTCGGCAAGCTCATACATTTTCGGCACCAGTCCACAGGTGGATACCGTCACATTACGCTGGCTGATATGCAGTCCGTTTTCATCCGTCAGCATATGCAGAAACCGAAGCAGATTATCATAATTGTCCAAGGGTTCTCCCGTTCCCATAACTACCACATTGGAAACCCTTTCACCCGTCAACAGGGTAATGGCATATATTTGGTCCAGCATTTCCGCGGCTGTCAAATTTCTCTCCAGTCCGTCCAGGGTAGAAGCACAGAATTTACATCCCATTCTACAGCCTACCTGAGAGGAAATACAAACGGAATTGCCGTGCCGGTACCGCATAAATACACTTTCCACCACATTGTCATCAGACAGTCTGAACAAAAACTTCTTCGTACCGTCCAGCCTGGATTCCTGTATATCAACAGCCTCTAGGGCCGTATATTCATAAGTATTCCCACATTTTTCCCTGAAGTCCTTGGAAAGACTGCTCATTTCTTCAAAGCTGCGGGCCAGCTTTTTGTGCATCCATTCGTAGCACTGCTTTGCACGAAACTTCTTCTCGGAAAGAGCTTCCATTTCCGCAGTCAGTTCCTCCAGCGTCATGGATTTGATATCCTTTTTTATCATGGTATAACCTTTCTAAACTTTGCAAAAAAGAAGCCGTCCGTATCGTGTACCTGCGGCAAAAGCTGCAGATAGCCTTTCCGGGCACTTTCTGTCTGCGGTAAGCTCTTTACATACTCCTCTACGGATTCCGGCACAAGCCCCAGTTCCTTTATAAGAAACATAACCATCTCTTCATTTTCCGCAGGATTGATGGTACAGGTGCTGTATACTAATACCCCACCCGGCTTTACATAGCTTTGTGCCTGCCGCAGGATTTGTTTTTGCAGCTTTACAATCTCAGTAAGGCCTTCTTCTTTCTGTCTGTATTTAATGTCCCGCTTTTTTCCCATAACACCTAAGCCGGAACATGGTACGTCTGCCAGTACCACATCCGCCCATGCGAACATATTCTTATCTTCTACGGTAGCATCAAAAACTTTGGTTCTTACGTTGGTAAGTCCCATTCTTTCCACATTTTCTTCAATCAGCCCCACCTTGTAACCGGAAACATCCCTGGCTTCCACAAGACCTTCCGTACCGACATATTCTGCCGCTAACATCGTCTTGCCTCCAGGAGCAGCACAAATATCCAGTACCTTTTGTCCGGGTCTGATACCGGCAGCCGCTACCGCCAGCATGGAGCTTGCATCCTGCACGGTAAACTTCCCTTCCAAAAAGCCCGGAAGGGAGGCCATATTTTCACAATGCTGCAAATAATATGCCTGTTCCACATAAGGGTGTGCACATACCTCTCCCCCCGCCGCTTCCATTTTTTTAATCAATGCTTCTTTTTCAGAAACAGACATTTTTGTAAACCTGATTGTTACCGGTCTTGATGCCAGCAATTTTTCTAAGAGTGCCTTTGTTTCCGCATAAGAATAGCTCTTTAAGAAATGCTTTACAATCCACTCCGGCATGGAAAAAGTAACTGACAAAAAGGTAACCGGCTCCTTTTCCTCGTCCGGCAACTCTATCACCGTACCTGCTGCCAGCCGGCGTAAGATACCATTTACGAAACCCTTTAAATTTACAAAATGTCTCTTTGACGCCAGCTTCACCGCTTCACTGACTGCCGCTGCATTGGGTACACTGTCCATATACAGAATCTGATACGCACTCATCCGAAGCAGGCTGCGGATAAGAGGTTTCATTTTGTTGACAGGCACACTGGATATCCTGTTTAAGATATAATCCAGCTCTATCCTTCTTTCAATCGTGCCCTCAAACAGCCTTTTCATAAAAGCTTTTTCCTGTCCGGGCAGATAGTCATATTTTGCCAGCACATCTCTGATAATCCGGTGGGAATAAGCTTCCTCCCTGTCCACTGCCAAAAGCATGTCCAGTACAATTTCTCTGGTGTTTTCTACCGCCATATCCTAATCCCGCCTTCTGTTACCACCGGATAATAATACAATACGCAAAAGCTGTAATATGGAAGATGCTGCTGCCGCCACATAAGTCATGGCTGCCGCCGTGAGCACCTTTTTTGCTCCGGCATATTCCGTATCGCCTAAAAGCCCCAGTCCTTCCACCGACTGCAATGCCCTGCCGGATGCATTAAACTCTACCGGAAGGGTCACTAACTGAAACAATACTGCCAGTGCAAAAGCCCAGATACCAATCTGAATCAGAGTCTGGTTCCAGCTTAAAAGAATCCCCAGCAAAATCAGGGGAATACCTAATTTGCTTGCAATATTCACTACCGGTACCAGTGCCGAACGAAATTTTAAAAAGGCATAGTCCTCATTGTGCTGCTTGGCATGCCCGCATTCATGTGCCGCAACCGCAACCGCTGTTACAGTGGCATAATGAAAATTTTCATAGGAAAGTCTGACTGTTTTACTTCTGGGGTCATAGTGATCCCCACCACCTTTGGAAAGACATTCTATACGCACATCATAAATACCTGCCTGCTGCAAAATACGCTCTGCAGCCTGTGCACCGGTGATTCCCCTGCTGTTTGGCATCCCATGATATTTTTTCATAGAACTGTTTACCCATATACCTGCCAGCATACAAAGAATGGCACCTGCAAATACCAGCCAGTATGTGGGATCAATATAATAGTAATAGTATGGCATAAAATTCCTCCTTTTACCCTAAAATCATTCCTGTTTCGATAGCATTGCCCAGTAAAAAATCGTGAGTGGACATCCGTTTCTTACCCTCTAACTGCAAAGAAGTAATCCAGAGTGCACCCTCCGTGCAGGCTAAGGCAAAACGGTTCTTTTCTACCTTTATCACTTCTCCCGGTGCCGCTTTTTTGGCATATGCCAGCTCTTCTTCGGAAAACTCCTCTTTCTCTGCCAGCTCGCTTTCCCAGATTTTTAATTGTCTGCCGTCAAAATAAGTATACGCACTGGGCCATGAATTTAACCCTCTCACAAGACGCTCCAGTTCAACCGCACTTTTTGTAAAATCCATATGTCCCATGGCTTTATCCAGCATAACGGTATGGGTTGCCTGCTCATCGTTTTGCGGTATCGGAGCGAGTTTCCCTTCCGACAAAAGCTGCAATGCCTCGACAATGGCTCCTGCACCTAACTTTGCCAGCTTATCAAACAAGGACGCTCCGGTTTCCTTTTTATCTAATAAAACTTCCTTCTGATATAAAATATCTCCCGTATCCAGTCCTTCATTCATCTGCATGATGGTAACGCCGGTCTTCTCTTCTCCGTTGATAACCGTCCACTGGATAGGACTTGAGCCACGATATTTGGGAAGGAGAGACGCATGGATATTGATACAGCCTAAGCGTGGCATGGAAAGGATTTCCTTTGACAAAAGCTGTCCGAATGCCGCTACCACAAAAACATCCGCTTCATACTGTGCCAGTTCTGCCACTGCTTCCGGTCTTTTAATGCGTACCGGCTGTAAAACAGGAATTCCTTTTTCCAGTGCACATTCCTTTACGGGAGAAAAACTGAGTTTTCCGCTTCTTCCCTTTGCTTTATCCGGCTGGGTGACTACCGCCGTTATTTCATGCCCCGCCTCAATCAGTGCCTGCAAGGCTCCTACCGCAAAATCGGGGGTTCCCATAAAAACAATTTTCATTCTTCCTCGTCCTCTTCCTCTTCATCGGCAGTCACATCCACCAGACTACCCTCTACTTTTTCTACATACAGATGGCCGTCCAGATGGTCTAACTCATGGCAGATGGCTCTTGCAAAAAGCTCCTCCGCTTCCACCTCATAGGGCTGCATATCCATATCCAGTGCCGTAGCTTTTACATAATTGGGTCTGGTTACAATACCGGACTTGCCCGGTACGCTGAGACATCCCTCATGACCGGTCTGTTCGCCGTCAGTCTCTATAATCTTCGGATTAATCATAACATAAAGGTCTTCACCTGTTACATCGATAACTACGACTCTCTTTAATACGCCTACCTGGGGTGCAGCCAGTCCCACGCCGTTTGCCTCGTACATGGTATCTATCATGTCCTCTATCAGCTCACGCAGTCTGGGAGTCATCTCCTTTATCTCTTTACAAGGCTTGTTTAAAACCTCATCTCCTATTTCTCTGATGTTTCTCAGTGCCATACTCATTATCCTTTCTGTCTGCAGTTGTCTAAAACAAATTTACCGGATTGAAATCCATCTGTACGATTTCATTTTTTAACTGTAAGGAGCTTGCTCTCTCTTCCAGTTTATCCTTTATTTCAACCAGTGTATCATATTTTTCATATTTTATATAGAATACAAATCTAAAAATATCATTAACTCTTCCGATGGCTGCCGGTGCCGGACCGATAACCAAAAGCCCCTTATCCGGTCTCTCTGCCACATCCTGAAAGGTTTTTGCCAGCTCTGCCAGTTCTTCTGCCAGCTTCCTGCCGCTCTCCTCCTCTTTGGAGAAAATCTGTACCGCCAGCATATTGCAGACCGGAGGATAACGAAGCATTTCCCTGTAAAGAATTTCTTCTTCATAAAAATCCTCATAGGACTGGTTTGCAGCATGCACTACACTGTAATGCTCGGGCTGATAGGTCTGGATAACCACCTCACCGGGCAATTTTCCTCTGCCTGCCCTGCCTGCCGCCTGGGTTAAAAGCTGAAAGGTTCTCTCCCCCGCTCTGTAATCGCCTGCCGACAGAGACAAATCTGCCGCCAGGACTCCCACAAGCGTCACATTGGGAAAGTCATGTCCCTTGACAATCATCTGGGTACCAATGAGAATATCCGCCTCCCCATTTGCAAAGGCTGCCAAAATCCTTTCATAGCTTTCTTTTTGTTTTGTGGTATCCGCATCCATTCGCAGTACTCTTGCCTGCGGATAGAGCTCTTTCACCTTTTCCTCAATCTGCTGGGTGCCGGCCTTAAAGCCCGAAATATACTTGGAACCGCAGGAAGGGCACATTTTCACGGCAGGTTCTTCATAGCCGCAGTAATGGCAAATCAGCCTGCCTCCCCTGTGCTCAGACAGGGATATATCACAGTGGGGACATTTCATGACATGCCCGCAGGCACGGCAGGAAACAAATCCCGCATACCCCCTCCGGTTTAAAAACAGCATAATCTGCTGTTTTTTTTCTAATCTGTCCGTCATCAGTTCCTGTAATTTTATACTGAATATAGACCTGTTACCGGATTTTAATTCCTCCCGCAAATCCACGGTATGTACCAAGGGGAGACTGCCTCCGGTCAGACGCTCTGTTAAGGTAAACAGCTTGTAGTCACCTTTTTTTGCCCGGTAATAGGCCTCTAAGGAAGGGGTCGCTGAACCGAGCACCAGACTTGAGCCATGCAGCCTTGCTACCTCTTCGGCAGTTTCCCTTGCATGATATTTGGGTGTCCCTTCACTTTTGTAGCTGTTTTCATGTTCCTCGTCCATGATAATCAGCCCTATATTCTGAAAAGGGGTAAAAAGTGCGGACCGTGGGCCGATAATTACATCGATTTCCCCCCGCTTTGCCCTTTCACACTGGTCATACTTCTCTCCGGCAGACAACATGGAATTCATGACGGAAACCCTGTTACCAAACCTCTGGTAAAACCGCATCAGGGTCTGATAAGTCAGGGCAATTTCCGGTATCAGCACAATAGCCTGCCTTCCCCGTAAAAGCATCCCTTCAATCAGACTCATATACACTTCCGTTTTGCCGCTGCCGGTAATGCCATGTATCAGATAAGTTCCCTGACTTCCTTTATCAAAATCCGTAAGTACCGTATCTACAATTACCTGCTGGGCAGTACTTAATTCCTTTTTAGTGCCTCCGGTTTCCTCCATACGCACCGGATTACGCAGCATTGTTTCCGTTTCTACCGAAATAATTCCCTGTTCTTCCAACGCCTTTATCGTCTGGCTGCTGATATTTAATTTACCTGTCACTAACGGATACGGTAATGCTTTGGTCTGCATTAACTCCCGTAACAGTCTTGCTCTTGCCGTCCGGTGTTTCTTTTCAAAAAACCGTAAAAATTCTTCTGCTCTTTTATCTGATACCGAAAGCCGTACCGTCCTTTTTTCCAGAGCTTTTACAGACTGTTTGGCAGGCAGGACGGTCTTTAAGGCCTGTATCATGGTGGAGCCGTAATTACGTTTTAAAAATGCAGCAAGACGCATCTGCTTTTCTTCCACAGACACACCGCCGGTAACAATCTCCCTAACTTCCTTGATACGCTCCGGCGGAAAGTCCGGGGTGTCCTTTATGGCTGTTACATAGCCCTTTAACAATTTATTGCCTGCGCCGAACGGAACACTTACACACATGCCTTCGGTTATCACATCCCGCATGCATTCCGGTATCCGGTACTGAAAAGGACGGTCCACCTTTTCATGGGCGATATCCACTATCACGTCGGCGTATATTTTTTCCATGTGGGACCTCCTTTCAAAAAATCCTACTTTTTGTGCCGTTCTGATTTATCTGTTCCCCAGGCACTTATGCCGGGCATTCCGATAAGCCTCTATACGTAGCATTGTGTCAGCAATGGCTTCCACAATGCCAGAGTCTTATCTCCATGGCATAAAAAGCCTATGGAACAGATAAATCAGAACGGCTCACCCTACTACTCTCATTTTGAAATGACGGTACACTTGTTAAAAATGTACTTTTTATTTTCTCTCTGCCAGAATGTCGGCAATCAGGTCACGTTCGTCCATGGGGTATTTGACGCCTTTGATTTCCTGGTAGTCTTCATGGCCTTTTCCGGCAAGGACAATGATGTCGCCCGGCTCGCCATGGTCGATGGCATAGGCTATAGCTTCTTTTCTGTCACAGATTTCCACATATCTGCCGTTTGTCTTTGCCATACCTGTTTTGATATCGTTTATGATATCCCGGGGTTCTTCAAAGCGGGGATTGTCGGATGTGATGATTGTCAAATCCGCCAGTCTGCCGCTGACCTCTCCCATCTCATATCTGCGAAGCTTGGAGCGGTTGCCGCCACAGCCAAACAGACACACCAGCCTGTGGGGTTCATATTCCCTGAGAGATTTTAACAGGCTCTCCAAGCTCATGGCATTGTGGGCATAATCAATGAGCAACGTAAACGCATCGGATACCTTTACCATTTCAATTCTGCCCTTTACCTTTGCTGCCAGTAATGCTTTTTTGATATTTTCCTCGGACACACCGAAATGCCTGCAAATGGCAATGGCCGTCAATGCATTATAAACACTGAACCTTCCCGGCGTCGTCACTTCCACTTCCATGGAAAGCAGTCCTTCTGTGGTAAAGGAAACACCCAGCTCGCCCGGTTTCTTTACCAGTTGCTGGTTCACGGCACGCAAATCGTTTCCCGCATTTAAACCAAACTTTTCTATGGTGCAGGTATGTCCTTCGATTACCGCATCGCAGTGGACATCATCACCGTTTACGATACCTGTCTTACACTGTTTAAATAAAAGTCCCTTACATGCCAGATATTCTTCAAAATCCGCATGTTCACCCACACCGATGTGATCCGGTTCCAGGTTGGTAAAAATACCATAATCAAAGACAAAGCCCTGTGTGCGGTGGAGTTTGAGTCCCTGTGAGGAAACCTCCATCACCACAGTATCGCAGCCTGCATCTGCCATCTGCTTAAAATATTCCTGTAAAAGATAGGACTCCGGAGTAGTATTGTTGGCATGGATATGGGTGTCGCCGATAATCACTTCAATCGTTCCTACCAGACCAACCTTTCTGCCTGCATTTTCCAGCATGGACTTTACTAAGTATGTGGTCGTGGTCTTGCCTTTGGTTCCGGTAATACCGATGACTTTCATCCTTTCTGCCGGATAGCCAAACCATGCCGCCGAAATAAATGCCATGGCGTAGCGGGTACTATCCACCCGGATAACGGTGACCTCTGTGTTTTCCGGCAGTTCTACCGCCTGCTCCACCACCAATACGGCGGCTCCCTTTTCTGCCACCTCTGCCGCGTAGGCATGCCCATCAAAATTCATTCCTTTCACACAGATAAACAGGCAGCTCTTTTCCACTTTTCTGGAATCGTACACTACTGCGGACACTTCTTTTTCCAAAGTACCTTTTTCTACTGTATATTCTACTCTTTCAAGCAATGACTTTAATTCCATTCCACGCCCTCTTTTCCTGCCGCTTTTCCCATACGGCCACTATACATATTATTTTTATTTTACTCTATTTTGCTCCCATTTGCCACCCCAAAATATACAAAAAGAAAGAGAACATCAGAAAAGCCCGGCTATTACACCGGGCTTTCCTGAATTTTCTTATGAGGGGGGGAGATAGTGAGTTCATCAACTATCTGAAATTTATATTACAGGTAAATTGTGTTCATTCTGTGTCCAAATTATGAGAAAACTATAAAATGAAAATGAAAGATTTGAGAAGCGGGATAATTATTACACATATATTTATACTTCAATAGCACTTACCGGACAGTTGTCTGCAGCCTCCTGTACCGCTGTCTCCTGCTCCGGCAATACCTCACCGTCGGCAACCGCCACATTTTCATCTGTCATTCTGAATACCTTAGGACAGATACCGGCACACATACCACAACCTATACAATTTTCATTTACATATGCAGTCATAAATTACCTCCCATAATTATACTTAAAAGGAAACAGTAAGTTGCATTTTGAATTGCTCCTCGCCATATACCGCATGAGGAATGTCTTTCGGCATAATAAGAGTTTCTCCCTCATTCAAAATGAACACTTCTCCATCCACGGTAAATCTTCCTGTACCTTCCAGCACTGTAACCATGGCATCACCACCGGCTGCATGAGTGGAAATTTCTTCGCCTTTATCAAAGGAAAAAATTGTCATACTAACCTGCTCATTCTGCACCAATGTTTTGCTGACTACCTGTCCTTTCTGATAATCAACTAAATCTTTCAGTTTCAAGCTTACCTGTTTTTCAACATTCTTATACATTTTAATTCCTCCATTGCATTTCATTTATAATTATTATTTTCCAATATCTTACGAATAATTTCAAGCTCATTTTAATATCTCCGCCATATCCTGTTCCGGTGTTGTCGTCGGATGAAGCTCAAAGTTCTTCACCAAAAAGTCTACCACATTAGCAGACAGAAATGCCGGCAGTGTAGGTCCGAGATAAATATTCCTGATTCCAAGATGAAGAAGTGTCAGCAGAATGCAGACCGCTTTCTGTTCATACCATGACAATACCAAGGTCAACGGTAACTCATTGACACCGCATTCAAATGCCTCCGCCAGTGCAACGGCTACTTTGATTGTGCTATAAGCATCATTGCACTGCCCCATGTCCATGATTCTCGGCAATCCACCGATTGTTCCCAAATCCAGATCGTTGAAACGGTATTTGCCGCAAG